>NZ_JABKAV010000019.1 GCF_013377905.1 Hymenobacter terrestris
GGCGCTCGAAGGGCTCGGGCCGCAGCAGGCCGCGGGCCCCCACGCATCGCTCGGCCAGCGGCAACACCCGCAGGCAAATATCCTCGATGGCCGAGCGTACGAGGTTGGCGTGGGCTACCACAGTTTCAGCGTCGGGGCCAGGGCGGGCGGCCAGCTCGGCGGCGGCGTGCAGCCAGTGCTGGCCGCTAGCCACCAGAATGCTCAGCTGACCCAGACGCTGGCGCTGGTAGGGGTCGTCGGTTCGACCAAGGGCACGCAGAAAGCGGCGGGTTTCGTCGAATATGGCTTCGGCCCCGCCCAGCTGCACGGCGGCAAACCGGATGGCTCCACCGCTGAACCAAGGCTGCTGGTAATAGTCGCCGGGCGCACCCAGCAGCTGCTCAGGGACCACTTCCAAGCCCGTAAAATCGACCCGGAAGCTGGCCGAAGCCCGCATGCCCAGCGGCCGCCAGAACCGGGCGTCGTATTCGGGTGCCTGGGTGTCGGCGGGGAGTACCAGCATCTGCCAGCCGCCGTCGGGCAGGGCGGCCGTAAGCAGCGGGCGGGTGAGGTGGCCGGCACCCGAGCCGAAAGTTTTGCTGCCGCTGAGCCGGTACCGGCCATCGGACAGCGGCTCCAGCTTCACGCCGTCGTGCGCCTCGGTGTTCCAGACGCCAAACAGGTGGCCCGCCCGGGCATCTGCGGCCCAATTCTGCACCTGCGCCGGCCGGCCGAAACGCTTTATGAGCTGCAAGGCGTTGGCGTGGCCCTCATATACCCGGCCCACCGCCAGGTTGCCCCGCCCAATGTGGCGCAGGGTGCTGAGCAGCTCGTAGGTATGGGCAGGTTCGTTGAGGCCGCTGCCACCAAGTGCCTCGGGCAGCGGGGCAGCCAGCAGCCCGGCCTCGCGGAGCCAGTTGAATTCCTTGGTCGGGAAGCCGCCCTCAACGTCGGAGTGGGCGGCCTGGGCGAAGAGGCGCGGGGTGAGGGCTGCCGCCCCGGCAGCGGCCAGCGCTGGAGTAGCCGCGGGTAAAGTAGCGGCAGAAGTAGCAGGTGGATTAATCAGTTCAGGCATAAAAAACAGGGCCGGATGACAACTGTATCCTCTACGCACAGCAGCCCGCTTCGGCTGCCACGGTTGAGCTACGGAACTCGCCCGGTTGCCACCGCGCCGTGTGCTGCCCGAGTTGACTTTGTAGTAGTGCGGGCGCTGTGGCCGGGCCGGCTTAACAATTCGGTAACAGCCGGCCGCGCGCCGGTGCCTACCTTCGCGGAGCATTTCACAAACTCTTTCAGCCCCCTTCCGCCATGTCGCAGCCCATTCGTTCCGCCCTGATTTCGGTGTATTACAAAGACCGTCTCGGCCCGCTCGTGGAGTTGCTGAGCCAGCACGGCGTAACGATCTACTCGACCGGTGGCACCCAGCAGTTTATCGAGGAGCAGGGCGCGGCGGTAACGGCCGTGGAAACTCTGACCGGCTTTCCGGCCGTGTTTGGCGGCCGCGTGAAAACGCTGCACCCCACCGTGTTCGGTGGCATTCTGCACCGCCGCCACGAGGCCTCCGACCTGGCCGAAGCTGCCCAGCACGGCATCCCGCCCATCGATCTGGTGGTGGTGGACCTATACCCGTTCGAGGAAACTGTGGCTTCGGGCGCCGCTGAGGCCGATGTGATTGAGAAGATTGACATCGGCGGCATCTCGCTGCTGCGGGCGGCGGCCAAAAACTACCGCGACGTGCTCGTGGTCAGCAGCCGCGACCAGTACGCGCAGGTAACCGAGCTGCTGGCCCAAAAGAACTGCGCCACCGACCTGGAGGACCGCAAGCAGTACGCCGCCGCTGCCTTTGCCACCACCGCCCACTACGACACCGAAATCGGCCGCTATTTCATGGGAAGCAAAAACCCGGCTTCCACCGAAAAACCGGACAGCGCAACCGCAACACCTCTGCGCTACGGCGAAAACCCCCACCAGGCGGGCACGTTCCACGGCGACCTGAGCGCGTTGTTCGACCAGCTCCACGGCAAGCAGCTCAGCTACAACAACCTTGTGGATGTGGACGCGGCCGTGCTGCTCATGCGCGAATTCGAGGCGGCCGGCCCAGCCGCCTGCGCCATTCTCAAGCACACCAACGCCTGCGGCGTGGCCCAGGCCGATACGCTGCACCAGGCCTACCTCAACGCCCTGAGCTGCGACCCGGTGTCGGCTTTCGGCGGCGTAATTATCATGAACAAGCCAGTGGATGCGGCAACGGCCGAGGAGCTGAACAAGCTGTTTTTCGAGGTGCTGATTGCGCCCGAGTTCGAGGCCGAGTCGCTGCCGCTGCTGCAGAGCAAGAAAAACCGGATTCTGCTACGCCAGAAGCCCGTGCAGTTTCCGGTAAAGCAGGTGAAAACCTTGCTCAACGGCACTATTGAGCAGGACTTCGACCAGGCCATGGAAGGCGCGGCTGAATTCAAAACCGTAACTGAATCGGCCCCGACTTCCGACGAAATGGCGGCCCTGGAATTCGCCCTCAAAATCTGCAAGCACACCAAGAGCAACACCATTGTGCTGGCGCGCGCCGGCCAGCTGCTGGCCTCGGGCGTAGGCCAGACCTCGCGGGTGGATGCCCTGCGCCAGGCCATCGAGAAGGCCGGCTCGTTTGGGTTTGACCTGAACGGGGCGGTTATGGCTTCCGACGCCTTCTTCCCCTTCCCCGACTGCGTGGAAATTGCCGGCGCGGCTGGCATCCGGGCCGTGGTGCAGCCCGGCGGCTCCATCAAAGACCAGGATAGCATTGCCGCCTGCAACCAGTTGGACATGGCCATGGTGCTGACGGGCGTGCGCCACTTCAAGCACTAATTATCTGCCCGAGGCTTAAAACTTCGCCCCGGACTATGCTTGTCGAAGTGATGCGACAAACATGGCCCGGGGCGAAGTTTTAAGGCTACAAGCACCTTACTGCTTTATTGCACAATGGTAACGGGCTTGCTTGTGCTGGCCGACTTACCGTCGCCCTTAGCCGTGAGCTTAATTGTGAAGTTGCCGGCAACATTGTACTTGTGCTTGGCCTTAATGCCAGTGTCGCTGGCTCCATCGCCCCATTCCCAAACAAAACTGTCTGCATCGGAGGCACAGCCGGCGTTTACCTCTACCTCGTCGTTGACTTTAGAGCTAGGAATCCCTTTCTCAATGGTGAAGCAGGCGTCGGGCTTTTTGCTGCAACTCGTCAGCCATAAGCCGCTTATGAGAAGGGCCGCACTCAGCCGGGTAAAGGAGGTGTTCATGAAAAAGTTATATTAGTGGCAGGTGGGTGCAAGATATATGATTCGCAGTTAGCAGAACCAGTGTTAAAGAATTCTGCACACAGTGCGTACTGCCGCCCCGACCGTTGGGCAACATGCGCCAAGAGGCAATAGCGCGGGCCCGGACAACGGTACCATTATGGGCCCACTTAAATCTTCCGTACTTTTGCCCCACTTTTGACGGGCGCAAGCGCCCCGTTCTCATTTACTTGCCGTAACGCAATGGGTTTCTTCAATTTCTTTACCAGCGACATTGCCATCGACCTGGGCACGGCCAACACGCTCATCATTCACAACGATGTTATCGTGGTGGACGAGCCGAGCATCATCGCCAAAGACCGCACGACCAATAAGGTAATTGCCGTGGGCCGGCAGGCGCAGCAGATGCACGAAAAGACCCACGACAACATCAAAACTATCCGGCCCCTGAAAGACGGCGTAATTGCCGACTTCCACGCCGCCGAGGAGATGATCAAGGGGCTTATCAAGATGATTGATACCCGCAACCGCCTGTTTCAGCCCTCGCACCGCATGGTTATCTGCATCCCGTCGGGCATTACCGAAGTGGAAAAGCGGGCCGTACGTGACTCGGCTGAGCACGCCGGCGCCAAGGAGGTCTGGATGATTCAGGAGCCCATGGCCGCCGCCATCGGTATCGGTATTGATGTGGAGCAGCCCATCGGCTCGATGATTATCGACATCGGGGGCGGCAGCACCGAAATTGCGGTTATTGCCCTTTCGGGTATCGTCTGCGACCAGAGCATCAAAACGGCCGGCGACGTATTCAACCAGGATATTCTCGACTACATGCGCCGCCAGCACAACCTGCTGATTGGCGAGCGGAGCGCCGAGCGCATCAAAATTGAGGTAGGCGCGGCCCTCACGGAGCTGGACGTTACGCCGCCCGATTATGAGGTGCGCGGCCGCGACCTGATGACGGGCATCCCGAAAGTTATCAAGGTAACGTCTTCGGAAATCGCCATTGCCCTCGATAAGTCGGTGGCTAAAATTGAGGAAGCCGTGCTCAAGGCCCTCGAGATCAGCCCGCCCGAGCTGTCGGCCGACATCTACGAAAACGGCATTCACCTGACCGGCGGTGGTGCCCTGCTGCGCGGCCTCGACAAGCGCCTAGCCGCGAAAACCAAGCTGGCCATTCATATTGCCGAAGACCCGCTGCGCGCCGTAGTGCGCGGTACCGGCAAGGCCATCAAGGACATTCAGGCTTTCCGGGGCGTGCTTCTTACTTAGAAGCTAGGAGCTAGAATTGAACGTCATTCAGCGCGAAGCGAAGAATCTTGCGTGGCACCGTTGCACTACCTTTGTCCAACGTCAGCCCGCAAGATTATTCGCTTCGCTCTGAATGACGTTCTTTTTTCAGGCAGTTAAACCTTCCGTTACCACGGCCTGTCCGCTTCTAGCTACCAGCTTCTACCTACCAGCTTCTCCGAATGAATAACCTGTTCGCCTTTCTGTTTCGCTACCGGGCTTTCCTGGTATTTGCGGTGCTGGAAGTGCTGAGCCTGTTTTTATTAGTGCGCAATAGCACGTACCAGCGGGCCGCGTTTTTCAACTCGGCCAATACCTACGTGGGGCAGGTGCTGGGCTGGCGCAACCAAGTGCAGGATTATTTCCGGCTGGCCGATGTGAACCAAGAGCTGATGCGCGAAAACGCCCGGCTCCGCCAGCAGTTCTATCCGCCCGACCTGGGCGGCCGCACCGCCGATTCGCTGCCCGTTCGCCAGGACAGCACCACCCAGGCCCGGCTGGCCATTCTGGGCCGCCCCGATTCGCTGCTGCTGGGCTTGCGCCCCCTGGCCACCCGCGACCCCGATTACCCGCTGATTCCGGCCCGGGTAGTGAGCAGCACCCAGCGCCTCGTAGATAATTACCTCACCCTGAATGTAGGCCGCGCCGATGGCGTGCGCGACGGCATGGGCGTAGTGTCGGCCGAAGGTATTGTGGGCCGGGTGAAGGTATTTTCGGAACATTACGCCACCATTGCATCGGTGCTGCACTCGCAGAGCCGCACCTCGGCCCGCATCCAGCGCGACGGCACCATTGGCACGGTGCGCTGGCTCGGCGACGACCCCACCCACGTGCTACTCGACAACATTCCGCGCCAGAACAAGCTGGTGCGCGGCGACACAGTAGTGACCTCGGGCTATAACGCGGTATATCCGGAGGGCGTGCTGGTGGGCACCGTCGACTCGTTTGTGAAGGAGCCGGACAAGAACTTCTGGACGGTGCGGGTGCGGCTGGCCACCGATTTTTCGCGCCTCACCTACGTGTACCTGGTGACCAGCCGACCTCAGGCCGAGCGCGACACGCTGGAGCTACGCGCCGGCATCAAACCCGAAACCAAGCGTCCATGAGCGGAGGAATTTTCAGCGTTCTGTGGCAGGCGGTGCGGGGCGTGTTCTACCTGGCCCTGTACGTGCTGCTGATTAGCGGCACCGATTTCGTGCTCTTCAATCTGGCCTGGTGCTTCATTTACCTGGGTTTTCTGCTGTTTCTGCCGCTGGCCACGCCGCTGGTGGTGCAGCTGGTACTGGGTTTTGTGGTGGGTTTCTCGCTCGATATGGTGTTTGACACCGGTGGGGTGCACGCCGCCGCCGCCGTGCTGCTCATGTACCTGCGGCCCTGGGTGCTGCGCCTGCTCACCCCCCGCGACGGCTACGATACCCAGGATTCGGTGAACATCCACCAGATGGGCTGGCAGTGGATGGTGGTGTACCTGGTGCTACTCACGGCCATTCACCACGCGGCTTTCTTCCTGCTGGAGCTGGGCTCGTTTCGGTTTGTGGGCCTTACGCTGGCCAAAATCGTGCTCAGCACGCTCTACACGGGCCTGGCGCTGCTCATCATCCAGTTGGTGTTCTTCCCCACCAAGCGCCGCAAGCGGTAGGGAAAAGGTAGGCTGCGTGGGGTTGATGGAGGGAAAGAAAGAAGTGAGAACGGTGTCATGCTGAGCGAAGGCGAAGCATCTCTACCGCAGTGCTAATACTGACGACTGCACAACGAAGCGGTAGAGATGCTTCGGCTACGTTGCACTCTGCTCAGCATGACGTTCCTTTTTCCCGTCTTCCCGCGCGTCAACTCTCCATCTCACCTTGCCCGCACCTTTTCCCAACGGTCGGGGTTACCTTTGTCTTCTGACCGCCTGCTCGGGGCGGAAACCCTTTCCTTTCAGATTCTTCTGCCTTGCAATACCTCGAAGGCCGCAAATACGTCGTCCAGGCAATTTTCCTGGCCGTCGCGCTGGTTTTTGCGACGCGCCTGTTCTACATCCAGGTTCTGGACAGCAGCTACAAGCTGGCCGCCGACCGCAACACGCTCCAGCGCATTGTGCAGCCCCCCTACCGGGGCCTGATATACGACCGTAAGGGCCAGATTCTGGTCCAGAACACGCCCGTGTACGACCTGATGGTGGTGCCGCGCGAAGTGAAGCAGCTCGACACGCTGCGTTTCAGCCAGCTGCTGCAGCTGCCGCTGGAAGAGGTGCGCGAAGGCCTGCAGCAGGCCCGTAAGTTCAGCCGCGTAAAGGCCTCGCCGCTGGTGCAGAACCTGAATACCCAGGAGCTGGCCGCTATCCAGGATAACCTGATCGACTTTCCCGGCTTCAGCGTGAAAGCGCGTATGGCCCGCTCGTACAACACCCACACCATGGCCCACGCCCTGGGCTACGTGGGCTCGATTACGCCCAAACTACTCGAACGGCCCCAATATGCCAAGTACCAGCCGGGCGAGTTTTTGGGTATTACGGGCCTGGAGTCATTCTACGAAAAGCAGCTGATGGGCCGGCGCGGCGTGCAGTACCGCATGGTAAACGTGCGCGGCATCGAAAAAGGGGCCTTCCGGGGCGGTGAGTACGACACGCTGTCGGTGGCCGGCCAGGACCTGCACCTGAGCCTCGACTCGGAGCTGCAGGGCTATGCCGAAAAGCTGATGGCCGGCAAGCGCGGCTCGGTGGTGGCCCTCGACCCCAAAACCGGCGAAATCCTGGCCTTTGTGTCGGCCCCAATGTTCGACCCCGAAATGCTGTCGGGCAAGGGCATGGGCAACCGCTATATGGAGCTGCTCAACAACCCCGAGCAACCACTGTTCAACCGCCCCCTGATGGCCACCTATCCGCCGGGCTCCACCTTCAAGCTGGTGAATGAGCTGGTGGCGCTGCAGGCGGGCGTGGTGACGCCCAATACACCATTTGCGTGCAATTTTAAGCTGGTGCGCTGCACCCACCGCCACGAGTACCCCAGCAACGTGGGCATTGCTATCAAGCAGAGTTGCAACCCGTATTTCTACCAGGTAATGCGCGCTACCGTGCTGCGCGGCCGCTCCAGCAACCGCTTCGAGGATGCCCGCTTGGGCCTGGGTGAGTGGCGGCGGCAGGTGATGAAATTCGGGCTGGGCGAGAAGCTGGGCGTGGATATGGGCAACGAGAAAAGAGGCCTGGTTCCGTCGCCGGAGTTTTACGACAAGCGCAACGGCTACCACCGCTGGACGTACCGCACGGTATACTCGCTGAGCATCGGGCAGGGTGAAATTGGCATTACGGGCCTGCAGATGGCCAACGTGATGGCCACTATTGCCAACCGCGGCTGGTACTACACGCCCCATTTTGTGCGCGGCATCGGCAGTGGCGGCCCGCTGCCCGAGTACCAGGTGAAGCACACGGTAGGCGTGGACGCGCAGCACTTCGAGGCCATCGTGCCAGGCATGATGAGCGTGGTGGATGGCAACGGCGGTACCGGCAACAACGCCAGCCTGGCCGACGTGGGTATTTCGGTGGCCGGCAAAACCGGCACCGTGCAAAACCCCCACGGCGACGACCATGCCACCTTCGCCGCCTTCGCCCCGGCCCAGGACCCCCAGATTGCCATCGTTGTGTTCATCGAAAACGCCGGTTTCGGCGGCAGCTCGGCCGCCCCGCTGGCCGCACTGGTTATTGAAAAACACCTGCGCGGCAAAATAGCCCCCTGGCGCCATCGTTGGGAAGAGTGGCTGCCCGGCCCCGCCGACCGCTTCATCAAGCGCCGAAAATACTGATAGAGTTGTCCAGAGAGTTACTCAGAACGTCATGCTTCGGAAGGCCCAGCATGATGTTCCTCTGACGTTGGAAACTGCTCTATCAAACCAGGAAACAATTTTTAATTCTCAATCAGTAATTGAATTCGCTCCCCGCCCGCTATAACCGCAGCATCGACTGGGTCACGGTTCTGCTCTACCTGCTGATGGTGGGGGTGGGCTGGCTGAACGTGTACGCGGCCAGCTACTCGCCCGATACGCCCGCCAATCCGCTCAGCTCGTTGAGCTTCGGCCAGCTGATGAGCTACGACTGGTTCAAGCAGATTATCTGGATTGGAACGGCTCTACTGCTCGTGGTGATGGTGCTCGTCGTCGACCCCAAGGCCTACGATACGCTGGCCTACGGCCTGTATGGGCTGATGATTGTGCTGCTAATTATTACGCCCTTTATTGCCCGGCCCATTGCCGGCTCGCGCTCGTGGCTGGAACTGGGGCCAGTGCGCCTGCAGCCCGCCGAGTTTGCCAAGTTCATCACGGCCCTGGCGGCCTCGCGCTATCTGGCCAGCATCAACCTGCGCCAGCAAAGCTTCCGCGACCAACTGGTGCTGGCCGGCCTCACGCTGCTGCCGCCGGTGCTCATCATCGCGGCCAATGAAACGGGGCAGGCGTTGGTGTTTGCGGCGTTTCTGCTGGCCTATTTCCGCGAGGGCATGTCGCCTATTATCCTGCTGATTCTGGCCGCTGGAGCTGTTATCCTGATTCTGGCGCTGCTCGTGCCTAAGCTGTGGCTACTGGCCGGATTTACGGTGCTGCTGGTAATTGCGCTGGCGGCCAACTGGCGGACGCTACGGCACTACATTCCGCTGAGCCTGGGCGTGTGGGCGGTGGTTGTCGGCATGGTGTTCGGGGTAGATTTCTTCTTCAACAACGTGCTGCAGGACCACCAGCGCAAGCGCATCGAAATCCTGATAAACCCCTCGGCCGACCCGCTGGGCGTGGGCTGGAACGTCACGCAGTCTAAAATTGCCATCGGCTCGGGCGGGCTGGCCGGCAAGGGCTTTTTGCAGGGCACTCAAACCAAGTTCGATTTCGTGCCCGCACAAAGCACTGATTTTATTTTCTGCACCGTGGGCGAGGAGTGGGGGTGGCTGGGCTCGATAGTCACCATTGGCCTGTTCATGGGCCTGCTGGGCCGCATCGGCTACGTGGCCGAGCGGCAGAAATCGGTGTTTGGGCGCACCTACGGCTACTGCGTGGCCAGCATCATCTTCTTCCACTTCTGCATCAACATCGGCATGACCATCGGGCTTGCCCCGGTGGTGGGCATCCCGCTGCCGTTCTTCAGCTACGGCGGCTCCTCGCTGTGGTCATTCACCACGCTGCTCTTTATTCTGCTGGCCATTGACGCCGCCCGCAAGCAGGATCTGGAGCGATACTGAGAAGGCTGAGTGAGCCCTCGACTCACTCACTGATGTGTACTGGCTGATTTGGCCGCAACCAATCAAACATCGAATCACGGCCAACAATCAACGAAAAAGCCACCGCGAAAACCGGGGCGGCCAGGTAGCCCATGCGGCCCAAATCACCCGAAAGCAGCATGTGGGCGGCCACGATAACCAGCAGCCCGATTCCGGACCAGCCCACGGCGGGCAGCCAAGCCTGACGGGCCGCACGGCTGCTCAAACCGGCCAGCAGCGCGAGGCTGAAGAAGCCAAAGATGCTGAAGATTTCACCCGCGCCCTTCACTGAAAACAGCCGCCGCAGCGAGTAACCCAGGTTTTCGAGGTGGCCCAGGGCATTGGTTACGCTGGCTTCCGGCGGCGTGCCGGCCTGCTGGTCAATCCAGAGGCGCAGGGCCAGCCAAGCGGCCCCGCCCAGCACCAGCCAGGCCAGCTGCCAGGGCCAGCGCAGCGCGTGGCGGCCGTACCACAGCAGCCACGGCACCAGCATGAGGCCCGATTCTTTGGCGGGCAGCGCCAGCAGCAGTACGGCCACTACTGCCCCGGCCGAGTTGGCCCGCACGGCGTAAAACGCCAGCGCAAACACCAACAGGTACAGGCTATCCACGAGCGGTAGGCCGGCCGTGTACACCGTCCAGCGGCTCGTGAAAACGGCCGCCAGGGCCAGCGCGGCCGCTAGTGGTGTGGCTCCGCAGAGTTGGCAGGTGCGGAACATCACCAGCCCCGCGCCAGCCAGCAGCAGGCAGTTCACCACGTAAAAGGCCAGCCGCAACGGCCACTCGGAGCCGGGACGCTCGGGCCAGATGCGGGCGTACACCTGCTCGATGGGCCAGGCCACCGCGGCAGCCAGCGCCGGCACCAGGGGCCGGTAGCGCCGCGTCAGGCTCACGCCTTTAAACTCACCGCGAGCCACGCTCAGGTAACTACGCGTATCGAGCGAGTGCGAGAAATCGTAGTGCCGGTACATGGGGTAGGCCGGCCCCGCCACCAGGCCCAGGCCCAGCAGGTACACCAGCAGCCAGTGGGGCCAGCGCAGAGGGGCAGCGGCGGGGTGAGACATGGGGCGGCAGTGAAGAAACGAATGGAGCCAGCCCCGAAGCTGGGGCTGGCTCCGGAAAATCAGGCGCTGAACTTGCGGTCGATCAGGCGCAACAGCTTGTTTACGTGCTCGTCCTTGCGTACCCACTGCTGTTCGGCGGCCAGGTTGTCGGTTACGTAGCGCTTGGCCGCATCGGCGTCGGGCAGCGTGTCGAGGTGCTGGATGGCGGCGTGGTAGCGCATGTTCTCGCCCCCAAACAGCTCGTTGATAAAGCTGAACCGCTGATTGATGGAAATAGCCTCGCGCAACGACTCGACGTTTGGGGCTTTGTCGGCCAGTGTGGCGGCGCGCTCGGGGCGCAGGGTTTCGCTCAGCGAGGGGGAGCCCGCCCGCTCGGCCTTGAGCTTGGCGTGCAGCGGTACAACAGCCTCTGCCTCGGCTACAGGCGCTGCTTTAGCCACCGGAGCTTCCGGAGCCATTGGAGCCGGCGCTACCGGCGCTGCGGAAACGGCTGCAGACACGGGAGCCGGAGACGGAACAGGCGCGGCTTCGGGAGTCGCCCGAACCGGCACTGCGTCAGGCGGTGCCGATGCTTCGCGTAACTCCTCTTCGGTAAGTGGCAGCAGCTCGTTGAACTGTGCTACCAGTTCCGTTAGAGGCTCCAGCTGGCCGGAATTGGTTTCCAGGTGCTGGCTGAAGCGGCTGATGAGGTAGTCGCGTGGCTGCACCTGGCCAGCCGGCAGCGCGTCGATGAAACGCTCGAATAGGTCCTTGTTGGTATTGAGGTAGCGCAGGCCCTCGCGCAACTGTTCGGGCGTGCGTGGGCCGGCTTCGGCGGGCAGCAGCTTGGTGGCCAGCGTATCGGTCGGGCTGAGGGCACCGGCCAGCGTGTCGGCCACGGCCTGGGCCAGCAACGGCTCGTAGGTGGGCCGGCTGAGGCGGATGCGCCGCGAAAGCACGTTCATGAACTGGGTGAGAGCCTGGCGCACATCGGCATCCTCGAAGTCGAAATACGCGCTGCGCAACTGAGCCATTTCGGCGGTCCACTTGCCCAGCAGCTCCTGCACCACAAACAGGTTTACCTGCCGGATAGGGGTGAAACTGAGTACCGCCGGGCCATCGAGCGTGGCCGTGGGGCGGGCCCCGAAATGTTGGTCGCAGAGCCGGGCTGCCAGCAGCCGGCCGTATTGTTCACGCTGTGCGTGGCTATATTTGGTATTCATTGAGAGCCTGGTTCAGCGAGCAATTTACAGAAAGATGCCCACTCTGATTGTTGAAAACCTGGCCGGCGTGGCCATTCCGGTGCCTGCCGGGGCCACGCTGCTGGCCGCCATCCAGGTGGCCGGCCACGACTGGCAGCATGCCTGCGGAGGGCGGGGCCGTTGCGTTACGTGCCGGCTGCGGGTGTGCGCCGGGGCCGAGCTGCTGAGCGAGCCCACGGCCCCCGAGCTGCGCTACCGCGCCGCCGGCCGCCTCCGCCCCGATGAGCGCCTGAGCTGCCAGACCCGCCTGCCCGCCGGCCAGGTAAGCGCCCGCGTACCCCGCGCCACCCAGTTGCCACACGTGGTGTATTCGCTTCGCTCTGAATGACGTTCTTTTGTATTCCCTCATTCACCCATTGACTCCGCCTGTGTTTATTGAACCCCGCGTTGGTACGCGTCCTGGTAGCAACAGCGCCCGCCGGGGCTGGATTGAAGTTGTGTGCGGCTCTATGTTTTCGGGTAAAACCGAAGAGCTGATCCGGCGGCTGAAACGGGCCGAAATTGCCCGCCAGCGGGTGGAAATCTTTAAGCCCGCCCTCGACACCCGCTACCACGCCGAAGATGTGGTGTCGCACAACCAGAACAGCATCCGCAGTACGCCCGTGCCAGTGGCCCAGGAAATCCTGCTGCTGGCTACCAGCTGCGACGTGGTGGGCATCGATGAGGCTCAGTTTTTCGACGAATCGTTGGTGGAGGTTTGCGTGCAGCTGGCCAACGGCGGTACCCGCGTAATTGTGGCCGGCCTCGATATGGATTTCCAGGGTCAGCCCTTCGGCCCCATGCCCGCCCTGATGGCCGTGGCCGAGTTCGTAACCAAAGTACACGCCATCTGCGTGCGCTGCGGCGAGCTGGCCTCCTACTCGTTCCGGGTAACGGCTGCCGAAGACAAAATTCTGCTCGGTGAAACCGATGCCTACGAGGCCCGCTGCCGCGTCTGCTTTCAGGAAGGGCTGCGACAAAAGGCGAAATAAGGCCCGGCACTAAAGCCCGGCCTGGGGCGTTAACTTGCGTCTGTTCGCCTCGTTTTTACCGCCCGCTACATGAGTCTATTCTTACGCCTGCGCGCTGCGCTGCTGTCGCTTTTTCTGCTGCTGGCTTTCCTGCCGGCCGGCCCTGCCCGGGCCCAGTCGGCGGCGGCTGGCTACGGCGAGTGGCAGCTGCACCTGCCCAACAACCGCGCCCTGGCGCTGGCCGAGGCCGACGACCGGGTGTATGTAGCCGCTCAGGATGCGTTCTTCTACCTCGACAAGAAGCTGGGCACCACCCGCCTGCTCTCGCGGCGCGACGGCCTGAGCGACGTGGGCGTGAGCACGTTGGCCTACGACTCGGTGGGCCAGCAGCTGCTGGTGGTGTACCAGAACGCCAACCTCGACCTGCTACGCCTGCAGGACGGGAAAATCAGCAACCTCAACGACATTTTCCGCAAAGACATCAACGGCGGCAAAACCGTGTATCAGGTCCAGATTACCGGGCGGCGGGCCTATCTGTCGGCCAGTTTCGGCATAGTAGTCCTCGATCTGGATAAGCGCGAAATCCGGGATTCCTACACCAATATCGGGCCTGGCGGCACGGTGGTGCAGGTATACGCTACGGCCGTGGCCAACGGTACGCTCTTCGCCGCCACCTCTAACGGGCTGATGCGCACCAGCCTGGCCGGCAACCCGCTCGACTTTCGCACCTGGACCACCGACCTGCCCGCCCGTTCCGGCGACCCCTTCCGCACGCTGGCCGTGCAGCAAGGCCGGGTGGTGGCTGGCATCAACGGCGACCGGCTTTACGTGTACACCGGCCCCGGAAGCTGGCAGCCGCTGGCTGGTTCGCCGGTGGGCGTAAACTTCCGGCAGCTGACGGCTTCGGCGGCTGGCCTGCTGATAACCGAGCCGGCCCAGGTATCGGTGCTGGATGTGGTTACCGGCGTCCGGCGTCTCACGCTGCGGCCGGCGCTTTTGAGCAACCCACAGGCCAGCCTGCGCAGCCGCGACGGGAATTTTTATGTGGCCGATTTTGATAACGGGCTGCTGCGTATTGCTCCCGATGGCCAGCAGGCCGAGCAGTTCCTGCGCAATGCCCCCGCCGGGGCCCAGGCATTCAGCGTGCTGGCCGATGCCCGCACCAACACCGTAAACATCTTCACGGGCGGCTACACCGACCGGTATGTACAGCGCGGCTTCCTTCGGGGTTTCTACGAGTTTCAGCAGGGGCAGTGGACCAACATCACGCCTGCCACCCTGCCCGACCGGAATCAGTACCCCAACCCCCTGGACCTGACCCGGGGAGTCCGCACGCCCGACGGTACCCTGTATGTGGGCAGCTACGGCAACGGCCTACTGGAGTGGAAGGGACCGGGCGAGTTCCGCCTTTTTAACCCCACCACCAACCTGCCCAACCCCCTGCGCAGTGCTATAGCCAACCCTAACTTTACCCGCGTAACCGATATTGCGGCTGATGCTGAGGGCCGCGTGTGGGTAGTAAACCGTCACCAGATAGCCGGGCAGTCGGGCCTGTTCGTGTTCGACCCCGTGGCCAGCAGCTGGCGCATTATCGATTACTTCGCGGGCAGCGAAAACCTCGACCGCATTGCCCTCGACGATGCCGGCGCGGCCTGGGTATCGCGGGCCCGGGCCCCGAACAGCGGCCTGGGCATGGTGGCCCACAACGCCGAAACCCGCGAAACCCGCTACTATATCCAGGCGGTGGGCCGCGAAAGCACTGTGCGCGACATCAACGACGTGTACGACGTAGTTAAGGACCGCGTGGGCGACATTTGGGTGGGTACCAACAAGGGTCCGGCCTTCTTTCCCAACCCCGGCGGCGCCTTCGACCCCCAGCAAACCATCGGTTTTCAACTGCCTTATGTGGATAAAGGTGGGGAAGGTGAGGTGGGCTTTGCGACGTTGGACAACCAGAAGATAAACGGCATTGCCATTGATGGAGCCAACCGCAAATGGTTTGCCACCGAAAGCGGCCTCTGGCTGTTTACGGCCGATGCCAACGAGGTGCTGCTGCATTTCACCACCGAGAACAGCCCCTTGCCTTCCAACAACATCGTGGATGTGGCCGTGAACGACAAAACCGGCGAAGTATTCGCCGTGACGGACGCGGGCGTGGTCAGCTACCGCGGCGACGCCACCATTACCGAAGGCAAGCCCAGCTGCGCCAGCGTGTTTCCAAATCCTATTCGGCCCGATTACGCCGGCCCAGTGGGCATTTCGGGCCTGGCCAACAACGCCAGCGTTAAAATAACCGATGTGGCGGGCCGAATCGTATACCAGACCCGCGCCAACGGCGGCACCGTAAGCTGGAACCTGGCCGACTACAATGGCCAGCGCGTACGCTCGGGCGTGTACCTGGTGCTCACCTCCGACGCCGACGGCAAAAACGGCTGCGTAAGCAAGATTGCCGTGGTGAGCCGGTAGATTTTAGTATTGAGTAGTGGGTACTAAGTAGTTAGATGAAAAGCCGCGGACGAGCAGCAGAAGCGGCTATGGTTGCATTGCGCTAGCCGGAGCCTGTTCTCATTTTCCTTCACCTTACTTATCAACTAACCAACCAGAAGTCAACTCACTACTCAATACCAACTACTCAATACTGAAATATGCTTATCAAAACCCGCGGTATTGTGCTTAGCCATATTCGCTACCGCGAGACCAGCATTATTGCCCGCGTGTACACCGAGCGGCTGGGCCTGCAGAGCTACCTGGTGAATGGGGTGCGCAAAGCCAAGCCGCCCGGCCGGATTGCCTTGTTTCAGCCCCTCACGCTGCTGGAGCTGGTGGCCTACACCTCGCGCAACGGCGGCCTCACGCGCCTCTCGGAGTTTCGGTGTGCCGAGCCTTTCCGCACGCTGCCCTACGATGTGCGCAAGAGCAGCATTGCTCTGCTGCTGTCGGAGGTGGTGAGCCGGGTGCTACTGGAGGAAGAGGAGAACGAGCCGATGTTCACGTTCCTGCACGACTCGGTGCTGGCCTTCGACCGGCAGCAAACGGGCTTCGAAAACTTCGCACTGGTGTTTCTGCTGCAGCTAAGCCACTACCTGGGCTTCGGGGCCGAAACGGGCGAGGAAATTACCACCCAGGTAGCCTTTGCCACCGACGCTGCGGCCGGTACCAACCGTGGCCCCACGGCCCTGCGCCGCGAGTTCGACCAGTACCTCGACGAGTTGATTCGCACCCCGGCTTCAGCCTCCATCCCCAACGGCCGCGTCCGACGCGAGCTGCTGGGCGTACTCATCCGCTACTACCAGCTCCACGTCGAGCGCCTCGGCGACATCCGTTCCCTGGCCGTGCTGTCGGAAGTGCTGGCGGAGTTGTAGGGAAGGGAGACACGAGAGGGGAGAAGCAGAACGTCATTCTGAGCGAAGCCGAAGAATCTCTACCGCTTCGTTGAAATTGCTACAACGAAGCGGTAGAGATTCTTCGACTCCGCTCAGAATGACGTTTCTTCACTAACCACTAACCACTAACCACTAACCACTAACCACTAATCCCTACTTCACGTCCACCAGCTCCACATCAAACAGCAGGACGCTGTTGGCGGGGATGGACTCGCCGGGGCTGCGGGGGCCGTAGGCCAGAGCCGAGGGGATGAGCAGGGTGGCTTTGGCACCTTTGGAAAGCTGGGCTAGGCCTTCATCCCAACCCGGAATAACACGGCCGGCGCCCAGCGGAAACTCGATGGGCTTGTTGCCGTGGTTGGCTGAGGCATCAAACTCCTGGCCGCTCAGCAGCTGGCCCCGGTACAGCACCGAAACCGTTTGGCCGGGCTGCGCTACCGGGCCGCTGCCGGGGCGGGTAACCACATAGTATACGCCGCGGGGCGTTTTTTTGGGCTGTAGCTGGCGCTCTTTGGCGTAGGCCAAAATAAGCGCTTCGTCGCGGCGGGCCTGCTCGGCGGCTTTAGTGGGGGCTGTTTCCTGCTGGCGAACTTCCTCCTGCCGCATCTGCGCCTCCACTTCGGCCGGCGTTTGCACGCTTACGGCCTTGGCGAATACCAGCATAGTAGGGCCGGCCCGGCGGATGAAACCGGGCACGGGCTGCCGGAACGACTTGCTGAACACCGTGTCGAGGTTGAGGCGGAACACGCCCGAGTCGCCGGGCTGGAGCAGCGCCAGCGCCTGCTCGACACTACCGCCCTGGCTGGGCCGCAGGGTGTCGAGCGGTACGCGCACGGGCTGGCTTTCGTTTTGGCGGCGCGAGTGCATGAGCACCGAATCTTTGGCGGTTCGGAACTGCAGGTGCAGGCTCAGAATGCGGCCTACGCGGCCGGCGTAGGTGGGGTCGCCGGTAGCAGGCAGAGCGGGGCGAAGCACGTAACGCCCTTTTTCAAGCCGATAGATGCGGTACTCCAGGCCTGATTTCAGCCGGTTGTACGGCACAGGTTTACCCTGAAACGATACCAGTCCCGCCGCCGCCAGCAGCAACGCACTCACCGACCCCAACACGCGCATCCGGACAGAATAAGGCATACAAACAAGTGCTTTTAGAAACGTGAACAAAAGTAGCACACGCTTCGAACAAGAAAAAAACGGTCATTCCGCCCAAGCAGAACAACCGTCGTACCGTTTTTTACTTCCCGAAGCTGTTTTAAATAATCAATAGAACGGTTACGCTGAGTATGTGGCTCTAAGCGCCACATACTCAGCATAACCGTTCCTATTTCACCTTCAGCACTTCCAGCTCAAAAATCAGGTCGGCGTTGGGCGGGATGAGGTAACGGCGCTTATCGTCGTCGTCAGGGTCCGTGAGGCCTTTGGCACCGTAAGCCAGCCGGGCGGGTATCCAGACGCGCGCCCGGCTACCCGCAGGCAGCAGCAGCAGCGCCTCGTCAAACCCTTTGATAACCTCTTGCTCGCCCGCCCGCACCTTCAGCGGGCCGCCCTGCTGCACCGAGGTATCAAAAATATGCCCGTCGGCGGCCAGAAAGCCGGTGTAATGAACGCTAACCCGGCTGCCGATTTTTGGCGTCGGGCCGGCCCCCGGCTGGCGCAGCGCATAGCGCAGGCCCGACGAGGTAGTGAGAGCCCTAGTTTCCAGGCTGTCGGTGGGGGAGAGGGGCGCAGCGGTGGTGAGGGTGCGCTGGGCATGGCCAGCCAGGGGCCAGCCGCCCAATAATAGTATAATAGCCCACATCAGCCCTTGCCGCATCACTCAGTTGTTATTCTACGCTCAGGATTTCCATATCAAACAGCAGCGGCGTTCTGGCTGGAATGGGTCCCGATGCTTCGAACCCGTACCCCAGATAGGAAGGAATGAGGACCAGTTTACGGTCGCCCTGGCGCATTTCGAGCGTCGCCTCGTCCCAGCCTTTTATCACCCCGCCAGCTCCATTGCGGAAGCTGAAGCAGCCGCAGTCGGTGCGGTTGGTGCTGGAGGCATCAAATACCTGCGACTCGTTGCGCTCGTTGATAAACCGGCCCACATAGTTAACGGTCACTTTCTGACCGGCCTTAATCAGCGGGTTGGCTGCCGGACCATCGGTGAGAGGCACCAGATAGATGCCTGAATCGAGCCGGCGGTAGGTGGTGATGGCGTTACGGGTCAGGTAGGCCTGAATGGTGTCGTCATCGGCCTTCTTCTGGGCCTCAATCACCTTAGGGTCAATCTGGAAGGGGTTTGCGGGTTGCTCGCAGCCGCTCATGAGCGAGGCTCCCGCCAGCAGGACCAGCAACGACAGAAACAGGGTCAGTTTTTTCATTATCATAGAGCAAAATGGAAACGCCACCGCCTGTGAGGCCGGCTTACTTGATATTTACCACCTCCACATCGAAGCGCAACACCGAATTGGCCGGAATAGAGCCCGTTGCAGTATTGCCGTAGGCCAGACCCGATGGAATAAGCAGGATGGCCTTGGTGCCCTTATTGAACTGCTTGAAAGCCCGGTCCCAGCCCTTGATTACTTGGCCCGCACCCAGCACGAATGGAAAGCCAATAGTGGACTCCTTGGTTTCGTCGAACACCTGGTCATCGAGCGTCGAGCCTTTATACTTGACAATGATGGTTTGGCCCTTTTTAGGCAACGCGCCCGTGCCGGTCTTGGTAACCGCCACGAAGATGGTCGAGTCTTGCGTGAAGCCCGTTAGGTTGTTGGCCTGAATGTAGTTGGTAATCAGCTGCTCATCGCGCTCGGCGAAATTGGTGGCAGGCTCATTATCATCGTCCTTTTTGCAGGCGCCAAACGCAAAAAGCAACATCAGCAGAAAAAAAGGAAGCAGCGAAAACCGGGAGTTCATGGCAGGCGAAATGCGTGGTGAGAAAATGTTACTGAACCCGCAGCAGCTCTACATCGAAGCGCAGCACGGAACGGGCCGGAATCGGGCCCGTGGCGCGGGCGCCGTAGGCCAGGTCTGAGGGGATGAGCAGGATGGCTTTGCTGCCGGGGCGCAGGCCGATGAAGCCCTCGTCCCAGCCCTGAATAACCTGGCCCCGCCCTACTGTAAAGGTAAGCGGATCGTTGTTGCGGTTGGCCGTCGAGTCGAAAATGCGGCCATCGAGCGTGAGGCCGGTGTAGAGCGTCGTCAGCTGCTGGCCGGCTACGGCCGGGTTGCCGGTGCCGGGCTGCGTAACGGCCACGTACAGGCCCGACGCCTGACGTACGAAGCCCGTCAGGTTGTTGGCCTTGATGTAGTCGGTAATCAGTTGCTCGTCGCGCGCGGCGTAGTCGGTATCATCGGTAGGGTCGGACTGACAGCCGGCCAGCAGCAGCGGCAGCATAATCAGTAGCAGCGCCAGCGTGTGGCGGCTGCGCTGGCCAGTGCGGTAGACAGCAGAACAAAGGGAAGAGAACAGCATCAGCAGGAAGAAAAAACATGGAAACCCCTGAGGGTAGGATACAAAAACCCCCGGCCGGGTTGCACCGCAGGGCCGGGGGCTTATGCTAAACGAGCAGGTGCCCGATATTATTTGCCTTGCTGCTGGCGCTGTATGGCTTCAATCTGACGACGAATTTCGGCTTCGTCCATCTGCGCGCCGGCAGCCGGCTGGGCAGGCGCGTTCTTGATGTCGACCAGCTCTACGTCGAAACGCAGGATGGCGTCAGCCGGAATGTCGGCACCGGCACCGCGCTGCCCATAGGCCAGCGATGAAGGCACCAGCAGGATACCCTTCGAACCCTTTGGGAACTGGGCAATGCCGGCATCCCAGCCCGGAATTACCTGGCCCTGGCCGATGGCGAAGTCGAACGGCTTGTTGCCTACTTTCTCCGACGAGTCGAACACTTTGCCGTTTTCCAGCAACGAGCCTTTGTAGAGCACCGATACAATCTGGCCGGCTTTGGGCTTGGGGCCGGGGCCAGCCGTGGTAATGGCGTAGTACACGCCCGAAGCATCTTTCTGAACGGTGAGGTTATTTTTCTTGGCGTAGGCCTGGAGGGCTACGTCATCTTTTTTGAGCTGTTCATCGGCGTAGGCGGCCATTTTGGCCTGCTGCTCCACCTGCATTTTCTGCACGTCGGCCTGGGCTTCGGCCTGGTCCTGCACCTTGTCCACCTTCACGTACATGGTCATGGTTTTGCCGGCCTTGCTCATGAACGCCGGTACCGGCTGGCGGAACGACTTGGCAAAAATGGTGTCCACGTTGAAGCGGAACACGGCCGAGTCGCCGGGCTGAAGCAGGCTGATGGCTTCTTCGAGGCCGCCACGTTGGGCCGCACGTACGGTATCGAGCGGCACGCGCACCGGGAAGCCCATCTGCTGCTTACGCGAGTTGAACAGCACCGAGTCTTTGGCCGTGCGGTACTCCACATGCAGGGCCATTATTTTGCCGATGCGCTCCTTGTACGTCGCGTCGCCGTCCTTGCTCACGTCCTTGTCTTCGTACTTGCCGGCCGCGGTGTTCTTGAAAATCTTGTACTCAATTCCCGAAGGCGTCTTGCTGAAATCCCCGCTTTTGTTGCAGGAAGCCATGCTCAGGATGCCGGCCGCCAGGGCCAGGCTCAGAAAGGTGCGTTGAAAAAACATGAAGGGGTTTGAGAGGAGTGAAGATGCAAAAACAGCGGCGAAGTTACGCCGAATTACGCCACCGGGGCCGGGCTGGCAAGCGGCGCGCCCAGCAGCTCTACCTGGTAGTCGGGCAGTAGCTCCAGGAAACGGTCGAGGGTGGCGGGCAGCGGCACGTGGCTGATGCCGCCGGCGGCGTTGTGGTGTCCCCCGCCGTTGAAGTGGCGGCGCGAAAACTCACTGGCCGAGAAGTCGCCTACAGAACGGAAGGAGATTTTAACGGCCTGGGTACGGTCGATGAAAATGGCGGCAAACACAATGCCCTCGATACTGAGTGCAAAGTTCACCAGCCCTTCCGTGTCGCCGGTTTTGGAGTGGTACTGACGCAGTTCGTCGGCCGTAATGGCAATGTAGGCCGTGTTGTACTCGCGCAGCACCGTGAGCTTGTCTTTCAGCACGAAGCCTAGAAAGCGCAGCCGCTCCTCCGAGTGCGAGTCGTAGATGCGACGGTGTACCTCGGACGTGTTAATGCCGGCGCTGAGCAGCTCGGCAATAATCAGGTGCACATTGCGCGAGGTGCTGGGGTGACGGAACGAGCCCGTATCGGTCATGATGCCCGCGTACAGACACTCGCCGATGCCGGAGTCCACCAGGTCCTGGTCGCCCAGGTCGCGGATAATCTCAAAAATCAGTTCGGCCGTCGCGGCGGCTTTAGGGTTGGAGAACTCAATCTGGGCGAACTGCTCCGGCTGCTGGTGGTGGTCGACAAGCACCTTCGTGCCGGGCGCGTCGCGTATGTACTCGCCTAACTCGTTGATGCGGCTCAGGCAGGAAAAGTCGAGGCAGAACAGCACCTCGGCCTGCTTCACCAGCTCCCGGACCTTGGCATCGTTGCGGCGCGGGTCGTACACCACTACCTCATCGTTGCCGGGCATCCAAGCCAGAAAATCAGGATAGTCGGAGGGGGTTACCACCGTAACGTGGTGACCTTTTTTACGTAAGTAGCCTGCCAGACCCAGCGACGAGCCCAAAGCATCGGCATCGGGCTTGTGGTGGGTGGTGATGAATACCTGCCGGGGATGGGCCAGCAACTCCTTTAACTCAGCAATTTGCGACATTTCCTACGGGGTAGGTGACTGAAAGTGGGCTGGTTAGCCCGAATGTAAAGGCGGCAAAATTCGGAAATATTCCGCTCTCCAACAAAACGCCTTTTGAAAAGGTGCGCTAAGGTAGTGCTTAGCGGGTAGTAGTTAAGGGTAACGCTTGCTATACTTTCTCGGCGACTCTTGAAGTCAAGGGCAAAGTCGCGACATGACACGTTCTGCCGCTAACCGGTGTTCGGTATAAAACTGCTACTTTTGCACCCGCAAATTTGCATTCTCTTTCAACCAAACAAACCTGCCTTATGGCCACCAACCGCACTTTCACGATGATTAAGCCTGATGCCGTGCAGGACAACCACATTGGTGGTATCCTCGGCATGATTGAGGCGGCCGGCTTCCGTATCGTGGAGCTCCAGAAAGTACAGCTGACCGCCGAGCGGGCCGGCCAGTTCTACGAAGTGCACAAGGAGCGCCCCTTCTACCAGGACCTCGTAAAATACATGTCGAGCGGCCCGATCGTAGCCGCCATCCTCGAAAAGGATAACGCCGTAGCCGATTTCCGCACTCTGATTGGCGCTACCAACCCCGCCAACGCCGAAGACGGTACTATCCGGAAGAAGTACGCCAAGAGCATCGAAGCCAACGCCGTACACGGTTCCGACTCCGACGAAAACGCTCAGATTGAGGGCGAATTCTACTTCAACTAAGTACAGCTTACGCTGATTCAGCTGATTTTTTTCAGCCTTGATTCAACATACAAGCCACACAAAAAGCCCGCCTGGCAATGCGCCAGGCGGGCTTTTTGTGTGGCTTGTAGTAGAGTAGTGGCCTTCAGCATTGGGGTGGTGGCCAGCTACCAAAAGCTAATGGCTGCTCGCGCAGAACGATGTAGGGTGCGGGGTTTGTCCCCGCCCGCCATTGAACGATTCAATCTTGGACCGTTCAACGGCGGGCGGGGACAAGCCCCGCACCCTACTCGTGCCAGCATAACAGTTCAAAATACTTATGCCTGCTCAATCGTCAGCAGCGGCTCTACCTCATCCACGTGCTCATCTACTAGGTTGGGGTTGTGCTTGTGTTTGAAGAGGAACACGAACAGCACGGCAATGACCAGCGCGTAGGCCGCGAAGGACAACCAGATGTTGTGCCAGTCCTTCACGCCGTTGGCATCGGTGAAGTAGCGCTCAATCACGATGCCGCTGATGGAACTGCCCAGCACCGCACCGAAACCGTTGGTCATCATCATAAACAAGCCCTGGGCGCTGGCCCGGATAGAAGCCGTAGTCTGGGTTTCGACGAACAGCGAGCCGGAGATGTTGAAAAAGTCGAAGGCCATACCGTAGATGATGCACGAGAGAATAATCATCCAGAGGCTAGATTCAAGGTCGCCGTAGGCAAACAGGCCGAAGCGCAGCACCCAGGCAATCATGCTGAAAAACATGACCTGTTTGATGCCGAAGCGCCGCAGGAAGAACGGAATAGCCAGAATGAAGAGTGTTTCCGAAATCTGGGAAATCGACATGATGATGGCTGGATACTTTGCAGCCAAGATTTGAAGACTATCAAGTGGATTCGATAGCAATTGACCTGAGAGCTGCAGAAACGATTTGAAATCGACGACCTCTGGCAGGGTAGGAGTTATCGTGGTAACCGCTAAATCGTGCAGGAAGGTGTCGCCATAGGCGTTGGTGAGCTGCAGGGCCGCGCCCAGCAGCAGCGCAAACAGGAAGAACACCAGCATCTTGGAGTCGCGCAGCAGGGCAAACGACTTGAGGCCCAATGCATCAACCATTGAGCGGCCGGGAGTGTCTTTGGCCAGCGGCGGGCACTTGGGCAGCGTGAATGAGTAGAAGCCCAGCAGGAAAGCCGCGCCGGCCGCCACGTAGAACTGGCTGGCCGACTTCTCGAAGCCTAGCAAACTCACCGTCCACATAGCCACAATGAAACCGATAGTGCCCCATACCCGGATGGGCGGGTAGTCCTTCACTACATCGAGCCCCTCACGCTTGAGCACCGAGTACGACACGGCAATGGACAGCGCCAGCGTGGGCATGTAGAAAATCATGTTCAGCAGAATCACCCAGAAAAACGTGCTGGGGTCGGTTACCAGCGGTACGGTACACAGCACCACCGCGCCCAGCAGGTGCAGCACACCGTAGAGTTTTTCGGCGTTGATGTACTTATCGGCCACGATGCCCATGAGCGAGGGCATGAAGATGGAGGCAATGCCCATCGTCGAGAAGATGGCCCCGAACTCCGAGCCCGACCACTGCTTGGTCTGGAACCAGTATGCCCCGATGGTAATCAGCCACGAGCCCCAGATGAAAAACTGAAGAAAGCTCAGAATAATGAGACGCAGCTTGGTACTCATGCAGAGGGCAGGTTGGTGAGTGAGGAGGGGCGCCGCCGAAGTCACAAAAAGACGTTGGCCAGCTGCGTGGCCCGGTTTGGCCTGGGTTTAGCCTTCAAATATAGGTAAAGTTGCCAGTGGTTGGCAGGGAACAGCGAGTAGTTGGCCAAAAACAGCGAGATTCTTCGCTACGCTCTGAATGACACGCTATTCGTACCCCACCTGCCAGCCCGATGCAGTCCGCCTGTCCTACCAAACAAACACCGGAGTTGTTACTGATGGGAGAGGGAGGGCTACAGAATAGAAAGCGGATTGTTGACCGCCCGCATGCGGTGCTCGAAAATGTAGGCAATGCTACCGGCCCGCACCTTGGCCTCCTGCGCTACCGGCCCGGCAAAAAGCGAGTCGACGGTGCGGCAGAACAGATAAAGCCACTGCTGGAAATGGCTGCTGCCGATGGGCAACGGGATATGCTTGGCAAAGGGCTGGCCGCGGTAGCGGTTGGTGTGCAGCAGCAGCCCGCTCCAGAAATCGTACATGCGCGGCAGGTGGGCTGCCCAGTTCACGTGGGCCACATTGTTGAAAACGGGTCCCAGCAGCGGGTCAGCATTCACGCGGTCATAGAAACTGTCAACCAAGGCCTTGATGTCGGCTTCGGTTTGAATATCGGGCAACACGTCGTCGGGCATGAGGGCAGGGAAAAGAAACGAGCGATAAAGGCCGTTGTCGCTCCATGGGCCTCAGCCGAAGATCTATAGGCTAGAATTGCGCCTGCAGCGTTACGTAGAAGCCACGGGCGTCGGCCGGGATAATGCCGGGGCCGGGGTAGGCGGTGGCGCGGCGGGTGAAGTAGCGGTTGTCGGTGAGGTTGTTGAGGCCGGCTTCGAGCTTCAGAAACTTGTACTCGTAGCTGCCCGACAGGTCCATAATCCAATAGGCTGGTATTTCGCCGAACACGGCCGTGGACTCGAGTACGCTGTTGGTGGCATCGGTGAACTGGCGACTGGTGTAGGCGTACTGGTAGGCCAGCTTAAGCGGGCCGCGGCGCAGCGTGAGGCCCGCTTTGGCGATGAGCGAAGGCGCCAGCTCCACCTTTTTGTCGCGGAACACGGCCCTGTCGATGTTGTAGCGGGCATCCACCAGTGTGAGGTTGGAGAATACGCTCAGACCGGTGCGGGCGTTTTCCCCCTGCAGCAACCGCAGAATGTCGGTTTCCACGAAGGTTTCGAGGCCCAGGTTGCGCGAGCGGCCGATGTTGGTGCGTAGCAGATAGCCATCGACGGGCAGCAGGCCGATACGGTTTTTGTAGGCCAGATAAAACAGGCTGGCGTCGTAGGTGAACACGCCCGGCCGGCCGCCGCGCAGGCCCAGGTCGGCGCTGTAGCCCCGTTCGTCGAGCAGGCCCTGGTCCACCCGAATGCCGGGGTTCACCACCCGCATATCGTTGAAGTTGATGGCGCGGTAGTTCTGCGAGAAGTTGGCGTACACCTCTGCCTGCTCGGTGGGTTTGAAACTGGCGCCGAGTCCGCCCAGCAGCAGGCCGCGGGTGTTCTGGCGCTGCTCGGCAAACTTTTCTTCCGACAGAAAATTGCCGGCCTGGTCGTACTCCTCGCGGGCAAACGTGCCCCCGGCTTTGGTGCGGATAAACTCGTAGCGCAGGCCGGGCGTGAGGCTCAGGCGGGGTGTGAGGTTGAAGATGTTCTCGACGAACACGGATGCGTTGCGGCTCGGGTACTTGTAGGCGGCCTGAACGATGGAGACGTTCTGCTCGGCCGGATAAAACGTGAAATCGGCATCGGCGGCGCGCGAGCCGGGGCCCTGGCGCTGGTCGGTGAAGCCGTGGTAGTAGCGCCCGCCCACTAGCAGCGTCGAGAACGAGCCACCCAGGGCGTAGCGGTGCAGCAGCCGTAGCTCTGAGCCCACGTTACGGAACTCGTCGCGCAGCAGCAGCCGGATCGAGTTCAGGTCGTCGGGCCTGTCAATGCGGCTGAGGTTGCCCAGGGCGGTGCGGTCGGCGAGCAGCCCGAAGGTGCGCCAGTTGAGGCGGGTGGCGTCGGAGAAGCGGTAGTCGGCGGTGGCGGCCAGTAGGTTCCAGTTCACGCGAAACCAGTTGCGGGTGCGCTTGCTCTGGCGGGCATCCTGGGCAAACTCGGCGTCGGTGAGGCCGCCGGGCTGCTGGGCCAGGTAGTACATGCGGGTGTAGTCGAGCCCGATTTTGAACTTCTCGGTGGCCGCGTGCTGCACGCTGGCGTAGGCTGTATGCACATCGAAGCCCGAGTTGGGCCGCCAGCCGTCGCCGCGCTTGTACTGGTAGTAGGCGTAGTAATTGGTGCGCCCGAGCTGGCCGCCCACGCTGTTGAATGAGTTGAAAAATCCGAACGAGCCGCCCGTCTGCCGGGTCGTGAATTGCACCTTTTTATCAGTTGGACCCTGGCGTAGCACAAAATTCAGCATGCCCCCAAACTGGGTGCCGTACTGCAACGAGGCCGCTCCGCGCACTACCTCAATGCGGTCCAGGGCCTCGGTAGGAGGCGTGTAATAGCTCTCGGGGTAGCCCAGCGCGTCGGCCGAAATGTCGTAGCCGTTCTGGCGGGTATTGAAGTTGGCGGTGCGGTTGGGGCTCAGTCCGCGCCCGCCAATGCCCAGTTGAATGCCCGCCCCGTCGCTTTCCCAGATGTTGAGGCCGGCCACTTTGGCAAACACCTGCCGGGCGTTGTTGGTGGCCAGGTTGGCCGTTACGTTCTCCAGCTCGATTACCTCCGTTTTTTTGGCCTCATAAATAGCCGTGCCCTCCACCGAATTCAGCCGCCGGATACCAAAGCCCTGCTCGCGCTGGCCCTCCACGTTCACCTCGCTCAGCTTCACATCCGAAGGTGCGAGGGCAAAATCCAGCGTGGCATCGGCCGTTAGCTCTACGGGTTTGGTGATGGAAGTGAACTGCTCGGCAAAGGCCGTGAGGGCGTAGGTGCCGGCCGGCAGCTCGCCGAACTGGTAGCGTCCCTGCGCATCGGTGCGCGTGAGCTGGCCCGAGTTGGTAAGCAGCACTTCCGCCTGCGCCACCGGCCGGCCCGTGCGCGCATCCGTTACCCGGCCGCTCAGCGTCAGGTTCTGGCCGAGGGCGGGCAGCGTGAAAAGCAGCAGGAGCAGAAGCAGCAAGCGGGACATTGGGCGGGGGTGAGGTGAATCGGGGTGCAAAAGTACGCTTATACTGAGCGAGATACTACGGTAGGAGAGCAGTTGAGCCTCTTCCCTACGGCAGCCGAAATCATTTGCCCGTCGGCTCGACCTGCTCTAGCGGAAGAATCCAGGCCTTAGCCCCGAAGCCTTCCTGCTGTTGAGCCAAGTTGAGCTTGGGGTTGATGAGCAGGCGGGAACTGCGGCCGTTGAGCGTTACGTACGCTTCGGCCCGCACCTGCGGGTTGGGCACGCCGCGGCGGCGGTAGTCGTCGCGCAGGACGTGGGCGAACTGCAGCAACATATCGGGCTGGGTGGCTACCTGCTTTTCCTGCGTTACGGTAAGGTAGTCGCGGTTGCGAATTTCGGTTTCATGGCCCGTGCGCGGGTCGAGCACATAGAAAAAGGCCGTACCGCTTTTCTCCATCAGCATCACCCGCCACGAAAAACGGTAGCCCTGCTCGCTCCAGAACAAGTCGCCCGGGTACAGCAGAAACCGCCACGGTAGCAGCACCTGCACCAGCAGCCACAGCCCTAGCGCCACTACCAGCCCCCGCGGCGCGGCCGAAAGTGCAGAGTGTGCCGGAGTCGTTTCCGGCACCCCAGCCGGCTGGCCCAGCAGGCGGCGGCCCCAGCCCAGCAGCTTTTCATGGAAGGAAGCCGGAAAGAATAGCAGTGTGCTCACCATCATAATGTAGGGGAACATACCGATCTGAAACAGCACTGCCGTGAGTACGTGAAACACCACCACCGTGGCGTAGGCCCAGTAGCGGGTGCGCCGCGCGCTCAGAAAGAACGGAATCGTGAGGTCGTAGAACGCGCCGAACCAGCTGAACGCGTAGGCCACCCAGAGCTGGTCGAAAAACCAGCCGATGATCGGTAAATCGGTGTGGGCGGGCAGCCACAGGCGTAGCGGCATGGCCTCAAAGAGCCAGTCGGGGTTCAGCTTGGCCACGCCGGCGAAGAAGTATACCATGCCCATCTGGGTACGCAGCAGCAGCCCCGCCCACTGCGGCACCGTGGACCGCCACCGCTCCGGCTGCCAGCGCGCATCGAGCGAAAACTGCGCGTTGGCCGGCACCCAAATCAATAAAAAAGCCACTACCGACACGAAGTAGTAGTGGTTGAGGTAGTTGCTCTTGTCCAGCAACTCAACGTAGGTAAACGCCAGGAAAAATAGCCCCGCCGACCAGCGGTACCACGCGCCCAGCATAATTCCCAACGCCCCGAGCGCCATCAGTCCGAACACCACGGGCATACCCACGGCCCCAGCCGGCTGTACCCACTCGAACCCGTAATACGGGAAGAACACCTTGGGTGCCACGTACAGGTCGGTAATCCAGCCTTTGGCCGCAAACCGCGCAATACTGGCCAGCATCATGCCGCCAAACAGCACCCGAAACACCACCAGCGGCGCCGCCGAAACCGGCCGCATCAACCAGGAAGTGGAAGGGTTGAGGGTGGACATGAGACAAGTGAGAGGAGAAACGGTTTAATGAGAACGTGTCATGCTGAGCGCGGCGGAGCGTAGTCGAAGCATTTCTACCGCTGTAGTAAACCTAGTAGCAGGAATACCACTGCGGTAGAGATGCTTCGACTACGCTCCGCCGCGCTCAGCATGACACGCCTTCAGATACTTCGGTTAGTCGCCGTCGTTGTCGGCGTAGGTAATGGATACGCCGAGGGCCGAAGGCATATCGGTTTTGGTGAGGATGATGAGCTTCTGGAACTCGTCATAAACCTTATTAACGCTGGCCGGCTGGGTGGCTACAGCCTGGGTGAGCGGGCCGGGCACCGCATCAATGGCAGTCAGCACGGCATCAAACTGCTGGCTGATGGCGTCGGCCAGCGGCTTGCCGTTGTATTGGGCCTTCACGTGGGTAAGGTAATCGTCGAGGCCCAGGCCATTGGCAGTGCCAGCCTGACCCAGAAACAGCGCCTTTTGGGCCTGCACGTTGCGCTTAAGCAGTTCCAGCGAAAGGTTGCCATAGGGCGACTCGGCCCTGGTTGGCTGGGCCGTACCCGCCGTGAAGCGACCAGCCGGAACGCCCACTTTGAAGCGCTTGGTTACGTCAATGTCGGAATTGAGCTGGTTGACCAGGTTGGCTACCGCGCTGCCCACGGCCGTGCCGGTAGACTGCTGGAAGGTGGTGGTGTAGCCGCCGCCCAGCCACTTATTGTAGGTCACTTCAGTGCGCTGCTTGATTTCGGCCGCTACGGCCTTGGCGTAGGCCCCGCGGGCCGCCGAAGCCGTAAACTTCGCCGCTACTGCCGTGGGCGTCGCGCCTTCATACAGCAAGTAGTCGAGGGCCGGAAAGCCTTTGGCCGACAGGTTGGCGGTTGTGCTCAAATCGTAAGAACCAGCCCCGATATTGGCTTCAATCCGGTCGGTCGAGGTGGGGTAGATGTTGAGGTTGGACCGCAGCATCTGCTCTTCGGAAGGGCCAAACTCATAGGAGCTCATGGCCTGCCAGGCTAAGTTGGCTTCGCGCAGCTCGGCGCGGGCCGTTTGTAGGGTAGCCTCCGATGGGCTGGCCGCAAAGGCCGAAACGGCTGCGCTCAACTGACTCGACTCGGTGCTCAACTCGCGCAAACCGGGTACAATCAGCTGGTCGGAATAGTTGGCCAGCATGGCGGCCCGGTCGAATGAGTCGGCGGGGGCGGCGTTTTCCGACTTGCTGTCGGAACTGCAGGAAGCCAGCAGGGCCAGGCTAAAGGTGGCGGCCATCAGGCGCAACGTTTTCAGGTTAGGTAGCAGCATCGAAGGAGGAAGAAAAGCAAAGGGCAACCTCAGTCCGAATAACGGAAAAGGGCTGCCAGATGCAGGTAACAGGTCCGGCGGGTGCCAGGTTCAACTTATTTATATGCTGCCTTTGATGGCATCGAGGCCGTAGGCAGAGCTGAGCAGGTTGAGGGCGTCGTTGATGTCGGCGCCGGTTGTGGCGTAGAAGTTGTCGCCGAGCTTGGCCATCACCTGGGCGTAAGTAGCGTCGCTGATTTTGCGGTCCTTCCGGTAGCGCAGACCCATTACGAAGCCCCGGGCCTCGGAGAGGTAGTGGCTCTTGAGGGCCTGGTCGGCCACTGCACCCTTGGCGATGTTCAGCTCATGCATGGCCGACGAGACAACGAGCGTCTCCCAGTTGGTGCGTAGCGTGGCGGCCGCTTCGGTTTTGCCGGCCATGTCGTTGTTGGAAATAGCGGCCCGGCCTTTCCGGAAAGCATCCATCAGGATTTTGTTCGATTTCAATGCCGGGTCAACCTGGTTGCTGTAGTTCGCCCAGTACTTGAGGCCCGTCGTGTTAGCCGGGAAATCAACCGGAGCTCCGAAGTAGCCAAACGCCTCATCCCAGTGGTGCTCCATGGCCGTGCCTTCGCCGGGCTTCACGGTTTTGTTATCTACGGCGTTGCCAATCTTGTCCTCCGTCAGGTAGCTGTCTACGGCCTGGTAATAGAACACGGCGCCCATCAGACCCTTCTGAATGAGCTGGCCCAACTCCACGCCCTTGGCGTTTACGAGGTACTTCTTGGTGCCATCGGCCGAGGTGAGGATACCGGCGGTGCCATTAGTAGCAGGCACCCGGGCACTGAGGCTGGCCGTGGCCACATCCTGCAGGTAGCCGTCGTATTCGGCCTGCACGGTGCTCAGCGTTTTGTCGCGCAACTGCTTGCCGGCTGTGTTCAGTTCGGTGGCCGCGAAGGGGCTGCTGGTGTTGGCATACATGTTCTGCAGCTTCTGGGCATTGAGCACCGCGCCGGTATTGGCGGTTTTGATGTAGGTGTCCATCTCGCCGAGCATGGCCAGGCGGGCCTGCTGGCCGCTGTAGTTCACGTTGGCGAAGCTGTAGGTAACAGGCACCTCATACGTTGGCGCGTTCGGCGTTATCTCGTCTTTATCATCGGAGCAGGCGGTGAAAGTGGCAGAGGCCAAGGCCAGAGAAGCAAGCGTGAACAAGCGGGCAGGGAAACGCATGGGTCGTAATAGAGAGTAGTTGTTTAGAATCGTTTCGATTATAGAACAAAAGTAGAGGTCAATGTTCAAGCTCGCAAGCTTATCTTTAATTATTTTAAATAAGAATAAGCAGGCAATAGGTCGGTTCATTCGCTCAACACTACTTAAAATATGCGCATAGAATGCAGAATCAAGCTTTCTAAAAGCTGCCGCCATGATGCTCTGTTATAAAAGAGAAAAGCCCCGTTCGGACTTACCGGCTTGTCCTTACCCAAAACTCGAACGCCCTTCCAGCCGTGCGGCTGGAAGGGCGTTTTGGCGCGGTTGCCTATCCGGTTTACCGCTTTTCAAGCGGGGGCAGCCAGCGAGAAAAGGCCTTGGCGTTACCTCGGCGAGGTCGGAAAAAGATTTGGGTAAGGACAAGTTCGGACTTACCGGCGGGGCTTTTCTCTTTGCACGTGCTACCGGGTCAGGCAGACTGCCCAAGCTGGTTATGCCGGTTGCTGTGCCTCGGCCAAAGCCGGGTAGTCGGTGTAACCCTGGTGCAGGCCTTGGGGGCCCGGGCCGTAGTAGGTCGACTGGTCGCCCTCAGCTAGTTCGGTACCGGCCTCCATGCGCTCCGGCAAATCGGGGTTGCTAATGAATGGGCGGCCAAACGCTACGAGGTCGGCGCGGCCCTTCTGCAGTTCTTCCTCGGCCTTGGCAGCGTCGTACTCGCTGCTTAGAATGAATGTGTTGGTGAAGGCACGGCGCATAATTCCCACGGTGTCGGCCGAGGCCGCCGGGGCCTTAATGGTTTCGGGGTTGATGAGGTGCAGGTACACCAGATTGCGGCTTTGCAGCTCGGTGGCTAGGTACTCGTAAAAGTCGTTGACGCCCTCGTAGGCCCCCATATCGTTGAACGTGCCCCAGGGCGAGAGCCGGATGCCGGTGCGCTCGGCTCCAATAGCTGCTATGGTAGCATCGGCCACTTCCAGCACAAAGCGGGCGCGGTTTTCGGCCGAGCCACCGTATTCGTCGGTGCGCTGGTTGGTGTTGGGGTTGAGAAACTGCTCCAGCAGGTAGCCGTTAGCCGCGTGCAACTCTACGCCATCAAAACCAGCCTCCACGGCTAGTTTGGCAGCCTTGGCGAAGTCCTGGATTACCTGTTTTACCTCGGCCGTCGTCATGGCACGGGGCTCGGGGTGGGGCTGCATCTGCTGCTGGTCGGTCCACATTTCGCCGCCGGCCTTTACGGCCGATGGAGCTACCATCTCTGCACCCTCGGGCAAGTTGAGGGGGTGGCCAATGCGGCCGGTGTGCATGAACTGCACAAAAATGCGGCCCTCGCGGGCGTGTACGGCGTCGGTTACCAGCTTCCAGCCTGCTACCTGCTCGGCATTGAACAGGCCCGGAATACGGGCGTAACCCAAACCGTCGATATTCGGGGCCGTGCCCTCGGCAATAATGAGGCCGGCCGAAGCGCGCTGCGCATAGTACTCGGCTACCAGCGGGCCGGGCACGTTGCCCAGCGAGCGGGCGCGCGTCATGGGGGCCATTACTACTTTATTGCGGAGGGTAATTGGGCCGAGCTGGGCAGCCGAAAAGAGCTTGTCAGACATTGGATTCAAAATGATGTAGATACATTGATTGGTTCTTAAGCGTATCTGCTCGCAAAAGGTTTGCTGTCCTGGTAAAAAAACTGCCGGCGAGCCACAAAAAAACCTCCGCCCCAAATGGAGCGGAGGTTTTAACGGTGCCTTTGTTGTTCAGAAACTACAAGTTATTTGAGCCGAACTACGAAGAACAGGCAACGAAAAACAAGGTTAAGCAGCTTGGAAGCGCTTGTTCACCTCGTCCCAGTTGATGAGGTTGTAGAAGGCGGCCACGTAGTCGGGGCGCTTGTTCTGGTACTTGAGGTAGTAGGCGTGCTCCCACACATCGATACCGAGCAGCGGGGTGCCTTTAACACCGGCATCGGGCATGAGCGGATTGTCCTGGTTGGGCGTCGAGCCGATAGTCAGCGAGCCATCGGCCTGCTTGCACAGCCAGGCCCAACCCGAGCCGAAGCGCGTGCCGGCGGCCTTCGTGAATTCTTCCTTGAACTTCTCGTAGCCACCAAACGACTTGGTGATGGCCTCGGCCACGGCACCAGTAGGCTCGCCGCCGCCTTTAGGGCTCAGCACCTGCCAGAACATGGAGTGGTTCCAGTGGCCGCCGCCGTTGTTGCGCACGGCCGTGGGGGCGGCGGCAATGTTATGCATCAAATCATCCAGGCTCTTACCTTCCATATCAGTGCCGGCAATGGCATTGTTGAGGTTGGTAACGTAGGCCTGGTGGTGCTTGTCGTGGTGGATCTGCATGGTTTGCGCATCAATGTGCGGCTCCAGTGCATCAAAAGCATACGGAAGGGCGGGCAGTTCGAAAGCCATAGTAGAAAGGGTTTAGGTGAGAGTTTGCTATGAATTAGCTGGTACTGAGTAGTGAGATGCTGTTCTATTTGCCCGGATAGGCCGCTAGAACAGCATCTCATTACTCAGTACCAGCTAATTCATACTATATATACAACCCCGGCATGAGGGCCAGGGTTACGGTGGCGGGCTAAAAGTAGCCTATTTCCGCTTCTGGGCGAAAAACTCCCGCATCAGCTCCTCACTCTCTTCGGCTAGGATGCCGCTTACCACTTCGGCCCTGGGGTGCAGCAGCCGGCCGTGGCGGCGGTAGCCAAACTTGGGCTCGGGAGCCCCAAACACCACCCGTCGCACCTGGGCCCAGGCGCTGGCTCCAGCGCACATCACGCAGGGCTCCACGGTTACGTAAAGCGTGCATTCCTGCAGGTATTTGTTGCCCAAATGATTGGCTGCCGCCGTCAGGGCCAGCATTTCGGCGTGGGCCGTTACGTCCTGCAGCCGCTCGGTCTGGTTGTAGGCGCGGGCAATAATGCGCTGATCCAGTACCACCACGGCTCCAATCGGAATTTCATCCTCGGCCAGTGCATAACGCGCCTGCTTCAGCGCCTCCCGCATGTACTGTTCGTCGGAATGCAGAGAAAGGGTCATAGGTTGAGTTTCGCTAATTCAGGAACGGAGTAGGGGCGGGGCTTACTTCATCACCACACTCTCCATAGCAGCCTGGGCGATGGGCTGCCACTTGGCCTGCTCGTTGGCCGGGGCATCGAAAGTAAAGACGTACAGCTGCTCACCTTCGATGGCATACTGCACCAACTGATATTTGCGAATGGCGGCCATGTTGCCGCCGCCCCGGCGGTTGTCGGCCACCGTCGAAACGAACTCCAGCACCACAAAGTCGCGCTTGTTAACGGTGTAGATGTCTTCGCGCAGAAACTGCACCTTGCCGTACATGTTCTGGATGCTGGCCTTGTAAATCTTGAGCAGCATGGCGTAGTCGCGGTTGCTGAAGTTGGTGGGCTTCTGGCTGACACTCAGCCCCACCTGGCCGTTGGGGCTCGCAAAAACGGCCAACGGGCGGCGCTGAGCCGGGTATTTCATGGCAATACCCTCATCGGGCAGAGGTGCGAAACCGTCGGGCACGCCCATGGTCAGGTTTTTGGCAATGGTGGTTTTTTTGAGGCCGGGGCCGGCAAAGGCCACTAGCCCGAACAGCAGCCCCAGCAGCGGCATCAGACGGAGAAAACGCGAAACAGATTTCATAGCAGAAGAAAGAAGGTGGCCGGCCCAACCGGGCCCACCAGAAACGCAAAGCTCCGAAGCCCAAACGACTTCGGAGCCTTAAACAGTTGCCCGGCCCGCCAAAAAGCACGGGCCGTTCAATTTGTTAGCGCCGCTTTTTGCGGGCTACGGGTGCAGCGGGGTACTTTACCATCACTTTTTTCCAGTACACATAGTTGCCGGTTTTGGCCTCTACTAGGTAGGTGCCGGCCGGAATTCGACCTAAATCTACGGGCGCGCCGGTATTGCTTTGCGGGTCAAGCGGAGTCGAGTAGATGGCCTGCTTCTTATAGTTGGTGACGGTGAGCATGCCGGGCTGGGTGAACTGCTGGGTGAAGCTCAGCATGATGCTTTTGCCGCCCGTACCCGGGAAAATGTCAATGCCTGACAGCGTTTCCACCCGCCGGATGGGCCCGTCGAGTACGAGCGGCTCCACGTCGGTTTTGGTCTTTACCTCGGTGCCGTTGGCGGCCTTAGTTTTGGTCTTGATTTTGGTGGCCGTCTGCGCTTGCGTGGCTGATAAGGTGAGCAGCGAAGCGGCGAAGGCAAGGAGGAGAGAGCGTTTCATATTAGCAAAAATCGGGAGCAGAAGTTGGACTGCCGGGACTAATACAGAAGTCAGGCCAAGTTTTCAGCGCTGGGTCCGGGTAGCAAAAAGAACGTCATGCTGAGCGGAGTCGAAGCATCTCTGCCGCCTCGTTGCAATGGTATCACAACGAAGCAGTAGAGATGCTTCGACTCCGCTCAGCACGACGTTCCTTTAATAACCACTAGTCATCTACTTCCCTTTCACCACTACTGGCTTCACGTTATCGTCGGGGGTGCGGTCGACCAGCAGGTTGTAGGGGTCGATGCCGGCTTTTTCGGGTTTGCTGGGGACGATGACGCTCAGGCGGGTCGTGCCGTTGGGGAAACGGCGCTTCTGGCGGTAAAGTGGAATATCCTGCCACTGGCCATTCACCTTTTCGCGGCCGAGCACGGCCACGTCAATCAGGTCGTTCATGCGCTTGGTGGGCGTTTCGTTGCCGGCGCTGTCGGCGTAGAGCTTCTTGGCCGACAGTACCATATCCACCCGGTAGCGTCCGTCGGGCAGCTTGATGGCCGTTACCGAGTCGGCCTTGTTCTCATACAGCACAATGCGCTCGAACATATCGGTCACCAGGTATTGGAGCGAGTCGGGCGTTACCTGGCGCAGGTTGCGCATCAGGTCAAGGGAGGTAGTGTAGGGCGGCTCCTGGTATTTCACTTGGTTGAGGTAAGTGCTTAGGGCCTGGTTTACTTTGTCTTCGCCGAGGTAATTGGCCAGCGCGTACATCACCACCGAACCCTTGCGGTAATGGATGTACTGCTGGTTTTCGACCCGGTAAAGCGGCCGCTCGGCCACCCGTTCGGTACCCCGGCCCCGCAGGTAGGTATCAAGCTCGTACTTGAGGAACTTGCGCATCCGCTCGGGGCCGTATTTCTGCTTCATCACCATCAGGGCCGAATACTGGGCCAGGGTTTCCACCATCATAGTGCTGCCCTGGGCGGCGGCCCCAATCACCTGGTGGGCCCACCACTGGTGCGCCACCTCATGGGCCGTTACGTAGTAGGGATAGTCCACGTCCTTGGGGTCGGTGGTATCCACTTTGGCCACGAAACCGATGTTTTCGGAGAACGGAATGGTGTTCGGAAACGCCTGGGCGAAAGCCGAGTAGCCCGGGAATTCAATAATGCGCAGCTGCCGGAACTGGTAGGGGCCGAAGTTTTTGCTGTAGTAGCTCAGGCCGTCCTGCACGCCGCGTACCATGCGGTCGAGGTTGTACTCGTGGCCCGGCTGGTAGTAAATCGTGATATCCACATCGCGCCATTTGGCCTTGCGCTCAACGTAGCGGGCCGACTGAAACGAGTAGAAGTTGAGAATCGGGGCGTCCATGGCGTAGCGGAAGTAGCGGCGGCCGTTTTGGGTCCACTCCTTTTGCAGGTAGCCGGGCGAAAGAGCCACTTGGTCGGGCACAGTGCTCACGGTGGCGGCAAAGCGCACCCAGTCGGCGTCGGAGGCAATGTAGGTGTTGGCGCGGGCCATCGTGTCTTCGAGGCGGGCCATGCGGGCCTTGGGCTTGAGGCCAAACTTTTTGCGGGCGCTTTCCTCACTGATTTCGGCCTGCTCGCTGTAGCCGATGTGGGGCAGCGTACCGTTATTAACGAACGTGCCGTTGGCCACAATGCTGGTGCGGCCGGTGCGCTGCTCGAAGCCGGGGGAGTCGTAATACAGTTCGAAATCGAGGGTCAGCGAGTCGCCAGGGGCCAGAGGACGGGGCAGACGCTGCACGTAGAAACCCGTCAGGGAGTCGGCCAGCACGGTAGTGGCGCCCGAGCCAAGCTGCATCTTCCGAATCTTCACGTCCTCGTTGGAGGGCAGGTTCAGCACCACGGTATCGAGGGGCTGGGCCGTTTTGTTGCGCAGCCAGTACTGGCCCTGCACCCGCGCTTCCTGTTGGGTCGGGAACAAATCCACCTGCACATCCACGGCCACAATGCGGGGCTGCGGCAGGCTGCGGAAGCGGCCGTATTGCTGCTCGTAATTTACCCGAAGCTGCTGTTGGGCCTTGCTGCCGCGGAAAGTGTTGAGCACGTTGGTATTGTAGAAGATCCAGGAGCCCACGGCCACGAAACCCAGCAGCGTGAGGGCCAGGGCCAGCCGGGCCGGACCCGAGAACCGGCGAACCGCCAGCATCTGGCGGGTGCGCCAGTCGGTTTCGGTGCCGCGCACCCATAGCAGGTTGGCGGCCACGGCCAGCGCCACGGCCAGCAGCGCCCAGTACAGCTTAAACCACAGGAAAGGCCCCACAAAGTGACCAAAACCGTTCATGTCGGAGTAGCTGATGCCCGAGTCGCCGCCGTAAACCAGCAGGTTGTGCTCCAGGCCCAGCTGACCGGCAAACAGCGTGAACGCGAAGTACAGCACCATCACGAAGTGGCCCAGGTACTTGTTGTTGATGACCACTTGCACCACCACCGCCAGCACCGTCAGCAGCCAGTAATCTATCAGCTTGATACCGAACAGCCAGCGCAGGTAGAGCCCGATTTCGAGGTTGGTGTAGCCGGAAGCCAGCTGCACGCCAATGCCGAACACCATCACCACGAGCAGCAGCACCACCGGCACCAGTAGCAGGGCCGTGAGCTTGCTGGCAAACGGCACCCAGTTGGGGATGGGCAGCGCGTCGTGCATCTGGTTGAGGCGGGCGTCGCGCTCCTTCCACACCAGCTCGCCGGCGTAAAACGTAACAATGGCCAGTACAAACAGCGAAAACGAGCCCGACAGAATCTCAATTACCTGGGCCGTAATTGGGTAGGTAGTGGTATCGTAAATCTTGCCAATCTGCAGCGCCGCCGCCAGCAGAAATGCCAGTCCGGCCACCACAATGGCAATAAAGTAAGGGCTGCGCAGTACGTCGCGCAAGCTCAGCCAGGTAAGGCGCAGGTACTGGTTGAAATACTGAGTGAAACCGAAATGCTGGTCTACGGCCGGTAGGGCCACGGCCACCGGGGCCGGTGCAACTACGCCTAGCGCCGCCGCGGCGGGCCGTCGGCGCGGAGCCGCGCTGCCGGTAGCGCCCTGCTCGAAGCGGAAACGCAGGTAGCAGAAGCCCACCAGCAGCAACCCCACGCCCATCCACAGCAGCCGGTTGAGGCCCAGCAGCCCCGTGGGCCAGATGAGGCGCACGTTCTTTTCTACGGGCGTCCAGTACTTGGTCAGTAGCTGGGTGGCGCCGCTGCCCAGCGGGTCGAGCAGCGAGGCAATGGTCTGGTTATCGAGGTCGGAAAGCTGAGCCTGGGCCGCAATGTAGAGTACCAGAAACACGATGCTGCCCACATAGGTGCTCAGCGCCTGCCGCGTGAGGGTGGCCAGGGCGAAGAAAATAGCGCCCGTCAGCAGCACGTTGGGCAGCACAAAGGTCAGGTAGGGAACCAGGTAGTAGCTGAGGTGAAACTCGCCCAGTCGGTCGGCAGGAATGCCTGGAAACAGCGCCCCGATCAGCTGGCCCAGCGCAAGACCGCTCATCATCAGCAGCGTAATAACCAGGGTGCCGAAAAAGCGCCCACCCAGATAGCCCCACTTGCTGATGGGGGAGGTGTAGAGCAACGGGTGCATCTGCGAGTCAAAGTCGCGCAGCACCGCCGGCCCGAACATGGCCGACACCAGCAGAATGCCGGGCAGCAGCGTCAGAGCATTGGTGAGGCTGTTGATGGTGTAGGGCGAATTTAGGTGCACCTTACCGCTGCCCACCACGGCGGTCAGGCTCTCAAAAAAGCCACCGGTCACCAGCGTAAACAGCAGCGCCAGCGCTAGCAGAATACCGAAATAAATGTAGGTAGCCGGCCGCCGCAGCCGGTACCAGATTTCAAACTTGAATATCTGTAGAAACATGTAGGGAGAAGCAAGGAGTTGAGGAAGCCAGGAGAATGGAACGACGTAGGGGCGGGGCTTGTACCCGCCCGCCGTCCGTGTCATTGAACAGAATCGTTGAAACGGTGCGAACGGCGGGCGGGGACAAGCCCCACCCCTACGTCGTGCTTACACTTCGGCTCCAACCGTTTCGGCCTGCGCGATGCGGGCGAAATACACGTCTTCCAGGCTTGGTTCCACGGCGTCGTAGTCGGAGCCGGGTTGGGTGGGCGCTACTACGTGCACGATGGTGCGGCCAGCAAACAGCCGGGTCGAAATCACCTGCTGCTCCAGTAGCAGCGCGGGTAGCTGCTCCTTGTCTACTTCACGCCGCCACACCTGGCCGCGCAACTCCTGCATCACCACCAGCGGGTCGCCGGTCAGCAGCACCTGGCCCTTGTTGATGATGGCCATATTGCGGCACAAATCACTCACGTCGCCCACGATGTGGGTGCTCAGAATCACGATGATGTTCTCCCCGATTTCGGCCAGCAGGTTGTGGAAACGGTTGCGTTCGGCCGGGTCAAGGCCGGCCGTGGGCTCATCCACAATAATCAGGCGCGGGTTGCCCAGCAGCGCTTGGGCAATGCCGAAACGCTGTTTCATGCCGCCCGAGTAGCCGCCGAGATTTTTCTTGCGCACCTCGTATAGATTGGTGCGCTGCAACAGGCCCGCTACTACGTCGCGCCGCTGCTTGCTGTCGGAGATGCCCTTGAGTACCGCGAAATGGTCGAGCAACTGCTCGGCCGAAATCTTGGGGTACACGCCGAATTCCTGGGGCAGGTAGCCCAGCACCCGCCGCACGGCGTCCTTGTTACGCAGCACGTCCAAATCGCCCAGCATAATGCTGCCGCTGTCGGCCTCCTGGAGGGTGGAAATGGTACGCATCAGGCTCGATTTGCCCGCGCCGTTGGGTCCCAGTAGCCCGAACATGCCGGTCGGGATGGTAAGGTTGACGTCGCGCAGGGCCTGGGTGCCGTTGGCGTAGGTTTTGGAGAGGTGCTCGATGCGAAGTTCCATACAAAGGGAAGGAAGGAGGATAGCAGGCAGATGATTAGCCGCTTTGAGCGGTTGCCTGAAGGGTGCTCAACAAACATAGAAAAACCTGCATAAGCAACCGGCGCTTTTCAACGAACCGGCCCTGGCAGGGGGCTAACGGGCCGACGAAGGGTGTATCGTTGGTTCATCGATAGCATTACACGGAAAACCAATCTAGTATCTTCGCCAAAAATTAGATTTATGCTCCGGACCCACACCTGCGGCGAACTGCGCCCCGAACACATTGGCCAAACTGTTACGCTTTGCGGCTGGGTACAGCGCACCCGCGACAAAGGCGGCATTCTGTGGGTTGATTTGCGCGACCGGTACGGCATCACCCAGCTGGCCCTCGAAGAAGGCGTGGAAACGGCCGAGGTGCGCGAACAAGCCCGCCAGTTGGGCCGCGAGTTCGTCATCTGCGTGACCGGCCCCGTGGTCGAGCGGCACTCCCAAAACGACAAAATGCCCACCGGCGGCATCGAAATCCGGGTCGAGAAACTCGACGTGCTTAACCCGGCCAAGCTGCCGCCCTTCCTGATTGAGGACGACACCGATGGTGGCGACGACCTGCGGATGAAGTACCGCTACCTCGATTTGCGCCGCAACCCCGTCCGCCAGAACCTGATGCTGCGCCACCGCGTGGCCCAGGCCACCCGCCGCTTCCTCGACGGCCAGGAGTTCATCGAAGTGGAAACACCGGTCCTCATCAAAAGCACGCCCGAAGGCGCCCGCGACTTCGTGGTGCCCTCGCGCATGAACCCCGGCGAGTTTTACGCCCTGCCTCAGAGCCCCCAAACCTTCAAGCAGCTGCTGATGGTGTCGGGTTTCGATCGTTACTTCCAGATCGTAAAGTGCTTCCGCGACGAGGACCTGCGCGCCGACCGCCAGCCCGAATTCACCCAGATTGACTGCGAAATGTCGTTCGTGGAGCAGGAGGACATCCTGAGCACCTTCGAAGGGCTGGTACAGTACCTGTTCCGGGAAGTGAAGAACCTGGAAATCGGGACCCTGCCCCGCATGACCTACGCCGACGCCATGCGCTTCTACGGCAACGACAAGCCCGACACGCGTTTCGAAATGAAGTTCGTGGAGCTGAACGACGTCGCCAAGGGCCACAACTTCCCGGTGTTCGAGGCCGCCGAACTGGTCGTGGGCATCTGCGCCACGGGCGCTGCCAGCTACACCCGCAAGCAGCTCGACGAGCTGACCGACTACGTGAAGCGCCCCCAGATTGGCGCCACCGGCCTCGTGTACGCCCGCGTGGAAGCCGACGGCAACGTGAAATCGTCGGTCGATAAGTTCTACGACCAGGACGCCCTGCAACAGTGGAAAGCTGCCTTCAACGCCCAGCCCGGCGACCTGCTGCTGGTGCTGGCCGGCCCAGCCGACAAAACCCGCAAGGCCCTCTCGGAATTGCGCCTCGAAATGGGCCAACGCCTCGGTCTACGCGATAAGGATACCTTTTCGGCCCTGTGGGTGGTCGATTTTCCGCTGCTCGAATACCTGGAGGAAGAGGGCCGCTACTTCGCCATGCACCACCCCTTTACCTCGCCCAAACCCGAGGATATGGCCCTGCTCGACAATCCCGACACCATCGGACAGGCCCGCGCCAACGCCTACGACATGGTGATTAACGGCGTAGAAGTAGGCGGCGGCTCCATCCGCATTCACGACCGCGCCGTGCAGGCCCGCATGTTTAGCCTGCTCGGCTTCTCCGACGAGGAAGCCCAGGCCCAGTTCGGCTTCCTGCTCGACGCCTTCGAATACGGTGCCCCGCCCCACGGCGGCATTGCCTTCGGCTTCGACCGCCTCTGCAGCCTCTTTGGCGGCGCCGACTCCATCCGCGACTTCATCGCCTTCCCCAAAAACAACTCCGGCCGTGACGTGATGATTGACTCGCCCTCGGAAATTTCGGGTGCGCAGTTGAAGGAGTTGAGTATTAAAACGGATGTAGCGGTGAAATAAACCGTACTTCTTTTTGGGAGTGAAAACGGCGGCCTCCGAGGAATCGGGGGCCGCCGTTGTGCTTTAGGAATGGTGTACTTGCTACGTGTCCTTAATTCAGCCGAATCAGCAGGGGCTTGGCAGAGCTTTCGATAACCGTGGCTACTGAGTCAAGCACTAACGGGTTAAGCGCTGGGCATCCCTCACTCTGGATGGGATGCTGTTCAGTAGGCCATGCGTCAACGCCCGACCACGAGTGCAGCACTACGGCCCGTTTGCGCAGGTTTCGGGTGGAAGCCTCCAATCCATCGAGTCGGAAGGCCCTGCCAAATCTTCCGTGGTACTTCTCTCCAATCCGGGCCAGCCCGCGCGAGCTACAGTTGGAGTTGAGTTCGTTGGAGTAACGCACATTGCCCAACTTATCCGTCAGCCCATTTAGCGCCAGTCCCTGGTGTACTACCCGTTCCTGCTGCAGGTCAAGCAGGAAAAAGCGATACTGGGTATCGGGTCGCGTCAGGTCGACGTAGCAGGCCAGCCGTTGGTTGTAAGCGCCACCTGCCGCTTTTATATCGGCCCGTAGCTGTTGGATATATGCGCTTATGGGAGGTTCGCTCTGCTGGGAGGCGCTGGGGCTCTGGCAGGCACTCAGCAGTAAGGCAAAGAAAGAGAGCAATCGAAGCATCAGTTAAAATAACGAAGTCGTTTAGGAAGTCAAAAGAAAACGCCCCTACCAGCAGGCAGAGGCGTTTTTCGTTTAGATGAAGGCAATAAATCTACAGCACCCCGGCAATCAGGCCGGGCAGTACGCCCAGCAGCACCGTCAGCAGGGCCAGCACCAGCAGTGCGCCCGACTGAAACGTGGTAACCGGCACGGCCTCGGCAGTATCAACATCAGCAGCGCGCATGTACATGGCGATGATGGGGCGCAGGTAGTAGTAAATGCTCACCATCGACATCAGCAGAGCGAAAATCACGAGGCCGATGTAGCCGTTTTCGACGGCGGCCATGAACACGAAGAACTTGCCGAAGAAACCACCCGTGAGCGGAATACCGGCCAGACTCAGCATGGAAACCGTGAGGGAGAATGCCAGCAGCGGGTTGGTTTTAGCCAGGCCATTGAAGCCGGCGTAATCCTCGCGGTGGCGGGCATCGGCTACCAGTTTCAGCACCCCAAAAGCGGATACGGTGGCCAGCGAATAAGCCAGCGAGTAGAACAGAATACCGTTGGCCGAAGCACCTTCGAGGGCTCCGTTGAAGGCCACCAGCGCAACAAGCAGGTAGCCGGCGTGCGAGATGCTGGAGTAGGCTAACATGCGCTTCACGCTGGTTTGGGCCACCGCGCCCACGTTGCCCACGAGCAGCGTGAGCACGCACATGGCCGTGAGCGTAGGCAGCCACACGCCCTGAGCCGTGGCGGCCGGAAACACCTGCACCAGCAGTTTCAGGAAGGCGGCGAAACCGGCGGTTTTCACCACCGTGCTCATGAAGGCGGTGAAGAAGGTGGGCGTGCCCTCGTACACGTCGGGCGTCCAGAAGTGGAAGGGCGCGGCGCCTACTTTAAAGCCAATGCCGAGCAGCATCAGCAGCATGCCGATATAGAGCATGGGCCGTAGCGACTCGTTCACCGGGTTCTGCACTGCAAAGCTGATGCTGCTGAGTTCGAACGTGCCCGTAGCCCCGTACACCAGCGCCATGCCAAACAGCAGGATGCCCGTGAAGAAGGCCCCCATCAGGAAGTACTTCAGGGCTGCTTCGTTCGAGCGCAGGTTGCGCTTGTCGGAGCCGGCCAGCACGTACATGGCCACGCTCAGGATTTCAATGCCCAGAAACAGCATGAGCAGGTGGTTGTAGCTGGCCAGCATAATGGCACCTACCATCGAAAACAGCAGCAGCGAGTAGTATTCGGCTAGGTTGGCTTCCTCATCGAGCACGTACTTCTGCGAGAAAGGCACGAGCACCAGCGCCGTGAGCAGCACGATACCCGTGAAGGCCACTGAGAAGTTATCAACGATGAGCATGCCGCTGAAGAACGACTGCGGCCCTTGGTTCCAGTCAAGGAAGTTTACCGTCAGCACCAAGCCTAGGATGAGCATCATCACGGGCAGCAGCAGCCGGTTGGAGCGGCGGAAACCCAGGAACAGGTTGCCCAGGCCCAGCGCAGAAAGCAGAATGATTGAATTCATGTTCGTTGCAATGTAGCGCGAAGCCTGCGCTTCGCGTATCGTTGGAATCGTCGAACAACTGGCCATTGGCGAAACCTGCCGGGCCGTTCAACGAAACGCGAAGCGGAAGCTTCGCGCTACGGGTCAGCGGTTTATCGTTTCACTACCTGCCCCAGAATGCTCATCACACTGCCTTCCGACAGGTGCAGGAAGGTGTTGGGGAACAGGCCAATCCAGAATACGAGCACGATGAGCGGCACCAGCACCACCAACTCAGCGCCGGTAAGGTCGGTGAAAGTGGCCGAGTGGGCCGAATCGGGGCCGAGCATGACGCGCTGGAACATGCGGAGCAGGTACACCGCACTCAGGATTATGGTGATGCCAGCCACGGCACCTAGCCAGGCGTTGTACTCGTACACACCGGCCAGCAGCAGGAACTCGCCTACAAAACCGTTGGTGAGCGGCAGCGCTACGGTACCCAGCAGCAAAATCAGGAAGCATACCGTGAGCACCGGGGCCTGACGGGTGAGGCCTCCTAACTCGGCAATGTTGCGGGTGCCGGTGCGGCGCTCAATAGCGTCGGCAATGAAGAACAGACCCACTACGTTGATGCCGTGGGCCAGCATCTGGATGCTGGCACCCTGCATGCCAAGTTGGGTGAGCGAGAAGACACCGGCAATCATCAGGCCCACGTGCGAGAGCGAGGAGTAGGCGATGAGCCGCTTGACATCCTGCTGGCGAATGGCGATGATAGCGCCGTAGATGATGCCAATGACGGCCAGAATTAGAATCAGGTTCTGCCAGTAGTCCACGCCTAGGGGCACGACGGGCAGCAGCCAGCGCATGCAGCCATAGATGCCCATTTTGAGCATGATGCCAGCCAGCAGCATGGAGGCCGGGGCGGGCGATTCGGTGTAGGTATCGGGCTGCCAGGTGTGGAAGGGGAAGATGGGCATCTTCACGGCGAAGGCCGCGAAAATCAGCCAGAACACCCACATCTGCGTGGCCGCGGGCAGATTGAGGCTGTAGAACGCGCTGAGCGAGGCGTTGTGGGCTGAGAGGCCGTCAACGGTTGGGCCGGTCTGGAAGTAGAGGTACACGAAGCCGGCCAGCATGAACAGCGAGCCGATGATGGTGTAGAGGAAGAACTTGAACGTAACCCGCGCCCGCTCGATGCCGCCCCAGACGCCGGCCAGGAAGTAAATCGGAATCAGGGCCACCTCCCACATGAAGTAGAACAGGAAGGCATCCTGGGCCGTGAACACGCCAATCAGGCCGGTTTGCATAAACAGCACCAGCGCGTAGAACACCGACTCGTTCTCGAAGTTGCGGCGGAAGGCGCTGAGCAGAATAATGGGCACGAGTAGCGTGGTGAGCAGCACCAGCAGCAAACTGAGCCCATCCATGCCCACGTGGAAGTTGATGCCGGCCGATGCAATCCAGCTATAGTTGAACTCGAAATTGGGACTGATGTCGCCACCGCGGGCGAGGTTGACCCCGGAGAAGCCGGCGGCGTACAGCGCCAGCGCAAATTCGAGAAGGGCCGCGCCCAGCGCCGCCACCCGCGCCGACTTCCCCTTGAAGAAGTGCAGCAGCAGGGCGGCCGTTACGGGCCAGAGTAGAAGAAGGACAGTCAGCATGCTTTACTGTGAGGGTGCGGTGTTTTGTAATGCTAAATTTATTATTTCCTCCTGTGATAATTTCCTAACTTTTCAACCATTAATTCATCTGATTTTTCTAAATAGATAATATTCTGTTTTCCATTTGACCCTCTGTCTATAGTGATTTTTTCATCTTTATATTCCCCAACGAAAGGGGTTTCCTCGAAATAAACAAGCATATCGTCGTTCACTCTCTTGATAGAAATTCTGTGTTTATATATTAATCTGCCTACGTATTCATCATCATATACTTTCCTTTCCCAATTGCCAATATATTTATTCGAATCACTGTCAGTAGAACAGGATGATATTATGCAGAGGCAGAAGATGAGAAGTGATAGTATGTTTTTCATCTAAAATTTCCCGAAGTTCAGCGCCATAACCAGCACGATGGCCACGACCATCAGCAGCAGGTAGACTTCCACGGAGCCGGTTTGCACGGCGCGAACCAGCTGGCCGCCTCCCAGCGTCACGCGGCCGAAACCGTTGACGATGGGGTCGATGATGCCGTTTTCAACGAAGCGGTAGAGGCCGCGCGAGAGCCACATGATGGGGCGCACCAGCAAGGCGTTGTACAGCTCGTCGATGTAGTACTTGTGGTACACCAGGTTGTCGAGGAAGCCACGGGGCGCGCCTTCTTCGGCCGGGCGCACGCCGCGGCTCATGTATAGCACATAAGCGAAGAGAATACCCAGTACACCCGCGCCCACCGATAGGCCGATGAGCATCAGCTCGGTGCCGTGGTCAACAGCGAGGTCGAAAGCGGCGGGGTTGATCTTCTGCGAGTAAGTGAACAGCGGCGCGAGGTAGTTGGACAGGTAGGCGTTTTCCTCGCCCAAGAAGAACGGAGCGTTCATGAAACCACCCACAGCGGCCAGAATGGCCAGCACGATGAGCGGCAACGTCATGGAGGCAGGTGACTCGTGCAGGTGCTGGCGTTGCTGTTCGGTGCCCCGGAACTCGCCGAAGAAGGTCAGGAACAGCAGGCGGAACATGTAGAACGCCGTCAGGAACGCCGTGACCAGACCCACGCCGTAGAGCAGCTTGCTGTGCTGGAAGGTGTGGAGCAAGATTTCATCTTTGGAGAAGAAACCGGCGAAGGGTGGAATGCCGGAAATGGCCAGACAGCCCACCAGGAAGGTGATGAACGTGATGGGCAGCGCCTTGCGCAAACCGCCCATGCGGCGCATATCCTGCTCGTTGCTCATGGCATGAATCACGGAGCCCGCGCCCAGGAACATCAGGGCCTTAAAGAAGGCGTGGGTGAGCACGTGGAACAGCGACGTGCTGTAGCCCATCACGCCCAGCGCCAGGAACATGTAGCCCAGCTGCGAAACGGTGGAGTAAGCCAGCACCTTTTTGATGTCGTTTTGGGCCAGCCCGATGGTGGCCGCGAACAAGGCCGTAGCTGCGCCAATGATGGCAATGACCTCCAGCGTGTCGGGGGCTAGGGTGAAGAGCACGTTGGCCCGCAGAATCATGTAGATGCCCGCCGTAACCATGGTCGCGGCGTGGATGAGGGCCGAAACGGGCGTGGGGCCGGCCATGGCGTCGGGCAGCCAGGTGTAGAGCGGCAGCTGCGCCGATTTACCCGTGGCACCCACGAACAGCAGCAGCGTAATAACGGTCACCACTTCCGGGCCGTAGCTGCCAAACTGGCCGAGCGAAGCCTTCTGGAACACCTCGGCAAACTGCACCGACTCGAAGGTGAGGTAAATCAGAAAGATGCCGAGCAGAAAGCCCAAGTCGCCGACGCGGTTGATGATGAAGGCCTTTTTGGCGGCGTTGTTGTAGGCAGTGTTCTTGTTCCAGAAGCCGATGAGCAGGTAGGAGCACAGCCCCACGCCTTCCCAACCGATGAACAGAATCAGGAAGTTGGAGCCGAGCACCAGCACCAGCATCGAGAACACGAACAGGTTCAGGAAGCTGAAAAACTTGCCCACGTTCTCGTCGTGGGCCATGTAGCCCATGCTGTACACATGAATCAGGAATCCCACGCCGGTTACCAGCAGCAGCATAATCAGGCTGAGCTGGTCAATCTGGTAGGAAAACGGAATCTGCATTGTGCCCACCGAAATCCAATCGAACAGCGGCACGGTGTACTGGTACTGAAAGTTCAGGAACAGAAACACCGAAATGGCGAACGAGCCCAGCACGGCGGCCGAGCTAATCAGGCCGGCAACGGTGGCCGAAAGTTTGCGGTTGAGCAGGCCATTAATCAGGAAGCCCAGAAACGGCAGCAGCGGAATCAGCACGTACAGGAAGGTCGAGTACGGGGCGCCGGCAGCGGGAATAACGGTTTCTTGCATGGGTTGATGGGGCAGTAGCACAAGTGTCATCCTGAGCATGTGGCGCATTGAGCCACATATTCAGGATGACATGGCAAATCAGAACTTAAGGCGGCTCAACAGATTAACGTCGGTGCTCTGGATATTACGGTAAATCATCACGATAATAGCCAGGCCCACAGCTACTTCAGCAGCAGCTACGGCCATGATGAAGAACACGAATACCTGCCCGTTGGGGTCGGAGCGGAAAGCCGAAAAGGCCACCAGCAGCACGTTCACGGCGTTGAGCATCAGTTCGACACTCATGAAGATGATGATGGCGTTGCGCCGGGTAAGCACGCCCAGCACGCCAATGCTGAACAGCGCGGTGGCGAAGAAAACGTAGTACTGGAGGGGAACCGTCTGGATAACCTGCGGTATGTTCTGGTCCATGCGGAGGGGCTAACGGCCAAGCAAATCCCCTGGCGGTGGGGCCGGCAGGGACAATGGAGGGCAAAGGTATCCTGAAAATCGGAAAAGGCCACTGTTTGGGCTGGTTCTTTGGGCTGTTGCACTCTTTGTTATGCGCCGCAACAGCGGCGAGCGGGGCCGGAGCCCGAGCGTATCGGCCCGGGCCCACCCGGGTGGCCGGCCGTGGGGCCGCCAGCGTACTGGTGCTTATGGCACGAAACTGTATCTTCGGGCCTCTCTTTCTCGTTTCCTTTTCCTATGAGCATTACTATTGGCAGCTTAGCCGAACTTCAGCAGCACGAAGGCCAGGAATTGGGCATTACGCCTTGGCATACCATCACCCAAGAGCAAATCAACCAATTCGCCGCCGCCACCCTCGACTTCCAGTGGATTCACACCGACCCTGATCGGGCCGCGGTCGAGTCGCCCTTCGGCGGCACCATTGCCCACGGCTACCTCACGCTGTCGTTGCTACCCTACTTCTGGAATCAGCTGGTGCAGGTAGAAAACCTGAAGATGCAGGTGAACTACGAAATCAGTGAATTCCGCTTCAACCAGGCCGTACTCGTAAACACGCCGGTACGCCTGCACGCCACGTTGCTGGCCGTAAAAGACCTGCGCGGCATTGCTAAGGCTAACATCGGCGTGAAAATGGAAATAGAAGGCATCAAGAAGCCCGCCTACACCGGCGTTATCACCTTCCTCTACCACTTCGAGTAGGCCGCCTTACCACTGTTCAGAAGACCCCAAAAAGCCAGCGCGGCGACTGTAGCTACAGTCGCCGCGCTGGCTTTTTATAGAAGTTCGGAGAGTTTAGAAGTTCCGCTCGCCGGTTTCGCGCTTGCCGAGCATCACGGCGCCTACCATGGCTATCAAGAACAGCACCGAGGCCAACTCGAAGGGCAGCAGGAAGTCGGTGTAAAGCTTGAGGCCAAGCTGGTCGACCATACCAATTTGCGAGTTGAAGGCGGTGCCGGTGACTGCGCCGGTAGGCACGATATCCTTAAGGGCGGCTACCAGAATCAGTAGCAGCGAACCACCGGCAATGGCGGCGGCAATCTTAGCCAAGGCGGGCTTCTGAGGCTCGGTCAGCTCGTTCAGGTTCAGGAACATAATCACGAACAGGAATAGCACCATAATGGCACCCGCGTAGATAATGATGTTCACAGCAGCCAGAAACTGCGCGTTCAACAGCAGATAATGACCCGAGATGGTGAAGAACGTCAGAATCAGGAACAGCACACTATGTACCGGATTCTTGGTGAATACCACGCCCAGCGCGCTCAGCAGCGCCACAAACGAGAGGAAGAGAAAAAGAGGATGCATGGCTGGTTGTCAGTTTTTAGTTGTCGGTTGTCAGGGGTGATTTAGCCGTCAATAGCCGTGCGTGCGGGCCGACAATTGAAAACTAAAAACCAACAACTATACAATGCGGCTACGGAGCTTATCGGCCTGCTCAGAAGTGAGCTGAATGCCTTTTACGCTGCGCTCGTCGGGCGACACGGGCTCCACAAGGCGGTCCTTGCCGTAGGTAAACTCGTCGCGCTCGTAGCGCGGCGGGGCCATTTTGTCGGGCTGCAGGTAGATGGCGGCTTTCGGGCAGGCTTCCTCGCAAAGGCCGCAGAAAATGCAGCGCAGCATGTTGATTTCGTAGCTGACGGCGTACTTCTCCTCGCGATAGAGGCCTTCTTCGCCCTTCTTTCGCTCACCGGCGACCATGGTAATGGCTTCGGCGGGGCAGGCTACGGCACATAGGCCGCAGGCGGTGCACCGCTCCCGGCCCTGCTCGTCGCGCTTGAGCACATGCAGGCCCCGGAAGTAGCCCGAAAACGGACGCACTTCCTCGGGGTAGCGCACGGTGGCTTTCTTCATAAAGAAGTGGCGCATCGTGATGCTCAGACCCTGGAAGATGGCCGGCAGGTAGGCCCGCTCGGCCAGCGTCATGGGCTTCTTTTCTAATACCTTGGCTCGGTTGGTGAGTTGCATGCTATGGGTCCTTCTGCTGGTCTGAGCGCGCTCAAACTGGCAAAGTGAGGGAGTTATTACTTAAATCACCCCAAACAGGATGAGGGCGCCGGTGAGCACGATGTTAAATACGGCCAGCGGAATGAGAATGGTCCAGCCGAGGCGCATAAGCTGGTCGTAGCGGAAGCGCGGCAGAGTCCAGCGAATCCACATGAAGAAGAAGATGAAGGCGAAAATCTTCAGGAAGATGCCCACCGCGCCCATCAGGGTAATCAGGTTCTGGGCCGAATTCAGTTCCCAGCCTTGGCTGTTCACGAACCAGTCGCGCAGCTCGTACTGGAAGGGGAAGTTGAAGCCGCCGAAGTACAGCACGCTCATCACGGCCGACACCACGAAGATGTTCACATATTCCGAGAACAGGTAAAGGCCCAGCTTCATCGACGAGTACTCGGTGTGGTAGCCGCCCACCAGCTCGGTTTCGCACTCGGGCAAATCGAATGGTGTACGATTGGTTTCAGCAAAGGCGCATACCAAGAAGATGATAAAGCCTAGTGGCTGCTTCACGATGTTCCACATCTGCCACTCGCCGGCTACCGACTGCTGCAACGTAATTTCGCGCAAACTCAACGTGCCCGAAATCATGAGCACCGCAATCAGCGACATGCCCATGGCCAACTCGTAGCTGATATTCTGCGAAGCAGCCCGGATGGCACCCAGCAAGGAGAACTTGTTGTTGGAAGCCCAACCGCCAATCATCACCCCGTACACGCCCAACGACACGACCCCGAAAATCCAGAGCATGCCGATGTTTACCTCAATGCCCTGCAGGAAGAAGGCGTTGTTGCCGAAGCTCATGGTGTTGCCGAAGGGGATAACCGCCGACGACATCAGGGCCGTAATCATAGCCAGGCAGGGGCCTACCACGAATAGCACCTTGTTGGCACCACCGGGGAAGAACTCTTCTTTCGTGAACATCTTCACGGCATCGGCCAGGGGCTGGAGCAGGCCGTATGGGCCGGCACGGTCGGGCCCCACGCGGTCCTGCAAAAAGGCGGCAATTACGCGCTCGGCGTAGGTGCAGTAGGTCGCAATCAGCAATGAAAGCGCGAAAACGACAAAGATGACGATGGATTGCCAGCCGAGAGCGGGTAGTTCAATCATTGTTTTAGCTGATAGCTAGTAGCTGGTAGCCGTTAGCTTATGTTCAGTAGAAAATCACGTTAGCTATCAGCCAACAGCTCAAAAATTAGGAGCCTAGTTTGAGGGGCGGATTCTTTTCCAGCTCGCGCTGGGTGCTGGCGGGTAAATCGGCAATAACTGACTGATTGAGCACGGGCAGTTCGTAGTGGTTGGCTGAAATTACAGAAGAACGGTCGATATGGGACGGTCCTTCAATGGTCCAGTCGCTGGTTTCCTTCTTTTCGAAGCGGCACTCGTTGCAAATCCACTCCTTCACCTCGCCATATTGGTCCTTGCGGGCAGTGGTGCGCAGCACGTCGTTGCCCTTGTACCAGAGCACCACGTTGCCCGAACATTTCGGGCAGTCGCGGTGGGCGTTTACGGGCTTCGTAAACCACACGCGCTGCTTGAAGCGGAACGTTTTATCAGTCAGTGCGCCCACCGGGCACACGTCAATCACGTTGCCCGAGAAGTCGTTATCGATGATGTTCTCAATGTAGGTGCCGATTTCGGCAGCGTCGCCGCGGCCGAGTACGCCGTGAATTCGGTCGCCCTTGGCAATCTGATCGGCGGTGTACACGCATCGGTAGCACAAAATGCAGCGCGTCATGTGGAGCTGAATCAGCGGGCCAATGTCGATTTTCTCGAACGTGCGGCGCTCTTCCTCGTAGCGGGTCGTGCTCAGACCATGCTCGAAGGCAAAATTCTGCAGGTCGCACTCACCAGCCTGGTCGCAGACGGGGCAATCGAGCGGGTGATTGATGAGCAGCATCTCCACGATGCCTTTACGCACATCAAGCACGCTGTCGTTGGTGGTGTTTTCCACCACCATGCCGTCCTGTACGGGCGTAATGCACGAGGCCACCAGCTTGGGCATCGGGCGCGGGTCTTTGGCCGAACCGGCCGCCACCTTTACCAAGCAGGCGCGGCACTTGCCACCCGAGCCTTTCAGGGGCGTGTAGTAGCACATGGCCGGGGGCACGATGGCACCGCCAATCTGGCGGGCTGCATTCATGATAGTCGTTCCGTCCGGAACTTCTATCTCGATGCCGTCGAAGGTTATTTTAGCCATTTGATTCTCTTGTCATCCTGAGCAGAGCGAAGGATCTTATCACGTCCGCGCTCTGATATGTACTAATCCTGAAGAACGCGGCGGTGATAAGATGCTTCGTTCCTCAGCATGACAGGTAAAGTTACGCCGTTACTAGTTTGCCCGGGAACACCGCGCCGGGCTTAGTGGCTTCCTGCGGGTGCGTAACGTGCCACTCGAATTCGTCGCGGAAGTGGCGCACGGCGGCGGCAACGGGCCAGGCAGCAGCTTCGCCCAGCGGGCAGATGGTGTTGCCCTCAATCTGCTTGGCTACGCTTACCAGCAGGTCGATGTCGTGCATCTGGCCGTGGCCGTGCACGAGGCGGTGCAGCACCTTTTCTAGCCAGCCCGTACCCTCACGGCACGGCGAGCATTGCCCGCAGCTTTCGTGGTGGTAGAAGCGGCTGAAACTCCAGGTGTTGCGCACGATGTTGGTCGTCTCATCCATGGCAATAAAGCCACCCGAGCCGAGCATGGTGCCCGTTATGAAGCCACCGTCGCTCAACGACTCATAAGTCATCAGGCGGTCTTCGCCGGTGGCAGTTTTGAGGATGAGCTCCTTGGGCAGAATCGGTACTGAGGAGCCGCCGGCTACTACAGCTTTCAGGTCGCGGCCCTTCCAAATACCGCCGCAGTACTCATCAGAATAGATGAACTCCTCGACGGGCAGGCCCAACTCGATTTCGTAGATGCCAGGTTTGTTGAGGTGGCCGCAAGCGGAGAATAGCTTGGTGCCGGTGCTCTTACCCACGCCGATTTTGGCGTACTCATCGCCGCCTTCGTTCACAATTACCGGCACGGCCGCAATTGATTCGACGTTGTTAACCACGGTAGGACGGGCGTACAGGCCCTGCACAGCTGGGAAAGGCGGCTTGTTGCGCGGATTGCCCCGCTTGCCCTCCAGGCTTTCAAGTAGCGCTGTTTCTTCACCGCAGATATACGCGCCGCCGCCCGGATGCACGAACAGGTCAAGGTCGTAGCCCGAGCCCAGAATGTTCTTACCCAGGAAACCGGCCGCGTAGGCTTCGGCAATAGCTTTTTCGAGGATGCGTAGCACGTACAACAGCTCGCCGCGGATGTAGATGTACGAGGTGTTCGCACCCAGCGCATACGAGCCCGTAATCATGCCCTCAATTAGCAAGTGGGGCAGTTTCGACATCAACTCCCGGTCCTTGAAAGTACCCGGCTCCGATTCGTCGGCGTTGCAAACGAGGTAACGCGGCACGCCCTCGGGCTTGGCCAGAAAGCTCCACTTCAGGCCCGTAGGGAAGCCCGCGCCGCCGCGGCCCCGCAGGCCCGACTTCTTGACTTCCTCCACCACCTCATCGGGGGTCATGGTCTTGAGGGCCTTCTCCACCGAGCGGTAGCCGCCGTGCTTGCGGTACACGTCGAGCTTCTCGATGCCTTCAACGTTGATATGTTCGGTCAGCAGTTTGCGTCCCATAGGTTCAGAGCGAAAAGGCGTTAGTTGTTGGCCAGCGCGTTTGAGAGGCCAGTTTCTTCCCAGGGCAGGGCGGGCCGATGCACCTGGTTGCGCAGCTCGGCGAGCATGGCATCCACGGCTTCGGGGGTGTCGAGTTGCTCGTAGTACTGCTCGCGCACCTGCACGATGGGGGCGAAGCCGCAGGCGGCCAGGCACTCCACTTCTTTCAGAGTAAACAGACCGTCTTCAGAAGCTGGCCCTCCCACTTTGGCACCCGTAATGCGCTCCAGCTGGGCCGTTAGCTCCTCGGAGCCGCGCAGCATGCAGGGGCCAGTGCGGCAGATTTCCAGCACGTGCTTTCCTACTGGCTTGAGGTTGAACATGGTGTAGAAAGATGACACCTCGTACACCTCAATCGGCTTTATGCCCAGCACCTCGGCCACTAGGTCCTGCACTTCGGGGCTTACCCAGCCACCAAACTCGGCCTGGGCAATGTGCAACACCGGCAGCATAGCCGATTTGCGGCGGTCGTTGGGGTATTGCTTGCAGATGCGCTCAATCTCGGCCTTGGCGGCTTCAGAAAATTGCGGCTTGAGGGCAGTCGATTCCATATCAGTCAATTCAGAAAAACTACGCGTCGAGCTCCCCGGCAATTACGTTCATCGAACTCAGCGTCACGATGGCGTCGGAGAGGGTCTGGCCCACCACCATTTCGGTGTAGGCCTGGTAGTAGATGAAGCAGGGGCGGCGGAAGTGCAGGCGGTAGGGTGTGCGGCCACCGTCGGAAACCAGGTAGAAACCCAGTTCGCCGTTGCCGCCTTCCACCGAGTGGTAAACCTCGCCCACGGGAGCATCAATCTCGCCCATCACAATTTTGAAGTGATAGATGAGGGCCTCCATGTTCTGGTACACGGCCTGCTTGGGCGGCAGGTAGAAGTGCGGCGCATCGGCGTGATACGGGCCGGCTGGCAGGTTTTCCAGCGCCTGCTCGATGATGCGCAGGCTCTGCCAGATTTCCTCGTTGCGCACCATGAACCGGTCGTAGGTGTCGCCCTTGGTGCCCACCGGAATTTCGAAGTCGAAGTCCTGGTAGCTGGAGTAGGGGTTCATCACGCGCACATCGTAATCGACGCCGGCGGCCCTCAGGTTGGGGCCGGTAAAGCCGTAGTTGAGGGCGCGTTCGGCCGAGATGGCTCCCACGTCCACAATCCGGTCCATGAAGATGCGGTTGCGGTTGAACATGGTCTCGAACTCGCGCATTACGCCGGGGAAGGTCTTCAGCCAGGCGCGCAGTTTGGCAATGGCAATGTCGGAGAAGTCGCGCTCCATGCCGCCCACGCGGCCCATGTTGGTGGTGAGGCGGGCGCCGCTTACTTCCTCGTAAATCTCGTACACCTTCTCCCGCTCATCCATGAGGTAGAGGAAGCCGGTGAAAGCACCCGTATCCACGCCCAGAATGCCGTTGCAGATGAGGTGGTCGGTGATGCGGGCCAGTTCCATCAAAATTACGCGGATGTACTGGGCGCGCTTGGGAACTTCCACGCCGAGCAGCTTCTCCACCGTCATGTGCCAGCCCATGTTGTTGATGGGCGACGAACAGTAGTTCATCCGGTCAGTGAGGGTGGTAATCTGGTAGAAGGGCCGGCGCTCGGCAATCTTCTCGAAGGCGCGGTGGATGTAGCCGATGGTGGGCACGCCGGAAATGATCCGCTCGCCATCCATTTGCAGGATGTTCTGAAAAATACCGTGCGTTGCCGGGTGCGTCGGACCCAGGTTAAGGGTCGTCAGCTCCTGGTTGAAGTCATTGACAGTCGGGGCCAACGGGTTCAGGTGCGCCTGTTGCTCGCGCGCCGACTCGATTATCTTATGGGTGCCTTCCAGCGTGTCGTTTACTGCCATAATGCTAGTATTGAGTAGTTGGTAGTGAGTATTGAGAAACCATTATCGAGCGAAATCAGACCATTAGTCTCACTACTCAATACCAGCTACTCACTACTAAACACTTATCGGCCAAAGAACAGGTCGGTTTTGTCTTCGCGAGTGCCATCTTCCAGCGCGTACTCCTTGCGCATCGGGTGGTAGTCCATGTCCTCCACGTTGAGGATGCGCATCAGGTTGGGGTGGCCGGGGAAGATGATGCCGTAGAAGTCGAAAGCCTCGCGCTCCATCCAGTTGGCGCAGGAATAGAGGTCGGTGAGGGTCGGAGCTACCGGGTCGGCAATAGGAAAAAAGATTTTCAGCCGCAGCCGGATGTTGCGCGTGAGGCTGTGCAAATGATACACCATACTCAACTCCTGGCCTTCCCGGTCGGGGAAATGCACCCCGCACATGGTAGTCAGAAAGTTGAGTTGCAACTCCTGATCCTTCTGCAAACCCGCAATAATGCCGTGAATCTGCTCCCGGGTGGTCGTCACCGAAAGCAGGCCGTACGATTCTTCCACATCGGTGAAAGCGGCCTCGCCGAATAGGTGGTGCAATAGGGCCAGCAGCTGCGCATTTTGTTGCGCGGCCGGGTCCTGGGCAGCAGCCTGTTCCTGAGCGGGGATAGATTCGTTTTGGTCAGCCATTCTTATTGAGAAGCTAGGAGCTGGAAGTTAGAAGCTAGAATATCAGTTGGCGAAACCAGAAACCCAGAACGAATTCCAACGCCTGGCTTCTAACTTCTATCTACTTGATATTGTACGATGCCAGCAGGGCCTGATACTCGGGCGAGTTGCGGCGGCGAATTGATTCGTTACGGGCCAGATCCTGCACGCGCATCAGGCCGTCGAGCACCTGCTCGGGGCGGGGCGGGCAGCCGGGCACATACACGTCAACCGGAATGATGCGGTCGATGCCCTGAAGCACCGAGTAGGTATCGAAAATACCACCCGAAGAGGCGCAGGCGCCCATAGCCAGCACCCAGCGGGGCTCGGCCATCTGCTCGTACACCTGCTTCACGATGGGAGCCATTTTCTTGGCAATCGTACCCATCACCATCAGCAAATCGGCCTGCCGGGGCGAGAAGCTCGGCCGCTCGGAGCCGAAGCGCGAGATGTCGTAGCGCGAGCCCATAGTGGCCATAAACTCGATGCCGCAGCACGAAGTGGCGAAGGGCAGCGGCCAGAGCGAGTTGGCGCGGGCCATGCCCACTACCTTCTCCAGCGAAGTAGCGAAGTAGCCTGCGCCTTCGAGGCCGTCGGGGGCCTCTACCATCTTGATTTCGGGAACTCGGGTATCCATAAAGCAGGAAGTCAGGGAAGAAAAAGTGGCGTAAATCCACTTAGAGCCAACAGAAGCCGGCGGGCAAAAGTTTGACCTAACGGCTTTCGTTCCAGTCCAGAATGCCCTTTTTGATGACGTACACGAAACCCGCCATCAGCAGCGTCAGGAACACCAGCATCTGAATAAAGCCAGTGGTGCCCAGGGCGCGGAAGTTGACGGCCCAGGGATACATGAAGATTACCTCGACATCGAAAAGCACGAACAGAATGGCCGTGAGGAAGTATTTAACCGAAATCGGGGTACGGGCATTGCCCACCGACTCAATGCCGCATTCAAATGCCTCATCCTTAACCACGCTCTTGCGGCGTGGCCCCACCAAGTGCGAGACAATCATGGCGAAGGCCACGAAGGCAATGGCCAGCACGAACTGGACGATGATGGGAAGGAAATCCTGGGGCTGGTATTGAACGGGAACGGCGAGCAGCATGGCAGCAACGGGTAAAAGGCCGTTTCGCAACGGCATGGGAGGCAAAGGTAGGCCCTCCGCAGTTGGGAACAAAGATGAAAGCCGGCTGGGGTGCGACTGGCTGTTAATTAACTCTGGTTGGTCGTCTGACTGGCAACAAATACGTTATTGAGTAGACAAACAAAACGGCCGCCCTGTTCAGGACGGCCGTTTTGTTTGTCTACTCAGGCAAATAGCAACGCTACGTTCTAGATGCCTTTATCCCGGTTCAGATCCTCGGCCGGGGCGGCGCCCAAGAAGGGGTAGCGGTAGTCCACCACGGGCACGAAGGTTTCTTTAATGGTGCGCGGCGACACCCAGCGGAGCAGGTTGAGGATGGAGCCGGCTTTGTCGTTGGTGCCGGAAGCACGGGCGCCGCCGAAAGGCTGCTGGCCCACCACGGCCCCGGTAGGCTTGTCGTTGATGTAGAAGTTGCCGGCAGCCTGCACCAGCTTGCGCGTGGCCAGGTCGATAGCGTAGCGGTCTTGCGAGAAAACGGCACCGGTAAGAGCGTAAGGCGAGGTCTGGTCGACAACCTCCAGGGTTTCCTCAAACTTGTCGGCCTCGTACACATACACCGTTACAACGGGGCCGAACAGCTCCTCGCACATGGTTACGTACTTGGGGTCCTTGGTTACGATGACGGTGGGTTCAATGAAATAGCCTTTGCTCTTGCTGTAACCGCCGCCGGCAATGATTTCCACGCTGCTGTCGGCCTTGGCGGCGTCGAGGTACTTGGCCAGCTTATCGAACGATTTCTCGTCGATGACGGCATTGATGAAGTTGGAGAGGTCCTCCACATCGCCCATCTTAAAGGTGGCGAGGTCTTCCTTCACGTAGCCCAGAATTTCATCGGCCAGGTTCGAGGGCAGGTATACCCGCGAGGCGGCCGAGCACTTCTGGCCCTGGTACTCGAACGCGCCGCGCGAAATACCCACGGCCACGGCTTTAGCGTGCGCCGACTTATGAGCCACGATGAAGTCCTTGCCGCCGGTTTCGCCTACGATGCGCGGGTAGGTTTTGTACTTGCTGATGTTCTCGCCAATCGTTTTCCAGATGTGCTGGAACACGCCGGTCGAACCCGTGAAGTGGATGCCAGCGAAGTCGGGATGCTGGAAAATGACGTTGCCGGCCGTCGGGCCGTCCACATACACCAAGTTGATAACGCCATCGGGCACGCCGGCCTCCTTGAACAGCTCCATCAGCACCTGGGCCGAGTAAATCTGGGTGTCGGCGGGCTTCCAGACGGTGACGTTGCCGAGCATGGCCGCCGAAGTGGGCAGGTTGCCGGCAATAGCCGTGAAGTTGAAGGGCGTGAGGGCGAAGATGAAGCCTTCCAAGGGGCGGTGCTCCAGTCGGTTCCACATGCCGGGCATGGAGGCGGGCTGCTGCTTGTACAGCTCGCTCATATAATGCACATTGAAGCGCAGGAAGTCGATAAATTCGCAGGCGGCATCGATTTCGGCCTGGAAAGCATTTTTGCTCTGACCCAGCATGGTAGCTGCGTTGAGGCGGGCGCGGTAAGGGCCGGCCAGCAGGTCAGCAGCTTTCAGGAAAATAGCGGCCCGCTGCTCCCAGGGCAGTTCAGCCCACTCGGTGCGGGCAGCCAGCGCGGCGTCGATAGCCTGCTGCACGTGCGAGGCGTCGCCGCGGTGGAAATGGCCCAGCGTGTGCTTATGGTCGTGGGGCGGACTCATACGCACAAGCTTGCCCGTACGCACTTCCTGGCCACCAATGTGCATGGCAATATCGCGCTCCTGCTGCTTGAATTCTTTGAGGGTCTTGAGCAACTCAATCCGCTCGGGCGAATCAGGTGCGTAGCCCTTCACGGGCTCATTAATCGGCAGCGGAACGTTGAAAAAGGCGTTGGCCATAAACGGAGGGATTTTAAGTGGCGGAAAGAATAGACTACAAAGGTAGGGCTTCGGGGTTAGTGCTTACCTGATAATACCTAGTTGTCAGTCTACAACTAAATGGAGGCCTATCAACCAGGCATTAAACCGGCTCCAGCACGGCCGGCTCGTTGTGGGCGGGCGAGTTCACCAGCTTGCTGATGACGTACTCCCGCATCAGTTCGGTAGGATAGGGTTGTAGCAAGGCCTGATGGTCGGCGGCCGAAACCGCGTCGCTTAGCCAAGCCTGCTCGGCTTCGGGGCCCTGCAGAATTACCGGCATTCGGTGGTGTAGCGGGGCCATCAGGGCGTTGGGTTCGGTGGTGACGATGGTGAAGGTGGGCAGGATTTCGCCGGTGGCGCGGTCAAGCCATTCGTCCCAGAGGCCGGCAAAGGCGTAGGGCTGCCCCGAGGTGAGCAGGATGCGGTGGGGCGTTTTGGGTGGCAGGCCGTGGGCTTCTTTCTGCTGCCACTCATAGAAGCTGTCGGCCAGCACCAGGCAGCGGCGGCGCTGCAACAGTTGCCGGAACGAGGGCTTTTCGGCCAGCGTTTCGGCGCGGGCGTTGATGGGCTGGGGGCCACTGGTGCGGTCCTTCACCCAGGCCGGCACCAGCCCCCACTGCATCAGCCGCACTTGGCTGGGCGCGGCGTTGGTAATTACGGGCAGGTGCTGCGAGGGTGCAGCATTGTAGGTTGGGGCGAAATCTTCGGCTAAGTCGGCCCCGAATCGTTCTTTGATTAAACCCGGTGGAGCAATGAGGCTATAGCGTCCGCACATAATCGAGGGAGGGTAAAACGTGAGGGTCCGTTTTACGAGCCGGGCTGGAAGGGTGTTATCATCAGTTGATAGTCGCGGCGCACGGGGTAGGGGCAGGGTTTGTCGCCACCCGCCGTTGAACGATTCACCCCCAGACCGGTCAACGGCGGGGGGGGGGGAGGACC
>NZ_JABKAV010000002.1 GCF_013377905.1 Hymenobacter terrestris
CTGGGCAAAATTGAGCTTGACTCGCAAGGCCGCCCGGTGCGCCCCAAGGCTGAGAAGCCAGCTGCTGAAGCAAAAGCGCCCGAAGCTAAAGCGCCCGCACCCAAAGCTGCAGAGCCCAAGGTAGCCGAAGCTAAAGCAACGGAAGCCAAAGCACCTGCCGAAGCCAAGGTTTCGGAGGCCAAGACCTCCGAGGCAAAAGCCCCAGAAGCCAAAGCCCCAGAAGCCAAAGCCTCTGCTGAAGCGAAGGCCCCTGAAGCGAAAGCGCCGGAAGCCGCTAAGCCCACCGAAGCTGCCAAACCCGCCGCCGAAGCCAAGCCCGCTGTCAGCACTCCGGCTACACCGGCTGCTGCTCCGGCCGCGGCCACGCCGACTGCCGATGCGCCTGCCGAAGACAATACCATCGTTGCCAAAGCCGATCAGCTCAAGGGCCTGACGGTACTGGGCAAAATAGAGCTGCCTACCGACTCGTCGCGCCGCGGCGGCCGGGGTGCCCGTCCGGTGGCTTCGTCTGACGTACGTAAGAGCGGCCTCAGCGCCGATAAGAAGAAACGCCAGCGTATCCCGATGAATGGCCCTGGCCAGACTGGTGGAACTGGTAACTCTCGTCCGGTAAGCCCTAGCCAAGGTGCCCGCCCGACGGGTACTGGCCCAGCTGCCAACCGGGGAACCGGTGGCCGTACCGGTGCTCCACGCCAGCCCGCCGCGCCGCTCACGCCCGAGCAGAACGACAAGCAGATTCAGGAGCAGATCAAGGCTACGCTGGCTAAGCTCAGCGGCGGCCGTGGTCAGTCGCAGAACCGCGCTAAGTACCGCCGCGACAAGCGGAGCAACGCCGCCGACGACCGGGAGGCAATGCGCGCTCAGAACGAGCTGGACTCCAAGACGTTGAAAGTAACCGAGTTTATCTCGGCCAACGACCTGGCGTCGCTCATGGACGTATCGGTGAACGAGGTGATTAAGGTATGCCTGAACATGGGCATGTTCGTCTCCATCAACCAGCGCCTCGACGCCGAAGCCATTACCGTTATTGCCGACGAGTTCGGTTACGATATTGAGTTCCTGTCGGCCGAGGAAGAGGAAACGGTAGCCGAGATTGAGGACGATGAGGCTGATTTGCAGCCCCGCGCCCCCATCGTGACCATCATGGGTCACGTCGACCACGGTAAGACCTCGCTGCTTGACTACATCCGGAGTGCCACGGTAGCTAAAGGTGAAGCCGGTGGTATCACCCAGCACATCGGTGCCTACGACGTGATGACCAAGTCGGATAAGCGCGTAACGTTCCTGGATACGCCGGGTCACGAAGCCTTTACCGCCATGCGTGCCCGTGGTGCTAAAGTCACCGACATTGCTATCATCGTAGTAGCAGCCGACGACTCGGTAATGCCCCAGACCCGGGAAGCCATCAACCACGCGCAAGCGGCTGGTGTACCAATCGTTATTGCCCTGAACAAGATTGACAAGCCCGGCGCTAACCCCGATAAGGTGCGCGAGGAGCTGTCGGTGATGAACATTCTGGTAGAAGAATGGGGTGGCAAGTACCAGAGCCAGGAAGTATCGGCCAAAACCGGTGCTGGCATTGATGACTTGCTGGAGAAAGTATTGCTCGAAGCCGAACTGCTGGAGCTGAAAGCCAACCCCGACCGCAAGGCCGTGGGTACGGTTATCGAAGCCTCGCTCGACAAGGGTCGCGGCTACGTAACCACCATTCTGGTGCAGACCGGTACCATGGAAGTAGGCGACATCGTGCTGGCTGGCCCGCACTTTGGCCGTGTGAAAGCCATGACCGACCACCGCGGCAAGAAGATGAAGAAAGCTGGTCCGGCAACCCCGGTACAGGTTCTTGGTCTGACGGGCGCGCCCCAGGCTGGCGACAAAATCCAGGTAATGGAAACGGAGCGCGAAGCCCGCGAATTGGCCACCCAGCGTCAGCAGCTGGCCCGCGAGCAGAGCATGCGCACCAAGAAGCACATCACCCTCGACGAGATTGGTCGCCGTCTGGCTATCGGCTCGTTCAAGGAGCTGAACGTGATTGTGAAGGGCGACGTGGATGGCTCGGTGGAAGCACTGGCCGACTCCTTGCTCAAACTCAGCACGCCAGAAATTGCCATCAACATCCTCAACAAGGGTGTGGGTGCCATTTCCGAGTCCGATGTACTGCTGGCTTCGGCTTCCGACGCTATTATCATCGGTTTCCAGGTGCGGCCTTCCATCAGTGCCCGCAAGCTGGCCGAGCAGGAGCAGATCGATATCCGCCTCTACTCCATCATTTACAACGCCATCAACGAGGTGAAGGATGCCATGGAAGGCATGCTGGCCCCGACGGTGAAGGAAGTGGTGGTGGCCAACGCCGAAGTTCGCCAGGTGTTCAATATCACCAAGGTGGGCGCAATTGGTGGCTGTATGGTTACCGACGGCACGTTTACCCGCAAAACCAAGGTGCGCCTCGTGCGCAACGGCATTGTGGTGTACTCGGGCGACATCAAAGACCTCAAGCGTTACAAAGACGATGTGTCGGAAGTACGCCAGGGCTACGAGTGTGGTATTTCGCTCAAGAACTTCGACGACCTCCAGGAGGGCGACAACATCGAAGGCTTCGAAGAGCAGGAGATCAAGCGGACGCTGTAATCAGCGTCTGCGCTACCAGAACGCTGCTTTCAGCAGGCTGATTGGCAAGCACTTTCTTAGAAGGCAACGGCCACCATCCTGCTTGTAGGATGGTGGCCGTTGCCTTCTAAGAAAGTGTAGTTAAGTGCGTCATTCGACGCGGCTGTGCCTGTAAAGCAATCGGCCCCTGTCCTTTGAAGGATAGGGGCCGATTGCTTTACAGGCACAGGTATTTTACACCGCTCCTGATTTGCTTAGAAAAACAAGAACCCTTTTTTATTACGATTGCTCCTTTGCTTGTCCGTCATGGGCTTGCCCTTGGGATTGACGTACCCGCCTTGGCGCGTCTGGCCGCGCTTGGGTGGTTTGGCCCCAACACGCTTGTCTTTGAACTTGCGCACCGTGAAGCCGCCGGTACCCTTATCATACTGGCGGTAGCCACCATCGGCGCGGCTGAGGCTGGAGTTGCCTGCCCCCGAGCGGGCATCGAGCACCTCCAACTGCTGGTCGCGCTTGCTTTCCGCGGCGTTCATGTTCATGCGGCGCTGCATATTCGCTACATCATCGGCCGAGCCTTTGCCGCGCTTGCGAGCCTGTTTCTGGGTAGCCTGCCGGGCCTGAGTTTCCTCCCGGGTCTGGCCATCGAGCACGGCCGTTTGGGCACGAGCGGCGGGGGTAGTAGCCCAGGTAGCAGCGGCCAGGGCCAGCAGGGAAAGCAATTTGTTCATCAAAACAGCGAAAAGTTCGGCGGTTGGGAATTCAGCAAACGAACTGGTCCCTAGCGAAGTTAGTTCAAAGCGCGCAAAAAGTTATGGGCGGACTACCAACCTGACACAACAACACCGGCCCCGGCAGCCCGAAGGCAGCCAAAGCCGGCGTTGTGGGCACGAGCTTTACAGCTTAAGCCCGATTGCGGAGCGCGTCGCGGATTTCGGTGAGCAGTATTTCCTCCCTTGTTGGAACAGGATCAGTTACGGCCACCACTTCCTGAGGCTTCTTGTAGCGGTTGGCAATTTTTATCAGCCAGAAGATGGCAAAGGCCATCAGCAGGAACGTGATGATGGCGTTCAGGAACAGGCCGTAGTTGATGGTAGCGGCCTTAGCAGCCTTGGCTGCTTCCAGCGTAGCGTAAGTCTTCCCATCAAGCGAGAGGTACCACTCTTTGAAATCGAGGCCGCCGGTAAGCAGCGTCAGAATGGGCATCAGAATATCGTCGGTGAGCGAGGCGACGATTTTACCGAAAGCCCCACCAATGATAACACCAACGGCTAAGTCGAGCACATTGCCCTTCGAGATGAACTCCTTGAATTCGGAAACAAAACCCATACGCGAAAAATAAGAGAGAGTGAAAAATGCAAGTTCAAGATAGAGTTTTTACTATTTAAACGGACAGCAGGTAATTACCAGGCCCAAAGGTGGCTATTCGTCCTCGGGCTCGGCCCGGCATTTCGCCCAACGCCATTATTCAGGCGTTCAGCCGGCCGCCTCGGTAGGTGGGCTGGGCAGACTGGAGCGCGTCATTTCGTTCTATCTTTGGCCCTCGCACTGTTTCAACGTTTCCCACCCTCTCCCACCACATGCCCGTTTCTTTCGCCACACTGCTCTACGACCTCGATGCCGCTTCCGGTATCCTCACCATCACCGTCAACCGTCCCGATAAGCTTAACGCCCTCAATGCCGCCACCATCGAGGATATCGGCAGCGCCTTTATGCAGGCCCAGGACGATGCGCAGGTACGCGGCATTGTGCTGACGGGCAGCGGCGAGAAAGCCTTTGTGGCCGGAGCCGATATTGCCGAGCTGGCCGGGCTCGATGTACTGGCGGCCCGCAAGGCGTCGGAGCGGGGCCAGGAAATATTTGGCCGGATTGAGGAAAGCAGAAAGCCGGTGGTAGCGGCCGTAAACGGCTTCGCGCTGGGCGGCGGCTGCGAATTGGCCATGGCCTGCCACATGCGGATAGCCGCCGACAATGCCCGCTTTGGCCAGCCCGAAGTAAACCTGGGCCTGATTCCGGGCTACGGCGGCACCCAGCGCCTGGCTCAGTTGGTGGGCAAAGGAAAGGCTATTGAACTGCTGCTGACGGCCGACATGGTGAAGGCCGACGAGGCCCTGCGCCTGGGCCTCGTCAACCACGTGGTGCCACAGGCCGAGCTGCTCGATTTCAGCCGGCAACTGCTCGCGCGCATCTTGGGCAAAGCCCCGCTGGCCGTGGGCCTGTGCCTCGATTCGGTGAATGCTTACTACGACCAGCAGCGCCACGGCTACCAGACCGAAGCCCAGGGTTTCGGCCGCTGCTTTGCCTCCGACGACTTCAAAGAAGGAACTACCGCTTTCCTGGAGAAGCGTCCGGCAGCCTTCACCGGCAATTAAAAATTAACAGCGAAAAATTAAAAATGACTGATAGAATGGACCCATTCAACATAACTCGATGACTCCAGCGGCCATTTTTAGTTTTTCACTTTTGATTTTTAATTAATAAAAATGGGTTTAGCAAAGAAGCTGGCTTCCCAGACGGCTATTTACGGGGTGAGCAGCATTCTGGGCCGCACGGTGAGCTTTCTGCTTGTGCGCGTGTACACCGCGCGGTTTGTGGCGGCCGAGTACGGCATCGTGACGGGGCTGTTTGCCTCCGTGTCGTTTCTGAATGTGGTATTCACTTACGGCATGGAAACCACGTATTTCCGCTTCGCCAACCGCCCCGGCACCGACCGGCGGGAACTCTACGACCGGACCCTGACGCTGCTGTTGCTCAGTAGCGTAGTACTGACGCTGCTGCTGATGCTCCTGGCTCGCCCCCTGACGGGGCTACTGAGCCTACCGCCCGGCAACGAGCATTATGCCTACTGGATTGCAGCCATCCTGGGTCTTGATGCGCTGGCGGCGTTACCCTTTGCCCGCCTGCGCCTCGAAAACAAAGCCCGTAAGTTTGCCGCCATTCGGCTGGCCAATATTGCCCTCAACGTGGGCCTCAACCTGTTTTTTATCGTTGCCTGCCCCGATATTCTGGCCGGCAAATACCTGTCGGCGCTGCAGCCGCTGGTGCGCGCCATCTACGACCCCAGCATCGGCGTGGGCTACATTTTCATCTCGAATGCGGCGGCTAGTGCCTTCACGGTGCTGCTGCTGGGCCGCGAGTTGACCGACTTCCGCTTCCGCCTGAACCTGGAGCCGTTGCGGCCCATGTTTAAGTATGCCTACCCGATTATGCTGATGGGTCTGGCGGGGATGGTCAACGAAACACTCGACCGGATTCTGCTGCCCCGATGGCTGCCCGAAGGTTTTTATCCTGGCCAAAGCAGCTTGGCGGCGGTGGGCGTGTACGGGGCTTGCTACAAGCTCAGTATACTGATGAGCCTCGTTATTCAGGCCTTTAAGTACGCGGCCGAGCCGTTCTTTTTCGCCCAGAGTACTGACCAGAACTCGCCCCGCACGTTTGCCCTGGTACTGAAGTGGTTCACGCTGTGCTGCGCCATGCTGTTCGTGGGCGTGAGCGTGAATCTGGACATCGTGGCGCAGCTATTCCTGCGCAGCCCCGAATACCTTGCAGGGCTGGCCGTGGTGCCGGTGCTGCTGCTGGCTAACCTGTTTCTGGGCGTCTACTGGAACCTGTCGGTGTGGTTCAAGCTCACCGATAAGACGTATTACGGCACCTACATCAGCTTCGGCGGGGCCGTACTCACCATTGCTCTCAACTTCCTACTGATTCCGTTGCTGGGCTACATGGGCTCGGCACTGGCCACGCTGGCCTGCTACTTTATGATGGCCGCACTGTGCTGGTGGCTGGGCGAGCGGCACTTCCCGGTGCCCTACCCGGTGGCACGGCTACTGATTTGGTTACTGGTAGCGGTGGCCGTGGTAGCCGTCAGCTGGTACGTACCCGTGGCGCCCGGCTGGGGCCGCTACGGCTTCCACGCGCTGCTTACGCTGGGCTTCGTGGGCCTGGTGGCGGCCGTAGAAGGCCGGCGACTGCGAAGCATCTAGTCTTGAGCTGTCAGCTACAAGCCGCAAGCTTTTTGAATGTGCTTGCGGCTTGCAGCTGATAGCTTGCGGCTCAAAACCTACCTTTGCCCTATGCAGATTCCCGTTATCAACCGCTCGCGCCACGCACTGCCCGAGTATCAGACGGCCCACGCGGCCGGCCTCGACGTGCGGGCCAACCTCGACGCGCCGGTTACGTTAGGGCCTTTGCAGCGCGCCCTCATTCCGACAGGCTTGTTTCTGGAAATTCCAGTGGGTTACGAGATGCAGGTGCGGCCCCGTAGTGGGCTGGCTTACAAGCACGGCATCGGCCTCGTAAACAGCCCCGGCACCATCGACGCCGATTACCGCGGCGAGTTGAAGGTGCTGCTCGTTAACCTCTCGGACCAGGAGTTTGTGGTGCAGGATGGGGAGCGAATTGCCCAGCTCGTGGTGGCCCGCCACGAAGTGGTAGCCTGGCAACCGGCCGAGGCCCTGTCGGAAACCGGCCGCGGTGCGGGCGGCTACGGCAGTACGGGCGTTGTTTGAATTTCGAATTAAAAATTAAAAGTGAAGAATTAAAAATCGGTTGTTTTATCTCTTCTCGACAGATAATCAATGCCCGATTTTATAATGATTCGCTCGCAATTTTTAGTTTTTCACTTTTAATTTTAGTTGAATGAAAATTATCGTCCCGATGGCTGGTATGGGTAAGCGCATGCGCCCCCACACGCTCACCGTTCCCAAGCCCCTGATTCCGATTGCCGGCAAACCCATTGTGCACCGCCTGGTGGAGGACATTGCCAAAGTATGCGCCGAGCCGGTGGAGGAAGTGGCCTTCATCATCGGGCGTAGCTTCGGAAAGGAAGTGGAGCAGGACCTTATCAAGATTGCCGAATCGGTGGGCGGTAAGGGAACCATATGCTACCAGGACGAAGCCCTGGGTACGGCCCACGCTATCCTGTGCGCCCAGTCGGCCCTCGACGGACACGTGGTAGTGGCCTTCGCCGACACGCTGTTCAAGGCTGATTTTACCCTCGACACGAATGTTGATGGCACCATTTGGGTGCAGAGCGTGGAAGACCCCAAGCCCTTCGGTGTGGTGAAGCTCGACGACGCGGGCCAGATCACCGACTTTGTGGAGAAGCCCCAGACGTTCGTGTCGGACTTGGCTATCATCGGTATCTACTACTTCAAGGATGGCGAGTACCTAAAGCGCGAGCTACAGTACCTGCTCGACAACAACATCATGGACAAAGGCGAGTATCAGCTCACCAATGCCCTCGAAAACATGAAGAACAAAGGCACGCAGTTCGTGCCCGGCCGCGTAACCGAGTGGCTCGACTGCGGCAACAAAGACGCTACCGTGTACACCAACCAGCGCTACCTGGAGTTTCTGCAGGAGCGCGGCGAAAAGCTGACGGCCACCTCGGCGCAGGTAACCAATTCGGTTATCATTGAGCCGGTGTACCTGGGCGAAAACGTGACAATTACCAATTCGGTAGTTGGCCCGCATGTATCGGTTGGTGCCGGCAGCCGCATTACCGGTTCGGTGGTGTCCAATAGCATTGTGCAGCAGTCGGCTACCATCGAACACGCCAACGTGGCGGGCTCCATGATTGGCTCGCACGCTACGCTCAGCGGCAAGTCGCTGGACCTGAGTGTGGGCGACTATAACACGATGCGGTTGTAATATTTCGTGCCGTTTGCTGTTATCCAACAGTACGTCGTTCGGAGCGAGGCGAATAAGTTGACGTTAACCTGTTGAACGGCAGCCGTTTCAATGGATTCGCGTTAACTCATTCGCCTTATTCCGGATGACGTACTGCTTTGTAGCGGCCCTCCTTTGTGCGGCGGGCCGCCGGCCTTTTCTTTATCTTCACGGCAGGCCCTTGTTCCCGGCTTATCTGCTTCCCCTATGGTCCTTTTCCGTGCGTTGCTGCTGCCCTTCCTGTTGAGCCTGCTGCTGGCCGGGCCAGGGTATGCCCAGCGTAAGCCCGCCCCGGCTGCCCGGCCGGCCGAGGCCGGACCGGAAAGCAAGCCGGAAGCCAAGCCGGGCAAGCTCAGCCGTAAAGAGCGCCGTGAGCTGGCCCGCCGGGCCACGCTCGATGAAGCCGCCCGGCAGCCGCGGGTGCTCACGCCCAAGGAGCGTGAGATGAGCGAGTCCTACTTCGTGGATGGCGTGCGCTACGTGCTGCTTGAAGACTACAATAAGGCCCTGGAGCGCCTGCTGAAGGCCTATGCGCTGAACCCAGGCAATGCGGCCGTTAACTACAAGATTGCCGAAGCCAACCTGCTCAGCGGCAACCTGCAAGATGCTACAAACTTTGGGCGGGCTGCCGTGCGGCTTGACCCGCAAAACGCCTACTACTACCTGCTGCTGGCCCAGATATACACCTCGCAGAAACAGTACGAGGAGGCCACCAAAGTATATACCGCGCTTATTGGGCAGGTTCCTGATTCCAACTACTACCTGTTCAATCTGGCCGACCTGTACGTAGCCCAGGGTCGGCTCGATGAGGCCCTGACGACGTTCGGGCAGGCCGAGCAGAAATTTGGGCCCCAGGACGAAATTTCGTTTAAGAAACAGCAGATTTACCTGCGCCAGAACAAGCTCGACCAGGCGCTGCTGGAAGGCGAGTCGCTAATCAAATCGAACCCCGACGAGCCGCGCTATGTGCTGGCCCAGGCCCAGCTGTACGCCACCAACCGCCGCTTCGATGATGCCGTGCGGGTAGCTAACCAGGCCCTGCGCTCCGACCCCGACAACCCTAGGGCCCGCATGATTCTGGCCGACGTATACCGGCTCCAGAACAACCGGCCCGAATCGGAGCGGCAACTGAAACTGGCCTTCGAGAGTCCCAGCCTCGATATCGACGACAAGGTGCGCATTCTGATTGAGTACCTGAAGCAGTTGCCCGACCCCGGCCTCAACGAAATGGCCCGCGGGCTGGCTGCCGTTACCATGCGGGTTCATCCGCGCGAGGCCAAAGCCTTTTCCATTGCCGGCGACATCGAAATTGTAACCGGAAACCGGGCTGCCGCCCGCGCCAGTTACCTTAAGGCCCTGCGCCTCGATAACTCCCGCTACCAGATCTGGCAGCAGGTGGTGCTGATTGACGCCGAACTGAGCCAGACCGATTCGCTGCTGGCTCATACCACGCAGGCGCTGGAGCTGTTTCCGAACCAGGCACCGCTCTGGTTTTACAACGGGGTCGGCCATCAGCTGGAAAAACAGCCGGCCAAGGCCGTCAAGTCGCTCGAATACGGCCGTAAGCTGGCCACTGATAACCCGGAGCTGCTGGCCCAGTTCGACACGCAGCTCGGCGACGTGTATCATGAACTGAAGGATTATCCCAAATCGGATGCCGCTTACGAATCGGCCCTGACGTTCGATGCCAACAACGCCCAGGCCCTCAACAACTACAGCTACTTTCTGTCGATAAGGCGCGAAAAGCTGGAAAAGGCCAAGGAAATGTCGGGCAAGCTGGTAAAGCAGTTTCCCGAAAACCCTACCTACCTCGATACCTATGCCTGGGTGCTGTACCAGCTGAAAGACTACGCCGGTGCCCGTCGGGCCCTCGAAACTGCTCTGCGCTTCTCCTCCGATGCCACCATTGTGGAACACTACGGCGACGTACTGTTTCAGCTCGGCGACAAGGAGAAGGCCGTAACCGAGTGGCAGCGGGCTGGCCAGAAAGGCGGTGCCTCGGCGCTCATCAACCGAAAAATAAAGGATAAGAAGCTGTATGAATAACCGCCCCGCGCTGCTGCTGAGCGTACTACTGGCCCTGCCGCTACTGCTCGGCAGTTGCACCAAAAAGCTGCTGCCGACTGCCACTCAACCCTCGGCCACCAACCCGGTGCCGGAGGCTGTGAAGGCCATTAACCTCGATTTCCAGTTCATGACGGCCAAGGGCAAAGCCCAGTTTGGCGACCAGAGCGCCAACATAAACCTGCGGATGCGCAAAGACAGTGCTATCTGGCTGTCGGCGTCGTTGCTGGGTATTGAGGGCGGGCGTCTCTACATCACCCGCGACTCGGTGCAGGTAATCGATAAGCTGCGCCGCGAGTACTACTCGGGCGACTTTGCCTACCTGAGCCAGCGGCTGAACGTACCCGTTACCTTCGACATGTTGCAGGCGCTGCTGCTGGGCAACTACCTGGCCCCCATCAGCCCCGACACCCAGCCGGCCGTAACAACCGAGGGCACGGTGCAGCGGGTGCGCTACGAGCAGGCCGGCCTGCTGATTATGCAGCTCGTAGATCTGGCCCAGGGCCGCCCGCGCCAGCTGCTGGTGCAAGACTCGGTGCAGGCCAACCAGGTAACGGTCGACTACGCCGATTTCCGTCAGCTTGAAAGCAACCCGCAGCCCTTCGCCTTCGAGACCCAGGTGCAGGTGCAGCAGCGCCAGCAGCCGCCTACCCTGGTCACGCTCACCTACCGGTCCATCGACCTGGATAAGGGCCGGCTGCAATTCCCGTTTTCCGTACCCAAGGGCTATGCACGCAAGAAGTAAAACCGGCCGGCTCCTGCTGTTGCTGCTCTTGCTGCTGCTGGTTGGCCCAACGGCCCCGGTAGCACTGGCCCAAAAAAAGGCACCGGCCGCCAAAAAGAGCAAAGCCCAACTGGAGCGCGAGCGGCGCGCCAACCTTAAGCGTATCAAGGAAACCAGCCGCATTCTGGCCCAGACCCAGCAGAAAAAACAGGCGTCGGTGGGCCAGCTCAACGCTATTCAGGAGAAGCTGGTGGTGCAGCAGGGCGTCATCAAAAACATCAGCTCGGAGCTACGCTATATTGAGGGCGACGTGCAGCAGACCGAAGGCCAGGTGCAGCAGACGCGCCAGCGTCTGGAGCGCCTCAAGGCCGAGTATGCCCGCCTGATATATGCCGGCTCGAAAACGGCTAACGGCTACAACCGCCTCATGTTCTTGTTTGCGGCCGAGTCGTTCAACCAGTTCCTGCTGCGCCTGCGCTACATCCGGCAGTACACCGAGGTGCGCCAGGCCCAGGCCACCCAGATTACCCAAACCCAGCAGCGCCTGGGCCAGCAGCTAACCGGCCTGCAGCAGCAGCGCCAGGAAAAAGGCTCGCTGCTCTCCACCCAACTCTCCGAAAAGAAAACCCTGACCACGCTGAAAGTGCAGCAGAACCAGGTGATTACCAAGCTCACCCAGCAGGAAGAAGGCCTGCGCAAGGAACTGGCCAACCGGCAGCGGGCCATCAGCCGGCTCGATAACCTGATTGCGCTGCGCGTACGCGAGGAAATTGCCCGCGCTGCCCGCGAAGCCGCGCGTAGGGCGGTGGCCAAGGCCCGCGCCGCCGAGGTAGCGGCCAACGCCGGCCGTAGCCCCGGTGCCACCTCGCGCACCCCGGCCACTGCCGCCGCCGAAGAAGCCGCCGCCACCAAGGCCGAGCGCACCGACCGCGTAACGCTAACGCCCGAAACGGCCAAGCTGGCTGCCTCCTTCACCGACAACCGGGGCCGACTGCCCTGGCCAGTGGGCAAAGGCTTTATCAGTCAGCGTTTCGGCCGCCACAACCACCCGGTACTCAAAAACGTGGTGGTAGAGAACCGTGGCGTCGATATCCAGACCAACTCGGGCGAGCCAGTAAGGGCCGTGTTCAGCGGCAAGGTGCTTACGGTGGCCAGCGTGCCGGGCATGGGCAACATTGTCATGGTCCAGCACGGCGACTACTTCACGGTGTACGCCAAGCTGCGCAACGTGAGCGTGAGCGAGGGCCAGACCATTGAGGCCCGCCAGACCCTGGGCACGGTTTCGACCAACGCCGAGGGCACCTCCGAAGTACAGTTCCAAGTGTGGCGCAACAGTGCCAACCTCAACCCCGAAAACTGGCTCGGCCGCAAGTAAGCTCGACTGGTGCTGAGGAACGATGTTTCTCTCCAGCCAGTGAAGTAGTCTAGAAACCCAAAAGAACGTGAGGCCGAGCTTGCCAAAGCCCCACGTTCTTTTGGGTTTTGACGTTTTTCTAACCGGCTTCACCACACCAATAAAAAACCCGGCTCCAAAGGAACCGGGCTTTCCAAGCTATGAAAACAAACTTAGCTACCAGAATCCCCCGCTACCGGCGTGTGGCTATAACTAACCACCGCTGGTAGGGTAAGCTCCCGATAACCGGACGAAAGATACTGGAGTGCGAAGCCTCCCGGCCTCAATTTCGCCCAATACCCTTTTTCTCTCGGTGAAAAGCGCTATTCATGCGTTGCGGCCGGGTTAACTGGCTCAAACGAGGTTGAGGCGACTTAGCAGGCCGGCTTTAAATGAGTTGCCGATGGGTACAGGCAGCAGGCTGGGGCCACCCTCGGCACCACGGTCGGCCTCCACCAGCAGCGCGTCGCTTTCGATGGTGATGATGCGGTCGAGGCGCACGATGTACTTGCGATGCACCCGGGCAAAGTCGCGGGTCGGCAGCCTGGACTCCAGCTCCTTCATGGTGCTGTAGATGGTATATCGCTCGGAGCCTGCGTAAATATTTACGTAATCGCCCAACGCCTCCACATAGCGGATGTCGGCTGTTTTCAGGCGTAGCAGCTTGCTATCCTGCTTGATAAAGATTTCGTTCTGGCTTTTGCTGAGGTACAGGCTCTCGGCCGTATCATTGGCCAAGCGCAGCAGGTCGTCGAGCTTACGGCGCTCCTGCTCCAACTCGAGGCGGGCACGGCGCAGTTCCAGGTGGGCTACCACCTCGCGGCTCAGCACGGCCAGGGCATCACGCTGGCCGTCGGTAAGGCGGCGGGGCACGGTATCGATAACGCAGAGTGTCCCCAGCGCATCGCCCTGGGGCGTGAGCAAGGGGTAGCCGGCATAAAAGCGGATGTTAGGGTCGCCGGTTACTAGCTGGTTGTGCTCGAACAAAGGATGGCAGGCAGCATCTTCTACTTCGTAGAGCGTACGGCCCTGAATGGCGTGCTGGCAGAACGCCAGCTCGCGGGGCGTGCTAGCGGGCCAATGGCAGTCGGTGCGGGCTTTAAACCATTGCCGCTCACCGTCGAGCAGCGAAACCAGGGATACGGGCGTGTTGCATATCACAGAGGCCAGCCGCGCCAAGTCGTCGAAGGCGGTTTCCTGGGCAGTATCCATGATTTCATAGGATTGCAGGGCCGCGAGCCGCCGAATCTCCTGAGCCCGTGAATGTCCGGCCTGTGCTCGGGAGGAGGAAGTTGTTTCTTCCAACAGCATAGTATTGCAGTAAAATATGAAGGAGAAATTGCCTTCTGGAGACACTAAATAACGCAGGTCGCTCCATCTAAGAGGGACAAAACCGATAAAGCAGGTCTTTTACCGGATCAATAGCCCCCTTTACTGGTTGGGTTTCTTCGCTCGGCATGCGGAGCGGTTTGAAAACGCGGTGGGCTGTACCAGCCGTAGTGATATGGCTGGGTTTGCGGAACTGTTTTTCAAATTATGGGGTACCTTTACAATCTGCCTACGTATGTGTTGCGTATACTCTTCTTTGACCTTCTAATTCTGGCCTTCGGGTCTGCTACATATGAACTTTGCCACCCTCCTGCTCGGAATCGGTAACTTTGGTGGTACCGAAATCCTGCTTATCGGTCTAGCCATCATCCTGCTTTTCGGCGCCAAGCGCATTCCGGAGTTGTTCCGCGGCATGGGTCAGGGAATCCGCGAGTTCAAGGACGCCTCGAAGGAGGAAAAGCCAGAATTCCGCGACCGGCCTGTAAACCCGGTTAACCCCAACGACCCGGCTGCGCCCCGTCAATAACCCCTTTCGTTATGCAAATGCCTGTCTTTCTGTTTTTAGGTGACATCGGTGGTGCTGAGCTTATGCTCATCATGGTTGTCATCCTGATTTTCTTCGGAGCCAACAAGATTCCTGAATTAGCCCGCGGGCTAGGTAAGGGCATACGTGAGTTCAAAGACGCCTCCCGCGAGATTCGCAGCGAGGTAGAGAACTACGGTCAGCCAGCCCAGCAGCCTTACCAGCAGCAGTTTCAGGACCAGCCACAGCAGGCCTACCAGCCCGCTGCGCCGGTAGCCGAAGCTGCCCCTGTTATAGCGCCGCCCATGGACGGTGGTATTGCGCCCGTTGTAACGCCCGAGCCACTAGCCACGGAGCCCGAACGCTCGCGCCTCGATCAGACGAGCTAGTTTCAGTAGCTTCCAATTACGTAATACCCGAACCGCCGGCAGCCAAAATCTGCCGGCGGTTCTGTTTTTAGCGGTGATGGTGCTATTTTCGCGCTTCCGCCTCGCTTCGCAGGCCTCCCCTTTAATTTCTTCGTCTTGAGACGTTTCGATTCCCTTTCCGAAGTACGCCGCGACATTGCTGCCGGCACTGTATCGTGCCAGCAGCTGGTTGAGCACTACCTCGACAATATCGCCCGGCAGGAAAACCTCAATGCTTTTCTGGAAGTGTGGCCCGAGGAGGCCCGCGCCCAGGCCGTGGCCGTCGATGCGAAGCTGGCTGCTGGTACGGCCGGCAAGCTCGCCGGCATGGTTATCGGCCTGAAAGATGTGCTGGCTTACGAAGGCCACGCGCTGCAAAGCAGCAGCCACATCCTTGACGGTTTCAAATCGTTGTTTACCGGCACGGCCGTGCAGCGCCTGCTCGATGAGGACGCCATCCTGATTGGCCGCCAGAACTGCGACGAGTTTGCCATGGGCGCCTCCAACGAAAGCTCCTACTTCGGACCGGCCCGCAATGCTATTGCCCCCGACCGGGTGCCCGGCGGCTCGTCGGGTGGCTCGGCCGTAGCCGTACAGGCCGATATGTGCCTGGCCTCGATTGGCTCCGACACGGGTGGCTCGGTGCGTCAGCCGGCGGCTTTCTGCGGCATCGTGGGCTTCAAACCCACCTACTCGCGCATTTCTCGCTACGGTCTGGTGGCCTACGCTTCGTCATTTGATCAGATTGGCACGCTTACCCGCTCGGTAGAAGATGCGGCCCTGCTGCTCGAAGTAATGGCCGGCTCCGACCAGTTCGACAGCACTGTGAGCCAGCAGCCGGTGCCCGCCTACAGCCAGGAGCTGACGCCCGCGCCCCATTATCGCATCGGCTACATCCAGGACTGCCTGGTGCGCCCCGGTCTCAACCCCGAAATAAAGGCAGCCACCGAAAATGCGCTGGAGCAGTTGCGCGGTCAGGGCCATGTGGTGGAGGCCGTGGAGTTTCCGTACCTCGACTTCATTGTGCCAACCTATTATATCCTGACCACGGCCGAGGCCAGCTCCAACCTGAGCCGCTACGACGGGGTGAAGTTTGGTTACCGCGCCCCCGACGTTACGGACCTAGAGTCGCTCTACAAGAAAACCCGCTCGCAGGGTTTCGGGCCGGAAGTGCAGCGCCGGATTCTGCTGGGCACGTTTGTGCTGAGCGCCAGCTACTACGATGCCTACTACACCAAGGCCCAGCGGGTGCGCCGGCTCATCAAGGAGAAAACCGATGAGTTACTACGTGACTACGACTTCCTGGTACTGCCCACCACGCCCACCACGGCCTTCAAAATAGGCGACGAAGACCGGGACACGTTATCCATGTATCTGGCCGATATTTTCACGGTACAAGCTTCGCTGGCGGGCGTACCGGCCATTTCGGTGCCCAACGGCCTCGATTCGCAGGGCCTCCCGATTGGCCTACAGGTGCTGGCCGGAGCTTTCCGCGAGTCGCAGCTGCTGGCTTTCGCCAGCTCATTGAAATTTTAGCTTCACCCTACCACTTGCTGCCCACCGAACAACAGGTAACGGCTGTCAGCTAATTGCTAGCAGCTTGTGGTTGAAGTGCTACTTTAAGTCAAAGAGCTGGGAGTTCTGATAAACTGTGCTATTTTTGGCAAAGCGCTGGGTTGTGGCTCAGCGTTTTGCGTTTGGGCCCACCGGCCATTGTCCTTTTGAGTGAGTTAGCATGATGAAGTTGCTGCGGTTTGCCGCTCCCGTTTTGCTGGCCTGCACGTTGGTACCCGCCGCCCGGGCCCAGGTGCGGCCCGGCGCTTCAAACGCCCCGATTGTCCTGCCGCCTGATTCGGTGCTGACTGCTTTACCGCTGCTGCCCGACTCGTTGGCCGCCGCGCCCGTAGCCCCCGACTCGGCGAAGCTGGTGTGGCTGCGCACCCCACCCGAGCTGCGCGACCTGGTGGGCGACCGGGTGGGCTGTTTTGAAACTGATGTACCCCACGTGTTCAATAACCACGTGATGAGCTTCGTGAAGCTGTTTACCGAGCGGCAGCGGGGCTACACGCAGCGGGTGTTGGAGCGCGAGAACCTCTACTTTCCGCTTTTCGAAAAGCACCTGGCCAAATACAACCTGCCCCTCGACCTCAAGTACCTGGCCGTGGTGGAGTCGGCCCTGATTCCGACGGCTAAGTCGCGGGTGGGCGCTACCGGGCTATGGCAGTTTATGGGCCCTACCGCCAACGACCTGCGCCTGCACCGCGACGACTGGGTGGACGAGCGTATGGACCCCGAAAAAGCTACCGAAGCAGCCTGCAAGCACCTGCGCTACCTATACAGGGTGTTCGGCGACTGGGAAATGGTGCTGGCTGCCTATAACTGGGGGGCCGGCAACATGCAGCGCGTGGTGAAGCGCACCGGCAAAAAAACCTACTGGGAAGTGCATAATAGCCTCCCGGCTGAAACCCGCAACTATGTGCCCACCTTCACGGCCATCATGTACGCCATGAAGTATGCCAAGGAGCACCAGTTGCACGCGCCCACGCTCAACTACCAGTACGCCCAGGCAACGGATACGCTGCAGCTGGGTGGGCGGCCCTTCGACCTGACGCGCCTGGCGCAGGCCATCGGTGCCCCCGATTCGCTGGCGCTGCTGCGCCTCAACCCGGAGCTGCGCAAGCCCTACCTGCCGGCCGGCTATCGTCCCTACGTGCTGAAAGTGCCTGCCAGCGCCCGCCCTGCGTTAGCCGTAGCCAGCCGTGAGGCGCTGTTTGATTACTGCCGGCCACTGGCCGACCTGCCTCGCCCGCTGGCCCCACGCCTGGTGGCCCTGAGCGGCACTATGCCGCTACCAGTTCGCAACTCAGCGGTTGCTTCATCCGCGGCAACGGCGGCGGCCGAACCACGCTTTGAGCGCCTGCGCCATACGGTGAAGCGCGGCGAAACGGTGAATTCGGTGGCAGCCCGCTACAAGGTGAGTCCGGCCCAGGTGCGCCGCTGGAACAAGCTGGGCACAAGCGCCTCGCTGGCAGGCCGGCAGCAACTGGTTTTGTTCCGGGCGCTTCCGGCAGTTAAGCCAGACGCCACCGCTTCGGCTACCGCTGTAGTTCGGCCGGCGGTAGTGCCGACTCGGGTAGCCGCTACCAAAGCCACTTCGGAAGCTCCGGCCACCGAACCTGATTCGGCAGCCGAAACGGCAGCCCGCGTTCCGGCCAAACAGGCCGCTGAGGTACGCCGGGCGGTGGCCGCAGTTTCAGCAGCTACCGACGATGCTACTCCGGGCAGCTACGTGGTGAAGCCGGGTGATTTTCTGGAGAAGATTGCCACCGCCAACGGCCTGACCGTGGCGCAGCTTAAGGACTGGAACCAGCTCGGCAGCTACGTGTTGCAGCCCGGCCAGGAACTGACGCTGAAAGCCCCGCCGGAAGCAGCCGCAAATGAAGCGGTAGCCGACCTCACGGAGGCGACCCGCAACGTAGCTGCCGCCGCCCAGGCTCCCGTGCGGCGCGCGGCCCGTCCGGCTACTCCGGCGGCGGCCGTGGCATTGCCAGCCGCACCGCCACTGCACCTGGTGCAGCCCGGCGACACGCTCTACAACATCTCGCGCCGCTACCAGGGCCTGACCGTGCAACGCCTGCGGGAGCTGAACAATCTGAAGTCGGATGCCGTGCAGCCCGGTCAGAAGCTGGTAGTAGGCGGCTGAGAAAACCGATTCTTATTTCAGCACCCTTCGCTACTCATTGGAGAATTTCCAGGAGCCAGCGAGGCATCTGCTGGCCGAAGGAAATAAGTAAGGCCCGATGGCGTACTCGATATGGGTACGCCATCGGGCTTCATTTTCTTTATATGAGAGATTTATGGCGACATTCTAGTGACCTCAAGCGGCAGATCTGCTACAAGCGTGAGGGAATTCAATGAAAAACGAACTGCTGGGGAACTATTCTTCCGAAATTGGCACAACTTTAGATTTACCAGTTTTATCCTTCCACAATTACCTCCCGTTATCATGTTCAAAGGCCTAGCATTATCTGCGCTATTCGCTTCCTCGCTATTTATTTCTGCTTGCCAGAAAGAGAATGACCCACAGCCCAGTGTACCGGAAGCAGAAGTGGAGATGCTGCGTTCCACCACCTACCTGTCGACCAACCGCTTCAACAATGAGCAGAGTTATTCGCAGAAGACGCTGCAAAGCACCGTTACGCTCGCCACCGATAAGCTGCAGCTGGATTTCGACGCAATCGAGGGCAAGGATGCCATCAGCTTCACGGTGCCGCGTTCCAGCCTGACAACCGCGTTTGTCGGCGTCTACGAGCTCCGCACGTTGGCCAGCCCTGCGGCACCGGTAGCCAGTGTGTATACCTTTTTCAGGTCGCGAGCCGCAAATTTTATCAACAGCGCCACCTACCGCAACATGCGGGGCCAGCTAACCATTACGGGGTACGATGCCCAACGGCAACTGCTGACCGGCTCCTACCAGGCACAGCTGGAAAACGTATCTGACCCGGCCGATAGTAACAGCTCCAGCGGCGATGCGCTGCGCTGCAACGTGGAAATTACGGGGTCGTTTACCAACCTGAAAATCCAGTAGATCTGTTTCCGGCTCGTTGGCATTCACGCAATGTTTCTTTCTATTCCTTATCCTATTAATATGCGTAAACTTCTCCCCTCTCTAGTGCTGGCTGTTTTAAGTTTGGCCGGCGCTTCGTGCCAGAAGAATGCTGATCCGGTCCCGTACGTGGCACCTGTTGCGACTTACGAAATGTACAGCTCGGTGAGTTACCCCACCAGCCGCGAGTCGGGTGGAATCAGCCACTCTCCCAAAGATTTACTGGGACGGGCAGCCTGGGAAAACGGCCGTATTACACTGTATTTGAGCTCAGGAAATCTGCCGGTAAACCAAGTACGGTTTATGATGCCAAGTAGCTTCCCCGGCAAACTGGGAGCATTTGTCTCCGAATCGGCGCAGGCGCCAGTGGTTGATGAAGTGCAGACCACTTACACGCTGAGCTATGACCTTACTCCCACTACCCGGCTGAGCAGAATTCACCGAGGTCGTGATTGCACTACCGAAGGCAGCGTGGTAATTACCGCCTACGACGGGTCCCGGAACCTTATCAGCGGCAGCTACGAAATAACCTTCAAGAACGTGGCGGACCCCTATGCGGGATTGTTGCCCAATTTGCCGGTCAGAAATAGTGTAGTCGTCGTGGGCGGGGAGTTCACCAACCTACCCATCAAGCCCTAGCAGCACGTTAACTCCTCTTGTTCAGAAAGCCCCGAACCCTGCCCGGTTCGGGGCTTTTCGGTTCCGGGTGGGGCTTGGACCTTTGAAGCTGGCTCATTTTGCCGCATCTTGCTGCCTTGTTCTTTTCTTCGGAAGCTCATCTTCTGCCCTGCCTCATGCTCAAAATAAACAAACAGGACGCCCTCGACTACCACTCCCGCACGCCGGCCGGCAAAATTGAAGTGGTGCCGACCAAGCCCGTGAGTACCCAGCTCGATCTGGCCCTGGCTTACTCGCCGGGCGTGGCCGAGCCGTGCAAGGAAATTGCTGCCGACAAGGATGCCGTGTACAAGTACACGGCCAAAGGCAATCTGGTGGGCGTTATCAGCAACGGCACGGCGGTGCTGGGTTTGGGCAACATCGGCCCCGAAGCATCTAAGCCGGTAATGGAAGGCAAGGGCGTACTGTTCAAGAAGTTCGCGGGCATCGATTGCTTCGATATTGAGATTGACGCCACTGACCCCGACGAGTTTATCCGCATCGTGAAGTCGCTGGAGCCGACGTTTGGTGGCATCAACCTGGAAGACATCAAGGCCCCCGAATGCTTCCGGATTGAGACGGCCCTGCGCGAGCAGATGAACATTCCGCTCATGCACGACGACCAGCACGGCACGGCCATCATCACGTCGGCGGCGCTACTGAACGCGCTGGAAGTGGTGGGCAAGCAGATTGAGCAGATTCAGCTGGTAGTGAGCGGGGCGGGCGCGGCGGCCATTTCGTGCCTGCGCCTGTACCTAGCGCTGGGCGTGCGGCGCGAGAATGTGGTGGTCTTCGACAAAGACGGCCTCATTACACCGGCCCGCACCGACCTGGCCGACATGCAGCGGTTCTTCGCCACCGAGCGGCCCATCAGCACGATGGCCGAGGCGCTGGAAGGGGCCGACATGTTCCTGGGCCTGTCGGCCGGCAACGTGCTGGCGCCCGAGTGGCTGCTGAAGATGGCCGCCGACCCTATTGTATTCGCCCTGGCCAACCCCGACCCCGAAATCGGCTACGAAATAGCCATGGCCACCCGGCCCGACCTCATTATGGCCACCGGCCGCACCGACCACCCCAACCAGGTGAACAACGTGCTGGGTTTCCCCTACATTTTTCGGGGGGCGCTGGATGTGCGGGCCACCGAAATCAACGAGGAAATGAAGCTGGCCGCCGTGCGCGCCCTCTCGGACCTGGCCAAGGAGGCGGTGCCCGAAATGGTGAACCGCGCCTACGGCGACAATACACTGAGCTTCGGCCGCACCTACCTCATTCCTAAACCCCTCGACCCACGCCTGATTACCACCGTGAGCCCGGCCGTGGCCAAAGCGGCCATGGACAGCGGCGTGGCCCGCGTGCACATTACCGACTGGGCGGGCTACGAGGACGACATCCGGGCGCGGCTGGGCGTGAACCAGAAACTGATGAACCGCATGACGTCGGCGGCGCGTAGCAACCCCAAGCGAGTGGTATTTGCCGAGGGCGACACCTACAAAACGCTCAAGGCCGCCCAGATTCTGCGCGAGGAGGGCATTGCCTTTCCTATTCTGCTGGGCAACCGCAACAAAATTGAGCGCATCGCGGCCGAAACCTCGCTCGATCTGGAAGGCTGCGAAATCATCGACATCATTCGCGAGGAAGCCAAGCGCGAAGAGTACGCCGAGCTGTTCTACCAGAAGCGGCAGCGCCGGGGCATTACGATCTATGAGGGCCGTCGGCTGCTGCGCGAGCGGAACTACTTTGGGGCCATGATGCTGGAAGCCGGCCATGCCGATGCCTTTATTACGGGCCTAAGCAAGGATTACGGCAAGTCCATCGTGCCAGCGCTGCAGGTGATTGGGGTGGCTGAGGGCGCCAAGCGGGTAGCCTCGATGTACATCATCCAGCATAAAAAAGGGCCGTTCTTCTTCGCCGATACGACCGTTAACATCGACCCTTCGGCCGAGGAAATGGTGGACATTATCGGGCTGACGGCGCGGGCCGTGAAGTTCTTCGACGCCGAGCCGCGGGTGGCCGTTATCAGCTACTCCAACTTCGGCTCGAACCCCGGCGAGCTGCCCGACAAAGCCCGCCGCGCCACCGAAATGGCCAAGCAGCGCTACCCCGACCTGCTGATTGATGGCGAGATGCAGGCCAACACGGCCCTCAACCCCGAGCTGCTGCAGGAGCAGTATCCCTTCTCGCCGCTGGCGGCCAGAGGCGGGGCCAACACGCTCATCTTCCCTAACGTTATCAGCGGCAACATCGCCTACAAAGTGCTCCAGGAAATCGGGGGTGCCGAGGCCATCGGGCCGGTGCTGATGGGCATGCGCAAGCCGGTGCACATTCTGCAGCTCGGCGCCTCGGTGCGCGAAATCGTGAACATGGCCGCCATTGCCGTAGTCGACGCCCAGCAGCCGGGCGGCAAGGGGCTGTAGGGCTTAAGAAATAGAGAAGAACGTCATTCAGTGCAGCATGCGCCGAATGACGTTTCTGCTTCTGGCCCCTTGCTGCACTCACGTCTTTATCCTCACTTCCCCTTCACACTCCTTCCTAAAGTGCCTAACTTGGCACCAAACCGGTTGCAGTCGCGTTCGGCCGGTTCCACCCGTTTCCTCTACTCCGCTCCCATCCCGCATGATTGCTTACGTTGACGGCAAGCTCGCCTACAAAGACCCCGCCCAGGCCATTCTCGACGTGCAGGGCATCGGCTACGAAATCCGGATTTCACTGGCCACCTACTCCAAGCTGCCGGCCGAGGAGGAGAAAATCAAGCTCTATACCTACCAGCACATCAAGGAAGACGGCCAGACGCTTTACGGCTTCCTCGACCCCAACGAAAAGGCGCTGTTTATGCTGCTCATTTCGGTATCGGGTATCGGGCCGGGCACGGGCATCGTGATGGTGTCGTCGATGTCGGTGGGCGAAATCCGGCAGGCCATTGTGAGTGAAGATGTGCGGGCCATCCAGAGCATCAAGGGCGTAGGACCCAAAACGGCCCAGCGCGTGATTCTGGAGCTGAAAGACAAGCTGCGCAAAGACGAGTTGCTGGCCAAAGCCGGCATCGATACCGTGCCGCTGGCTAAGTCACACAATACCGGCCGCTCGGAGGCGTTAGCCGCTTTAGTGATGCTGGGCTTCGCGCGGGCAGCGGCCGAAAAGTCGCTCGACCAGATTCAGCGCAAGCACGGCAACGACCTGACGGTAGAGGAATTGATTAAATTCGCTCTTAAGTCTGGCTAGATTAGGGCTTAGCGGTTCGTTGTTGGTGCTTAAGATGTTTGTAGGCAGCTTATTGGCTTGGCCATACTGCTTTGCATCCCACAGCACCACCTGCACGACCTAGGCACTAAGCACAATCAACTAAGCACTAACGATTTCGACGGATATTGACGTTTGACTACCGGTAAGAAGTTCTCCGCCAGCGCCTTCGTGGTCCTGGTTTCGTTGGTGGCCTGGTGGTCGGAAGCCGCACCGCTGGCAGAAGGCGCGACGGGTGTCTTTGCGCTGGGCCAGCTGTGGGCCGACTGGCTGCCGGCCGGCTTGCGTCCGGCCGGCCAATGGGGTTTCGTCGCCGACACGCCCCGCATTGATACCACCCGCTACCAGCCCGGCACCCGGCCCCGGGTAGATCCGGCCGACCGCCGCGGCTCGCGCTTTTCGAATGAGCGCCGCCGCTCGCCGTTGGTGCTCCCCCTGCCCGACAACGTGCAGCTGCAGGTGCAACCCGACGACAGCCTCAAGAACTTCGACATCCGCGAGGGCATCGGCCAGAGCCTCGACTACCGCGACCCCAGCCGCATGACGTTCGAGGAGTACTCGCGCTGGCAGCAGCAAAAGGCCGTGCGCGACTACTTCCGCGAGCGGGCCAGCGGCGGCGGCGTGGCCGGCGACCCCAACCAGCCCGACAACCGCCGCCTGATTCCCAAGATTTACCTCGGCCCCATGGCCGACCGCATTTTCGGGGGTAGCTACGTGGATATTCGGCCTCAGGGAGCCGTAACGCTGCGCATGGGCTACCGCGGCAACCGCAACGAAAACCCTACCCTCACGCTGCGCCAGCAGAGAAATGGCGACTTCCAGTTCGATCAGAACATGAACCTCAATCTGACCGGTCAGATTGGGCAGAAGTTGCGCCTGACGTTCAACTACGATACCAAGGCGGCCTTCGACTTCGAAAACAACATGAAGCTCGACTACACGGGCTTCGACACCGATATTATCCGCAAGGTGGAGCTGGGCAACGTAAGTCTGCCGCTCAACAACTCGCTCATCACCGGCGGCCAGAACCTGTTTGGCGTGAAGGCCCAACTGCAGTTCGGCCGCCTCGGCGTAACCACCATTGCCAGCACCCTGCGCGGCCAGGCCGACGAAGTGCGCATCCAGAACGGGGGCCAGAGCCGGCCATTCGAAATCAAGGCCAGCCAATACGAAAAGGACCGCCACTACTTCCTGAGCCAGGTGTTTCGGGAGCGGTACGACAACTCGCTGCGCATCCTGCCCACCATCCAGAATGCCATCAACGTCACCTACTTAGAGGTATGGGTGACCAACGATAACCGCCAGAGCGACAACCTGCGCAACGTCGTAACGCTCATGGACGTGGCGGAGCCCCAGCGCGTGTACCGCCAGCAGTTTCTGAACGGTGCCCGCCCGGGCGCTCTGGCCCAAAACAGCGCTAACAGCGAGTTGAACACCATCCGGGCCCAGGCAGATTTTAGACAAGACTTACGGATTGATGAAGTGCTCCAAAGCGCGCCGCTGAACCTGGAGAAGAACATTGACTTTGAGCACGTACGGGCCCGCAAACTCGACCCGCGCGAGTACACCTACAATGCCCAACTGGGCTACCTCTCGCTGAACACCCAACTGCTGCCCGAGCAGGTGCTGGGCGTGTCGTACCAGTACATCTTCAACGGCCAGACCTACACCGTTGGCGAGATTCAGAACGACTACTCGCAGGTGGGCACCGACCAGGTGATTTTCCTGAAGATGCTGAAGGCCACCAACCCCGCCGTGGGCCTGGCCAACCCGAGCGAGAACCCAGCCAACGAGAACCTACTGACGCGCAACCTGCCGACCTGGGATTTGATGATGAAAAACATCTATCCTTTGAACGCCCAGCAGCTCAACCGCGACAGGTTCGAGTTGCAGATTGTGTACAAGGACGACGTGACGGGCGTTGACCTGATTTCGCTGAAGGAGGGCCAGAATATTGCCAACAAGCCGCTGATTGAGGTTTTCAACCTCGACAACGTGAACCCCAACAACGACCGGAACCCCGACGGTAACTTCGACTTCTTTCCTGGCATTACCGTCGATACCGAACTGGGTCGCATCATCTTCCCCGAAATCGAGCCGTTTGGCAGCTATCTGGCCGCCAAGTTCGATACGGTGGCCTCGCCGGCCGAGCAGCAGCTGGCCCGCAAGTACGCCTACCGCGAGCTGTACAACCAGGTGCAGAGCGACGCCCAGCAGATCCAGGAGAAAGACAAGTTTTACCTGCGCGGCCGCTACCAGGCCACCAGTACCAACGAGATTAACCTGCCCGGCATTGGCGTGGCCGAGGGCTCGGTGCGGGTACGCTCGGGCTCCACGCTGCTCCAGGAAGGCGTCGATTACCAGGTTTTCTACGATCAGGCCAAGGTAAAAATCCTGAATCCGGCCTACCTGAATTCGGCCAACGAGCTGCGGGTGGAGTTCGAGAAAAACGCCTTGGTGCAGGTGCAGCCCCGCAAGCTGATTGGGGCGCGGTTTGATTACCGGGTATCGTCGGATATGTACTTTGGGGCCACGGTGCTGCATCTGCGCGAAAACCAGGCGCCCGGTATCAACCGCGTGAACATCGGCGACGAGCCGGGCAACAACACTATTTACGGCTTCGACGTGAACATGCGCCGCGAGTCGCGGGCGCTTACCCGCTACCTCAACGCGCTGCCGTTTATCTCGACCAAGGAAATTTCGACTGTTTCGTTCAGTGGTGAGTTTGCCCAGCTGCTGCCCAGCCAAAGCAAGCTCGGCGATGATAAGAGCGGCGGCGAAAATGGCGTTTCGTACCTCGATGATTTCGAGAATGCGCGCACGCCCTACACGCTGGGCGGGCTGAACGCGGCCGTGGCCTGGCGCCTGGGCAGCACCCCGCTGCCGCTACGCCGTGCGCCCACCGGCCTGGCCACGGCCTACAACCGCGCCAAGCTGGCCTGGTACACCGTCGACCAGACCTATTACACCAACGGCCAGAGCAAGCCCGACAACATTGGCACGGGTGATTTAACGAACCACTACATCCGCGGCATCAAGCGCGACGAGGTATTCCCGAACCGCAACCTGGGGGCCAATGGCAACTCGTTCGAAACGACGTTCGACTTGGCTTACTTCCCCGACCAGCGCGGCCAGTACAACTACACGCCCGATTTTGACCGGGCCCGGCCCACTTTCTTTGCCAACACTACGGATGCGGCCAATGCGGCTCGGCAGGCGGCCATTTCGCGCGAAATCACCTTCGACACCGACTTCGACAACGCCAACGTGGAGTACCTGGAGTTCTGGCTCATGGACCCCTTCCTGACGGGCGAAAACGGCCAGGTAATCGACAACGACGGGCACAGCGCCAACAACACTTCCGGCGGCGACCTGTTTGTGAACCTGGGTTCGGTTTCGGAGGATGTGCTGGCCGACAACAACCAGTACGAGTTTGAGAACGGCCTTCCGGTGGAAAGCACCAGCCCCGATGCCACCAGATCTACTATCTGGGGCCAGGTGTCGCGCCAGCCCTTCCTCACCGACGCCTTTAACCCCGCTGCCGGGGCCCGCGCCCAGCAGGATGTGGGCCTCGACGGCATCGTCGACGCGGCTGAGCAAGCTCTGCCCGAACTGCAGGGCGCTTACGCGGGTGTACCCGATCCGGCCGGCGACAACTTCCGTCACCACCTCGACCCTAGCTACGACCAGGCCAATGCCAAGGTGCTGGCTCGCTACAAGGACTTCAACGGCATGGAGGGAAACTCACCCGAGGGTAGCCGCCTGAGCTCGACGGCCTACCCCGACAAGGAAGACCTGAACCGCGACAACGTGATTTCGGAGATTGAGCGCTACTACGAGTACCGCGTGCGCCTGCGCCCCGGCAGCCTCGAAGTGGGCCAGAACTACATCGTCGATAAAGTCACGAACAACAACGACGACACCAACGACGAGCCCGTGAGCTGGTACCAGTTCCGCATTCCTATCCGGCAGTACGACCGCGCCGTAGGCACGCCCAACGGCCAGGAGTTCGGCTTCAAGTCGATTCGGTTTCTGCGGCTGGCCCTCACGGGTTGGGAGCAGCCAGTGGTGCTGCGCATGGTGCAGCCGCAGTTTGTGGCCAACCAGTGGCGCCGCTACCTCGCCAAAATTGCCGAGCCCGGCGGCATTCTCAACCCCGATACCGACGCCGACGAGTTCAGTATTTCGACGGTGAGCATTGAGGAGAACGGCCGCGTGGAGCAGGCCGGGGCCGGCTCGATTCCATACCTGCTGCCGCCCAACATCCGGCGCGACCAGGAGTTCGGCTCGACCACCACCAGCCGCCTGCAGAACGAGCAGAGCCTGCGCCTGGTGGTAGGCAACCTGCGCGACGGCTTTGCCAAAGCGGCCTACAAAAATCTGACGGTAAACATGCTGCGCTACAAGCGTCTCAAGCTGTTTCTGCACGCCGAAACCCAGGACCGCAACCTGCGCAGCGGCCAGGCCCGCGGCTTCGTGCGCCTGGGCACCGACTACACCCAGAATTACTACGAGTACGCGCTGCCGCTGGAGCTCACGCCCCAGCCCACCGGCGCGGGCGCCAGCTACACCGTCGACCAAGTGTGGCCGGTGGCCAACCGCATCGACCTGACGCTGCAGGATTTGATTGACGCCAAGTCGGCCCGCAACAAGGCCGGCGTGAGCTACGGCACCCCCTACGTGGTGCAGCTGGCCAACGGCAACACGATTACGGTAGTCGGCAACCCCGATCTGTCGTCGGTGCAGGGTGCCATGATTGGTGTGCTGAACCCCGGCGACGACGGCGCAAGCCAGTCGCTGACGCTGTGGGCCAACGAGCTGCGGGTATCCGAGTTTGAGAACGAAAGCGGCTGGGCCGCCACCGCCCGCTTCAACACCAAGCTGGCCGACATTGCCAACATCACGGCTACCGGCAGCTATGTAACCACCGGTTTCGGCGGCCTGCAGGACCGCCCCCAGCAGCGCTCCATCGACAACATTCTGCGCGGCGACGTGAATGCTACCGTGGCGGCCGACAAGTTTTTCCCGGAGAAGCTGGGCCTGCGCGTGCCGGTGCTACTCCAAGCCGGCATCGAGAGTCGCTCGCCTAAGTACGACCCGCTCGACCCCGACACCGAGCTGGATCAGAGCCTGGAGAAGTTTGCCGATACCGACGAGCGTGCCGACTACCGCCGCGAGGTAATCGACCAGACCAGCCAGCGCAGCATTTCGCTGCTGAACGTGCGCAAGGAGCGCACCAATCCCGAGAAGAAAGTGCAGCCCTGGGACGTGGAAAACCTGGCGCTGAGCTACTCGCTGACCGAGCGCAATCACACCGACATCCGCACCGACCGCGACTATACCCGCACTTACACCGGCGCGCTGGCCTACGTGTACCAGGCCAACCCCAAAAACTACACGCCGCTGGCCAAAGTAAAGGCCTTCGACTCGCCTTACCTAGCCTTGTTTAAGGAAGTGAACTTCACGCCGCTGCCCTCGCGCTTTTCGTTCCGGGCCGACCTGGACCGGCGCTACAACGAGCGGTTTCTGCAGCGCACCCTCGAGCCCGGCCAGGTGCCCGTGCGGGGTAATATTCCGGGCGTGTTCCAGAAGGTGTTCTACTTCAGCCGCATTTACGATTTGCGCTGGGACCTGACCAAGGCGCTGGCCTTCGACTATACGGCCACCAACCGGGCCGTGGTGGATGAGGGCCCCGGCAGCACCATCGGCGACTCGCAGATTGCCAAGGACAACCGCCAGCAGCTGCGCGACAACCTGCTGCGCGGCGGCCGTACCACCAACTTCAACCAGACCGTCGCCCTTACTTACCGCCTGCCGCTCGACAAGTTTCCGCTTACCGACTGGCTTTCGGCCGACGCGCGCTACGCGGCCACCTTCGGCTGGGAGGCCGCTTCTACGGCCCTGCGCCGGCCCGCCAACCCAGGCGCCCCCGCCGATACAGCAACCTTGCCGCTGAACCTGGGCAACACCATTCAGAACACCGGCGAGGTGAGCGCCAACGGCAAAATTGACTTGGTGAAGCTCTACAACAAGGTGCGTTTCCTCAACATCATCAACAACGCGCCCCCTCCCGGCCAGCAGCCTACCGAACCTAAAATAGCCAAGCCCGGCGTGGTTGGGGCCGCCGGCGCAGGTTCTGAAACCGCCGAGGCCGACTCGGCCACAGGCCCCGAGTTCCGGGCCCTGAAAGCGGTGCTCCGCTCCCTGATGACGGCCCGCTCGCTCAACTTCACCTACGTGCGCTCCAACGGTACGCTGCTGCCCGGCTACCTGCCCAACACCCGCTTTTTAGGATTCGACAACGGGTTCAACGCCCCCGGTCTGCCCTTCATTCTGGGCCAGCAGCAGGACCTCGACGGCCTGTTCAGGAAGGCCAACGGCCGGGGTTGGTACACCGATGAGAGCGAGTTTCTCACTACTCCGCTCAGCTCGCTGCTCACCGAAGCCCTCACGCTGCGCACCACCCTGGAGCCCATCCGCGACTTCAACATCCAGCTTGATGCTCGCCGCAGCCTCGTGCGTAGCCGCCAGGTGTTCTACCGCGCTTTGGTTGATAGCGTAACACTGGCCGCGCCTGACGGAGCCCTGCCGACACCCAGCAATCCGCTGGGCAACGGCACGTTCAGCACTTCGTTCATCGCCATCCAAACGATATTCGGCGACTTAAGTGGCTCGGGAACGATGTCGAAAGCGTTTGAGCGTTTCGTGGCAAACCGCGAGGTAGTGCAGCAACGGCTGCAGGCGGCCAACCAGGAGGCCGGTTTCTACGGCTACAACTCGCAGGATGTGCTGCTGCCGGCGTTTATCGACGCCTACAAGGGCCGCTCGTCGGATGGCTATAAGGCCAAGAAGTTCAAGCCCTTCGCCCAACTGCCGCTGCCCAACTGGAACATCAGCTACAACGGCCTCTCCGAAATACCGTTCGTGCAGCGCTACTTCCGCTCGTTCCGCCTCAACCACGTGTATGGCTCCAGCTACAACATTGCCGGCTACAGCACTACGGTCGATTACGAGAAGGAGCCCGAGGGCCTATCGACGGTTCTCAACCAAGCCAACCGCTTTGTTCCCTACTACATCATCGGGCAGGTAACCATTGCCGACCGGCTGGCCCCGCTTATCGGGATTGACTTCCAGACCACCGGCCGCCTCACTGGCCGTCTGGAGTACCGCGTCGACCGCACCATTGGCCTGAACTCGACCGTGGCCCAGGTAACGGAACTGCGCCGCAACGACATCGTGATTGGGGTCGGCTTCGCCACCAACAAGTTCCGGCTACCCTTCAAAATTGGCGGCGAACAGCGCGTACTGCGCAACGAACTCAACGCCCGCCTCGACCTGAGCATCAGCGAGAATTACGCTATCCAGCGCACTATTCTCGATGTGGTAGACCCCGTAGATGGTACGCCCGTCACGCCGGCCAGCATCGGGCGGGCCTACAGCCAGGTAACGGCCGGCACCCGCCAGGTACAGCTGCGCCCCACCGTCGACTACGTGCTCAACCAGCGCCTGAACCTGCAGTTCTTCTTCACCCAGAACATCACGACCCCCAAAACCGGCGACGCCTTCAAAAACACCTCCACCGAAGCCGGCATCCAGCTCCGCTACAGCCTGTCGCAGTAAGCCAGGTTGAGGAGGATGATTTAGTTGCATTACTCCCTAATCTCCCCATTAACCTGTACTTTTGAAGCGGCGCGCGGCGCGCCTCGCTTTTCAGTTCATTCCCTAAGCACCATCCCATGAATCTGCCCGCCTCCCTGAAGTATTCCAAAGAGCACGAGTGGGTCCGCGTTGAGGGCGACGTGGCCTACATCGGCATCACCGAACACGCCCAGAAAGAGCTCGGCGACATCGTGTATGTCGACATTGACACCGTTGATAAAGAGGTATCCCAGAACGACGTGTTTGGCACCGTAGAGGCTGTGAAAACGGTTTCCGACCTGTTCAGCCCCCTCAGCGGCACTGTACTCGAAGTAAACAACAAGCTCGACGGCAGCCCCGAACTGGTGAACTCCGACCCCTACGGCGACGGCTGGATCATCAAGCTCTCGATAAGCGACGCTTCCGAGCTGGACAGCCTGCTCACGTCCGAAACCTATGGTGAGCTGGTAGGCGCCTAAGCGCCGCTGCTGCCGTTGGCTTTGCTTTCCGAAACGCCGCCCACGCCGCGTCGGCGCCCTCTGGTGGGGCTGCCGCTGGCGTGGGCGGCGTTTATTTTGGTGAGCACCCTCACGCCCGCCGCCGACATGCCCCTAACTCCGCGTTGGGAGTTACTTTCTTTTGACACGGCTGCCCACGCCGGTGTGTTCGGGGTGTTGACGGTGCTGGCCATCTTCTCGGCCCGGCGGCAACGGCGGCTGGGTTGGCTACGGACACACGCGTTCCGCGTGGCACTCGCGCTGGCAGTGGTTCTGGGCGCGCTGGTCGAAGTGCTGCAGCACCTGCTGGCAATGGGCCGCCACGGCGAGTGGTCCGATCTGTTCAGCGACGCGCTGGGCGCGGCGGCCGGTACGGCCTTCATGTGGTTTACCCGCCGTTTCTGGCAATGAGTATGTACCTGAATAGAACTCGTGCTTTCTCCGCCGTCCGGCCCTTGGCGGCCCTGGGCCTGCTGCTCAGCTGCACCCTGGCCCAGCCTGCTTCAACAACGGCGCAGGACATGGCCCGCGTCCGGCAGACGATTGCCCGGCTCACGGCCCCCGACCTGCACGGCCGGGGTTACGTAAGCGGCGGCGAGCAGCGGGCCGCGGCCTACCTGCAGGGCCGTTTTCGCGCACTGGGCCTGCAGCCCCTGGCCCCCGACTACTACCAGTTCTTCACGCTGCCCGTTAACACCTTCCCCGGCCGCGCCGAGCTGAGCGCCGATGGCCAGCCATTGCGCCCCGGCCTCGATTTCATTGCTGCCCCCCACTCGGGGCCCGGCGAAGTGCGCGGCCCGGTGTACCAGCTCGATTCCCTGATTTTCGCGCAGCCTGCGGCCCGGCAGAAGCTGCTGGCCACGCCGCTGACCAAAGAAGTGCTGGTACTGACGCAGGCTCAAGCCGGGCGGCTGGCCGAACTACCGCCCGAAGTACAGGCCCATTTGGCCACGGCCGGCGCCCAGCTTACGCTGGTGCCCGGCAAGCTCACGGCCAGCATAGCCGGCGAGCAGGCCCCACGGCCCCGGCTGGAAGTACGGGCCGCCGCCTGGCCCGCCGCGGCCCACACTGTACGCCTGCGGCTCGATGCCTGCCTGCAGCCCGCTTACCGCACCCAGAACGTGGTTGGCTACTTACCCGGCACCGCCCGACCCGATTCGTTCGTGGTGGTATCGGCCCACTACGACCACCTGGGCCGGCTGGGGCGCGACACCTACTTCCCGGGGGCTAACGACAACGCCAGCGGCGTGGCTATGCTGCTGGAGCTGGCTGCCTACTATGCCCGCCCCGAAAACCGGCCAGCCTACTCGGTGGCCTTCCTGGCATTCGGGGCCGAGGAAGCCGGTTTGGTTGGCTCGCGCTACTTTGTCGAGCACCCGCTTATATCGCTGCCTAGTATTGGGGTATTGGCCAACCTCGACCTGCTGGGCACCGGCGACGAAGGCCTCATGGTGGTGAACGGGCGGGTGTTTGAGGACCAGTTTGCGCGGCTGCAACGCCTGAATGCGGCGGGCGGTTACGTAGCCTCGCTGGCCGCCCGCGGCCGGGCCGCCAACTCCGACCATTTCCCGTTCTCAGAGCGCGGTGTACCCGCTCTGTTCTTCTACACCCGCGGCGGCATTGCCGCCTACCACGATGTGCAGGACCGGCCCGAAACGCTGCCTCTTACGGCCTTCAGCAGCGTTTTCGGTTTGTTGCGCGACTTTTTGAACGACGCAGGCGTAGCTCCCGGCAAGTGAGATTATAGAAAGTAAGCCAGCTGTCATTCTGAGCAGGGCGAAGAAACTCGCAGATCAAAGTACTTTCCGACGACGGGATTACCATTGCCTGCGAGCTTCTTCGCCCTGCTCAGGATGACACTCGTTACATAGCACATCCCGATTATGCCCAAAAGCACTTCACCCGGAATCTGCCTTGTGGCAAACTCCGGGTGAAGTGCTTTTAAGTTACTGACGCCGCATTCGCGGCACCTAATTAGGTATTGCTTTTGAACGAGCCCATGATCTGCTTGGCTACGTTCTCCCACTCCGGCTTCTGACGGTCGGCGCAGGTGAAGGTGCACATCAGCAGCTTGCCTTCCACATCAGTAAAGAAGATGAAAGTGTACGACTCACGGCCCAACTCTGGCTTCATCAGTTCGAGGTAGCCTACTTTGCGGCCACTCACTTCCTTTACGCCGTGGCTGAACCAGGTAGCCTCCTTGTACTGCTTGGTGTAGATCTTGTAGAAGTTGTCGTGATACATGTCTATCATGTCCTGGTCCGCCGTGTTATCGGTGTAGGAAAAGGCCAGACTAACTTCCTTGTTATTGGTGTAGATGACGCTCGGACGACTCTGCGACTTGGCGTAGTTGAAGTCCATCTGCTCCTCGCTCATCACATCAAATCCCTTGGGGATGAGGATTTCAACCCGCTCACTCAGAACGCGTTTCTTGATAAGCTCCACCTCGGCGAAAGGACGGGCTGCCATCAGCAGCACCATCAGGAAGAGTACGGGTAAGGTAAGTAGTGCTTTTTTCATAGAAGTAGGCTGAAAAAAGGTGGGTTGCTAAGTGAGGGAATCCAGCGTGCTGGCGTTTGCCGGGCTGCTTGGATAACACAATTTACGATGAAAAACTTAAAGTGCAAGTCATTTGCAAAAAACAACTCGCCGTCTGATTCTATGAAAGCATATTCTTAATCAATAAAACCTGCTCAGCACGCAGCAATGAGAGATTAGAAGCCTAATATGATTTTTACGTTATTTAACCAACCACTAGGAAAAATTCAAATATATATCAATAATAATCTATGCATAGCAATATTCTTAAAGTGATATTCAGCACTTACGACAACAGTCTAAATCTGGTTTGAGGTCTAGAGAATATTGTTGATCTGCTCCTTGATTTTCTCCAGTTCCTCCTTCATGCTCACTACCAAATGCTGCATGGCGGAGTCGTTGGCTTTGGACCCGATGGTATTGATCTCCCGACCAATTTCCTGCGAAATAAACGCTAATTTCTTGCCTGTGGGTTCGGGCAAACCGGCCGTTTCGATGAAGTAGCGCAAATGGTTGCCCAACCGCACCTTTTCCTCGGCAATGTCAAGCTTCTCGATATAGTGCAGAATCTCCTGCTCGAAGCGAATGCTGTTGAAATGCTCGTTGGCTGAGATGTCGGCCAGGTGGCTTTGCAGGCGCTGGCGTACCTGGGCAACGCGGCTGGGGTCGTGGCGCTCCACCTCGGCCAGCAGCTGGCTGATGTGCTCCACGTAGCCCAGAATTTCGGCGGTGAGGGCCCGGCCCTCGGCGCGGCGGAACTCGTGCAGGCGCTCCAGCGCCTCGTGCAACAGCGGCAACAGTTCGTCCCAGCTGGTTTCGGTTTCCAGGGGCTCGGCGGCGGCCGTGGTATCGGCGACGGGCAGCCGCAGGGCCCCGGGCAGGGCGTGGGCCACGGCCGTTACCTGGTCGAAGGACAAGCCGGTGCGCAAACTCAGGGCCTGCAGCTCCTGGCAAGCGGCCGTCAGGGCCGCTTCATTCACAATAGAACCGCCCGTGGCCGTAGCGCGGGGGCGCGTGAAATCGAGGTTGAGGTTGACTTTGCCGCGTACCAGACTTTTGGCCAGCAGATTGCGAATTTCCAGTTCCTTGTCCTGCAGAAAGCGGGGCAGGCGTAGGGTGAGGTCGAAGCTTTTGGAGTTGAGCGACTTGATTTCGATAGTAGCGGCGTAGTGGTCGGTTTCGCGGGTGGCGATTCCGTAGCCAGTCATGGATTGGAGCATGGGCAGAGAGGGGGCTGGCTGATTTGGGCCGCGAAAGTAGTTCTTTCGGCGGGCAGATGGGCGGTAAGCCGCAACAGTAACACAAACATAACGGCGGCGCAATATTAGCATAACAGGCTCAGGGTACTTTTGTAAAACCCTTTTCGAGCCTTGTATGCAACGCACGCTTATCCTGTTTTTTCTGCTGATAACTAGTTCTCTAGCCTGGGCCCAGCAAGCCACGCTGAGCGGAACGATTCGCGATAAAAAAACCGGCGAGGGCGCCATCGGAGCCACCGTTATCATAACGGGAACCACCCAGGCCGCGCCCGTGGAGCTCGATGGCACGTACCGGCTCCTCGCCGCGCCGGGCACCTATACTATCAGTGTGCAGTCGATTGGCTACAAGCCGCTCACGTTTCCGGGTACGGTACTGCGCGAAGGCCAAACGACCACGCTCAACGGCTCGCTTGAAGAAAGCAGCCAGTCGCTGGGCGAAGTAGTGGTGACGGGTCAGAAGCAAACCGGCACCGAAGTGGCCCTGCTCCAGGATCTGAAGAAGTCGGAGGTGGTAGTGAGCGGTATGAGCAGCGACCAGATTGTGAAGACGCTGGACCGCGACGCGGCCGAGGTGGTAAAGCGCATTCCGGGCGTAACCATTCAGAATAATACGTTTGTCGTCGTACGCGGCCTGTCGGAGCGCTACAACACGGTTATGCTCAACGATGCCATTACACCTTCAGCCGAGGTGGATACCCGCTCGTTTTCGTTTGACATTTTGCCTTCATCGGTAATCGACCGGATTTTGGTTTTTAAATCCGGCTCGCCGGAATTGCCGGGCGAGTTTGGCGGGGGTGTAGTAAAAGTATATACCAAGAACAGCGTATTGGATAATACTACCAGCTTTTCGGTTTCCAGCTCGTACCGTAGCGGCACGACCTTTCGAAACGACTACCTGACCAGCGGCACGCCCGGGTGGCTGGGTTACGACAAAGGCAACCGGGGGCTGCCCAGCGGCATCCCGGGCCAGATCACCCCCGGCACCACACCTAACAATGAGATTGGCAACACTTTGCGCCAGATAAATAATCGTTGGCTGCCGAACGTAGGTACGGCCGCCCCGGATCTGCGTGCGTCGTTGGGCTTGACGCGGCGCTTCGAGGTTGGGAACACCTACTTCAGCAATGTAACGTCGCTGTCGTATTCCAACACCCACCAGCAATACAATATCGAGCGCAACCGCTACCTGATCGAGGTTGACCCTGCTACGGGCCAGCCGGCGGCGCAATACAAGTACAACGACGAGCGGGCAGTAACGGGCACCCGGCTCGGGGTAATCCACAACTGGCAGGCCCGCATCAACGACAACAACCGGTTGGAATTCCGCAACTTCCTCAACCAGTACGGTACCGATGAGGTGGTTCATCGGACCGGTGAGGAGCTTTCGGATGGGCAGGAACGCGACGATTACGCCCTGCATTACCAGAGCCGCACCATTTACTCGGGGCAGCTACAGGGCTTCCACGACCTGGGAGCGGCTAAACGGTCTACCATCACCTGGTTGGGGGGTTATAACTACGTGTACCGGAACGAGCCCGATTATAGCCGCTACCGCAACGTACGGGCCACCGGCCTCGACCGGCCTTTCGCGGTTAATATTCCTAACGGAGGCAACCCCTTCGATGCCAGCCGTTTCTACTCGGACCTGCGCGAAAACACCTACACGGCCAGCGGGCAGTGGGAGCGCCGCTTTACCGGCCGCGACACGACGAAGGCGAACGAGTTCAAGCTGCGCATTGGCTTCTATGCCGAGCAGAAAGACCGGGACTTGCAAAACCGCTACTTCTCGTTTATTCGGGGCAACGACTTTTTCAAGGACCGCACCCGGGCCAACCGGCTTTCGCTGCTGCCCATCGACCAGATCTTCGCTCCTGAAAACCTGGACCCGCTGACCGGCTTCACGTTGGCCGAAGGAACCAGCCCCGAGGACCGCTACAACGCCGAGAATACCTTGTTGGCCGGTTACGTAGGAGTAGTAGCACCCCTGACCGATAAGCTCAACCTTTCGGGCGGCGTCCGCGTGGAGTACAACCGTAAGTTTCTGCGCGACGGCAACCCCAGCCGGGAGCCCTACGAGGAGAAGCGCACAATTCCAATGCCTTCACTCAACCTAACCTATAACTTCACCCAACGCTCGTTGCTGCGCTTAGCGGGCAGCGTTACCGTGAACCGCCCCGAATTTCGGGAAGTGGCGGAGTACGACTACTTCGACTTCACGACCAATGCCATTATCCGCGGCGACCAGAACCTAAAAACGGCGACCATCTACAACGGCGACCTACGCTACGAATTCTACCCTAGCCGCTCGGAAATGATTTCGTTCGCGGTTTTCTACAAGCACTTCGACCAGGCCATCGAGCAGGTTACGCGCCAGGTGTCGGGCAGCCAACTCTACCTTACCTACACCAACGCCGACCGCGCCTACGACGTTGGGGCCGAGCTGGAGGTGCGTAAGTCGCTAATTGATATCAGCCAGAGCCGCGTACTCCAGCGCTTTTCCATGGTGCTGAACGCTTCGCTTATTAGAAGCCGGGTAAACCTGGCCGAAACGGATGAAACCGTCGGATTTGCCCTGTTCGACCGTCCCTTGCAGGGCCAGTCGCCCTACGTGGTGAATGCCGGCGTGTTTTACCAGGATGATGACCACAAATGGCAAGTATCGGCCCAGTATAACGTCATCGGTCAGCGCATCGCCTTCGTGGGCGACCAGCGCCAGAACTACTCTGTTATTGAGATGCCGCGCAACATAATTGACCTCTCGGTAACCAAAGGGTTTGGTAAGCATTTGCAGTTGCGGGCGGGTATTCAGGACATCATCAACCAATCGGTCCGCCAGTACTACGACTTCGACCGCAATGGTAAGATTAGTAAGAACGAAGACGGTCCTTTTGCCCGCTACAAGCTCGGCAACTATTCTACCCTGGGCCTGACGTACCAGTTCTAACTGGTACCTCAGGCCGTTGGGCCCGCGATATTCAGGTGTACGGAACGGCAGATTTAGGATGCTGTAGCTACCATTTTCCAGCCCCCATTATCTGGTTGGCAACGCGGGTAACCGTTTGATAACACACTCCTAACCGAATCGTAACGCTCGATTTAGGCCTGAAAACGTGCTAACAACTCATCTTTGCACCACCATCTAATTCCTTATCCATGAAGAAGCTTGTACTCCCTATTTTCTTAGCCGCTGCCTGCCTTGTGGGCGGTAACCATGTAGCGCTGGCTCAAACGGTATGTCCGGCCGCGCCTACGCCCGTTTCGGTAGCTGGCAACATCACCACCAACACCACCTGGACCCGGACGAACATTTACCTGTTGGCCGATTACGTTAACGTAAAGTCGGGGGCCACGCTAACCATCGAGCCGGGTACAATTATCCTGGGCCGGAAGGAAACCACAACGACGAAAGCCGGCACGCTCATTATTGAGCGGGGTGCCAGGCTGATTGCGGATGGCACGGCCACCCAGCCCATTGTTTTCACTTCGAATCAGCCTGCTGGTAGCCGCAACCGGGGCGACTGGGGCGGTATTGTGCTGCTGGGTAATGCGCCCGTTAACCAGACGAATCCTATCATTGAAGGAGGGATAAACCAGAACTACGGGGGTACTGATGCTGCCGACAACTCCGGTATTCTGCGCTACGTACGCATCGAGTTTTCGGGTATCGCCCTGCTGCCTAACAACGAAATCAACGGCCTTACGATGGGCGGTGTTGGTTCGGGCACTATTATCGACTATGTGCAGGTGAGCAATAATGGCGACGACTCTTTCGAGTGGTTTGGGGGCACGGTGAATGCCAAGCACTTGGTTTCGTCGGGCGCTACGGACGACGACTTCGATACCGATTTTGGTTACTCGGGCAAAGTGCAGTACGGCCTCATTATTCGTAACCCCGACGAAGCCGACGTATCGGGTTCGACCGCTTTTGAGTCGGACAACGACGGGCAGGGCTCGGCTTTCACGCCCATAACGTCGCCGGTTTTCTCCAACATAACCGCTATTCTACCCAACCCGATTGGTGCAACAGCCAACTTCACGCGGGCCCTGCACCTACGGCGGAACACCAGCATCTCCATTTTCAACTCCGTTTTCGCCGGCTGGCCAATCGGCCTGACGCTGGATGGCGCCGCTGCTCAAGCCAATGCCACGAGCGGCAGCTTGTCGATTAAGAATACGGTACTGGCCGGCATGACGACCAACAATTTCCAGGCCGCTGGTGTAACGACCTACGACGTGGCAGGCTATTTCAACGCCGCCGACCGGGCCAACCAAACGGTTGCCACTGCTACGGCGCTGAACCTGAACGCTGACAATTTCCAGTTCGTGGGCAATACTGCCGCCAACTACCTGCTACCCGCCAATTCGCCTTTGGTAAGCGGCGGAGCCTTCACCGACGCGAAGTTGGCAGATGCCTTCTTTGACAAGACCGGAACCTATCGGGGAGCTTTCCCGGCGGCGGCTACTGCCGGTGCGACCAACTGGGCCGCCGGCTGGACGAACTTCAACCCCCAGATTACCTGCTACAACCGCGCTGGCCTCACGCTGGCTACCAAGTCGGCTTCCGACCAGCTCCAGCAGCTGGCCGTAGTGCCCAACCCCAGCAATGGCCCGGCCGAGCTGCGCTTCAACCTTAAGCGCGGCGGCGCGGCCTCAGTGCGGGTATTCGACCTGACCGGCCGCCAGGTAGCCACGGTGCTGGTCGATAGCAAGCTGAACACCGGCGACCAGGCCCTGCGTCTGCCCACCAACCTGAAAGCCGGCGTGTACATGGCTACAGTAACCACCACTGAAACCAGCCAGTCGGTCCGCTTCGTGGTGGTCCGCTAGGTTTCGGGGCTGATTATCCGCTTCCTTTCCCAATTTTTTATTCTATCCTTATCCGAGCCGGCGTCCCTTAGGGGGCGTCGGCTCCGTTATTTTCAGCTAGCCAGGGGCCAATCGGTGCTCCGGGGGCCGCATCGTACTTTTACATCCGTGTCTGCTACCCCCCTGCTCCCACTGCGCGTTCTGCACCTGCCCAAATGGTACCCCCACCGCTACGACGACCAGGATGGCGACTTTGTGGCCCGGCACGTAGCCGCCATTGCCGCCACCAGCACGCCCGCGCAGCCTTTGCAGAGCGCCGTGGTATTTGCGGCCGTGGCGCGGGGGCCATTGGGCAGCGTTATCGAAAGTGAAGTGGACCTGAATGGCCCGGTGCCCACCTGGCGCTACTACTACCGCGCCCGCCTTACGGGGCTGGCTCCGCTGGATAAGCTGCTGAAACTGGGCCTGTGGCTGCTATGCATGGGCAAGGGCTGGCGGGCCGTGCGCCGGTACTGGCAGGACCAGCAGCCCGATGTAGTGCATGTGCATGTATTGCTCCGCACCGGCCTGGTGGCGCTTTGGATGAGGCACTGGCACCGGATTCCTTACGTGCTAACGGAGCACGCAACGGCTTTTTTGCCCATCAATGCGCCCCGCCTAAGCTGGTGGCGCGGTTGGCTGGCGGGGCAGCTGGTGAGTCGGGCCGCTGCTTTCACCCCCGTTTCCGATGACCTGAAACGTGCCCTGGAGCGGCTGGGCGGCCGGGCCCGGCAAACCGTTATCATCCCCAACGTGGTGGATACCGACCAGTTTAGGCTGCCTGCTGCGGCTGGTCAGCGTCGGGGCCTGTTAAACGTGGCCGCCTTCAACGAACAGGCTAAAAACCTGAGCGGCACGCTACGCACCATTGCCCGGCTGCGTACCAATCATCCCGAGCTACACCTGCACCTGCGTATTGCCGGCTACGGTCCGGCCGAGGAGCAGATGCACCGGTTGGCCACCGAGCTTGGTTTGCTGACCGATGGCACAGTGGAGTTTCTGGGCAAGCTGACTTCGGAGCAGGTGGCCACCGAAATGCGCCGGGCCCAAGCCTTCGTGTTGTTTTCAAATTACGAAAACCTGCCCTGCGTACTAATTGAGGCGCAGGCCAGCGGCCTGCCCGCCGTGGCCACCCGCGTGAACGGCGTACCCGAGCTGCTGCCGCCTAACGGCTCGGCCGGCCTGTTGGTGGCGCCCGGCGACGAGCCGGCGCTTTACGCCGCCCTGCTGGAGGTGCTGCAGGCCCCGGCCGGCCGCTTCAACGAGCAGCAGATGCGCGCAACGGCGCTGGCCCGCTTCAGTTACCCAGCCGTGGGCACCGCCTTCCGGCAGTTGTACGGGTTAGTGGTTAGTAGAGGCATTTATTGAGCTGCTGACTGATTTCGTTCTACTTTTCGTCGTTTCGTTAGTCTCCCTGCCTAAATGCTGCGCCGAGTCGTTCAGAATTTTACCACCCGCCTGGCTACGGCCCTGCTCAGCTTCGGAGTGGTGTGGCTGACGGCGCGCTACCTGGGCGCGGCAGGCCGGGGCGCCGTCAGCCTATTCGTAACCGACTGCGCGGCTATTCTGCTCTTTATCGGGCTGCTGGGCGGCTCCTCCCTGATTTATCTGGCCCCGCGCCGCAACCTCTGGCACCTGCTGCTGCCGGCCTACGGCTGGGCAACGCTGGTGTGCGCACTGGGCACGGGCATGGTGGCCCTGCTGCGGCAGCCGGCACCCGCGTACCTGCTGCACTTAGGAGTGCTGAGCCTGCTGCAGGCCTTTTTCTCGATAAACACGGCCCTGCTGCTAGGTCGCCGCCGCGAGGGCACCTACAATCTGCTCACATTGGCCCAAGTGGCGCTGCTGGCCGGTACGCTGCTGTTAGCATTCAAGTTTGGCGGGCGCTGGGTTTCCGTTGAAACCTACTATTACGCCGCCTATATGGCCTTTGGGCTGCCGCTGCTGCTGAGTCTGGTGCCACTGTTGCGCCTGCCCGACCCGCGCCGCCGCCGGGGCCTCCGGCTGCGGGCCACCACCCGCGAGCTGGCCCGCCACAGCCGGGGGGCGCATTTCTCCAACATGCTGGCCTTCGCCAACTACCGCCTCGGATACTACTTTGTAGCCTATTTTGCCGATGCCCGGGCCGTGGGAGTTCTTTCGGTGGGAGTGGCCCTGATGGAGGCCATCTGGCTGATTCCGCGTAGCGCGGCGCTGGTGCAGTATGTCGATCTGGTGAACACGCCCGGTGGCAGCCCACTACCCGAATCGGCGCTGCGGGTGGGGCGGCTGGCAGTGCTGGGCACGGCCGCGGCGGTGCTGGTGCTGGTAGCGGTGCCACCGGCTATGCTCACTGCTGTGTTCGGCCGCGAATTTGGGCCCGCGCAAACGGTAATGCGGCTGCTGGCGCCGGGTTCGGTTATGATGGCCGTGCAGATGCTCATCAGCAGCTACTTTGCCGGCCGCGCGCAGTACCGCATCAACAACGCCGCCACTCTATTTGGTTTGGTTCTGACTCTGACCGGAGGACTGCTGCTAATTCCGCGCCTGGGTATTGAGGGGGCGGCGCTGGCCTCCACGCTTTCTTATACTGCCTCCACGGCCTTTCTGCTCTGGCATTTTCGCCGCGCCACAGGCCTGGGCATTACGACTTTCCTGCCCGGCCCCACCGATATCACCCGCGCCTGGCAGCTACTGCGGAGCCGCTAATGAGCCGCGCCGAAGGAGTCTTCTGGCAAGATGTCAGGCCTCACCTAGCTGCCATTAGCTACCTGCACCGTTACCTCAAAGGCTGGCACCGGATCGGCCAGCGGGTTGGGCAAATGCGTAGGCAGCGGCACAGGCATGTACAGGGCACAGAGCGTATTTTCGACCTGGGTGAGCTGGCCCGGTGCGGCGGCCGGCAACCCATCGAGGATACCCGCCAGCACCTCCCAACGGGGCTGGCAGGGCTGGCGACTGGCATCATGCCACACCACCACTGTTTCGGGCCCCACTAAGTGCTCGAACACCCGCCGCGTATCAGTGCGCACGGCTTCGTAGCGGTGGTCACCGTCGATAAACACCAGGTCAAAGTGCCCCAGCGCGGCTAAGTCGTAGGTGGCCGAGTTGCCGTGCAGGTGGGTTACGTTGGGCAGCGGGCGCGAGAAATAGCCGTGCAGCTCGATGTAGCGCTCCGGCAGCCCCAGCGCCCGTAACTCTTCGGCCGCTAAATTCAGCGTCTGTACCTCGGCGGCTACGGCCGCCACGTTGGCCGCGCTTTCGCCCCGCCATGTTCCAATTTCAAAATATCGGCAGCCGGGCTTGCTGCGAGCCAGCGCCCGCAGCAGGGCTAGGTCGGTGGGTAGCGAGCCGCCGTCGCGGAAGGCGAAGGGCGTAACAGTTTCGCCGGTAGCCGGCAGCAGCGCAGTCAGCGGCACCACTGGCAGCCCGCCCGTTGCTGCTACGCCCCAACGACCTGCATGACGCAATACCTGGTCCTGCCAGCCGGTTTCGTCGGCTGCCAGCACGTGGTTGAGCAGCCAGGGGTTGCGCACCAGGCTCGCGAGGCCGCGCAGAGTTTTGCTGAGCTTAGACAAAAGATGAGGGTGAAATGAGGGGTGTGGGGAGGGCAGCCACGCGGCCAGAAAAGAAACCGGCACTCACTTGGGTTATCCGCGCCGGCGTGCCCCTAGCTAATCGGCACTTTGCGCAGGATGGCCTCAATCATGTCCTGAGTTCGGACGCCGTCGGCTTCAGCTTCATAGTTGAGCAGGATGCGGTGGTTGAGCACGTCAGCGGCCACATCCTTGATATCCTCGGGCAGCACGTAATCGCGCTCATCCAGGAAAGCCACGGCCTTGGCTGCCCGGTGCAACGCAATGCTGGCGCGCGGGCTCACCCCGAACTGCAGATACTGCTGGAACTCGGGCAGGTCGTATTCGGCCGGCTTACGGGTGGCAAACACCAGCTCGATAATGTACTTCTCCAGCGTTTCGGAAATCTGAACCTGATTGATATGATGCCGGATACCAAAAATGTCATCCCGCGTAAGAACCGGGTGCACATCGTCGGCATAACTCAGGTTGGCCATGCGCCGCATAACCTCCAACTCATCGGTTTTCTTGAGGTAATCGACGTGTACCTTCAGCATAAACCGGTCGACCTGGGCCTCCGGCAGCGGGTAGGTACCCTCCTGCTCCACCGGGTTCTGAGTGGCCAGCACCAAAAAGGGCAAATCGAGCGGATACGTGGTTTCGCCGATGGTCACCTGCTTTTCCTGCATGGCTTCGAGCAGGGCGCTCTGCACTTTGGCCGGGGAACGATTCACCTCATCAGCCAGTACGAGGTTGGCGAAAATCGGCCCCTTCTTCACCTCGAACTCCGAGCGGCTCTGGTTATAAATCATGGTACCCACCAAATCGGAGGGAAGCAGATCGGGAGTGAACTGCACACGCTGGAAATGCAAATGCAACACCTTTGCCAAAGTGCTTACCGTCAGTGTTTTGGCCAGACCCGGCACGCCTTCCAACAGCACGTGGCCGCCGGTAAACAGCCCAATCAGCAGCCGGTTTACCATATACTGCTGGCCCACCACCACCTTGTTCATCTCGGCAAACGCCTGCCTTATTTTCTGCTGGTAATCGTCGGGAGAAAGCATAGCGGATGACATAGGCACGGGGCAGCAAGCGGAAGTCAGGAGCTTAAAGGTAGAAATTTGACTTCGTTCAGTCCTTCTTCACTCTCCCTCTCTCGACCCATCAACCTGCTAAATAAAAAAGGCAGCCTCACATAAGCGGAGCTGCCTTTTAAAAGTACCAGAGACGGGATTTGAACCCGTAAGCCCGTGAAGGCAAAGGTGTTTAAGACCTTCGTGTATACCGTTCCACCACTCTGGCTTAATCAGTTAGCAACTGTTTTAGCTTGATTCCTGCCCCGGTAGTTGCTTGTCTGTGCGTGGCAGTTTGGGCAAAGTAACTGCAAATTTTCTAAGCGATGGTCATTGTTTACTCCATTGAGATGATGAAGCTCCAGTGGAATAAGCTGACCATTCCATTCCGTCAGGTTACATACCTCGCACTGATGATTCTTCAACAGGGCTTTCAACAGGCGGTTTTTCAGACCGAAAGTGAAATTATATTCCGAGTTTTCAACCAAAATATCAGATAGCGGCGTGGACTTCCCGAACTTCTGAAACCGCGCCCCCGTGTTCCAGCCCGCCCCTGTCCAGTGACCAATATCCAGCCCCAGCCGGGCCACGCGGGCATGCACCGGTTTGTAGTTGCCGCCGGCCGGCACCAGCCCGATGCGGCTCAGCACCTGCCGCACCGACAGGCTTGCGGCCACAGCCTACCGGAACTACTCGTCGGTGCAAAGGCATTTGCGGGTGTTGGCCATACTGGCAAGAAACGAAAAAACCTGCCGGATGGGGCAGGTTTTTCGTGTTGGAGCGGGAGACGAGGTTCGAACTCGCGACCTCGACCTTGGCAAGGTCGCGCTCTACCAGCTGAGCTACTCTCGCTTGAGATTCAAACGCCCTGGAGCGTTTTGGTGTGACAAAGGTAGTACAGTAAATCCTGAAGTCAAGACCCGCGCATAAAAAAAGCTTTCTGTCTGCGCTGATTTGGGGCTTTTGCTTTGATTTTCAGGCACAAATTTTTTTCAGGCACGCACTCCCCCATCCTGTAGCTGCGCACTTGACCGAAGTTAAAGCCAGCTAAAAGCCAAGCCGCGCCCCGGGCACACACGGCTACCGGCCACTGCCAACTGCCAGCTTCAGCTCGTTCAACTTCAGCAGAGCCTCGATGGGCGTTAACGTGTTCACATCAAGCTGGGTGAGCAGCTCACGCAGACGCTCCAAGGCCGGGTCGGCAGGCTCGAACATGCTCAGCTGCAGGCTGGGGCGCGGGGCCGAATGCACGGCGGCGGCCGGCTGAGCTTTCGGGCCAGAAAGTGCCGGCTCGGGCGCAACGGCCGGGCTTCCATTAAAGGATACTACTTTACCGCCAGTCATATCGGCAGCTTCGGCATCGCCAAGCCCCACCAGCAAGTCGTCGAACTCGGTGGGCTGATCGGTTTCGACGCTGGTAGAGGCCCGTTCCTGCTCCAGGTGGTGCATTATTTCGTTGGCCCGCAACACCACGGCCGTGGGCATACCGGCCATGCGGGCCACGTGGATGCCGAAGCTGTGCTCGGAACCGCCCTCGCGCAGCTTGCGCAGGAACAGAATGCGGCCGTCGGCCTCCTTTACGGCCACGTGGTAATTGCGCACCCGAGGGCAGTCGTCGGCCAGTTGGTTAAGCTCGTGGTAGTGAGTGGCAAACAGCGTTTTGGCCCGCGCCCGGGGCGAGTTGTGCAGATGCTCTACAATGGCCCAGGCAATGCTGATGCCGTCGTAGGTACTGGTGCCGCGCCCGATTTCGTCCATCAGCACCAGACTTCTATCTGATAAGTTATTGAGAATCGAGGCCGTTTCGGTCATCTCCACCATGAAGGTGCTCTCGCCCTTGCTCAGGTTATCGGAAGCGCCCACGCGGGTGAAAATCTTGTCGATTACGCCGACGTGGGCGGCATCGGCGGGCACGAAGGAGCCGATCTGGGCCAGCAGCACAATCAGGGCCGTTTGGCGCAGCAGGGCCGATTTACCGGCCATATTGGGACCGGTAATCACCACAATCTGCTGGTCGTCCTGATCGAGGCGCAAGTCGTTGGGGATGTACTGCTCGCCGGGCGGCAGCTGGCGCTCAATCACGGGGTGGCGGCCGGCCGTGATGTCGAGCGTCGTGGAGTCGTCGACAACGGGCTTCACGTAGCGGTGCTGGCGGGCAGTGGCGGCGAACGAGGCCAGGCAGTCGGCCACGCCGATGGCGCGGGCGTTTTGCTGGACCTGGGGCACATACTCGGCGGCCGTGAGCACCAGCTCGGTGTAGATGCGCTGCTCGATCACGAACAGCCGTTCCTCGGCATGCAGGATTTTCTCCTCGTACACCTTCAGCTCCTCAGTGATGTAGCGCTCGGCATTCACCAACGTCTGCTTGCGAATCCAGGTCGGTGGCACCTTGTCCTTGTGGGAGTTCGTCACTTCGAGGTAGTAACCGAACACCTTATTATAGGCGACTTTGAGCGAGGAAATTCCGGTTTCCTGAATGGCTTTCTGCTGGAGCTGGAACAGGTAGTCCTTGCCCGAGCCGGCCATACGGCGCAAATCGTCCAGCTCGGCATCAATGTTATCGAGCAGCACCCCGCCCTGGTTGGTGAGAATGGGCGCATCCTCCCGGATCTTAGCCTGGATTTCCTCCCGCAGCGTGGCGCAGGGGTTGAGCTGGTCAGCCAGCTTCTGCAGGGCCTTTACGCCCGAAGCAGCCAGCTCGTCGCGGATGGGGCCGATGGCCTCCAGGGCCCGGGCCAGCTGCAGCAGCTCGCGCGGATTTATGCGGCGCACGGCCACTTTGGAAATCAGGCGCTCCAGGTCGTTGATCTGGCGCAGGTGCTGCTGCAGGTTTTCGAGCAGCTCGGGGGTTTGCAGCAGGGCCTCCACCGTATCAAGGCGGCGCTGAATCTGGGCGGCTTCCTTGAGGGGCAGCACCACCCACTTGCGTAGCAGCCGCGCCCCCATCGGTGTAATGGTCTGGTCGAGGATGTCGATGAGCGGCACGCCGCCGGGGTGTTGGGCCTGCACCAGCTCTAGGTTGCGCACCGTGAAGCGGTCCAGCCACACGTATTTGTCCTCCTCCAGCCGCCCGATGCTGCCGATGTGGCTCACGTTGGTGTGCTTGGTTTCGGCCAGGTAGTGCAACACGCAACCGGCGGCCGTGATGCCCTCACGCAACCCATCAATACCGAAGCCCTTAAGCGAGGTGGTATTGAAATGGCGGGTGAGCAGCTCGTGGCCGTAGTCGTGGCCGAAAACCCATTCTTCGAGGGCATTGTGGCAGTAATCAGGACCGAAATGGCCCTCGAACTCCTGGCGGCTTTTCTTGCAGAACAGCACCTCGGCGGGTTGGAAGTTCTGGAGCAGCTTGCCCAGGTATTCCACCGTACCCTGGGCCACCAGAAACTCGCCGGTACTGATATCCAGAAAGCTGATGCCGGCCTCCTGCTTACCGAAATGCACGGCGCAGAGGTAGTTGTTGCTGCGGCGCTCCAGCACATTGTCGTGCAGGCTCACGCCGGGCGTCACCAGCTCCGTTACGCCGCGCTTTACGAGGCCCTTAGCCTGCTTAGGGTCTTCGAGCTGGTCGCAGATGGCCACCCGTTGCCCAGCCCGTACCAGCTTGGGCAGGTAGGTATCAAGCGAGTGGTGCGGAAAGCCAGCCAGCGGGGTTTCGGAGGCCGTGCCCGCCCCGCGCTTGGTGAGCGTAATATCGAGGATGCGCGAGGCCGTCACGGCGTCCTCGCCGAAGGTTTCGTAGAAGTCGCCCACCCGGAACAGCAGCACGGCCCCGGGGTAGGTTTGCTTGAGCTGCTGGTATTGCTTCATCAGCGGCGTATCGGCCACCGGGGCGGGCCCCAGCGTACCGTGCGTGCGGACGGGCTTCTTTTCTTTAATGACTTTCAAATCAGTTGCTATTGTATAGTTGCCGATGTAGGGACGGGGCTTACCCCCGCCCATACGTCTGCGCCATTTAAACGAGTCCGCTCAGCCAATCCCGCGGCCCGAACGGCGGGCGGGAACAACCGAAGGACAGCGAAGCTTACCCCCGCCCCTACGTCGTTCTACCCGCCCAACGCCGCGCGCCCCGGTGGGCGTTCCTACCTTTGCCGGATGCGCAAACTCTCGATGAACGAACTAAACCGGCTGACGGTGGCCGACTTCAAAAATACGCGAAAATTCCCCCTTAACCTTGTGCTTGATAACGTGCGCAGCCTCCACAATGTGGGGGCCGCCTTCCGCACCGCCGACGCCTTTGCAGTCGAGAAACTCTGGCTTTGCGGCATTACCGGCCGGCCGCCCCACCGCGACATCACTAAAACGGCGCTGGGTTCCACCGAGTCGGTGGCCTGGGAATACGCAGCTACTACCCTGGAAGTGCTGCACCAGCTGAAAGACGCCGGCTACAAGCTGATAGCCGTGGAGCAAACCACCGAAAGCGTACTGCTGCCCGACTTTGCCATTGACGCCGATCAGTCTTACGCCCTGGTGATGGGCAACGAGGTGTTTGGGGTAGAGGACGAGGTGCTGGCGTTGTGCGACGCGGCAGTGGAGATTCCGCAGTTCGGCACCAAGCACAGCCTGAATGTGAGTGTGGCAGCAGGCGTGGTGCTGTGGGAGTTCATCAGTGCCATGAATCGCCAAAAATCCAGCTGATACGCTACCCTGTTGGAAAAGATATAAAATGCCATAATCTTTTTTAAAATTACGTTAAATAATATCCCACTTGAGCGTAAATTTGGAATCTAGAATAGTCACTCTGGCTTACTTCTGTAGCTCCGCACCTATTTACCCTCTTTAATGAATCCAACCTTTACTCCTGCGGCCCGGGCACTGGCCGTTGCGGCACTGCTGGCTCTGCCAGTCCTTGCCGCCGCCCAAAACGCGGCTCCCGACAACCGGGCGCTTCAGATTCTGCAGAACCGTTCGGCCAGCTTTGGCCTGGTAGCCACCGATGCGGCCGACGCGGCTGTAACGAGCCAGTATACCGATGCCCGCAACGGAGTTACCCATGTGTATCTGCGCCAGCGCGTGCAGGGCATTGAGGTGTACGGGGCTGTAGCCAACGTGCACCTGACGGCCGCCGGCAAGGTGGTAAACCTGCATAGCAGCTTCCGGCCCAATGTACAGGTGTTGGCCCGCGAATCTGCGCCCACGCCCGGCCTCTCGGCCCAGCAGGCGGTAGCCGCTGCCGCCCGCGCCCTGGGCATGCCCGCCCCCGGCAACCTTACGGTGCTCAAGGCCGGCTCGGCCGCCGAAGGCATGGAGTTCAGCAACGGAGGCATTTCGCTGGATAAGATTCCGGCCAAGCTCATGTACCTGCCACTGGCCGACGGCTCGCTGCGGCTGGTATGGGATGTAACGCTGGCCCCACTCAGCGGTGAGCATTACTGGAACGCCCGGGTAGATGCCTCATCGGGTGTGCTGCTTGACAAGAGCGACTATACCGTGTCGGACGATTTCAGCATGCTGAACCTGACCCGGCCTCTGACCCAGGCAACGGTTGCGGCCGCTATAAAGGCTACCCCGGCCACCCCGGCCCGGCCCACGGCCACGCCCAACAGCTACAACGTGTGGCCCCTGACAATTGAAAGCCCGATTCATGGTGCGCGGCAGGTGGTTACCGACCCCGCCGACCCGAAGTACTCGCCCTTCGGCTGGCACGATACCAACGGCACAGCCGGTGCCGAGTACACGACTACACGCGGCAACAACGTACACTCCTACGACGACGCGCCCAACAACAATAACGCTTCAGGTACCAACTACAGCCCCGACGGCGGCAAAGACCTGATCTTCGACTATCCGTTTGACGATTCGAAGAACGCCCCCGCAAAGAAAAACCAGGACCTCGCCATCACCAACCTGTTCTTCTGGAACAACCTGATGCACGACGTAATGGCCAAAAAAGGCTTCGACGAAGCCAGCGGAAACTTCCAGGCGACCAACTACACCGGCCAAGGTAGAGGAGCTGACTACGTGCAGGCCGAAGCGCAGGACGCTTCTACGGCTTCGCCCGTCCGGCTCAACAATGCCAACTTCGCGACGCCCCTCGACGGCAGCCGCCCTCGCATGCAAATGTACCTGTGGGACCGTTCGGAGCTGAACGTGAACGTTACGGCCCCCAGTACGCTGGCCGGACCACTGAACGCGCTGGAAGGCTCGCTGGGCCGCAGCCTGCAGGCCGTGGGCCCCATCACGGGCAAGCTGGTTGTAGCCGACGATGGCTCGGCCAAACCCGAGCGCGGCTGCAACTCGCCGCTCGTGAATGCGGCGGCCATCAGCGGCAATATTGCCCTGATTGAGCGCGGCAAATGTGGTTTCGCCCTGAAAATCAAGAACGCTCAGAATGCCGGTGCCCGCATGGTTATCATGATGGACAGCATTCCGAACTCTACTACGCTCACCCGCATGGGCGGCGCGGCTCCCGACAGCGTTGGCCTGCGGATTCCATCGGTTTTCATCACTAAAAGCGAAGGCGAAAAGCTGAAGATTGCCGCTCGCGCCGGCCAGGAGGTTACCATTTCTGCCTCGGGCGAGGTGTTTTACCGGGATGGTGACTTCGATAACGGCATCGTTGCTCACGAGTATGGCCACGGCATTTCGAGCCGCCTGACTGGCGGCCCCAACGTGAGCTGCCTCAACAGCTTTGAGCAAATGGGTGAAGGCTGGAGCGACTTCTTTGCGCTCTGGATGACCACCAAGCCCGGCGACGTAAGCACCACCGGCCGCGGCATTGGCACCTACGCTTCATTCGAGGCCACTGATGGCCGCGGCATCCGGCCGACCCGCTACAGCACCGACATGCAAATAAACCCCGCCACTTATGCCCTAGTAGGTACCCCCAACTATGATACCTTCGTGGATGTTGATGGTATAACTAAGGCGCGGGTCCACGCCATTGGCTACATTTGGGCTTCTACGATTTGGGATTTGAACTGGGAGCTGATTGCTAAGCACGGCTACAACGCCGACCTAACGTCTTCTACCGGCGGCAACAACATTGCCCTGCAGCTGGTGATTGATGGTCTCAAGCTTCAGCCCTGCCGTCCGGGCTTCATCGATGGCCGCGACGCTATCCTGAAGGCTGATTCGGTGAACAACAAGGCGGCCAACTCGGCGCTTATCTGGCGCGTATTTGCCCGCCGTGGCATGGGCTTCAGCGCCAGCCAGGGTAGCAGCAGCAGCCTCACCGACCAGAAGGTGGCTTTTGACATGCCAACCGTGGTACTCGCCAACAACAAGCAGCTCAACGCCGCCCTACTCGACGTGTACCCTAACCCGGCCAGCAACCAGGTGCTGATCCGCACCCAGGTAAGCAGCTCGGTACCGGTGCAGGTAGAGCTGGTTTCAGTACTCGGTCAGCGCGTGTTTACCCAGACTATTTCGGCGGCCCGCCTGCAAAAGGATGGCTTGTCGGTGAACACTTCCTCGGTAGCACCGGGCCTGTACCTGGTGCGCCTGACCACCTCGGAAGGTACGCTTACTAAGAAGCTGCTGGTGCAACACTAAGTGCTGCCCCTGCTTTTGAATTGAAAAAACGCCCGGCAGCCTGCCGGGCGTTTTTTTTGTTGCTACAAGCACTACCCGCAGCTGGCGCAACGCCTCGCTTCCTTCTATCTTGCTCCCGATGCCCGACTTCCCTCGTCCCGATACTGCCCTGCAGGCTCTACGCCCTACGGTAGCCACCGAAACCACCACCACTCCCACTACGGCCGGCGACTTCCTGCATGCCACCCTACGGCTCGTGCTCAAGCTCCAGAATCCGCTGTTATTAGCGGTAGTAGTCGATTTCGTGCGCGACCACCACGTGCCACTGGCCTCGGCCGCCCCCGCCGACCGACTCCGGCTGCTAACCGGGCTGCTGGGCCGCAACACCAAGCTGCGCTATACAGTGGTGGGGCTGATAACCGGCCAATTCACGCACGCCGAACTGGCCTTCTATCGCCAGAACCGCTCCGAGCTGAACCGCCGCCTGCTGGAACTAGCCACCCGCCGGGTGCTGGACCAGGCTGAATCCGTCGTCGCCCTCAGCGTGGCCCCATGAGCACGCACTACGCCACGCTGGGCCTGCCCGCCAATGCCTCGGCCACCGACATCAGGCAGGCGTATCGGAAACTGGTGTGGCTAACGCACCCCGACCACACGCCCGACCCGGCTGCCCACGCGCGGTACCTGGCCGTGAATGAGGCATACGAGGTGCTGAGCAACCCCAGTCGCCGCGCCAGCTACGACGCGGCCTTGGAGTGGCGGGCGGCTGCACCATCGCCCTCGTTCCAACCGACTCCACCCCGACAACCTGAAGCGCACCCGCACCAGCCTGGTTTTCGGCCACCGACTCCACCAACGCATGTGCGCTACGCCAAAGAGTTCGCGCAGCTCCTTCCTTGGTTGAAATGGGTGGCAGCCTCCAGCCTGCTGCTAATCGTGCTGCTATTCGCCGATTATGCTACCACTATTCACCTGCCCAACGAAACCGTGCAACGGTTCGATTATGTTGAGCAGGGGAGCCGGGGAGGGAAACAAACTTACCTCGTTTTCTATACCGAGCAGGCTCGTTTCCGCACCCCAAGTACGGTAGACCTAGAACCTGGCGACCGGGTGCATGTCCAGCAGACACGCTGGTTTGGCAAGCCTCATCGTATAGCGGTGCTGTCGGGCAAGCTACGCGGGCAGAGCATAGAACTGGGCCGATTTGGCATTTTAAAAGTGCTCGGCACTGGCGTTTTACTTTCTGCCCTGGGGGTGCTGCTGCTGCGACTGCGGCCCGATCAGATCTTCAACTTTGGGTTTGTTAATTGGGTGGCGGTAGGGCTGCTGTTGATGTTCTATGTATTTCATTGAGATACCGACGCATGACGATGGCATTATCAACTACCTCGGCCTGTTCTTATTGAGAATCTGCCTGCTGATGATTTAGGAGCAAGGCCATACCTTTTCGGTTCCGGGGTGCGCACAGCAAAGGGGCTTACCGCACCAAACGGCCGTAGCAACGGCTCATTCTGGCATGGCAAGGCCCTCCGGAAGCTGGCAACCAGCCAGGCTCTTCTGCTTACTTCATGTTCACGAACTGCAGGGGCTGGCCGATGTCGGCGCTGCGAAGCACGGCAATGGCGGCCTGCAGCTCGTCAATCTTCTTGGCCGACACCCGCACCTGGTCGTCCTGCATCTGGGCCTCCACTTTCACCTTGGCGTCTTTGATGGCCTTGATGATTTTGCGGCCCGCGTCTTTATCGATACCGGCGCGCACTTTCACGGCTTTCTTCATCATAGTGCCGCTGGCGTGGGCTTCCTCTGTGAAATCGAGAGCCGTACCATCAATGCCCTGCTTTACGAGGCGGGTGAGCACGATGTCTTCGAGGGCCCGGATGCGCATGTCGTTTTCCGAGGTGAGGGTGATGACGTTCGTTTTCTTATCGAGCTCGATTCCGCCCTTGGTATCGCGCAGGTCGTAGCGGGTCTGGAGCTCTTTCTTGGCCGTGTTCACCGCGTTTTCGAGGGTTTGCGGATCGACTTTACTTACAATATCGAAGGAAGGCATAGGGAGAGGGAAAAGGGAAGAAACGGTAGACACTGCCTTAACGCAGAAACATACGCCAAAGATAAGGGCGCGCCGCCGGCCGGCCGATCAAAACGGTCTTTGCGCATTATTCCCGTATTTAGGTGCCGCTCATGTCCATTATCACGCCCCACACGCCGGCCCACTGGGCGGCCTACTACCGCCTCCGCTACGAGGTACTGCGCCAGCCCTGGCAGCAACTCCCGGGCTCGGAGCGCGCGCCCGACGACGACGCGCCCACCACAACCCACGCCCTGCTCCTGGCCCCCGTCGAAGCTCCTCAGGCCATTGGTGTGGGCCGTCTGCATTCTTCGGCTCCGGGGCAGGGGCAGCTGCGCTTTATGGCCGTAGCGCCCGCCTGGCAGGGCGGCGGCATTGGCCGGCAGTTGCTGGCGCACCTCGAAGCCGCCGCCCGGCAGCAGCAGCTGCACGAAATAGTGCTCCACGCCCGCGCCGAAGCCGTGCCGTTTTACGAACGGGCGGGTTATACAGTAGTGGCACCGTCGCACGTGCTTTTCGGCCGTATCCCGCACTTTCTGATGCGCAAGGAATTGGTTGGCGGCAGTACCGAAACCCCACAGACAGCCACAGCCGGCCGGTAGCCCAAACCTGCTACGACTACCGGATAGCACCGGCCTTTACTCGTCAACCCCACCTCGTTTCAGTCTCATGGATAGCCCGCCCGATATCAGTGCCCTCATTGCCACCTACAACCAAATCAACCACTACGGCCGCGCCAACGGCATGACGCTGCATGTCGACCAGCCGGGCAACATTCGCTACACTATGCGCGTGCTCGACGAGCACCTTTCCTCACCCAACACCTGCCACGGCGGCGTACTGGCGGGCCTGATGGATGCGGCGCTGGGCGCAGCGGCCCTTTCGCTGGCTTTTACGGCCGGCGAGCTGGTTTCTACGGTCGAGTTCAAGATGAACTACTTCCACCCGGTGTACCTGCACGACGAGCTGGAGGCCCACGGCAGCATCGAGCACGCCGGCCGTACCCTGGTCGTCACCACCACCACCATCCGCTGCCCCTCGCGCGACAACCTCGTGGTGGCCCGCGGTCTGGGCACCTTCAACCGCTACCCCGCCACCAAGCGCGACTTCCGCGACCTACTGTTCCCCGGTACCATTTGAGCTGTTAGCTGTTAGCTAAGAACCGAAAAGGCCCCGTACTCGATTGAGTGCGGGGCCTTCTTTTAGCTGAAATTGTTGGGTCTTCTCGAACGAGAGCTGACAGCTATAAGCTCTCAACTAACGGCTCAAAAACTACAGACGCTCGGGCGAGCTGGCCGATTCGTGCTCCTCGTGCTCGTCGCCGTAGTTATCGTCGTCATCGTCCTCTGCACCATCCGGAATTTCGGGGGCATCGACTTTGCGCACATTGCGGGCGCAGTCCTCGTCGCGGTGGTTGCGGCCGACGGTGAACTCCACCCAGTCGCCTTCCTGCAGCTCGTTGAAGTCGCCCTCCGACATATCAGCGTAGCTGAAGAACAGGTTGTTGGGCGGCATCACCACGAAGCCGAAGCCGTTTTTGAGGTTTTTGATGGTGCTCATGCCTATCGTGCCAACCGGGCCGGCAGCCGTGGGACCGGTGGGGCGCACAGGCTTGGTGCTAGGGAAAGCGGCCGGCTCAGGCGTGTTCACAAACAGCGACTCAATCAGGTCGTCGCCATCGGTGAGGCCCTGGTCGATGATTTCGTGCATCTGTACCGGGTAGGTAGCTTGGTCGAGCAGCTGTTGCGAGGCGCGGGTAACGCGGTTTTCGCCTTTGAAATCGGTGTATTTAAAGTCCCAGTTGAGCAGCATAACGCGCGTGCCCACGGTGTTCAGCTTCTTGATGAGGGGCGCGTAGTCCGAGTCGCCGGCGATAAGTACCACCACGTCGAGGCTCTTGTGGATGGACAGCTCCAGGGCTTCGAGCGAAAGCCACACATCGATTCCCTTTTCCTGCAGACGACCGTCGCGGGTTTTCAGGGGCATGTAGTGGGTGGCAATGCCCATGTTCATGAGAATATCGTCGAGCAGCCGGTCGTGGAACAGACGGTCCTTGTCGCGGGCTTCCGTAGCCGAAAGGCGTCCGCGGAAGAAGTGCGAGTCGATGATCTGGCTCAGACGCACGTCGACGTCCTCTTCCTCGGCTACCTGATGGCGGATAAACTCATGCAGGCCCTCGAGGCTGATCCGGGCTTTCCGGTCGTGCTGGAAGTAGTAGTAATCACTGATTTTCAGGAAATAATTACCGTCATAAAAAATACCAATCCTGATCAGCGGGCTATTCATCTGGTTCATAAAGAAATCTGGTTAAGCGCGAAAAAAGAGAGCGGTGCGGTTGCGGACGAGAGAAAACGAATGGCCAACTACGTAGCAGAAGGCGGAGTAAAGATACGGGTTACTACGGTTTCGTTATAGTAATAATCCATAGCCGGAATGCAACACCTGATTCGGGTAGGAGGATGAAGCGCTGGCCAAACCACTCTACCGGGCCACTAATTGGCGGATTGGAAGGCCGCGGTTATTGAGCTTATTACAGGAATTACTACCGGCAACTGATTGATAAGGCCCTCTATAGCATTGTTACAAACTGTGGTGCAATACTATAGTATATCCAGCGTTTAAGCCAGTTCAAAAAATACATATTTCTTAATATTCCCTGACTGACCACATCTGGTTGCTTTACTGGTCACTGCATTCTGCCGAAGGTTCTTGTGTAAATACAATTTTACATGTCGCGCACGCCGACCTCCTTGAGGAAGGCATGCGTTAGGCTATGGAAAGGTAGGTTCCAACAACGCGGCTAGCCGAAAAATTCGGCCAAACGCTTCATTTCACAGTTCAACCTATCATTACAGCAGACAAACAGAGTGATCTTACTGACCAGTAACGCCGATGGCTTTGCTGCTTAGAACTCCAGCCGGCTCACCACCAACCCCAGTACCAACGCCCCATACACGGCGCAGATAATCACTTCGAGCAGATTACCGCTCTTGGAGCCAGTGCGGATAAGCGGGATGCCCAGGCTGGTATCGGCCAGGGGCATAAACCACTTCACGCCGGCCTTGGTGAGCGAGTCGGCCAGCAGATGCGACACATAACCGCCCCCGGCAAACAGGGCCACGCCGTGCCAGCCCAGGCTTTGGTTGGCCAAGTGCCCGATGTAGGTCCAGGCGGCGGCGGCCCAGAGCGTGTGGGTGTAAGTACGGTGGCTGGTAAACGGAGCCAGAGAAATGAAGCAGCCCAGCATGCTCAGCCACACAAAACCGGTGTAAAGGCCCGCCACCACTGTGCAAAGACCCGTGAACAGCAATGCCAGCTTGCGGGTGGTTTCGCCCTGCATGGCCGCGCCCACCAGCCCGAAGGCCAGGGCCACCGTGAAAGCCAGCCGCCGGTCGGAACCGGGCGTGAGCTGCCATTGCGCGTAAGCGGCCACCACGGCAGCCACTGCTATAAAGGCCCAGCGCACGTAGTTCTGAGCGAAACCCAGGCGCTTGCTGAGGCGCGAGCTGGGGTGGTCGAGGTCGGGAGCCAGGGCCGAGAAGCCCGCCAGGGCAATGCCGGCCGGCGAGAACGGCACGCCCGGCACGAGGCCCGCCACGGCCACGCCGGTAATCAGGCCAATGGCCAAATGAGAAGAACCGCGCAATTTTAGAGATTTGGGGATTAACGGTTACAAAAGAACGTCATGCTGAGCGAAGGCGCAGCCGTAGTCGAAGCATCTATACCGAAATGGTAATTCTGTCGTCAATAATTACTACTGCGGTAGAGATGCTTCGACTTCGCTCAGCATGACGTTCTTTTGTAACCGTTAATCCCCTATCACCTCTGACCGCTAAAAACTGCCGCCGCTGCCTTTTAGGCCGTTGTGCATATCCTGCACCTGGTTTTCGAGGTGGGTGAGGCACTGGCGGAAGGCATCTTCTGCCTCCGACTGTTCTTGTCGAGGCAGGGGGCCATCCTGGCGCACATGCTCGCTGATGAGGCGTAGCTGCTGCACCATCCCGTCCCACTCTTCGTTGCTACCTGCTGCTGTCTGCTTGTCTGCCATAGCTTTAGGTGCGGAGCTCGGCCCCGGTGCCGCGTGAAGAGGGAAGGTACGAAGGGAACAAGTAAAAGCGGTGGAAACTTTCGGGGGCCGCTGACGGTATTGACTAGCGCGCCACCCGCGCCGTGTGCCCGTACTGCCCGACCGGATTTTCCTCCGGCCGGGCTTCTACCGTTGCTGGCCGCACTACTTTAGCCGCGCCTTTATCCTGACATTCGCCTTAGCCGCTTCGCCCTTTGCAGGTTTCCGACTTCCTCAAGCTCTACCTCCTCGACCCCACCGTGCTGACCGTGGGCGCCCGCCTCAATCCGGCCACCCGCCGCTCCCTCGGCAAGGCCGCCAATCAGGCCGAGGCCCCCGCCCGGCTGCATTTGCGCGGGCTGGTAGGTTCGCAGGATGCTGTGCTGGCCGCCGCGCTGCACCACAACTACCCCCAGCAGCCTCAGCTCTTCATCCTGCACGACCGCGACGAGGCCGCCTACTTCCTGGCCGACCTCCAGCACCTGCTGCCCGACGAGGACCCCCTGATGTTCCCCAGCTCATACAAGCGCCCCTACGCCTTCGACGAGACGGAAAATGCCAACGTGCTGATGCGGGCCGAAGTGCTGAACCGGCTGAATACGCGCACCCAAAACGAGGCTGCTCCACCGGCCAAGGCAAAAGCGTCGGCTGCTCATGTTCCTGCTAAAGATTCGGCCAGCGGGCCTGCCGGGGCGGAATCGGCGGACGCTTCTGCGCTAAAGGAGAAGGAGCTAACCGGGGCCCTCATCGTTACTTACCCCGAGGCGCTGTTCGAGAAGGTGATCAACAAGAAAAGCCTGGTGGCCAACACGTTCATTGTGAAGGTAGGCGACCGGCTCGACGTGAACTTCATCAGCGAGATGCTGGCCGAGTACGACTTCGAGCGGAGCGACTTCGTGTACGAGGCCGGCCAGTTCGCGGTGCGCGGCGGTATCGTGGACATCTTCAGCTACGCCAACGAGCTGCCCTACCGCATCGAGCTGTTCGGGGATGAGGTGGAGACGATTCGCACGTTTGACCCCGAGAGCCAGCTTTCCGTGGACAAGAAAAGCCAGGTGAGCATCATTCCGAACGTGCAGACCAAGCTGCTGCAGGAGACCCGGGAGGCGTTCCTCGACTTTATTCCGGGCGATACGGCCATTTGGGCCAAGGACCTGCGCCAGACGCTGGACGTGGTAACCGAATCGTTTGAGCGGGCCGAGGCCAACTTCCAGCAGCTGATGGCCGGGGCCGCGGGCATGCAGATTGTGAGCAAGCCGGCCGACTTGTTCGAGTCGGGCAAGAGCTTTAAGAAGCTGCTGGAGGGCTTTGCGGTGGCCGAGTTCGGCAAGCGGTTCTACTTCAAGACCGGCGAGGCTTTCCAGTTCACGGCCAAGCCGCAGCCCAGCTTCAACAAGGATTTTGGGCGGCTGGTGAAGAACCTGCACGAAAACCAGCTGAGCGGCTACACCAATATCATTGCGGCCGAATCGGTGCGGCAGGCCGACCGGCTGCGCACGATTTTCGACGAGCTCGATAACAACGTGCAGTTCCAGCACCTGCTGATGGGTTTGCGCGAGGGCTACATCGACGACACCCTCAAGCTGCTCGTGTACACCGACCACCAACTGTTCGAGCGGTTTTACCGGGCCCAGGAGGGCCGCAAGTTCTCCAAGAAAAAGGCCCTCACGCTCAAAGAATTGCGCACGCTGGTGCCCGGCGACTACGTGACCCACCAGGACTACGGCATTGCCCGGTTCGCGGGCCTCACCCAGGTCGAAATAAATGACCGGATGCAGGAAGCCATCCGGCTGATTTACCGGGATGATGACGTGCTGACTGTCAGCATTCACGCTTTGCACAAGATTGCCAAATATAGCGGGGCCGAGGGCACGCCGCCCACCATGAGCAAGCTGGGCTCGCCGGAGTGGGAAAACAAGAAAAAGGCTGTTAAGAAGAAGGTAAAGGACATTGCCGCCGAGCTGATCCGGCTGTATGCCAAGCGCAAAACCGCGCCCGGCCACGCCTTCGCCCGCGACTCGTTTATGCAGGCTGAGCTCGAATCGAGCTTCATTTACGAAGACACCCCCGACCAGGGCAAGGCCACCGAAGACGTGAAGCACGACATGGAGCAGCCCCACCCCATGGACCGGCTGATTTGCGGCGACGTGGGCTTCGGCAAGACGGAAATAGCCATCCGGGCCGCGTTTAAGTCGGTGGCCGATGGCAAGCAGGTGGCCGTGCTGGTGCCCACCACCATTCTGGCCATGCAGCACTACAAAACGTTTCGGGAGCGGCTCTCGAACCTGCCCGTGACGGTGGAGTATGTGAACCGCTTCAAGAGCACCAAGCAGATAAAGGAGACGCTGGGCCGGGTAGCCGAGGGCAAAACCGATATCCTCATCGGCACCCACCGCCTCACCAACAAAGACATCAAGTTCAAAGACCTGGGCCTGCTCATTATCGATGAGGAGCAGAAGTTCGGCGTGAAAACCAAGGACAAGCTCAAGGAGCTGAAGGTGAACGTGGACACGCTCACGCTCTCGGCCACGCCCATTCCGCGCACCCTGCACTTCTCGCTGATGGGGGCCCGCGACCTGAGCGTGATTGCCACGCCCCCGCCCAACCGCCAGCCGGTGCAAACCGAGCTGCACGTGTTCGACGAAATCCTGATTCGCGACGCCGTGGCCCGCGAAATCAAGCGCGGCGGGCAGGTGTTTTTCGTGCATAACCGCGTGAAGGATATCGAGGAAATGGCCGCCATGGTGCTGCGCCTCGTGCCCGATGCCCGCATCACCTACATTCATGGGCAGATGGAGGGCGACCAGCTCGAAAAGCGCATGATGAAGTTCGTGGACGGCGACTACGACGTGCTGGTGAGCACCAACCTCATCGAAAGCGGCCTCGACATTGCCAACGCCAACACCATCATCATCAACCGCGCCCACATGCACGGCCTGAGCGACTTACACCAGATGCGGGGCCGCGTGGGCCGCTCCAACAGAAAGGCCTACTGCTACCTGCTCACGCCCCCGGTGGCCGGTTTGCCCTCTGATGCCCGCAAGCGCCTGAGCACGCTCGAAGAATTCTCCGACCTCGGCGACGGCTTCAAAGTGGCCATGCGCGACCTCGACATCCGGGGCGCGGGCAACCTACTGGGCGGCGAGCAGTCGGGCTTCATCAACGATTTGGGCTTCGAAACCTACCACCAGATTCTCGACGAGGCCGTGACCGAGCTCAAGGAAACTGAGTTCCGCGACCTGTTCCTCGGCGACCCCACCCAGCGCCTGCAGCAGGCCGCCGCCACGGCCGGTCCCAGCGAGTGCAGCATCGAAACCGACCTGCAGGTGCTGATTCCGGACGGCTACGTGAGCAACGTGTCGGAGCGGCTGCAGCTCTACAGCAAAATGGACCGGGCCAAAGGCCCCGAGCAGCTGCGCAAGCTGCTGGCTGGCATGATTGACCGCTTCGGTCCGCTGCCCGAGGAGGTGGAACAGCTGGCCGACATCGTGCGCCTGCGCTGGCAGGGCCGCCACGCCGGCTTCGAGCGCCTCACCTACAAGAAGAACGTGCTTAAAGGCTACATCGCAGCCGAAAACAACGCGGCCTACTTCCAGAGCGACACCTTCGGCAACATCCTCTCCTACGTGCAGACCCACCCCAACTCGGCCACCCTCAAAGAGCGCAAGCAGCAGCTCATCCTCAGCCTCGAAAACGTAACCAGCGTGGCGGCGGCCAAGCGCCTGCTCAGCGAGCTAGGCAGCGAGGAGCCGGTGGGGGTGTAAATCTAATTTCAACGCAAAAAGGCCGCGTTTCCAATCTGGAAGCGCGGCCTTTTTAAATTTATAAGTGAGTCAGTCCCTGCCGGAAATATTGAAAGCTGGGTGACTGATTTCTGTCTGGGTCCAAATGCGGAGCAATGGTTTCGGCCCATTCTACTTTGGCTTTACCGACCAGATAATACTTACCCTGTTGCAACACGCGCCACAGCGTTTCCCAAGTATCGGCAATGGCATCGGGGTCATTGCCTAGGCCACCGAAATGTTGCGGGCGCACCCGCGGATACGCCGCCTGAATAGCGGCTCGGTCGCCCAAAAACCAGGCTTCCAGCTCCTGCACGGCTAAGCGGGTGAGGATGCAGAAGGGCTGGCCGGGGCCAGCGGTGGTTTTGGTTAGCAGGCCACCATCGGCTACTATCTTTTCCAGCTCGGACTTGCGGCGCCGGCAGTCGGTGTCGGCGTCCATCAGGATAACCACCCGCAAATCGGGCTGGTGAGGCAGCTGGCGGGCGTAGGTTTTCAGCCGGCCGGGCAAACGCTGGAACAGATCGGTTTTGCCGCGGTGCGGGAAGCAGGCCCACGTAGCACCGGGCGGCAACAACTTGGGCAGCAGAATATCCAACGCTGCTTTCGCCGATTCTTCTTCGAGGAGAAACTCGATGTGCATACTACCGGGCCGCAGGGGTGCGAGGAGTCAACGGGTCGCCGAGGCGGAAGAAGTTGCTGGTCCAGAGGTAGCCCAGCGGCGAGCCGTCTTCTACCAGCTCTTTCACCTGCGGAATATCCGCAGTGCGCGTAGCCTGAGTGTAGCCATCGTCGCCCCGGTGCAGAATCCAGACCTGCTCCGGCTCCAACGCATCGAGCAGAAATGGCGAGTGAGTAGCCACCAGCAACTGCCGCGTGTCGGTGGCCTTCAGCAACTCCTCGGCCAAGCGCGGTAAAAGGCGCGGGTGCAGTTCGTTTTCCGGTTCCTCAATCCCCAGCAGCCCAGTAGCGTTGGGCTCGTAGAGCAGCGTTAGCAGCGCCGCCAGCCGCATGGTGCCATCCGACATGTACTGGGCCGGCAACGGCTTCTCAAACGCCGCATCTTTGAAGCGGAGCAGTAGGCGCTCATCGGAGGTTATTTCCGGCACCACATCGGCCAGCTGCGGCACCCAGCGCCGGAGCTGTGCCGTGATGCGGGCCAGCGTTTCGGGGTGCTTCTCGTGCAGGTAGTACAGCACATTGGGCAGGTTGTCGCCGTTATCCGAGAGCTTCTCCCGCGGCCCGGCATCGGAGTAGCCCTTCAGGTGGTCGTCGGTGAGGTGGATGTAGCGGTAGGATCGAAATAAACTTGCTAGTTCTGAATCTATACCTACCACTTGGCCTTCTTCTGTTCGGTTAAACAGGTGTGAATAATATAGGTAGGGATTCTTCCCAGGAATAATTCGCATCTGGTCGTCTGTATCGCTATAATAAGCGTTTCTGACGACGGCCCCTCTAACATCACCATGTGGTTTAGTAAGTACTGGCTGGTTTGCGTAGAATAATCTGATCATAGTTGATCCAGTTATCCAAAAAACTTCATTGGCAACATCAAGTTGATCTTCTTGCTCAATAAAGCTCACTTCGTAGTGGACACGAGTATTTTTTGATAGAAGCGCACCCACCTCAAACTCAATCGGTCCTTCCTGCCCACGCGTCCGTATGCCGGCGAAGCGGTTACGCTTTTCCCAGGCTTGTTGCAGGTTACCGCTCACCGCTTCGGCCAGAAACGCCAGCGCGTCGAGGATAGTGGATTTACCGCTACCGTTAGGACCGATGAACACCGTCAGCGGCGTCAGGTCGCGTAGTTCCACGTCGCGCAGTGCGCGGTAGTTTTTGATACGTAGATAAGTGAGACGAGGGTAGCCGGGGGCCGCGGCAGTATCAGACATGAGGCAAGGCGGTAGTTGCTACAAAGTACGGGGTTTGGCAGGATGTACGTTGAATCGCTCCGCTTTACCCAGTTATCCCAATTATACAACGGACGAAGCTGGCGATGCTCCAAGCCACTCTGACCGTGCTCGACCAGCATGCCCGCCGCTCGGGGGCCGGTGAGTGTAGCACGGCAAGTTGGGGCTTCACCATTCGGGATTTGTGCTAACCAGCCCTCTGCTCACAAAAAAAGGCCGCCCGAATCGGGCGGCCTTTCTTATGCTGGATTCCGGCGCTTATTTGGCGGGCATCAGCACGGTATCGATGGAGTGCACCACGCCATTGGTGGTTTTGATATCCGCTTTCGTGACGGTGGCCTTGCCGCCTTTGGCATCCGTGAGGGTCACGGTGCCGCCTTTTACGCCCACGGTCAGCGACTCGCCCTGCACCGTCTTCACTACCTGGCCGTCTTTGAGGTCGGCGGCCATCACGTTGCCGGCTACTACGTGGTAAGACAGCAGGTTGGCCAGCTTCTTTTTGTTGGCGGGCTCTAGCAGCGTGGTCACGGTGCCAGCGGGCAACTTGTCGAAGGCCGCGTTATCGGGGGCGAATACCGTGTAGGGGCCGGCGCCCTTGGCCTGGTCGGCGAGGCCGGCGGCACCCAGCGCCGTAAGCAGCGTGCTGTGGTTGGGCGAAAGGGCCGCGCTGGCGGCCAGATCCTTACCGGTCGAAGCCGTGGCGGCAGGAGAAGCCATAGCCTGGGCCGAAGCCGCTTCGGTGCCGCCTACATACAGTAGCCCGGCCAACAGGAGAGCGAACAATGGTTGCTTTTTCATAGGAATTTGGAAGGAATTGGAATGAGTGAAACACCAGATGCGCGGGCACCCAGTCGTCTTCAACAGCCAACACACCGGATTGTCGCTGATTGCCAAAATCTTGTAAATGAGTTGGTAAGCCTCCTTCGGTCGGCCCGCAAAACAATCAACCCAGCAGCACGGAGTAAGAAGTGGGAAGCGAGAAAAAAGCACGTCATTCTGAGCGGAGCGCAGTCGAAGAATCTCTACTGCTTCGTTGCAAGCAGCAGGATTACCACTGCGGTAGAGATTCTTCGACTGCGCTCCGCTGCGCTCAGAATGACATTCCTTTTTTGCTCGTTCTGTCCCCCCCCCCTCCTACGCCTCTTCCAGCCCGCGCTTTTCCAGAATCAGGCGGTTGCGGTAGTCGTAAAGGGTTTCTTCGAGGCCCACGGGGTAGGTGTGGGGGTTGAGGAAGCGGCGGATGCTGGGGTCGAGGGCCAGCACCTCGCGGTGGGCGCGGGCGCGGCTTTCGTCCAGCGTGGGCAGCGGCTGCACCAGCCGGCCCCGCCGAAACACCGGCTCCAGCAGCTCGCGCGAGGGCGTTTCGGGGCGCACCACGCGGCGGCGGGAGGCGTCGAGCGGGTCGATGATGGTGTGCGGGACATCGGATAGCGGCTCGGCCGTATTGTAGAGCATATCGGCGCGGGGCTGGCCCTTCTCGCTCTGGTAGCGGCGCACCTGCAGGATACCGGGGATGCTGGTTTTGGCCAGCTGCTCGCTCAGCTTGATGGTGAAATCCCAGCCCGAGTCGTCGGGTTTGCGCAGGGCCGCCAGCTTGTACACGCCCCCCAGCGCCGGCTGGTCGTAGGCCGTAACCAGCTGCGTGCCGATGCCCCAGGTGTCAATCTTCGCCCCCTGCGACTTGAGGCTGGTAATCAGGTTTTCCTCCAAGTCGTTGCTGGCCACGATGCGCACGTTGGGGAAGCCCGCCTCGTTGAGCAGCTCCCGCGCCTCACGACTCAGGTAGGCCAGGTCGCCCGAGTCGAGGCGGATGCCGCCCAGCTCGTGCCCCTCGGCGCGCATGGCGCGGGCCACCTTAATAGCCTTGCGCACGCCTTCCAGCGTGTCGTAGGTATCCACCAGAAACACCGAGTCGTCGGGGAAGGCCTTGGCGTAGGCGGCAAAGGCCATTTCCTCATCCTCGAAGGCCATTACCCAGCTGTGCGCGTGCGTGCCCTTCACCGGAATACCGAACCGCTGGCCCGCCAGCACGTTGCTGGTGGCATCTACCCCGCCCAAATAAGCGGCCCGGCTGGCCGACAGGCCCCCGTCGGTGCCCTGGGCGCGGCGCAACCCGAACTCCAGCACCGTATCGGAGCCGGCGGCCTCGCGGATGCGGGCGGCCTTGGTGGCAATCAGGGTCTGGAAGTTGACGAGCGTGAGCAGGGCCGTTTCAATCAGCTGGGCCTGTAGCAGCGGCCCCTGCACCCGAATCAGCGGCTCGTTGGCGAAGGCCACCGTACCCTCGGGCATAGCGTCCACGTCGCAGCGGAACTCCATGGTGCGCAGGTAGTCCAGAAACTCCTGCGGGAACATAGCCGTGCCTTTCGCGCCCTGCAGGCTGGCCAGGTAGGTCAGGTCGTCGTCGGAGAACTTCAGGGTTGAGAGGAAGTCGGCCACGTAGGCCAGGCCCGCGGCCACGGCGTAGCCGCCCTTGAACGGCGGGCGGCGGAAGTAGAGGTGAAACACGGCTTCGCGGTCCTGCAGACCCTGCTGCCAGTAACCGTAGGCCATGGTAAGCTGATACAAATCGGTGAGCAGGCTAAGCGAGGGCGCGTAGAGGCCCGAAAGGGGAGCTGGGTTCATGGGCAGTAAAGGCATTGGGAGCTCAAGCTTACGCAGATAATTTAATTCGGGCCCGCCCGCCGCGCTTTTCCTGCTATACTTGCATCCCTGCACTAGCTGCTACCCGATGATTCGAATTCTACTCGCCGACGACCACACCATTCTGCGCGACGGTATCCGGGCCCTGCTGGAGCAGGAGGCCGACCTGCAGGTGGTGGGCGAGGCCGCCAACGGTCAGGCCCTGCTGGAGCTGCTGGCCCACACCCCCGCCGACCTGGTACTGCTCGACGTGAACATGCCCGTGCTCGATGGCTTTGGGGTGATGCCGCAGCTCCGGGCGCAGTTTCCGGAGGTGCGGGTGCTGGTGCTGTCCATGCTCAACCACGAAAACTACGTGCACCGCATGATTGAAGCCGGAGCGCTGGGCTACGTGCTTAAAAACGCCGACAGCACCGAAATCATCCACGCCATCCGGACGGTGGCGGCCAACCAGCACTTCCTGTGCACCGAAATCGGACTGAACCTGCTGCGCCGCCTGGTGGAGCGCACGCCCGCCCCCGACCCGTTGGCGACTATGCCCTACCTCAACCCCAACAGCTGGCCCGCCTCGGCGGCCGCGCCCGCCACGCACACAGAGCTATCGGGCCGCGAGCTGGAGGTGCTGCAGCTGATTGCCGAGGGCTTCACCAACCAGGAAATTGCCGACAAGCTATTTGCCAGCAAGCGCACCATCGAAACCCACCGCCAGAACATCATCGAGAAAACCCAGACCAAAAACACCGCCGCTCTCATCCGCTACGCCATGAGCACGGGGTTGATTGGGTGAAGCAGTCGGGCTGCCGTCCCGTTGCCGGGGCACTCCGCGGCTGATGGATTGATGGCTTACATACTGGTGTTAATTATATTATATATATATATTGTTTTATAATTCACTTAATCCCCGTTCGCTATGACTGATGAGTCCACTACAATCGAAACCACCGTTTCCGCAGAGCACTGGGACAAGATGGTCGGTTTCTACACCCGCCTACTCGGCGAGCCCCAGCAACAGAACGACTCCGAGGCCCTCTTCGCTTCCCCCGACGACGGCTTGATGCTGCAGCTGGTCAGGGAGGATACTGAGCGGGCTTTGGCTGCTCTCGCTCCGAATTTCACACTTCTGGGGGGCATAATAATGGACCGGCTAGAGCCCAGGAAGCCCACGAAATCATTAGGCGTCGACTGGGCCATACAGAGTTGATGAGGCCCATTTCGTTGGGTCCGGAACCCAATAAATGCACTATATCATTAGTTCTGAGTGGTAATATCCGTGGAGGTGGTATGGCAGGTCATTTAGAATGTATCGTTCACAACCCCAACTGGTAAGTAGGTTAGCAGTTGCAATAATCAGATTCGACAGCAGTAAAAGCAAAAAAACCGCTTCTCCGAATGGAGAAGCGGTTTTATGTAGCCGCGACGGGAATCGAACCCATATCAAGCGTTTAGGAAACGCTCGTTTTATCCATTAAACTACGCAGCCGGGTGCTCCGAGGCCCAAAGGTACGCCGAAAGCGTAGGCGGGCCAAATGGCGCGTATCTTCGGCGGGCGGCGCTACGCAGGTGCCTTTATTCGATTTTTATGGGCGTACTGGAAGACTTACGGGCCAGAAGGCGGCGGATCGGCACCGTGGCCACCTCGGCCTTCGATGGGCAGCAGCCGGCGCTGCTTTTCATTCCCGATATCAGCGGCTTTACGCGCTTCATCGAGCAGTCGGGCAGCCCGCAGGCCCCGTTTCTGGTGGCCGATCTGCTCGAAATCCTCATCGAGGCGAATACGCTGGAGCTCGAAGTAAACGAGATTCAGGGTGATGCCGTGCTGTTTTACCGGCTCGGCCCGCCTCCTTCGGCCCGCGAGCTGGTGCAGCAGTGCCGCCGCATCTACCTCGATTTCCAGAACTACCTGCTGCTGGTGGAGCAGGACACCGACTCGGACCTGGCCGCCGCCCTACGCGAAATGGTGCTCACGCTTAAAATTGTGGTGCACTACGGCCGCGTGAGCGTGGCCCGCATCCGCCACCACACCAAGCTGATGGGCCACGACGTGATTGTGGTACACCGGCTGCTGAAAAACGACATTTCCGGCGCCGAGTACATCCTGCTTACCGAGGGCTACACGAATACCCAACCGCGGGCCAACCTGGCCCGCGCCTTCGCCTGGACGCGCCTGCTGCCCGGCTCTACCCACTACGACTACCTGGGCCATACGCCCTATCATTACGCCTACCTCTCACCGCTGCGGCTGCTGCTAAACGCCCCCTCGCTGCCCGGCGCCACCAGTACCAACGAGCCGATGCCCGGCCACAGCGGCCGCCTGAAGGTGCGCCAGTCGCTATGCGTACCGGCCGAGTATGCCCTGCGGGTGGTAAGCGCCCTGCGACTGCGCCACTGCTGGCTGGCCGGAGCTACCGCCAGCCGCTTCGATGTGAGCAAGGCCGGCCGGCTGGGCACGAGCTATAAGGTAGCGCTGCTCAATGGCCAGATTGATTTCCAGACCGTGCAGATATTACGCGACGACGATGGGCGCTACACGTACGTGGAGAAGATTTCACACTTCCGCCTCTTTCCCAACGCCTTGCTTTTCTTTCATTTCGAGCCCGTAACCGAGCGCAACTGCCTGCTCACGCTGGAGCTGCGCTACGGCCACATTGCCAGCAGCTCGCGCCTTATCCGCTTCGGCCAGTTGCGCCGCCTACACCGCTTCCTGGGCCAGTCGCTGCAGGAGCTGGCCCGACTGGTGGCGGGTGGCAGATAAATGGCAAACAGGCAGGCATCCACTCGTAAGCAGTTGTAGACAAACGATGTAGGGGAGGGACTTGCCCCCGCCCGCCGCTGGAACGGTAACACCAAAAATCGTTCAACGGCGGGCGGGAGCAAGCCCCGCCCCTACGTCGTTTATATAGCCCTTCTGCTTGCGGGGCCTTACTGTTGGCGCTACACTACATCTTGTACAGCAGCGCGATACCGAACGAGAGGGCCGTCAGGATCAGGCCTACCATGAAGATGGTGTAGCTCAGGCGCAGCAGGCGGTACTTGCGCGTGAGTACGTCGCCGAGGTAGTACACATCGGTTACCATGTTGGTGTACACCGACTCGCCGTTCTTCATCAGCTCGTGCATCCCGTCCTGAAAATCGTCGAGGCTGAGCTTGCTGAAGTTGCCGAAGAACAGCAGGTTCACGCGGCGGTTGGTGGCAATTTGGGGGCTGCGCTTGAGCCACTTGAAGCTCGTTACATCGGGCTGGGCGCACAGGATGGCCGTAATTACCGAGCCCAGGGCCGTAGCCAGCAGAATGCCCATGGGCACGGCAATGATGGGGTTACGGATAACGCCCACGTTGGTAAGCGCGGCCGAGGTGCCGCCCAGCTTGGCCCCGAAGTAGGTGATGATAAGCGACATGAGCACGGCGTTGAGCGAAATCATCATGCTCGCCTTCTTGTCAGCCATATCCGAGAGCTTCATGTGGTTGCTGTACATGGTCCGGAACATGGTTTCGATGCCCCGCTTGGGCTCGGCGAAGGTGCCTTCGGCTTCCTCCTCCTTCTTTTTGCGCTTTTTCTCGGTTTTCTTGAGGGCCTTGCGCTGGGCCTTGATGTTTTCCTTGAACTGCTCCTCGTAGCGCTTTTTACCCTCCGAAGTGTAGAAGTGGGCATTGGTCAGGAAGTCGAGCTGGCTCTCAGCCCAGTCGGTGTTGCTGAAGGTGCGGCCCAGCGCGGCTTCCCACTCGGCCCGCAGCAGCTCCCCGTTGGCAAAGAAATCTTCACGGCCCATACCGCTCATGTCGGCATCTACGAGCAGCTTTTCCAGCGGTGCGCGGCGCTCGGCCTCGCGGTGCGTGGCCTTAATAACACTTTGTATCAGGGCCACGCGCTCGGGCGGGTAATGCTGGCCGGTCAGCCACTCGCCCGCCAGTTCGGCGCTCCGGAACTCGTGGCCGTCGTAGGTATCAATGTAGCCCACATCATGAAACCAGGCAGCCAGCAGCAGCGCCTCCAGATCGGGGGCTTCCAGTCCGGCGGCCTCACCCAGGGCCCGGGCCTCCTTCACTACCTGGCTCGTGTGCCGGGGCGAGTGGTAAACGAGCTTGGCAGACAGCTTTTCTTCGAGCAGCGCCATCACATGCGCTTTGGCATTCTTGATAATTTCGGCCTTGGCCGGAGACGGGGTAAGAGCAGTTTCCATTGGGAAGAGCGGAGGCACGAGAAGAGTAAGCGGGGGCCGATGGGGCTTACAACGCTATTCGGGCCCGCGAAGTTGGCGCACCGGCCCCAACCGTGCTTCCGCGAATTGCGTAGGGCAGCACACCGGCCTAACCTAAAAGGCATTTGTATCTTGGTTTGGGTAATTTTACAATCTTTTTTGTTGTTCAGCCTATAGCCGGCCTCGCCCGCTACGCTCCGCCCCCGACTTCGCACCCCTGTTTTATTGTATGAACCGAAATTATCTGCTGCTGACTTTGCTGTTGGCCATGTTCGGCGTTACGGCTCCGGCCCTGGCCCAGAAAAAAGCGAAGGATCAGACGCCCCACCTCGAACGACCCAATTACCGCGGGGCCGGGGTCAACTGGGAATCGAAAACCCCGCCCGACACCTCGCGCATTCGCTACTCCATGTTCCTGATTGGCGACGTGGGCAAGCCCGAGCTGGAGTCGAATGGTGGCGAGCCCTCGCTTAACCTGATGCGCAAGCAGATTCTGGGAGCCGGAGCCAAAAGCTCCACCGTGTTTCTGGGCGACAACATCTACGAGTACGGCCTGCCCCCCGTAGGCGCTTCCGACCGCAAAGAGTCGGAGCGGCGCATGGTGGGCCAGCTGAAAACCCTGCGCGACTACGAGGGCGAGAAGTACATGATACCCGGCAACCACGACTGGAAGCAGGGCCAGCGGGGCAGCGTGGCGCAGGTAAACCGCGAGCAGCAGTTCGTAGAGGATTATCTGCGCTCCGACTCGGCCGCCTTCCCCTACACAGGCGACTTCTTTTTGCCCCGCGATGCCTGTCCCGGTCCGGTCGAAATCCGGCTGCAGGATGATCTGGTGATGATTGCTATCAACTCGCAGTGGTTTCTGCAGCCCGCCGGCGACCGGCCGGCCGGCGGCAACAGCAACTGCGGCGTGGCCAACGAAACCGACTTCTTTACCCGCCTCGAAGACATTATCCAGCGCAACGCCGGCAAAAACATTGTGGTCGTGGCCCACCATCCACTGTATTCCGATGGTATTCATGGGGGCTACTTTACCCTCGGCGACCATATTTTCCCGCTCTCCATTGTTTATAAGTACGCCTACCTGCCGCTGCCCGTCATCGGCTCCATCTACCCGTTTGCCCGCAAGTACGGCGGCGTAAGCCAGGACATTCCGCACCCCGCCTACCAGGCCTACAAAAAGGGGCTGACAGATATCTTCGAGAAGTACCCCAACATTGTATACGCCGCCGGCCACGAGCACAACCTGCAGTATTTCAAAACGGGCACCCTCAACCACATTGTAAGCGGCTCGGGCTGCAAAACCCAGCACGTAAAACCCGGCTCGGGCGGCACTGCCGAATTCTCCGACAAGGAGAAAGGCTTTGCCCGCGTGAATTATTATGACAACGGCGAGGTGTGGGTAGAGTACTATGTGCCCGAAGGCACCGGCGACAACGGCCGCCTTGTGTTCCGTACGCCCATGTACGCCCGCCAGGCCGAGGTGGCCGTGGCCGAACAGCCCAGCAACGGCCTGCCCGTCAACCGCCCCGATTACCGCGACTCGACCATTACGGTGGCTGTTAATACGCGCTACGCCGACCGGGGCAAGTTTCATAAGTTTCTGTTTGGTGAGCACTACCGCAAAGAGTGGGCTACGCCCGTCACGTTTCCGGTGCTCGACCTGGCCACTGAAAAGGGTGGCCTGACGCCCTACAAAGTGGGTGGCGGCAAGCAGACCACATCGTTGAAGCTGCGCAACGAAGAAGGCCGCCTATTCAGCTTCCGCGGTATTGATAAGGACCCGGCGGCCGTGCTACCGGCCGCACTGCGCACTGGTGCAGCGGCCGATGTGCTACAGGACCAGATTTCGGCTCAGCACCCCTACGCTGCCATTGCCCTGGCCCCGCTGGGGTCGGCGGCTGGCATTCTGCACACCAACCCCGAGTTGCGCTACGTACCCCAGGACCCACTGCTGGGCCAATACCTGCCGCGTTTTGGCAACGTTACGGGTACGCTCGAAGAAGATGCCAAGGATGACCAGAGCAATGTAGAAAGCCTGGGCTTTGCCGAAAACCTGGTGGGCACCGACAAAGTGTTTGAACGCATCACCGACGACAACGACAACACCGTAAAGCAAGTGGCTTTTGCCCGCTCGCGCCTGTTTGATATGTGGGTGGGCGACTGGGACCGGCACGAGGACCAGTGGCGCTGGGCCGAGAAAAAAGACAAAGACGGCGACCGGAAATTTACGGCTGTGCCCGAAGACCGCGACATTGCCTTTTTCAAGGGCGACGGCCTGCTGCCGTATCTGGCTTCCCGCAAGTGGGCCATTCGCAACTTCCAGAACTTCGGCTACGACTACGCCGACTGGAAAGGCCTGAACCTGACGGCTCTGAGCAACGACCGCGTGTACTTGGCCGAAGTAACCAAGGAAGAATGGGTAGAGCAGGCCCAGGAAATGAAGGCGGCCCTTACCGATAAGGTGATTGAGGATGCCATCAAGGGCCGCTTCCCGGCCGACATATACGCCCTGCACGGAGCCGAAATTGTGGCCAAGCTGAAAAGCCGCCGCGACCTGCTGCCCCAGGTAGCCGCCGACTACTCGGGCATGCTGAACAAGGTAGCCGAAGTAAAGGGCTCGAAGAAGCGCGAACGGTTTGTGGTGGAGCGCCTACCCGGCAAAACCCGCGTTTCGGTCCAGAAAATCAACAAAGAAGGCGAGCTAACGAAGATGATCTTCGACCGCACCTTCGATAACCAGGAAACCAAGGAGCTGCGCCTGTACGGTTTTGCCGGCGAAGACCAGTATGAGCTGACCGGCGACGTGAAGCAGGGCCCGCTTGTCCGCATCATCGGCGGCATTGAGCGCGACTCGATTGTGGACCGCTCGAACGTGCGCGGGCTGGCCCACCGCCTGCAGGTGTTCGACGCCGACTCGGGCAACGTGATTGTGGCCGGCCCCGATGCCCGCCTGCGCCTGGAGCCCGGCCTCGATGTGAGCCGCTACGATGTGCACTCGCGCGCCGACCGCAAAGACTATACGCTCAACTACTTCGGCCCCACGCTGTATTTCGGCTACAACATTGATGACCGGCTGTTTCTGGGCGGTGGCGCGGTATACCGCACCTATGGCTTCCGCAAGGAGCCCTACGCCACCGAGCAGAGCCTGGCAGCTAACTACTCGCCCTCGCAGAAAGCGTACAATGTGCGCTACCTGGGCCATTTTGTTGATGTGCTCGGCAAGCTCGACCTGCGCGTTAACGCCCAACTCTACGGCCCGCAGTTGCTCTACAACTTCTTTGGCCTGGGCAACGACACCGAGAACACCCTCGCCAACGACGACGGCACCCGCAACCGCGACATCAACGACACCTACCGCATCCGTTTCTCGCGGCTGTACGTGAACCCTATGCTGGAAAAGGAAATCTTCAGCTTCCTCAAGCTCGGCTTCGGCCCCCAGTACGACCAGTTCCGGGTAGACCGCAACCAGATTGGCCGTCAGATTGAAGATGGACTCGATGCGCAGGATAACGGACTGCCCGGCACTGCCGCCGTGGGCATTCGGGGTTCCGATTTCGGGCTTAACCGCTACGTGGGTGGTAAAACCTACCTCAACCTTGATGTGGCTTCTTCGCCCAAAAACCCGCGTATCGGCCTGCGCATCTACAACTCGGCCGAGTACAACCGCCAGTTGGGCGGCGAGAAGCTCAGCTATGGCCGCCTAGCCACCGAAGCCCGGTTCTACCTGTCGCCCAACTTCCCGTTCCAGCTCACCTGGGCCGGCCGTATCGGGGCTACGCGCAACATAGGCGACTACCGCTTCTACCAGGCCAACACGCTGGGCGGCACCACCAACCTGCGCGGCTACCGCCGCACGCGCTACGCCGGCCGCTCGTCGGTGTTTGCTAATGGCGAGGTACGCGTGCAGCTATTCGAGTTCAACGCCTACTTGGTACCAGGCAAGTTCGGCATCCTGGGCCTGACCGATGCCGCCCGGGTGTACTCGCCTTACGACGTGAAGACCGGTGCCAAAGCCTTCCACACAGCTTACGGCGGGGGCATCTGGATTGATGTGCTCAAGCAGGCCGTCATCAACGCTACCTACTCTGTCGGCGAGGAAAACCTTGTATTCGTGGGCTTCGACTTCCTGTTCTAACCCCAAGCGTTGTTTTAGCTGCTGCCAGGCTACATCTGCGGCGACCAAAAAGAGCCTCTCCCCGTTTGCATGACTCGCTTTAGTAGCGTTTCTGCGGGGTGAGGCTCTTTTCTTCTGCCGCTGAGAACCGTTTTTTCGGTCAATGCCGTTGCAGCTTCATCCTTTTCGCGGCTTGGTCCGTTAAGGCCCTAACCAGCCGTTAATCCCTTTGCCTGTATGCCCGTTTTCTCTGCCCGCACCCGTTGTTTATTTTACTGTCTGAACGTGGCCGCTGTACTGGCCGGCAGCACGGCACTGGCCCAGGTAAAGCCCGGCAATCCGCCCGTGTATCCGCCGCCTGCACCACTAACCAACGACACAATGCAGGCCAGCCAGGTAGGCCAGGCCCAAAGATTTGCCGTACCCTCGGTAGTAGGCATGGGCCCGAGCAAGGGCGTGGTAGGCAGCATCGAGAGCCTGGGCAACTTTCGCATCACCACCCGCTTGCAAGACGAAGGTGGCCGTGAAACCAGCACCACGGTCACCAAAAACCGTCGGGCCTTCATCAAGGGGTATATCCCGGCCTGGAACCGCCCTCACCTCAAGGTGATTCTGGGCTTCAATTATGATCGGGAGGAGTTCCAGTTCCGCGAGCCCGGCAACGCGACGTTCTACCGCGACCTGGAAGATAAGGGCCTCAAGACGCTGGGCACCCAGCTGGCCGTGATTCGGCCGGTCGATGAGGTGCATTGGTATGTGGCCCGGGTAAAGGCCGAGCTCAACGGTGACTACACTTCCTCGGAGCTTTCGATAAAAGACTACCTGCGGACGTCGGGCGAATTCATTTATGGCTGGAAACGCAGCCCTTACTTTTCGTGGGGCGTGGGCGCGCAGCTCAGCTACACGTTCGGGCGGCAAAGCGTTTATCCCGTTATCCTCTATAATCGCACTTTCAACCAGCGCTGGGGCGTCGAGTCGCTGTTTCCGGCCCGCGTAACCTTGCGCCGCAACATCAACCCTAAAACGCTGCTTTTCGGAGGCTACACCGTTGATGGCGCGAACTACAATATCAAGCTCCGGGAACCATTGGGCGACCTGCGCACGCTTATCATCCGGGAGCGGGAAGTCAAGTTCCGGTTGCGGGCGGAACGGGAGATTTACGACTTTCTCTGGTTCGGCCTCGAAGGCGGCTACCGCTACAATGCAGGATTCAGCGCGTTCAACGAAGACAACTACCGTCGCAGCCTGCTGGGTATTTTAAGCGGCGGCCGCACCAGAGCCGTCGACAACACGTTAGGTGGAGCGCCCTACTTCAGCGTGGAGATGTTTCTGGTGCCCCCGCGCAAGCTACTTAGCAAGATGGCCAAGTAGCCGAAACGATGAAATTCGGCCCATGAGGCCATCGAAAAAGCCAAAGCGCTACTCCAGCTTCCTGCGTGCAGGAAGCTGGAGTAGCGCTTTGGCTTATAGAGCAAATTTATTTGGGGGCCTTTTTTGCGGTGGCCGGGCGCTTGCGGGCGGGCCGGCTCAGGGCCGCGAGGTAGGCATAGGTTTCAAACTGGGCGCGAACCTCGCCCTCGGCGGCAGCCGCTTCCTCGGTAGGGCCGATGAAGTTGTTCTGCCAGTCGCGCGACTTCACGCTATCCTGGCGCTGGAAATTGAGCAGGTCGAGCAGCTCGGCCCGCAAATCAGGTTCCAGAATAGGAAATGCCACTTCTACCCGACGGTCGAGGTTGCGGTTCATCCAGTCGGCCGAAGCCACGTACAGCTTCGCGTCGCCCCCGTTGCCGAACACATACATGCGGGCGTGCTCCAGAAACCGGTCGACGATACCGCGCTGCTGAATGTTGGTGCTCTGGCCCGGCAGACCGGGCATCAGGCATGATATGCCCCGGATCAGCAGTTCAACGCGCACACCCGCTTCGGAGGCCTCGTAGAGCTTGCCAATCATGCGCTCGTCCTGCAGAGCATTCAGCTTGAGGATGATGTATGCATCCTTACCTTTTCGGGCCAGCTTAATTTCGTGGTCGATGAGGGCGTTGAGCTGCTGACGCAGCTCGAAGGGGGCTACCAGCAAGTGCTGGAACTGGCCTGTCTTGTCAAGGTGGTCGTGGAAGTAGCGGAACACCTCGGCCACCTCGCGGGTAATCTCGGGGTGAGCCGTAAACAAGCCGTAGTCGGCGTAGACCTCGCTGGTGGCCTCGTTGAAGTTACCCGTGCTCAGGTAAGCATATAGGCGGTTGTGGCCTTCCTCGGCCCGCGTGATGAGCAGCATTTTGCTGTGCACCTTCAGGCCAGGCATGCCGTAGATGACGTTGGCACCGGCTTTCTGCAGCTTCTCGGCCCAGAACATGTTGCTCTCCTCATCAAAGCGGGCTTTCAGCTCGACTATCACGGTTACCTGCTTGCCGTTTTTGGCCGCTTTCAGCAAGGCTTTGGCCACGGCACTCTTGCTGCCTACGCGGTAAAGCGTAATACTGATGTCGCTCACCTGCGGGTCGCGGGCGGCCTCGTTGAGCAGGCGCGTTACGTAATCGAACGATTGGTAGGGCGGGTGCAGCAGGTGGTCGCGGCGGGCGGTGGCGGCCAGCAGTGAACCGGTGCGCGGCAGCGTGGGGTGCGGCAGCGGCGGCATAGGCGCGTACTGCAAATGCTTCAGGCCGAAATCGGGGAACCCGAAAAAGTCGCGGAAGTTGTGGTAGCGGCTGCCCTCTACCAGCTCCTCTTTCCCGATACCGGTTTTCTGCTCAATGGCCCGCAGGATGGCGTCGGGCATGGCCGGGTCGAAAAGTAAGCGGGCCGGAAAGCCGGTAGCGCGCTTCTGCAGGCTGCTCTTGATTTTGGCCAGCAAGTTGTCCGACACTTCCTCATCGATGTCGAGTTCGGCATCACGCGAGAGTTTAAGCGCGTGAACCTGCACCTTGCCGTAGCTGGGGTAAAGCTCGGCCGCGCAGCTGCGAATCACGTCGTCGAGGAACATCACGTAGTGCTCGGTACCCACGTCGGGCAGGCGCACGAAACGGCCGCCGTGGCGCTTGGTAGGCAGCTCCATGGCCAGCACCCGCTCCTCGTCGTGCTTTTCGGGTTTATGCGGCTCGGTCAGGTAAAAGGTCAGGTACACGCTCTGGTCGCGCAGGAACAGGTGGTGCAGGTTGTCGTCGAGGATAATGGGCGAGAGTAGGTCGCGCACGTTTTCTTCGAAGTACTGTTTCACCCAAGTACGCTGCTCGGCCGTAAGCTCGCTTTCCGAAATTAGGTGGATATGCTCGCGGCCCAGCTCGGGCAGAATATGGTTGCGGAACGTGTCGCCAAATTGATGCTGCTGGCGGCCTACCTCGGCCAGCAACTCAGCGAGCTGCTCGGCAGGGTCTTGGCCCAGCTTGGCTTTGGTTTTTTTCTTGAGCTTGCTGAGCCGGCGCAACGTGGCCACCCGCACCTTGAAATACTCATCGAGGTTGCTGCTGAAAATGGCCAGAAACTTCAGCCGTTCCAGCAAAGGCACGGCGGGGTCCTGAGCTTCCTGCAACACCCGGCGGTTGAAGGTAAGCCAGCTGATTTCCCGGTTTAGCAGTTGCGGCTCGGACGATTTATCGGTCATTTTTCAGTGGACTGGTGGTCGGTAACAGGGAGTTGACTTACCTAATTTGCCCGTCGTTGGCTTTAAGCGAGCAGAACAGAAAGGCTTAGTAGTTTTTAGGCTTATCAAAGAAGTAGTACTCCGACTTGGCGCGGTCAACATCGGCCCATTGCTCCACGCTGAACTTTAGGCACACGATGGAGGAAGTAGGCATGGAGGGGATAGAGCTGGGCGAAAGCAGGTTGGCAAAATCGGTGAGCGTGTTGTTGTGGCCCACCAGCAACACTTCGTCGGCCGCATCGGGCAGGGCCTGCACAATGGCCAGCAAGTCGGTTACTTCGGCTTCATAAATGGCGTCTATCACCTGCAGCTTTTCGGGGGGCAGGCCCAGCGCCTCAGCCACCAGCGCCGCCGTGCTCAGGGCCCGTACGGCCGGCGACGACACCAGCAAATCGAGCCTGACACTACGCTCGGCCAGGGCCTGGCCCATCAGCGGGGCTTCGTCGCGCCCCCGGCCGTTAAGCGGGCGCTCCTGGTCGTTGAGCATATCGAAACTCCAGCTCGATTTGGCGTGGCGCATCAGGTACAGCGTTTTCATAGGAGCGCAACAGTTAGGGTGGCAGGCCTCTTTACTACGGCCGGCGCAAAAGGTTATGCCCCGACCTGCTCCCACAAGTCCGAGTGTAATGGCCCGCTGGCTGATTGTCGGCGGAGTCAGATGGTTGTATGAAGCTCATCTGTATGCCGGATGCTTCATTACGACAGAGTAGCTAGAATAACGTTTGCTCGATATAGTAAAACAAGTGTATTATTGCAGCTGCAAACAGCAATAAGGCCTTGGCTCATAATAGCTTGGCAGCATTTTTACCCCTCCATCTATTTTACTCTGTACCAATGAAACACTTCTTTTCCGCTTATCTGGGCCCCACTTTGCGAACGGGGCTGCTATTACTGGGCTGCGGCTTAACGGGCCTTACTTCGGCTAAAGCCGAAGGCTCCAAAAACCTGACCCCTGGCACTGCCAACCCCGTGGCCCCGGCTAATGGGCCCAACGACCGCGTCGGCTTTTTACAACACAACGACGGCGCCAATTCCAATAATTTTCTGCTGCCCGCCGCCAGCGCCAATGAGCGCATGTACGTGCGCATGCAGCCCGGCGACACCCTATTCTACGGCCTCCGACGCACCGCCTCCGGTGAGCAGAACGACCGACTGCGACTGCGGATTGTGGATGCTGGGACAACTTTGCAGACCACTACCCTGCAGATTGATGGCGGCACCAATATCAATAATGCCCGGCTGGCTCCGGCCCCCGGCGTAATTGCCAACTATGGTGAGGCGGCTACTGGCCCCCGCCTCAAAGGGTTTGTGGGCGGCCTGCCCACGCTGCCGGCCAGTGGCTATAACCCACTCTACTACGTAAATAGTGGGCTGGTAGCCCGCGACGTGTGGGTGGAATTTGCGCAGGTAGATGCCACCGGCACTCAGGTATTCGCAGCCTCCAACCAGGGCAAATCATGGTACGATATCTGGGATTTCACAGTGCGTAACAGGGGCGAAAAGCCTGGTCGACTGTATGCCAGAACTTGGTCGTTTACTGGCGGAAGCTTTACATCGCAGTATTCGACCAGTTTCGGCCTTTATCCACTCATCCCCAATCCCAACGCAGTTGGGGGGTACGCTGCCAATGAGTCGTTCTTTGTTAAGCGAGTAAGCTACTCCCGCATGACGCCATTTGGGGTACTGCTGCTGGCCAATGAATTTGGGACAACCGAGTCGGCTCCTAACCGCGTCACATTTCAACAGCGCCGCCGAAGCATCAATGCCAACGTAGGCTATGCCCAGTACAAGTTATTTGTTAACGACCCGGACCCGAACGTGTATCCAAGTACTGTGCTGCCCACCAGGCCAAGGGTAACCACCACCTGCGACCCCGTTACTAAAATAACCACTTTCACGCTCAACGTCGATCAGGCAGGTTTCGGCGTGGTATTTATCGACGGCAACCGCGACGACTTATACCAGGCATCCACGGACCGGATTTTGGAGGGTACAACGGTTGTGGGGGATAATGTCTTCACCTGGGATGGCAGATCGGATAATGGTACCGCTATTACGTCTAACTTGATCAATATTTCCTTTTCCAGCGGAGTAGGCCCGGTCAACTTCCCACTCTTCGACTGCGAATCTGCGGGATTTGCCGGCATTACCGTGCGCTCCGTCCGGCCAGGTGGAGCATTCGCACCCGATTTTGTGTATTGGGATGACAGCAATTTTGCGGCGGGTTTCTCAGCGCCCTCCTACAACCCTAACGGTACCAGCGACCAGGCTAACGGCCACCGCTGGGGCACTCCTGGTACCAATAGCGGACCTCCCACCGGGGGCGACGGCGTGCTGGTGAATACCTACGCCGTTGGGCTGCTGGCTCGCGGGCAGGCGGTTGATATTGTGTATGATCCGGCTAATGCCTGTGCCGCCGTAGTGCCACCAGTAGTGCTTCCCGTAACCCTGACCAAATTTGAAACCCGCCATGAGGCGGGGGCCGTACGCCTAAGCTGGGAAACGGCTACGGAACTCAACAGCGCCTATTTTGAGGTAGAACGCAGCCTTGATGGTCGGCGTTTCGAGGCTATTGGCCGGGTTAAAGCCCAGGGCAGTAGCAGCACCGTCAGCACTTATACTCTGCTTGACCAAGCTACCCCAGCCAGTACGCCGCTGCTTTACTACCGCTTGCGTCAGGTAGACATTGATGGTACAGTAGCCTACAGTGGGGTGCGCACCGTGAAGGTCGCGGGCCGGCCGCTTGTCACCGAAGCCTATCCCAACCCAGTTGTCGGTACGCTTTTCGTGCGCTTGGCCGAGCCGCTAACCGGTGCTTTCACACTGAGAGTACTGGACAGCACAGGCCGCCTGATGTGGCAGCAGCAGCAACCCGGCAGCATCCGACCGGAGTTGGAAGTGCCCACCAGCCAACTGCCGGAGGGCCGAAGCTACATTCTGCAGGTACAAACAGCCAGCGGCTCTTTCATCCAACGCTTCGTGAAGTAAGCCTGTTTCCGGCCCACTACCGGCTGCAGCCTCACAACCAAGCAGTAAAAAGCCCCCTTCCCGGTTTGGGAAGGGGGCTTTTTACTGCTTGGTTGCAGAACGAATATGCCTACTCTTTCACGAAACGCTGGTGCGACACCTGCTGTCCATCAGAAATACGCAGCAGATAGATGCCTTTGGCCAGATTCCCGACGTGGAGCATGCTGCCCTCGAAGCGGGCAGTTTTCATCTGCGCTCCGCGCATATCGTACACGCTCACCGATACGGCTCGGGCGTCGATGGTAGTCGGGATTTCGATGTTGAGCACATCGGTAGCCGGGTTGGGGTACACGCGGTAGCCCGCCTGCTCAACCGTTGCCATCTGACGCGCCGTACCACCCGTGATGTTCACGGTGTAGTCTTCGGTTTCGCCGTAGCTGTAGTTGTTGCAGCTGGTAGTGGCGGCGTTGTCGCTCATGGTTACCCGCATGCGGGTGCTGCCGGTTTTGGCCGAGGCTGGGACCGTGAAGGTGGCCGACAGTGTGCCGGCACTCGATGAGGAGCCCGATACTACTGTTTCGCCAGCGTCAGTAAAGTCGCCATCCCGGTTGTAGTCGATGTATACGCGCCAGTTTTCGGTGTAGGCCGTCGAGGCAAAACCAGCCGAGAAGTTGATAGTCTGCGACGAGCCAGCGGCAATAGTCGTGCTGGTGGCCGTGCCATCGTAATAGCCGGCGTTGGCACCCGAAGTGCGGTTGATGGTTCCCAGCTTCACCAGGTCAATCCACTCGTAGCTTACATTGGTGCCTTTGCTAGCACAATACGATACGGTGGGCGGCGGCGTGGTACCACCGGGGGCCGTATCACCGTTCGAGGTCAGCAGCGAAGCACGGGCACCGCCGCTGGCAAACAGCGCGTTCATACGCGTCGACTGGCCGGTAGAGAACATGTACATGCAGGCATCATCGGTGTAGTCCATGTAGTTCATGAACATGTCGCCGTTGGGGCCATTCGAGCAGGTAACTTTCGGAAACGATGGGCAGCCGCCGTTGCTGGTTTGCTGCGTGGGCGTGTCGCTCACCAGGTCGTTGCCGCAGCTGGCATCACCCCAGATGTGGCGCAGGTTCAGCCAGTGGCCTACTTCATGCGTGGTGGTGCGACCCTGGTTGAAGGGGGCACCGGACGAGCCACCGCGGCCGAAGCCGGTAGTGGTTACCACTACGCCGTCGGTGCTGGCCGAGCCGCCCGGGAACTGCGCGTAGCCCAGCAGGCCACCACCCAGGTTACCCACCCACAGGTTGAGGTACTGACCGGCCGGCCAGGCATTGAGGCCGCCGGTAGCCGTGCTCTTTATCCGGTCGTCGCTCGACCAGCTGGTAATCGAGGTCTGCTTGCGCTGAACACCCGTAGTGGCGTTGCCGCTGGGGTCGCGCTTGGCCAGTACAAACTGAATGCCTACATCGGCTACCCGCGAAGCAAAAGCCGAGGGCACTTTGCTCACGTCAGCGTTAAGCTTATTGAAATCTTCGTTCAGCACGGCAATCTGCGAGGCAATCTGCGCGTCGGAAACGTTCTGGGCAGACGTGTTGTAGAGCACGTGCACTACCACCGGAATCGTGACAACGGCCGTCGTACGGTTAGCCACCGGGTTATCGGTAAATGACTGCGTTTGGGCTTCAATACCCGCCAGACGAATGGCCATGCCCGGGTCGGCAGCGAGTTGGCGCTCCAGCACTTCCATGGTAGCGCAGTCGCGCTTAGTGGGTAATGGCTCCTGCTGGGCCCAGGCTTCAGCAGTGATGCCCATGCCCAGCAGGCCCAGGAACAATGAGTAAATATTCTTCTTCATAGAGTGGTGTTGAATGAGAGAAAATGAGTGAGAAAAAAAGGTGTTTGGCTGTAGAGTATGGTTCGAAGTGTCTAAATTATTGAATTAATTTCAACTACAGACACATTCTATTGATATAAATACAAAATGTGGCTTCAGGCGTTTATAACGCCATTTTACAACTATCCCATAAAAGCACAAACCCCACTCCGGTAAGCCGGAGCGGGTTTTGTGCTTTCATGAGGGTTTACTTACTGCTTGCGGAAGCTTTGGTGCTGAATGGATTTCCCGTTGGTCATCATCAGGTGATACAGGCCAGCTGGCAGGGCCGATACATCGAGGCTGCCGACTGCCGTCAGGCGGGCCTGAGACATTTCGAGGCCCCGTAGGTCATACACCTTCATTTCCCAGCCCGCAGCGGGCGTATCAAGGCCAGTACGAATTGAAAGCTGGCCGTTGGTTGGGTTCGGGAATACAGTCAGCGTTTCTGCGGTTGCCGTGGCTACCAGTGGGGCCGTACCACCGTCCGAAGTCAGCAGCGAAGCACGGGCACCGCCGCTGGCAAACAGCGCATCCATGCGCGACGACTGCCCATTGGAGAACATGTACATGCAGGCATCATCGGTGTAGTCCATGTAGTTCATGAACATGTCGCCGTTGGGGCCATTCGAACAGGTAACCTTCGGAAACGAAGGGCAGCCGTAGTTGCTGGTTTGCTGCGTGGGCGTATCGCTCACCAGGTCGTTGCCGCAGCTGGCGTCACCCCAGATATGGCGCAGGTTCAGCCAGTGGCCTACTTCGTGGGTGGCAGTACGGCCCTTGTCATAAGGTGCCGCGGAGCCACCGGGCAGCGAGGAATAGAGAACTACTACGCCATCGGTGCTGGCCGAGCCGCCAGGGAACTGCGCGTAGCCCAGCAGGCCGTTGCCCAGGGCACATACCCAGATGTTGAGGTACTCGCCCGTTGGCCAGGCGTCGTCGCCGCCCCGCTTAGACTGTTTCATGGCATCGTTGGTGCTCCACGATTTCACCCGCGTTGATTTGCGGATTATGCCCGTTGTAGCACCACCGGTAGGACTACGCTTGGCCAAAGCAAAACGAATATTAGTGCTGGCGGCGGCACCGGAAAACGCAGCCGGAATCAGCGAGGCATCGGTGTTGGTTTTGGCGAAGTCCTGATTCAGCACATCAATCTGGGCCTGCACCTGGGCGTCGGAAACGTTCTGCGTAGCCGTGCTGTAAAGTACATGCACTACCACCGGAATGGTCACCGGACCGGTAATTGCGGCGCGATTGGCCACAGGATTGGCTACAAAGCGGCTGGTGCGGGCCTCTATTTCGGCTACGCGCCCGGCCATCTGCGGATCGGCGGCCAACTGGCGGTCAAACACCTCCATAGCAGCACATCCCCGGTTCTGTAGTTGCTGGTCGGTTTTTTCCGTCATGCGGATCATGCTGCTGCTCTGGGCTGAAGCCGAAATTGCTGTCAGGCCAGAAAGGGCGAAAGCAAGTAAGTAGAACGTTCTTTTCATAAAAGGGCACTAGCAAGTGAGAGAAGAAAAAAAATCGATACCTAAAAGTGCCTTAAATTATTGAATTATCAATTTTATTGAATAAAAAATATACTTGCATTAAACAATGACTCATTTCTTAGCCATTAAACCAATTCGCTATCGAAGCTACTTAATCTAAGCTACGGAGGGCGCTGTAGGGACGAGGGCTTAGTTTCGCTGTCCTGCAGTTGCCTTAGCGGGGTAGCCTATCAATAGATGCCGGCAACTATTCAGCTCTATCCATAGTCATGCAAAGGCCGCCATCGGGCGGACCGGCATACCGTAGTCGGTAAGCTGGCCCGCCCGATGGCGGCCTTTTTCGGCACAAGTACTGCTGCTGGCTCCTAGTGCTTATTCCTGCCAGCCTTCGTCGTCGCGCGCGGGGTGTACGGCCGGGTACCGCTCGTTGTGGATGGCCGCTACCAGCTTCACCAGGCGCGCCCGCAGCTCGTCAAGGTTGGTTCGGTCGAGAGCCGAGATGAACTCCACTTTGTTGTGCAGCTTGGCCATGTAGGTGGCGCGCAGTTGCTCAAGGGTAGGCCGCGGGGCCGGGGCATTCTCGTCGGCGTTCATGCCCTCGAAGCCGTCGTGGTAGGCAGCTTCGCCGGTGTCGTACTGGTCAATCTTATTGAAGACCACGAGCACCGGCTTCTCGCCGGCCCCAATGTCTTTGAGCGTATCCTCGACCACGGCCATGTGCTCCTCGAAGCTCTGGTGCGAAATATCGACCACATGGATGAGCAAATCGGCTTCCCTTATCTCATCGAGCGTGCTCTTGAAGCTCTCGATGAGGCGGGTGGGCAGCTTGCGAATGAACCCTACCGTGTCGGAGAGCAGGAACGGTACCGTGTCGAGCACCACCTTGCGCACCGTGGAATCGACGGTGGCAAAGAGCTTGTTTTCGGCAAATACATCAGCGCGGCTCAGCAGGTTCATGATAGTACTTTTGCCCACGTTGGTGTAACCTACCAGCGCCACGCGTACCATGCCGCCGCGCGATTTGCGCTGGGTCTGACTCTGGCGGTCGAGGTCTTTGAGGCGCTCCTTCAGAAAGGCAATCCGGTCGTTTACCACCCGACGGTCAGTCTCAATCTCGGTTTCACCGGGTCCGCGTTGCGACACGCCGCCACCGCGCTGCTTGTCCAAATGGCTCCAGAGGCCCGTCAGGCGAGGCAGCAGGTATTGGTACTGAGCCAGCTCGACCTGGGTCTGGGCGGTGGCCGATTTGGCCCGCCGGGCAAAAATATCGATAATCAGCAGGCTGCGGTCCACAATTTTCACCTTCAGCTCGGCCTCCAGGTTACGCAGCTGCGAAGGCGAAAGGTCGTCGTCGAATATGACCATGCTGGCCCCCGAGTGCTCCACGTAGGCCTTAATTTCGGCTAGCTTGCCCTCGCCTACAAAGGTGCGGGTATCGGGCTTGTCGAGGCGCTGCACGAAGCGGTGGACGACGGTAGCGCCGGCCGTTTCGGCCAGGAAGGCCAGTTCGTCGAGGTATTCGGTGGTTTGGGCTTCGGCCTGGCGTTTATCGGGCACAGCTACCAGCACGGCCGTTTCCTCGTCCACACTGGTGTCGTAGGTACCGTTTTCGGCGGCCTTGGTGAGGATGCGGCCCGCCCGGCCCTTCACGCCATCTACGGCGCCATGGTGGCGGGTGCTGTTCTGGTCTTTGCGGCCCTTGGAAGTCGGTTTATTTGCCATCAGTATAGCGCAATCAAAAGTAGAAAAGGAAGTGCGAAGCTGGATTTGGTACTGAAAGGCAGCGTTCGATATTCTGCAACGATACGCGAAGCCGGAGCTTCGCGCTACACGCCGGCGGCCTTGGGCTTATAACGCAATCTGGCCGCAAAACGGCGCAATTTGCGCTTCGGCTTACTTGCCGGCCTACTTCAGCGTGAGCGAGTAAGCTACCACCTGCGCAATCTGGTCGTCGGTTAGTTGGCCCTTGAAACCAGGCATAACGCCCGAAACGGAGCCGTTTACCACCATGTAGGTGCGGCCGGCGGCGTTGAGGTTACTTTTGGTCAGGTCGCGGGCGCCGTTAGCGCCTAGCTTACCATTGGCCCCGTGGCAAATGGCGCAGTTCTGGGCAAAAAGCGTCTTCCCGGCCGCCAGCACCGTAGCATTGGCCCCGGCCGGCATTTCGGTAGCCGCCGCGGCGGGCGGAATTGGGGGCAGCGGCTTGGTAGCGTCGGCTTCGGAGGCGTCGGTGGCCGGGCTGCAGGCGTTCAGCAGCGTGGCTACCAACAACACTGCCGGGCGGATAATTACGGAAGAAACTGAGAGCATATGCAAAGATACGCCGGAGCCGGGCAGTACGCCGGGGCCAGAACCAGGAAACCGGGAAGCCACGGCCGCCGTAACCGCGCCCACGGCCGGCACTGCCCCTGCGCCCCGGCCGCGTACCTTTGCAGCTCAAGTCTATTGTTTTTGCCGAATGCGCGTCGCCATCGTTATTAATACCGCCTGGAACATCTGGAACTTCCGCCGCAGCCTGGTGAAGGCCCTGCAGGCCGCCGGCCACGAGGTGCTGGCCATAGCCCCGCCCGATTCCTACTCAGCGCGGCTGGAAACCGAGCTGGGCTGCCGCTTCGTGCCCATCCTGATGGAAAACAAGGGTACTAATCCGCTCAAGGACGCCGCCCTGACCCGCCGCTTCTACCAAATCTACAAGCGTGAGCAGCCCGATGTGGTGCTGCATTACACCATCAAGCCCAATATTTACGGCACACTGGCGGCCCGGCTGGCCGGCATTCCGAGCGTGAACAACGTGTCGGGTTTGGGCACGGTGTTTATCGTGAAAAACCTGGTGAGCAAGGTGGCGCTGGGCCTATACAAATTTGCGTTTCAGTTTCCGAAGCGCGTGTTTTTCCAGAACGATGATGACCGGCAGCTGTTCATCAGCAACGGGCTGGTGGACGCCGCGAAAACCGATTTACTGCCCGGCTCCGGCGTGGATATTACGCGCTTTAAGCCCGCCCCGCAGTTCCGCCGCAACACGCCATTCGTGTTCCTGTTGATTGCGCGAGTGCTCTACGAAAAGGGCGTGGAAGAGTACTTTGAGGCGGCCCAGCTGGTGCGCGAGGCCGTGCCCGGCACGCGGGTACAGCTGTTGGGCGGCATCGATGAAAGCGGCGGTGTGGGCGTAAAGCGGGCCGTATTTGAACAGTGGCTGGCGGCTGGCCACGTTGAGTACCTGGGCACCTCCGACAATGTAGCCGAACTGCTGGCTCAGGCCGACTGCGCGGTGCTGCCCTCCTACCGCGAGGGCACGCCCAAAACCCTGCTCGAAGCAGCCGCCATGGGCAAGCCCATCGTCACGACCAACGTGCCCGGTTGCCGCGAAACGGTGGTGGACGGCAGCAATGGCCTGCTCTGCCAGGTACGCGACGCCGCCGATCTGGCCGCCAAAATGCTGCAGGTGCTACGCCTGTCCGATGCCGAGCTGGAGCAGATGGGCCTCGCCGGCCGCCAGCTGGCCGTAACCAAGTTCGACGAGCAATTGGTACTCGATAAGTACTTGGCCGTGGTAAAAGAAGTGGGGAAAAGCCGCGCCGGCCGCCGATAAATCTGCCTAACTTGCGACCCAAATTCGGTCACCGCCAGCTAAACTATATAGTGCATGGAGTTTATACACTTTGATATTTCGGGCGTAGTCGAAATCCAGCCCCGGGTGTTTGGCGATGCCCGCGGGGCATTTTTTGAGTCGTTCAGCGCCGAGAAGATGGCGGCGGCGGGCATCGTGGGCAACTGGGTGCAGGACAATCAGTCGCGCTCCGACCGGGGCGTGGTGCGGGGCCTGCACTTTCAGCAGCCGCCGCATGCCCAGGCCAAGCTCGTACGCGTAGCCGCCGGCCGCGCCCTCGACGTTATCGTGGATATTCGCCGCGACTCGCCTACGTATGGCCAGCATCTGTCCGTGGTACTGGATGCCGAGCGGTTTAATATGCTCTACGTGCCCGTTGGCTTCGCTCACGGCTTCACGGCCCTCAAAGACGGTACGCTCTTCCTCTATAAGTGCACCGACTATTACGCCCCCCACTCGGAGGGCGGCCTGCTCTGGAACGACCCGGCCCTGAATATCGACTGGGGTGTTTCCAACCCGACCATCTCGGCCAAAGACCAGGTACTGCCCACGCTAGCCAATTTCAACAGCCCCTTCTGATCACGGATTGGCGCGGATTTTTCGAATTTCACAGATTTTGTAATCGGGCCGTACTGCCGGTTTCAGACAGTTACTTTCCTGCAAAGAGCGAAAAGGCCACCTCACATTGAGATGGCCTTTTTAATTGACTACAAAATCCGTGATCAAAGGAGTTCTACCAGGGTTTCCAGGCCCATGCCGCGGGAGCCTTTTACCAGCACCTGGCGGTTAGCCAGCGGGTTGGCGCGTAGCCAAGCAGCGGCTTCGGGCTTGGTAGCGAAATGCAGCATGCTGGAGTCGAGGGCGGCGGCCTGGGCCAGCTCGGGACCGATGAGGATAACCGTACCGAAGGGCAGGCCCTGCACCAGCCGTCCCAGCGAGCGGTGCTCGTCCTCACTCTCGGTGCCCAACTCGAACATGTCGCCAAGGATAACCACTTTGGCCGCCGGGTCGCCGGGGCGGGCCGCAAAGCTGCTGAGGGCGGCGGCCATGCTGCTGGGATTGGCGTTGTAGGCATCGAGCACCAGTGCGTTGCGGCTGGTGCGCACTAGTTGCGAGCGGTTGTTGCTGGGCTCGTAGGCGGCCAGCGCCTCAGCAATGCCCTCGGCGGGCACCCCGAAGTAGGCCCCTACTGCGGCGGCGGCGGCAAGGTTGGCGAAGTTGTAGCCGCCCGTAATCTTTGCTTCCACTACCTGGCCGCCGAATAGCTCCATAATTACTTCGGGGGCCGCGCCAAGCAGCCGGGCTGGGTAGGTATCGGTGGGCCCGGGGTAGGTAACGCGCTCAGCTACCGGCGTGGCCAGGCCCGGCAGGCGGGCATCGAGCGTGTTCACGAAGGCCGTGCCGCCGACCTGGGCTAGAAAGTGAAACATTTCGCCTTTGCCTTTGGCAATACCTTCCACCCCGCCAAAGCCTTCGAGGTGGGCCTTGCCGATGTTGGTGATGAGGCCGTGCGTGGGCTCGGCCAGCCGGCATAGCTCCTTAATTTCGCCCTGGTGATTGGCCCCCATCTCGATGATGGCCAACTCGTGCGCGCCGGGCCGGATACTGAGCAGCGTAAGCGGAACCCCAATGTGGTTGTTGAGGTTGCCTTTGGTGTACTGCACCCGAAACCGGCGACTAAGCACGGTCTGCACCAGCTCTTTGGTGGTGGTTTTGCCGTTGGAGCCCGTAATGGCCAGCACCGGCATAATCAGCTGGCGGCGGTGGTGCAGGGCCAACTGCTGCAAAGCCACCAGCGGATCGGGCACATAGGTGTAGCGGGCCGGGTCGGAAGCGGCCAGGTCAGCATCATCTACCACAGCGAAGCGGGCCCCTTTAGCCAGCGCTTGCGGCGCGAAGTCGCGGCCCCGGAAATTGGGACCGTTGAGGGCGAAGAACAGCGTGCCGTCCTGCGGCTGGCGCGTGTCGGTGCTGACGGCTGATGCTTGCTGGAAGCGGGCGTAGAGGGCCGCGAGGTCTGCCATGCGGTTTGTACCTAAATTTAGAAGCTAAACGAAATTCCGCCCATGACTATTTCTTCTCCGAAAAACTGGAACTGGCTGCTAGGGCTGGCTGTGGTGGTGCTGGCCGGCGCAAATCAGGCCATAGCCCAGCAGGGCGCCGGGTTCGGCTTTGAGTTCCGGCCGGTGGCAAAAGTAGTGCAGGGCGGCGACACGCTGCGCCAAGCCTGGGCCGGGGGCCTTAACTCGCCCCAGTTTTCCAACCTCGACCTCAATGCCGACCAGCAACCCGACCTGCTGGTATTCGACCGCATCGGCAACCGGGTGCTCCCGTTTTTGAGCGTGGCCACGGCTACCGGCCGCACCTGGCAGTTCGCCCCCGAATACGCGGGCCTGTTCCCACAGGGCCTGCGCAGCTGGGTGCTGCTGCGCGACTACGACTGCGACGGCCGCCCCGACCTGTTTACGGCCGACGAGCGGGGCAGCAACATTCGCGTGTTCCGCAACGAGCCCGACGCGCAGGGCCGGCCGGCTTTCCGGCTCATCACTACGGTGCTCACATATTTCGCGCCCAGCATCGGCGGCAACATCAACATTGCGGTGGGCGGCGACAATATGCCCGCCATTGAAGACGTGGACGGCGACGGCCGCCTCGACATTGTAACCACCGAGTTCGGCACTAACACGCCTAGCCTGTATTTTTACCGCAACACCAGCACCGCGGCCTGCGGAGGCCTGAGCTTCGGGCTGGGCTCCGACTATTGGGGCGGCGTACGCATCTGCGGCCACGGCTGCGGCGGCTTCACCTTCGCCCCCGACCAGTGCCGGCCTGCCCCGTTGCGGCCCACCCACAACACGGGCTACAACCTGGCCGTGTTTGATGTGGACGGCGACGGCCGCGCTGACCTGCTGACCGGCCGCACGAACTGCGCCGAAGTAACCATCCTGCGCAACGAGGGAACTGCTGAGCTGGCCCGCTTCACGGCGGCCGGCTTGAATGCGCCCGCTCCCTTTAATGGCCAAGCCCCGCGGGTGCCCAACCTAGCCGCCGCCTACCCCGCCGACGTAAACTTTGATGGCCGACCCGACCTACTGCTGGCGCCCAATCTGTTCGACAACCGCGACAACAACGACACGGTGGATACCCGCAATGCGGTGCAGCTGTACCGCAACACCGGCGCGGCCACCGGTCCGAAGCTGGCCCGCGAGCCGGCCGGGTTTCTGCACCCCGATATGCTGGATGTAGGTGAGCAGGCCGCCCCGACCTTCGCCGATCTTGATGGCGACGGGCTGACCGATATGCTGGTGGGTAGCCTCAACCGCCCCGATGGCGGCGGGACCTTCCGGGCCGCGCTGCGCTACTACCGCAACGTGGGCACCCGACAGAAACCGATTTTTGAGCTGTTTGATGCCGACTACCTAGGCCTGAGCCGCCGCAAGCTGGCGGCGTTGCGCCCAGTGCTAGCCGACCTCAACGAAGATGGCCGGCCCGATCTACTTTATTCATCCTTCAGCCTGAAAGGCGGGGTCGGTACCGTAAGCTACGTGCTGAACACGGCCGCTGCCGGCCAGCCACCTGCCTTCGACCTGACGGCTGCCGTGGAACTACCGAACATGCCGAACCAGCGCTATACCATGCCCGCCGTGGCCGATATGGATGGCGACGGCCACCCCGATTTGCTGATGGGCGTAACTGGCGCCTCAACGGCCTTTCCGGGTGGGCCGTTGCGCTACTACCGCAACTCCGGCACCGGTGAGCTAAGCCAGCGTTTCCGGCTCGAAAACAACGACTACGGCCAACTGCGAAACCTCGATGGCACATTGCCCGGCTATTTGAGCCCAGCCGTAGCCGATTTCGACCGCGACGGCCGCCCCGACCTGCTCACGGCCGCCACCGACGGCACCATTCAGTTCTTTACTGACCTGCGCACCCAGTCCGCCGCCTTTGCGGGCCGCACGAACATCGTCTTCAACCCTCTCAACCAGCAGCTGGAAGCGGCCCGCTGGGGCGGCTCCTTCGATATGCGCTTAGTACCGGCCGCCGCCGATGTAAACGGTGACGGGATTCCGGAACTGTTTCTGGGCCAGGAAACCGGCGGCATCAGTTCGTTTGTGGGTCGTGGCGGCTTAATCACCTCCTCCCCTACCCCAATAGACCGCTCTGGCCCCGAGGTGCGCGTGTTCCCAAACCCCGCCACTGCCCAGGCCACTGTAGAAGCCACAGAACCCGTACGTCTGACGGTGCTCGACTTGCTGGGCCGCACGGTGCGCCCCCAAACGGCGCCCGCCCGTGTGCATCAGGTATCGGTAACCGGCCTGGCTACCGGCGTATATCTGGTGCGCTGCCAGAACGAAGCCGGCAGCGTGCGTGTGCAACGGCTGGAAGTGAAGAAGTAGTGGAGCTATAAGCACGTCATGCTGAGCCTGCCGGAGCATCTGTACCGCTTTTTTGCAACGTTATGCGAAGCGGTAGAGATGCTTCGGCAGGCTCAGCATGACGTGCTTATACGTCTCAAAATAGCCTCAACACCATCCGCCTTTACTGCAATACTTCAAACGAGTCGGCATCCTGCAAAGCGGGGAAACGCTGCCGGAATTCCAATAGCTCGTCGCGGCGCAGGGTACGGGTGATGGTAGTGGCTTGGTTGCCGACTTCGACGAGGTAGTCTCCGCGCATATCGATAAGGGCCGAGTCGCCGGCATAGTCGGCACCGTTACCATCGCGGCCGATGCGGTTGACGCCCATCGTGTAGGCCACGTTTTCGATGGCCCGGGCCCGGAGCAGCGCTGTCCAGGCAGTGCGGCGAGCGGCGGGCCAGTTGGCGGTGTACAGTAGCAGGTCGTAGGGCGCGGCCGGGTTGTTGCGGCTCCAGACGGGGAAGCGCAGATCGTAGCACACCAGCGGGCAGATGCGCCAGCCGCGCCACTCCTCAATCAGCCGCGCCGTGCCGGCCTCGTACACAGTATGCTCGCCGGCCATGGTAAAGCGGTGGCGCTTGTCGTAGTGGCTCCACGAGCCATCGGGGCGCACCCACAGCAACCGGTTGAAATACTTTCCGGCTTCCTCCACCATCAGGCTGCCGGTTACCACCGCATCGTGGGTGGAGGCCAATTGCTGCATCCAGGCCAGGGTGGGGCCGTTGGTGGGCTCGGCCAGCCCCTGGGGCGTCATGCTGAAGCCGGTCGTGAACATTTCGGGCAGCACCAGCAGATCGGTGGGAACCGAAATGGTAGCGGCCTGGCGCTCCAGGTGCTGCCGGTTGGCCTCCGGCTCGTGCCAGTGCAGGCTGGTCTGGATGAAGGAAACGGCAAGATTGGACAAGGCAAAGGCAGTTTGAGGCAGCGGTATATCCTAAAAATAAGATAAATAAACGAGCCCGCTTTCTACCTGGTGGCTTGCTTCACCCAGTCGGCCTCCTGTAGGCCGGTTAGCCGTGCGGCGGCGGCGCGCAGGGTTTCCTCGGTTTTAGCAAAGCAGAAACGCACCAGTTGGGCATCGTGGCCGTCGTGGTAGAAGGCCGACAGCGGCACCACGGCCACGCCGCTTTCCTGAGTGAGCCGGCGGGTAAATGTGCGGTCGTCGAGGCCCGGGGCCAGAGCCCCGAAACCGGCCACCTGGAAGTAGCCGCCCCCGGAAGGCAGCAACTCGAAGCCGGTAGGTGCCAGCAATTCGCGCAGTAGGTCGCGCTTCTGCTGATAAAATGCGGGCAGCGTTTCGTACAGCGCAGCATCGGGCACAACGTCGGCCAGCGCGTGCTGGGTGGGCGTGCTCACGCTGAAGGTGATAAACTGGTGCACCCGGCGCAGCTCGGCCGTGAGGGTTGGCGGGGCCAGGCAGTAGCCAACCTTCCACCCAGTGGCGTGGTAGGTTTTGCCAAACGACGACAGCACGAAGGCCCGCGCCCGCAGCTCGGGGTAGGCCGATACGCTGTTGTGCTGTGCCCCGTCGAACACCATGTGCTCGTACACTTCGTCGCTGAGTAGCAGCGTGTCGGTGTCGCGCAGCAGGCCAGCCAACGTGTCGAGGTCGTCAGCCGAAAGCACAGCGCCGGTGGGATTGTGGGGCGAGTTGATAAGCACGAGCCGGGTGCGGGGCGAGAGGGCCGCCGCCACCCGGTCCCAGTCGGGCCGGAAGTCGGGCGCCGACAGCGGCACGTATACCGGCACGCCGCCCTGCAGGCGCACGGCCGGGGCATACAAATCGTAGGCCGGCTCCAACAGCAGCACCTCATCGCCCGGGCGCACCACGGCGGCCATTACGGCATACAGGCCTTCGGTGGCGCCGCTGGTGACGGTGATTTCGGTGGCCGGGTCGGGCGTATAGCCGTAGCGAAGGGCAGTTTGCTGACTGATGGCTTCGCGCAGCCGCGGCAGGCCGGGCATGGGCGCGTACTGCTGGTGGCCGGGTGTGAGCACGTGGCGGGCCAGCGCCTCCAACAGCGGCTGGGGCGGGTCGTAATCCGGGAAGCCCTGGGCCAGATTGATGGCCTCATGGTCCTGGGCCAGCTGGGTCATTACCGAAAAGATACTGGTGCCCACATCGGGCAGCTTGGAAGTGAAGGCGGGGGTAGACATAGGTGGGAATAGCTTACGGGAAAACGGAACGTCATTCAGAGCGAAGCGAAGAATCTCGCGGGCCAAAGTAACTCCTGATGTTGAGTTTACCTTGGCCCGCGAGATTCTTCGCTTCGCTCTGAATGACGTTCTATACCAATGCGCTTCAAACTCTACAGCGGGTTCTTCAACAGTTCGGGGAATTTCTTGCGAAACTTCTCCACTTTGGGCACCGACACGTTCTGCACGTAGCCCGATTCGGGGTGCAGGCGGTAGTAGCCTTGGTGGTAGCCTTCGGCGGGCCAGAACTTTTTGAACGGCACCACCTGCGTTACGATGGGGTCGCCGTACTGCTTGCTGGCATTCACCCGCGCAATGGCATCGTTAATGATTTTCTTCTCTTCAGGAGTGCGGTAGAAGGCGACTGAGCGGTACTGTGGGCCGGCATCGGGACCCTGACGGTTGAGGGTGGTGGGGTCGTGGGCAGCGCGGAAAAACACGTCAATCAGCGTGGCATAGCTTACTACTTTGGGGTCGTAGTACAGCTGAATGGACTCGGCGTGGCCGGTTTCGCCGCGGCCCACCTGCTCATAGGTGGGATTGGCCTCGGAGCCGCCGCTATAGCCCGACACCACGGCTTTTACGCCCTTTATCTCCTCGAATACTTCCTCGGTACACCAGAAGCAGCCCCCGGCAAAGTCGGCCGTGGCCAAGCCAGTCATATCGGCCGGTGCGGGCCCCGCCGTGGAGCGCACGGCAGTCGAACCCTGGGCGGTAGCAGTTTTCTGGGCTTCGGCGGGCCGCTCAGAACAGGCGGTCAGCAGCAGGATGCAGACGGCGGCAAAGCCGTTTTTCAGTAGGTTGGTCATGTGTTTACAGACAAAGTGTTGCGGCAGAAAGTTTGCCGGCCGGGTGGGGCCGCGCCTATCTACGCAGCCCCGCCCCTGCCCGGACGTGCGACGGGGTTTGCATTCGGGCCGGCCGGGTGGTTTCTTCGGGACCCGCTAACCTGTTTTGTCCGTGCGTATTCTACTTTCTGCCGCGCTGGCGTTGCTGGCCACCGTGCCCGCTGCTGCCCAAACCCTGCTGCCCATTGAACAGCAGGTGCCTGCCCGGGTGCGCTGGCACGAGGTACGCACGCCGCATTTCCAGGTGGTGTACCCGGAGGGGTTCGAGGAGCAGGCCCGGCGCACGGCCCACCGGCTGGAACAGGTGCACGAACCGGCCGCCGCCTCGCTGGGGGCGGCCGCCCGGCCCGTTACGGTTGTGCTGCAAACCCGCACTACCATTGGCAACGGCTTCGTGACGCTGCTGCCGCGCCACTCCGAGTTCTTCACCACCTTCCCCCAGAACCCCTACCTAGTGGGCACGCTCGATTGGCTCGACCAGCTGACGGTGCACGAGTACCGCCACGTGGTGCAGTTCGATAAGGCCCACCGGGGCATAGGGCAGCTGGGCTACCTGTTCGGCGGATTCGGTGGGCTGGGCCTAGCCACGCTGGGCGTGCCCGACTGGTTTGCTGAGGGCGACGCGGTGGGCACCGAAACGGCCCTCACGCGCAGCGGCCGGGGCCGGATTCCGAACTTCGGGGCCTACTACCGGGCCAACCTGCTGGCCGGTCGGCGCTACTCCTACGCCGAGGCCACGGGCGGCTCGTTCCGTCACTACGTGCCCGACCACTACGTGCTGGGCTACTACCTCAGCACCCGCCTTAAGCGCACCGCCGGCCCCACCGCCTGGGCTGGCGTGCTCGACAAGTACTACGATTTCCCGGTTTACCCTTTCTCGTTTTCCGACAAGCTTCGCCGCCTCACCGGCCTGCGCTCCGACGACCTCTACACCCAAACCACCCAGGAGCTCGACAGCCTCTGGAGAGCCCAGCAAACCGGCCGGAACCTGACGCCGGCCCGCGACTTTGCAGTGGAAGCTTCTGGAAAAGTCTTTACCGAATACCAGTACCCGCAATACCTGACCGACAGCACCGTGCTGGCCCTTAAGAGTGGGCTGGGCCACACGCCCCGGCTGGTGGAGCTGAGCCGCGGCCAGCCCGAGCGCACCCGGCTGGTGCTGGGCCTGCATCACAACCCCGAACAGCTGTCGGTAGGCGGCGGCAAGGCCGCGTGGCTGGAGTTTCGCTACCACCCGCGCTGGCAGCAGCAGGTGTACTCCGAGCTACGGGTGCTCGACTTGGCCACCGGCCGCCTGAGCCGGCCCAGCCGCCGCACTCGCTACACGGCCGCCGTACTTTCGCCCGACGGTGGCCGGCTGCTGGCCGTGAGCACCGACTCGGCCTACCAGCACCGCCTGCACCTGCTCGACACCGAAACCGGCCGCGTGCTGCGCACCTTCGAAAACCCGGCCAACGAGCCCTACCTGCATCCGCGTTTCGGGGCCGGGGCTGATGGCGAGCGCACGGCGGCCGTGGTGCGGCTGGCAACGGCGGGCAAGCGCCTGGAGCTGCTCGATGTGGAATCGGGCACGACTCAGACCGTGCTGCCGGCCACCAACGACAACATTTCGCACCCGCAGCCCTGGCAGGATTATGTACTGTTTAACTCGCCCCGCAACGGGCAGGATGAAGTGTATGCCGTGCAGGTAAGCACCGGCCAGGTGCAGCCGGTAACCAGCCGGCCAGTGGGCAGCTACCACGCCACCATCAGCCCCGACGGGCAAAGGCTGGCGTTCCACGAAATAAGGGCTCAGGGCAGCCGGGTGACGGAGATGCCGCTGCGACCCGCCACCTGGCCGGCTGCTCTGCCGGCTGGTAGCGGCGCTGTTGCGCCTGCCGACCTGTATGCCGACGAGCTGACGGCCCGCGAGCCGGGCACGTCTACCGTAGGCCCGCTGCTGCCCCTCGATTCGGTGGCCGGGCCGACGTTGACGCCGCGCCGCTACCGCCGCCTACCCCACGCGCCCAACCTCTATGGCTGGGGTTTTGTGCAGAGCCCGGGCAGCACCGGCCTGAGCCTCGGTTTGCGCGCCCAGGACGTGCTGAGCACCACCCAGGCCGTGGCGGGCCTGGGCTTCGACGGCACCGAGCGCACCGGCCGCGTGTTTGCCGATGTCAGCTACCAAGGCTTGGGGCCGGTGCTCGATTTCGGAATAGAAGACGGTGGGCGGCAGGCGGCCCTGCTGTTACCCAACGGCGGCGGCGTGGCCGAGGACCGGTGGCGCTACACCCGCCTGAGTGTGGGCAGCCGCCTGCCGCTGGTGCTTACTACCTCCCGCATGCTGACTTCGCTTAGCGTGGGCGCGTTTTATCAGCTGGAGCAAACCCGGGGCTACGAGCTACCGGCGCAGTTTACGAACGAGGTGGGCCGCCAGCCGCTGCACGCGCTGCTGGGCACCGTTAGCTTCAGCCGCACGCTGCGCCAAAGCTACCGCGACGTAGCGCCGCGCTGGGGCCAAAGTCTGCTGCTAACTGGCCGCGACACACCCTTTGGGGCTAAAGGTTTGCAGGCCCGGCAGCTAGCGGCGCAGGGCAGCCTGTTTCTGCCTGGCATCGGGCTGCACCACGCTTTGCGGTTGCGGGCCGGTTACCAGTACCAGCAGCAGCGCGAGTACCGGTTTGGAGCGGCCGTTTTCTACCCCCGGGGTCTGCCCTATCTGAGCTTCGACCGGCTCACGTCGCTCAGCGGCGAGTACCGGCTGCCTCTGGCCGATGTGCATTGGCAACTCACGCGCCTGCTCTATGTGCAGCGCCTCAAAGCCAATGTTTTCCTCGATTACGTCCGGGGCGAGTCGGGGCCGTTGCGCCGCTCCTACCACTCGGCCGGCCTCGACGTATCAGCCGTTTTCAACCCGCTCCGGCTGCGCACACCTCTGGAAGTGGGCTTGCGCACGGTGTACAACTCTTACTTTGGCACCTGGGAGGTGCAGCCATTGGTACTCAACATTGGGTTTTGATTGAGGGCTTAGCGCAAGCCCTATATTCCTGAGCACCTACTTCACCTCAAATACCAGCAGCGGCTGGGGGCGCTCCGAGTCGAATAGCTGGAGCTGACGCTGGGTGATGGTGTAGCGACGCACCTCAGGCAGCAGGTTGAGGTAGCGGGTTTCCTGCTGCTGCTCGGCGCAGGTGGCGCGTGTACTGGCCTGCCCTGAGAACGTGAGGTAGGAGGTGCCGGGCACCAGCATAAACGTACCGCCGTACTGGTTGCACCAAGCCTGGCCCGCGCTAAAGTTATCGACGGAGCTGAGCGTTAGGCTGGTGGCAACACCGCCCGCCGTTGTTACCACCGGTATTCCCTCTGCTTCGATGAGCTGCCACGATTGGTCGAGCAGGTAGAGCGGCGCGGGCATGGGCTCGTTGTCCTTGCTGCAACTGCCAAGCAGCAGGCTGGTAGGTAGCATTAGCGCGAGCAGGACAACGGGTAGTCGGCGGGGCGTTTTCATAGGAAAACCAAGAGGTTCTGAAATTGTGACCAAGAGTCAGATAATGGGATAGAAAAAAAGCACAAAAAGTTGCATTAGACTGTTGAAGTGGACAGCTGTTTGCAGCTTTCTAAATAATTAGTTCCCTGATTCGATCTTTACTTTACATCTTATGAAAAACAGCTACTGCCGTCGTATTGGCGCCCTTTCTACGCTGCTGGCCGTCGGTGCTCTGTCTTTCGGCTTCGATACGGTGCCAAAGCCACTACACTTACTACGGCAAGTAATGGCTTTTTATGAAGCTACTCAGCCCGAAGTCAGCTACCTGCACCTCGACCAAGCCGCCTATGTGGCCGGCGAAACGCTCTGGTTCAAGGCCTATCTGCTCGATGCCAGCTCCCACCAGCCCGATTCGCTCAGTAAGGTGCTCTATGTGGATGTGGTAGCCCCCGACCGCCAAGTTCTGCTCAAGCGCACCTTGGCTCTCACCGATGGGCTGGCTACCGGCGACATGGTACTGCCCGACACATTGCGCTCGGGCGTGTACACGCTACGGGCTTACACCAGTTGGATGCGCAACTCCGACGCGGGTCTGTTTTTTACGCGCCGCATACCGGTGTGGCAGGCGTCGGCACCAGTTAGCATCGGCGCCGAAACCTCGGTCATGCGCCAGGCGCAACTAGCCCGGCGCACGGCCCGCGCCCTGGAGGCCGCCACTAAACCCGATGTGCAGTTTTTCCCCGAAGGCGGCGAGTACGTGGCCGGCTTGCAGACGACGGTAGGCGTGAAGGCAGCGCAGGCCGGAGGCCGCGGACTGGCGCTGGCCGGCGTAATAATTGATGGCAACAAGCGGGAGGTAGCACGCTTCAGCACGCCGGCGCTGGGCATGAGCTCGTTCGGCTTTACACCGCAGCCCGGACAGAAATATGAGGCCCGCGTAACACTGCCCGATGGCTCGACGGCTACTTATCCGCTGCCAGCCGTGCGCGCAAGCGGCTGGGTGCTGAATGTGCGCGAAGTAGGCGACGACTTCCGGGTGTTTGTGCGCTACCAGCCCCCGGCGGGCGCGACAACTGCAACAGCGCCCCTGCAACTGCTGGCACACGTACGAGGCCAGCCCGTGTACGCCGGCCAGGGCCAGATCGGGCCGGGTGAAACCTTCCAGGCCACCATTGCCCGGTCTGCCGCTCCGGCTGGTTTGTTGCACGTCAGCCTCTTCGACGGCCAGCAGGTGGCCCAGGCTGAGCGGCTGGTATTCGTGACTGAGGCCCGGCCGCTGCAGGTGCGCCTGCGCCCTGATAAAGCCACCTACGGCCCCCGCGAACTGGTGAATATGGAAGTGGAAGTAACAACTTCTGATGGCCAACCCGCCCCGGCCGAACTCTCATTGACCGTGGCCGGCACGCCCGGACTACCTGCTGAGGCTGGCGACGCCACCACCGTAAGGGCCCACCTACTACTGACCTCGGAGCTACGCGGCTACGTGGAGAGTCCGGCATACTATCTGCAGTCGCGCACACCGGAAACCCGGCGGGCCCTCGACGACCTGCTCCTCACCCAGGGCTGGAGCCGCTTTACCTGGCAGCAGGTACTGGGTGAGCCAGGCACGGCAGCGGCCGGCTACCGATATCCGCTGGAGCGCGGAATCGTGGTGGCTGGCCAACTGGTACGCGGTAACGATAAGCTCGTACCAAATGGAGAATTGATGCTCCTAATAGGGAAGCAGAAAGATATCGTGGTGAGCAAAGCCGACGCCAATGGCAATTTTCTTTTCACGGGCTTTCCGGGCCAGGATTCAACCAAAATACTGCTGCAGGGCCGTACAGCAAAGGGGAGCAGCAACTTGCTACTGCAGCTCAATGAGTGGTGGCCCCGCCCAGTTCCGGCGGGCTGGAGGCCGCCGGCTCCACTCTCCCCCGTTGTGTTAGCCTCGGCTGAGGTAGTTGCCTATGGGCAGCGCAGCCGCCGCCAGCAGCAGCTCGAACGGATATATCGGCCCGACTCGACCAGCGGCATTATACTGCGCAATGTGGATATTAGAGGCAGGAAGGAACCTGAAAACTCTGGTTTCAGGCTTCACCGTACTTCACAGGCTAGCAGCGTTCTGTACGCCCGCGATTTTTCCAATATAGAAAGCTATCAAAATATATTTCAGATGTTGCAGGGGCGGGTTGCGGGCCTGACTCTAACTCCGAATGGTATTTCTTACTCGGCTCAGCTACGAGGTATCACGTCGATGGCTGGTTCTAATAGCCCACTGTTCTTACTCGACGGACTTCCCTTACTTAACCCGGATGCGCTATTGAGTATCCCTCCCACCGATGTTGACCGGATTGAGGTACTGATGGGGGCCAACGCGACCATTTACGGTTCGCAGGGGGCAAGCGGGGTTATTGCCGTGTACACCAAGCGCGGCCTCGGCGACTACTCCAACGTACCCGCCGCCGGGGTGGCCGTGCGCCAGTTGCCGGTGTTTCACCGAACCCGCGAATTTTATGCTCCGCGCTACGATGCCGGCCGCAGTTCTGAGAAGCCCGACCCACGCGCCACCACTCTTTACTGGCAGCCCCGCCTGACAGTGCCGACCTCGGGGCGCGCCCGGGTCAGCTTTTACACGGCCGACCAGGCCGGCACCTTCCGCGCTTCGATTGAAGGTGTGAGCCTGGCGGGCCAGCCCGCCATGGCCGAGGCTGCCCTGACGGTAGCCGGGCAGCCCTGAGGCCGGCCGCTAACCGAATGTTTTTGACCGCCGGGCTGTTGGAGCCGTATACCTGACGTCCATCCTCCCTGCTATTATTTATGCGTATTCTGCTCCCTTTATTGAGCGTGCTTTGCACCACCCTGCAGTCGGCGGTTGCTACCCCGCCAACTCCGGGCAGCTTTTTACCAAGCCCGGGGGCCGCTCCCATATTTCCGGAAAGTGGGCTGGCAGTAACCGTGGTCGTATCGGCGCTGGCTTCGGAGAGTTCGGCCGTGAAACTCTACTTCTACAACGTGCGCGAGACTTTCCTTGTCCCTAAAGGCTACGCCTTTATGCGGGTGGTGAAGCCCAACGGCCAGCGCCAGGTGCGCCTGCCGGTGCAGTTGCCACCCGGCGAATGGGCCGTAGTTATCACCCAGGATCTGAATAACAACGACAAAGTGGACAAGAACTTTCTCGGTATCCCGACTGAGCCCTTTGCCTTCTCCAACAACGTGCGCCCCCGCCTGGCCCCGCCCGCATTCGACGACTGCAAATTTGCGGTTCGCGAGCCGGGCCAGGTAGTCAGTATCAAGCTACTCAAGTAGGCCGCCGGACACTGGCCGTTGGATGGCGCACCTAAACTTTTCGGGCGCGGTCGGCTTATCGCTAACTCTCCCGCCATAATCCTCTATTCGTATGAAAATCGAAATCTGGTCCGACATTCTCTGCCCCTTCTGCTACATCGGCAAGCGCCGCCTCGAAAAGGCGCTGGCTGGTTTTGCCCATACTGCCGATGTGCAGGTGGAATGGCGCAGCTTCGAACTCGACCCTAATGCTGACCCCACGCCCGGCGAAAACCAATACGTACGCCTGGCCCGCAAATATGGTAACACCGAGGAGTGGGCCCGCCAGATGAGCGCCAACATGACCCAGATGGCCGCCGAAGAAGGACTCGCTTTCGACTTCGACAGTCTGGTACCGGCCAATTCGTTCGATGCTCACCGCCTCATTCATTTGGCCACCCGTCACGGCCGCCAGGATGCGGCCAAGGAGCGTCTTTTTCAGGCTTATCTGGAAGAGGGACTCGATATCAATGACCACAGCGTACTACGCCGCCTCGGGGCTGACCTAGAACTGCCCGACGCTGAGGTGACGGCCGTGCTGGCCTCGCGCGAGTTCGAGCAGCAGGTGCGGCACGATGAATACGAGGCCCAACAAATTGGCGTGCGGGGCGTGCCCTATTTTGTATTTGCCGATAAGTACGCCGTGTCGGGTGCCCAGCCCGCCGAACTATTCGCCGAAGTGCTGGAAAAAGCCTGGGGCGAAACGCAGCCCCGCCACGAGGCCATTGTGGGGGCCGACGGTGCCGCTTGTGGCCTCGACGACAGCACCTGCTGATAATTTACACCACCACGCGCAGTGCGGCGGCACCTGGCGCAGTAGGTGCCGCCGCACTGCCTGTACCGAAAAAAAAGACTCTGCTGTCTGTGCTGACAGTAGGGTCTTTTTTTTCGGCACAGGCAGCTGAGAGCAACTCAGCTCAAGCATTCTGCGCGATATAGAAGCGGGCGCCGACCAAAAAACTCTGTAACCTGCCCACGGGTGAACGAGTTAAATAAGGACACTATTGCTTATTCTAAACGATCCGACCCCCATGAAAAACACGCTCTTACCGCTACTTTTTGCCCTTGTGGCCCTTATAGCTGGCTGTTCGCCGGCCGTTACAGTGCAGAAGAAACCCGGCACCGATTTCAGCCAGTACCGCACGTACGATTGGGCCAAAACCGAGGTAAAATCGGCCGATTCGCAGAATCCGATTTATCAAAGCAGCCTCAACGATGGCCAGATTCAACAGTCCATCAGCTCTGAGCTGGCCAAACGGGGCATCCGCCAGGCTACCGGCGACACCAAGCCCGACTTTTACCTTACTTATCACCTGTACATTGATGAGGCTGAGCGGACGGTAGCCACCCCACAGCCTGCGGGCTACGCCTTCCCCTACGCCGTATCGTACCGCGGTGGCTACCTGCCCATCAACTACGGCTATTGGTACGCCTCTCCCCGTTACCGCACCAGCTACCGCACCCAAACCTATCAGGAGGGTACTCTTATTCTGGACTTTGTTGATTCCAGTACCAATAACTTGGTGTGGCGTGGTTCTGTGATGGATGCCGTGAATGACCCTGCCCGCCTGGGCAGCGAGTTCGGCCGCGTTGCCAAGGATATCCTTGATGAGTTTCCGGTTCAAAAAATGTAAGCCTTCAGTTTACAGAACCTCCGCCGGATCACTGGACAGGTGCCAGGCTCTCCGCTACCTAAACTACACCTAACGCGGCTTTACGCTTCTCTTTAGCCACTAATGCCTCACCCCATGGTTCGTCGTATTTTTTATACCCTCCTGAGTGTGCTAGCCCTGGCCAGTTGCACCGCCAAAACCACCGAGCCGGTAGCCGATACCACCGCCAGCCCCGATATGTCAGTCTCTACCGCCACGCTCGACCCGGCCGTGCTGGCCGGCGAGTGGCGTATCCGCACGCTCAACGGCGCAGCCCTGCCTGCCGAGGCCGCCGACGGAGCGATTCTAAGCTTCGATACTGCCACCAACAAAGTGTCGGGCTCGACGGGCTGCAACCGCTTGATGGGTACCTACGCTATCAGCGGCACGGGCATCACGTTCGGGCCATTGGCGACTACCCGCATGGCCTGCCCGCCTAATAGCCCCGAAGCCGGCCTGCTGGCTGCCCTAGGCTCCAAAACCCTCACCTACCAACTGAGCGCCGAGGGCCTGACACTGCTGGAAGGTACTACGCCGATAATTACGCTGAGCCGCTGAGCAACCCACAGAGCCGCCGGCTTACGCCGACCTCTGACACCAGAAATCAAAGCCTTGCTCGTTGAGCAGGGCTTTTTCGGTTTCATTGAGTTGCATCACCACGTGATCTTCATGGCTGATGGTAGCCAGCAACAGCTGGTCGTCGTGGTAAAAAGCGGGGTCTTCGAAGTCGCCCTCTTGCCAGTCGCCGTAGGCTAGCGTCTGGCAATAGGTACGTAGGGCGGGCGTCAGCCAGAACCGGTGCGTAGCGCCAAAAATCCGCGCTATCTGTTGCGGCCGCGTCATTTGCGCTTCTCGTAGCATATCGGGTAGCGGGCCTTTCAGCAGGAACCGGTTTAGCTCCAGATAATTCGCTTCGGGTAACACCCACGCCAGCAGCGCCGGCCACATGTGGGCGCGCTGGCTGAAACTATCGTCGAGAAAATAGCCGGCGGTATCATTTGAAGCCATTACCGAAGCTAGCAAAAACCTAGCGCGGCAAAGGTCCTTGCTTTACTGGAGTGCTGACCAAATCTACCAGGGGCCGCCGTATGGGCCCTGCGTGGCCAAACGTGCTTTGCGTTGCTGCCGACCAGCGCTGGCGGCAGTGCTGTAGGCCACCCGCTTAAATCTTACAAAATACTGACTATCAAACTATTTGGCATCCGCAAAGGTGTCTAATATTATTATTTTCAAATCAATATATATCCTTATTTTTTATTAACTTAGTACTATGATACGTCGATTATATCACCTCGGGTAGAAGCAGGTACAGCGTCTCCTGATGTACTTGCCTGGCTTGGTCATCTTTCTCCTTTCTGGTCTATGAGAAACGTTACTTTGTTTTTATTGCTGCTGCTCGCGCCCCTGGCAGTACGTGCCCAAGAGACGAATGACCTACGCTTTAAAACCCAAAGAACAGTGGTGTATCCAGTAAGCGACACCGCCCGTCTGGATAACGCCGTCAAATGGTACACTAAGTTTTTCGGTATACCACACGACACCTTACGAAAGGATGTACCTAACCCCTACGCCGTATTTATAGTGGACGGCACGCAGGTAAGGCTGGAAACCGACCCGAAGTACCTAGGGCTAAAGGAGCCTCTGTTTTACTGGATGCTGCCAACGCCGGAGGCAGTAATAGCCAAACTTGACACGTTGAAGGAGACGAGCAGAATCAAAAAACGTTTGATTTTTAAGAGCCTGCGCAACTTCAGCTATGTTCGGGCTACTGGACAGCCAGCCAGCAATGGCATAGCTTCCGAAAACGTGAAGAACGTTACAGGTTTTATCGTGTATGACCCCGAAGGCAATGAGGTCGGCGTTATCAACAACCCCATTTACAAGCCCCGCAAATAACCTAAGGTCCCACTGCCTTTTACCGGCCCGGCCGGTTCGTTCGCTCCGCTTCTCAGGCGTACCGGTCGGATACCGTTGCTGCTGCCAGCACAAAAAGGCACTTCCCCCGACTTATGAAGATGCCCCTGTGGATTTCGCTGCTGCTGTTGCTGCTTTGGCCCGTACTGACCCAGGCCCAGGACAAGCCTGTTGCCGGTTTTTCGACCCAGAAAACGCTTGTGTACCCAGTAAGCAGCGCCGACCGGCTACCCGCTGCCATTGCCTGGTACACCGACTTTTTTGGTAAGCCTCCCACGCGTGTAGAACAAGGCGTGCCATATCCTTACGCCCTGTTCAATGTAGACGGTGCAGAGGTGCGACTGGAAACCAACCCGCAGTTTTTACAGTTGCGCGAGCCGGTGTTTTACTGGACACTGCCAACGCCGGATGATGTGGTGGCCAAATTTGAGACGCTGAGCGCTAACCGGTCCAACAAGTTCAACGGTGGTCTTTTCAGCAAGATGCGTCAGCTCGACAGCAGTCGTTCCTCGTCATCCGAAGTACGCCCTACTGACGCCAGCACCAACACAGAGGGGGTAACGCAGGTACGAGGATTTATCGTTTTAGACCCCGAGGGCAACCAGATTGGCGTTATCAACAACCCGGTTTACCCACCCAAATGAACCAGGGCCACCCGCCGCCTTTCACCGGCCCACCCGGCTTATTCGGTTTGCCCTTCCGGCGTATCGGCGGGCTGCTGTTGCTATGGCTGGGTCTGGTATCGGGGCTGATTGAGCAGCGGCCGGGCTGCGCGCAGAGCCGCAACGCCGACAGCCTGCGCCAGCTGCTGCGAACCAACCGGCGGCTCGATACCGTGCGGGTACAGCGCCTGCATGAACTGGTAATGGAGCTGGCAGCCGTGAATGCCCCGCAGGCCCTACAGCTGAGCCACCAGGCTTTACGAATCTCGCGCCAACTCGCCGACACGCCTTCCATCGGTCGTAGCCTACTCTGGCTCAGCATTCTGCAACGCCGTTTACCCAATTACGACTCGGCCCGGCATTATACCCTGCTGGCCCAGCAGCTATACGCCCGCCGCCGCGACCGGCCCCGCGAGGCGCGCGCCTGCCTCGAACTGAGTTTGATTGACGCGCAGCAAACCAACCTGACGGCCGCGCTGACCTGGGGGCTGCGCGGGCTGCGCCTGGCCGAGCAAACCGCTGACCTGGGAGTACAGACACAACTACGGGCTATTATTGGGGACACCTACGGCAAGCTGGGCGACTACGCCAGCGCCCTACCCATACTCGACCGGGCCCTGCGCGACGGCCACCGTCTGAGCGACGACCAGGTAGTGGCGGCCGTGCTTAATAGCCTGGGCAGCGTATACCAGCGGCTGCGCAATTGGCCCGAAGCCCTTCGGTATTTCAGGCGGGCGGTGGCCGTGTGCCGCCGGATGGGTGACATGCAGAACCAGCTGGCCAATGAAATCGGGCTGGCCGAGGTATACATTGAGCAAGGCCAGCCGGTTCGGGCCCTGCTGCACGGCCGGCTGGCCCGCACGCTGGTCAGGAGCACCCAGGACGATTTCAACCAGCCGTCGGTGGAGTTGCTACTGGCGCGGGCGTTCCTGCTGCTGCACCAACCCGACAGCACGCTGATGCTGGCCAGCCACGCCCGGGAACTGAGCCGAAAAACCCGCAGCAACGGCAACCTGGCCGCAGCTACCGAACTGCTGGCCAAGGCCTACGCCGAACTGAACAATTACCCGGCGGCCTACCAGCAACAGCGCTTATTTTCGGCTTACCAGGATACGCTGGCCGGCGAGGCCACGCAGCGCAAAACCAGCGCCCTGCGCTACGGCTACGAACTCGACCAGAAGGAAACCCAGATTGCCCTGCTCACGCAGACCCGGCAGCTACAGGCCCAGAGAAGTGCCCGCCAACGCCTGCAACTGTACGCGCTACTGGCCGGCTTTGCGGGCCTCGTTTTGGTAGTAGGGCTGCTGGGCCGCAATGTGCACCTCAAGCAGCGCATCAACCGCCACCTGAATGCCCAGAATACTCAGGTTGCCCGCCAGCGCGATGATTTAACCCGGGCACTGGCCGACCTGACCCAAGCCCTGGACCGACTCAAATCGACCCAGAACCAACTCATTCAGCGCGAAAAAATGGCCTCACTGGGCGAGCTGACGGCCGGCATTGCGCACGAAATTCAGAACCCGCTCAACTTCGTCAACAACTTCTCGGAGGTGAGCACCGAGTTGGTGGAGGAGTTTATGGACGGCCCCTGGCAGCAGCTGCCGGAAGCCGAAAAAGCCTACGCAACCGAGCTGCTGGCCACGCTCACAGATAACCTCCACAAGATAAGCCAGCACGGCCACCGCGCCGACAGCATAGTGAAAGGCATGCTGCAACACTCGCAGGCTAGCGCCGGAGTATACGAAACTGTTAACCTGAATACGTTGGTTACCGACCACCTGGCAATGGCTTACCAGCTGTTCCGGTCAAAAGACCCTAGCTTCAACGCCACCCTCGTTACCGACCTGAGCCCCCAGCTGCCGGCGGTGCGGCTGGTACCCCAGGATGTAGGCCGGGTGCTGCTCAATTTGTTCGCCAATGCCTTTTATGCCCTGGCACAACGCCGCAACCAGGGCCTGTCAGACAGTCCCCTCAAGCTGGAGGTACACACCAGTCTGCTGGCCCGGCAGGTGCAGGTCCGGATTCTGGACAACGGCATCGGTATGAGCGAAGAAACCCGCCAGAAGGCGCTGCTACCCTTTTTCACCACCAAACCACCCGGCGAGGGCACCGGTCTGGGTCTGTCGCTGAGCTACGATATTATCGTGCAGGGCCACGGGGGCATGCTCAGCATCAGCAGCCAGCTTGGCGGTGGCACCGAGGTTACAATGCGGCTGCCCCGCTAAGGCGAAATTACCGTTACTGCCTATCCTTCGTAGCGCAGCTCGCCCGCGCCCACGTGCAACGTCACGCCCGGCTCGGCCGTGATGCGGCCCGCCACTTGGGCCCGGTAACCGCTAACGCGCAGACTGGCTACCACGGCAGCCGCCTGATCCTGGTCGGTTACCAGCAACATACCGTTGCCCATGTTCCAGTAGAGGTAAGCTTCCGGAGGCGTGATGCCGGCCAGACTGGAAAGCTGCTGCATGGCGGGCAGCGGCTCGAACAGGTTGCTCAGCTCGGCCCCAACGCCGTTTTTGAGTACTCGCTTGAAGTTGTCGGCCAGCCCGCCACCGGTGATGTGGGCGGCCGCGTGCAGTGGCAGGCCCGCATCGAGCACCGCCGCTATGCCCGGCGAGTAGATGAGCGAGGGCGCCAGCATGACTTCGCCCCAGGTTTTAGCGTTGGCAGTTGTCAGTTGTTGGTTGTCAGATTTCAGAGCAGCCGTCTTTTCTTCACTGTAGGGCGCTTCGTGCCACTTTTCGCCGAAGGCCTTGGTGAGGGCCCGGCGGGCCAGCGAGTAGCCGTTGGAGCGGAACGAGGGCGAGTGCAACGCCACCACGGCCTGCCCGGCGCGCACGTTGGAGCCGCTCAAGGGGCGCTCTAGGCTCGGGTGCAACACCCCCACGGCCGTCGAGCACCAGTTGAAATTCATGCGGGCGCCGGGGTAGCCACCGATGCGGTTGCCGAGCTCGGCAATTTCGCCGCCCGTTACGGCTATCTGGCTGAACTGGGCCGCATCATGTAAGCCGTGCATGAGCTCATCGACCACCGTGTAATCGAGCGTGTTCACGTCGATGATGTTGGAAAGGTTGGTGGGTACGAAGCCGGCCACAATGAGGTCGTCGGCCACCATCGCAATCAGGTCGTAGCCCAGCGTGTCGTAGCGGTCGAGGCGTTCGGCCACTTCAATTTTGGTCCCGATACCGTCGGAACCGATGCCCAGCCGCTCATTGCCGAACCGGATTTCGTTGGAGAAGCCACCGGCTAGGTCCCGGGCCGGCTCACCAGGCTTGCCAGCGCGGGTGGCGAAGGTTTTCTGGGCCCATTCGTAGGCGTTGCGCGAGGCGGCGTTGCCTTCTTCGATGGAATAACCGGCAGTGGCTTTGAGGTTGGTATCGGCGGAAGTCTGGCTCATGCGGAAGTCTATAGAGACGCAATGTCTTGCGTCTCGTAGTTGCTGATGTTGTTTAGTTTTTGCTCGTCCGACTGTTCAACGACGAGACGCAAAATATTGCGTCTCTACCTCGTTCAGCCTATGCCCTCCAGCACAAACTGACAATTAGTGCTCTGTGGGGGCCGGGGCTTTGGCGCTTACCGAGGGCACGACATCCGCAGCAGGCTTTTTCGGTTTGTCGCCGCGGTGGCTTTCGCGCTCCTCCTGGATGTGGCCCAGGTACTTGGTGATGTCGCCGGTGGGGTAATTGCCGGTGAAGCAGGCGAAGCAGCCGCCGCCGTGGCCCTTGTCCTCGGCAAACAGCTCCTGCAAGTCTTCTACCGATTGGTATATTACCTTGTCGGCCTCAATGTAGCGGCAGATTTCCTCCTCAGTGTAGTTGGCCGCAATCAGCTCGGTGCTCATGGCCATATCGATGCCGTAGATGCAGGGCGCGATGATGGGCGGGGCGCTGCTGATAAAGTACACCTCGGCCGCGCCGGCGTCGCGCAGAATCCGCACGATGCGCCGCGAGGTAGTGCCGCGCACGATGCTGTCGTCGACCACCGCAATCTTCTTGCCCTCCACGAATTCGCGGATGGGGTTAAGCTTTTTGCGCACGATATCCTCGCGGCCGGCCTGGCTGCTGACGATGAACGAGCGGCCCATGTGGTTGTTCTTCACCAACGCCCGGCGGTAGGGCACGCCAATGGCCTCAGCCAGCCCCGAGGCCGCAAAGTAGCCCGACGAGGGCACGTCAATCACCATATCGGGCTGAATACCCGACTCAATCACCTTGCGGGCCAGCATTTTACCCAGCCGCACCCGCTCGCGGGCCACCAGCCGGCCATGAATGGTGGAATCTTCGCGGGCGAAGTAGATGTGCTCGAACACGCAGAACGCCTTGGGCAGGCTGTACGGGTTCTTGTAATGCACCTCGAAGTTGTTATCAATGAAGATGGCCTGGCCCGGCCCCACGTTCTTCACGAACTCGAAGCCCAGGTAATCGAAGCAGGTGCTCTCGGAGGTGAAGGCGAACACGGGGCCGTTTTCGGTCATGCGGCGGCCCAGCACCAGCGGCCGGATACCCAGCGGGTCTGTGAAGGCCAGCATGCCGTGGCCGGCAATGATGGTCACGGTGGCGTAGGCCCCCTTAACCAGTTCCTGGGTAGTTTCTACTGCATCAAAAATATCGACAACCGACAGCGCATCGAGGTTTTTGAGGCGCAACTCGGAGGCGAAGGTGTACATGATCAGCTCCAAGTCGTTGCTGGTTTTAGGCAGCACGTGGTACTTTTCGTGCAGGCGCTTGGCCGCCGAGCGGAAGTTGATGACGTTGCCGTTGTGCACCATGGCCAGCCCGAATGGGTAGCTGGTGGTGAACGGCTGAGCCAGCTCGGCATCGCCCGAGCCCTGGGTGGTGTAGCGGGCGTGGCCGATACCAATGTTGCCCTTCAGCTTGCGCAGCTGCTTGGGCCGGAATACGTCGGAAATCAGCCCGTTGCCTTTGCACAGGTGGAAGTTGCCATCAAACGTAGCCATACCGGCCGCATCCTGCCCCCGGTGCTGGAGCGCCGTCAGGCCAAACACGATGTCGTGAGCAACATCCTCGGGGCCGTAAAAACCTACAATTCCGCACATAATCAGTTTCGGTTGTCAGTTGCCGGTTACCGGGCCGCTGGGGTGGGTTGGGGGTGCTGGCGGCCAATAAGCTCGGCCAGGGTTTTGGGGTACAGCTGATGCTCGGCCAGCAAACCGCGACGCTCGACTTCGGCCAGGGTGGTGGCCCCGCGCAAGTCCACCGTCTGCTGGGCCAAGATGGGGCCGGTATCCAGTCCTTCATCAACCAGATGCACCGTTATTTTGGTTTCAACCAGCTGATTATCAAAGGCCCATTCGTAGGCGTGCAGGCCCTGGTGCTGGTGGGTGTCGGCGGGATGAATGTTGAGGATGCGGCCTGCGAAGGCCCGCACAAACGTGGGCGAGAGGATGCGCATATAGCCAGCCAGCACCACGTAATCGGGCTGGTATTGGCGTAGAATTTCCACCACCTCGGCATCATAGTCGGCACGGCGGCGGCCCTGGCTGCTAAGGCTGGCCGTGGGGCAGGCCAGCGCGGCGGCCGTGGCCAGACCGGGCGCGTCGGGGTGGTTGCTGAACACCACCGCTACTTCGGCCAACTCGTGCAGCATACCGGTCTGGGCCGCCGTTACCAGCGCCACCATATTGGAGCCCCGGCCCGAAAGCAGGATGGCCAGCCGGGCCTTGGGGGCGCTATGGTTACCAGTTATTTGCAAGGACGGGTTCCGGCCGCTGGCCGATATCAGTGCGGAGGTACATGTCCTGAAAGTTCACCCGGGCCGCTTCGCGGTACACGTACTGCACGGCGTCTTCCAGCTCCGCGCCGTGGCCCACCAGCACCAGCACCCGGCCGCCGTTGGTCACCAACTCACCGGCTTCGTTGTGCTTGGTAGCGCCGTGAAACGCGAGGATGCCGGGGTGCAGCGCCGAAAGTCCCGTGATGGGAAAACCAGTCGGGAAGCCGCTGGCCGGGTAGCCGCCCGAGGCCAGCACCACGCCCACGTAGTGGCCGGGACGCTGGCGCACGGTGGTCTGGGCCAGGGTGCCGTCGAGGGTGGCTTCGATGAGTTCCAGCAGGCTGCTTTGCAGGGCCGGCAGTAGCACTTCGGCCTCGGGGTCGCCAAGGCGGGCGTTGTATTCGAGCAGCTTCGGGCCCTGGGGCGTGAGCATGATGCCGAAGTAGAGGAAGCCCCGGAACTCGAACTGCTCGGCCTGGATGCCCTCCAGCGTAGGGTCGATAATTTGGGTGCGGATGGCGGCCAGGATGTTGTCGTCGGCGAAGGGCACCGGGCAGTAGGCGCCCATGCCACCGGTATTGGGGCCTTGGTCGCCGGCCAGCAGCTGCTTGTGGTCCTGGGAAGGCGCCAGCAGGCGGATGCGGTTGCCGTCGGTGATGCCGATGATACTAATTTCGGGGCCGCTGAGCTTTTCTTCGAGCAGGAAGCTGAACCAGCCGCTGTGGTGGGCCTCCAGGTCGTCGAGTGCCGCGTGGGCTTCTTCCACGGAAGAGCACACGTACACGCCCTTACCGGCGGCCAGCCCATCGAACTTCACGGCCACCTGCCCGCCCAACTCGGCCGCTTTGGCACGGGCTTCGGCCAGCTTATCGGAGCGAAACTGCCATGACATAGCGGTGGCCACGCCGTGGCGGCGCATGAAGTTCTTGCTCCACACCTTCGAGCTTTCCAGCATGGCCCCCGCCCGCCCCGGTCCGAACACGCGGATATCGGAGCCAACGAAGTAGTCGGTTACGCCGGCCGCCAGCGGGGCTTCGGGGCCTACCACCAGCAGCTTGGCACCGTGTTCTTCGCAGAAGCTTTTGATGGCTGGAAAATCGAGGGCGCTGATTTTGGGGTGGCTGTTGGGGATGCCGGCGTTGCCGGGCAGCACGTGCACGGTAGCACCATCTTGGGTGAGTTTCCAGGCCAGGGCGTGCTCGCGGGCCCCGCCGCCGAGCAGGACTATGGATTTATTGCTGAAGCTCATGATTGTCTATTGAATAAAATCGCTTCGGCCTTCTGAAAAGAGACGAAAGTATTCCTTTACTTCATCCCAACTCGTAGCCTGAATTCGTTTCTCTTCGCCCTCCGCATTAGTCAGTATCACTTCCAAGTCTTGATGTACCTCTAAGTTACTTTCGTCTTCCAAGGCAACCCAGAATGCCCCATGTTCCTCATCAGACAACTTCGTTTTCTCTATGAAGTCAAGTACATCCTGATAAGTCGGCTTGTCAAGCGAGTCCCCCCAAAGACTCTGAATATATTCCATTGGTACACGAGTGGGCCGCTGGTGAGCGCCTTGTTTTCTTACTATTTCCCAAAGATGCTGAATAGACTTCATCATTGGCGACCTACAGCACAGTTACGACAGTTTCAGGCTTCCTTCATAATACCGGCCCGTACGAGGTTGCCCACGAGGCGGGTGCGCACGTCGCCGTCTCCGATAGGCAGCGGGCTACCCGTGATGCGCTCATAAATGTCGAGGTAGCGGCGGGTGGCCTCGGCTGACACTTCGGGCGTGAGGGCGCGAGGGTACTGGCCGTCGTGCTTGTTGGCAATGAGCCACTGGCGCACGTACTCCTTGTCCATCTGCTCCACTGCCCCGGGGTTGCGGGCGTAATCCTCGGCGCTCCAGAACCGCGACGAGTCGGGCGTGTGGATTTCGTCAATCAGGATCAGCTGGCCATCGAGCAGGCCGAACTCATACTTGGTATCGACCAGAATGATGCCGCGCTCGGCCATCCAGCTCGAAGCGAAGTTGAATAGCTCCAGCGCCTTCACCTGCATCTGCTCGTACAAATCAGCCGCCACCCAACCTTCGCTCACGAGGCTCTCGGGCGTGATTTCGCGGTCCGATTCTTCCTTGGTAGTAGGCGTTACGATGGGCTCCGGGAACTGCTGGTGCTTGGTCAGTCCGTCGGGCACGGTTACACCCGAGAAGCTGCGCTGGCCCTGCTGGTAGCCGCGCAGCATCGAGCCGGTGATGTAGTTACGCACAATCATCTCCACCCGAATCGGCTCGGCCTCGTGGGCCAGCGTCACGTTAGGGTCGAGCAGGCTGATGACGTGGTTGGGCACGATGTGCTTGGTTTTATCAAACCAGAACGCGGCCAGCCCGTTCAGCACCGCCCCCTTGTGGGCCACGGGCGTGTCGAGCACCGAATCGAAGGCCGAGAGCCGGTCGGTTACCACAATGAGCCGCTCGCCCGAGGGTGCCCGGTACGAGTCGCGGACTTTGCCGCGGTGCAGGAGTTCGAGCTGGGGGGTGGCGAAGTGGTTGAGCGTGTTCATATAGGAGTTGTGAGCCGGCCTGGGCCAGTGGCTTACGGTTTCTAGATTGAAGCCTGACGAGCTTTCGGCTGTACCGAGGCGGAGGCAGAGGGTTGGCGCTGAATGTGCTCCACGATGTTCCGAAACAGCTTCAGCCCCTCCCCTTCCTCGCTCAGCCCCGGGTCGGCGCGTTTGCGGCGGGCCCAGTCGGGGTGGTTATATAAGGAGAGAAAAGCTTCGGGGTGAGGCATCAGGCCGAATACGCGGCCGGTGGTATCGGTCAGGCCGGCGCAGTGCAGGTCCGATCCGTTAGGGTTACGAGGGTAGCCGGCGGTGGGCGCACCAGCTTCATCTAGGTAGCTCAGGCAGTTGAGGCCCCGGGCTTCGATGGCAGCGGCAGCTTCGGGGCTACCGATAATCAGGCGGCCCTCGCCATGGCGCACGGGCACTTCCAGCGTGTCCATGCCGGCGAGGAAGGGCGTAGTGCTTTTCGGGTTGACCTGGAGCCGAACCCAACGGTCTTCGTAGCGGCCCGAGGCGTTGTGGGTCAGGGTTACTTCGGGCGTGGCGGTGCCGGCCAGGTCGGGCAGCAGGCCCAGCTTCACCAGCACCTGGAAGCCGTTGCAGATGCCGAGCACGAACTTACCGCCGGCCACAAACTCGCGGATATCGTCGAGCAGCGTGCGGCCCTGGTCGTTTTTACGGTAGCGCAGCTTGTTGGCCAGCACCACGCCCGAGCCCAAATCGTCGCCGAACGAGAAGCCGCCGGGGAAGTTGAGGATGTCGTAATCGTGGATGCTCACGTGGCCGTGCAGCACCTGGTTGAGGTGCACCACGGTGGCCTCGGCCCCGGCCAGCCGGTAAGCGGCCGCGAATTCCTCCTCGCAGTTGATACCGAAGCCGGTCAGAATAAGCGCCTGCACTTTAGATCTGTCAGCTGCCGGTTGCGGGTTGCCAGCCTGTGCTTCGGTGCTGCTTTTCAGCGGCTCGGCCGATTCGTGGCCGCCGTCGACGCTTTTATAGCCGGGCAGCAGGATGTTGCCGTCGCCGTCTACCATTTCGTAGCCGGGGTCCTCGGGCCGGGGGCGCGGGGGCAGGTTCAGGTCGGGCAGGTTGGGCTGTTGCTGGTCGTTTTCCATGGTTACTGCTGCGCGGTTTCGTGCTGGCCGAAGCCGATAATCCGGTTCACCGGGCCGTTGGTCCACTCGTGGCGCAGGGTAGCGCAGTCGGCCGCAATAACCGGCTGGCTCGCATGGCGCACCGTTAGCTGGCCGTCGGAAGTCACGCGGCCCAGCCGGGTGGCGCGGCCACCGAAGTGCTGGTCGAAAGCCACCACATCCTCGGGGGCAACCGTAGCCACAAAGCGCGAGTGCGACTCCGAAAACAGCTGTACCGGCACCGGCAGGCCTGCCGGCAGGTCTACTTCGGCCCCAAAGCCGTAGCCAAACGTGGCCTCGGCCAGCGCTACCGCCAAGCCACCGTCGCTCAAATCGTGGCAGCTCTGAATCAGGTTCTGGTCGTTGGCCTCTCCTATTAATATATAGAGTGCCTTAGCAGCTTCGAAGCGTACTTGCGGCACGTTGGCACCCAGCTCGCCGAAGAACTGGTAGAACTCCGAGCCACCCAGCTCGTCGTAGGTTTCGCCCAGTAGGTACACCACGTCGTCGGCCTGTTTGAAATCGGAGGTGATGGTCCGCCGCACGTCCTCGATTTTGGCGGTCATCGAATACAGCACCGTAGGCGGCACCGAAATCTTTACGCCGTCGGCCTTGAAGTCGTTTTTCATCGAGTCCTTGCCGCTGGTGAGCGGGATGCAGTAGGCCGCCGTGGCGTCGCGCAGGGCCTGGCACATGCGCACCAGCTTGGCCAGCTTCTGCTTGCCATCGGGGTTGCTAACGGGGTCGTACACCGAATCGGGCACGCAGAAGTTATCGTTGACGGACCAGAAGTTGCCGTCGCCGTAGCTCAGGTTCGGCAGCTTGCCGCCCACGGCCACAATCTGGCGCACAGCCTCGTCAAACGAGCCCGCCGACATGGCATACGCGTCCAGGTCGCCGTAGCGGGGCAGAATACCGTTGCTCACGGCCACGCCTTCCCAACTTTCGAAGTTGAAGCGTACCACCGCCGCATCCTGGGGCGCCTGACCCGTCGCGCCCATCAGGGGCTTGATAATGGTGCGGCCCTTCACCTCGTGGTCGTACTGCCGGATTACCGACTCGCGGGAGCAGATGTTGAGGCTACCAAGCAGGCGAGTGAGCACGTCGGTATAGTCGAGGTCAGCGGCCAACGTGGGCTCCTGCGCCTGTGGCTTCTGCCACTCGGCCTCCAGCACCTTGCGCGGCACGCCGTCATGCAGGAAGTCCATATTAATATAAGCCACCGGCTTGTCGGCGAAGCGCACGTCGAGGTAGCCGTTGGCCGTGAAGTAGCCGATATCGGTCAGCTCCACTTCCATCTCGCGGCCCAAAGCCAGCAGCTCCTCCATCTTGGCGGGCTCCACAGCCAACGTAAATCGCTCCTGCGACTCCGAAACAAATATTTCCCAGGGACGCAAACCGGGGTATTTCAGCGGGACATCGGCCAACTCCACCACGGCCCCGCCGCTGATGGTAGCCAGCTCGCCAACGCTCGACGAGAGGCCGCCCGCGCCGTTGTCGGTGCTGCACCGGATGAGGCCGCGCCGGGTGGCCAGGATCAGGAAATCCATGGCCAGCTTCTGCGTAATGGGCGAGCCAATCTGCACGGCCGTGGCGGGCGAGGTTTCGTCTAGTTCGATGCTGCTGAACGTAGCGCCGTGGATGCCGTCTTTGCCCACCCGGCCGCCAGCCATGATGATGCGGTCCTGGGGCTCGATGTTTTTCTCCCACGAATCGAGTCCATCTAGCTGCATGGGCAACACGGCCCCGGTTCCGCAGTACACCAACGGCTTGCCGGCGTAGCGGTCATCGAACACAATGCTGCCGTTCACGGTGGGCACGCCCGACTTGTTGCCACCGTCCTCAATACCCTTGCGCACGCCCTCAAAAATGCGGCGCGGGTGCAGCTGGTTGCTCAGCAAAGTGCCATCAAACTCGGGGTTGCCGAAGCACAGCACGTTGGTGTTGAACAGCAGCCGCGCCCCCCCGATGCCGGTGGCCAGCGGGTCGCGGTTGTTGCCCAGAATACCCGTAATGGCCCCGCCGTAGGGGTCGATGGCCGAGGGCGAGTTGTGGGTCTCCACCTTCCACACAAACAGCGACTCGGGGTTGATGCGCACGGCCCCGGCGTTGTCGGAAAACACCTTAATCAGCCAGTCGTTGCCGTTGGCCCGCAGCTGGCGGTCTACCTCGGAAGTGGCGTCTTTGATGTAGGTTTTGAACAGCGAATCCACCTCAAACGCCTCGCCGGTGTCCAGGTCGCGGTACTGTATCAGGGCCGCAAACTCCTTGTGCTTGCAGTGCTCCGACCAGGTCTGGGCAATAATTTCCAGCTCGCAATCCATCGGGTCGAGGGGCAGACCCGCGGCCGTGCGCTCGGCCTGCATGCCGGCGTAATGGTCGCGCACGGTCTGCATTTCTTCTAGGTTGAGGGCATAGAGGTTGTCTTTCGACAACTGCACCAGCTGCTCGTCGGAAAGGCCGGTCAGCGGCACGGTTTCCGTAATGGGTTCGGCCCCGCCGCCGGGCCGCGGCGTGTAGTCGCGGATGTCGGTGAGGGGGCCGATTTCGAAGCGGTTGATTTGCTTGTTGCCCAGCAACTCCTGAGCCAGCCGGCGCAGGTCGGCTTCGGGCAGGGCTTCTTCAAGGAAGTAGAGCCGCTTGCTGAAAATGTGCTGGGTGTGGGTATCGAGCGGCTCGTTGAGCAGGTCGCCGAGCGCGTTCTGGGCCGAAATACCTTCGTCGTCCGTCACGCCGGGCAGCTTGGCTACTAGTATGTAGCTGCGGTACTCGGGGCCGTGGCGGAACTCGTCGAAGGCGACTTCATGCAGCACCGGGTCCTGAAGGCAGTGGGTGGCGAAGTCGCGCAACTGCTGGTCGCTCAGGGGGTAGCGCACCGTGTAGAGGGCGGTGCTTTGCACGCGGCCGGTGTGCAGGCCCAGGTGGCGACGGGCGGCCTCGGCAATGCGCTGGCCCTCCCCGTCGTGTTGGTCGGGCCGGAGCAGCAGCTGAATGGTTCTCTGGGTAGGTTCCAAAAGAGCGGTGTTATCTATTTTTCGGTGCCACGCTGAAGCCCTGAAAGGACCACCATGGGGAGCACACCCCACGCGGGGGTACGCCGAAAATGCCTTGCCGCCGGGCCGTTTGCCGTCGCGGTAGGTTTAAGAAAACGCTTTTTCCGGCCGACTGCCGGGTTTCACCACCGGAACGCCTGCCCGGCAAAGCGGGCAATCGTCGGGTGCGTAGGTGGCCGCCGTTACCGGCAGCAGGGCAAAGTTCGGAAAATTCAGCGCAGCATTGCCACTGGTGCGGTCAATTAAACTCGCCACGGCCAAAACTTTCCCACCCAACTCGTTCAATAGTCGCGCTACTTCATTGGTGCTCTTACCCGTAGTCACTACGTCCTCGGCAATGATGATTTGCTGACCCGGCTCAATCGTGAAGCCCCGACGCAAACTCATCTGACCGTTTTCGTCGCGCTCCGTAAAGATGCCGGGTACGCCCAGCTGCCGGGCCAGTTCATAGCCCATCACCACGCCGCCCATGGCCGGCCCCACCACCAAATCGGGCGCTAGGCCGGCAGCCGTTATCTGGTAGGCCAACTCGGCGGCGGCGGGCGCGGCCAGTTCAGGCAGCCGCAAAAAACGGGCGCACTGCACGTAGGTGTCCGAGTGCAGCCCCGACGACAGCCGGAAGTGTCCGCGCAGCAGCGCATCTTCCTGCAGCAACTGCTGCTCCAAGGTTTCAGGGGTGAAGGTGGGTTGGGAAGTAGTCAAGAGAGAAAAGAAGTTATGCAGGTAGGACGTAGGACTGGATGGCTAATAGGCCGTGTCATGCTGAGCGCAGCGGAGCGGAGTCGAAGCATCTCTACCGCAGTGGTAAACTCAATGATAGAATTAGCATTGCAGTAGAGATGCTTCGACTCCGCTCCGCTACGCTCAGCATGACACGGCCATTTTGTTCTATTATGCTTCTACGGAGCGCAACTCGTTGATTTGCGCTACCAGCTCGCGGGCCGTGGAAGCCGCATCTTCCGCCTGCCAGAGGGCGCGGGAGGTATTGATGAGCAGACCGGCGCCATCGGGACGCAGGCCGGCGCGCAGCGTGGCGGCCAGGTCGCCGCCCTGGGCACCCACGCCGGGCACGAGAAACCACTGTTCGGGGCAGATTGCCCGTACATCGGCCAGCGCGCCGGGATAGGTGGCGCCTACCACTAGCCCGATACCGCCAATTTCCGCATCGAGCCGGCAGGCTACGGTGGCTACGCCGTGGGCGAGCGAGCCGCCGCGGGTCAGGGCCATGTTCTGCATCGAGTACTGCGACTTGTTGCTGGTTTTTGACAGCACGAACACCATTTTGCCTTCCCGCACGAATGGCCGTACTGCATCGTCGCCCATGTAGGGGTTCACCGTCACGGCATCGGCCCCCACCACGTCGTAGGCAAAGCGGGCATAGTGCTCGGCGGTGCTGGCAATGTCGCCGAACTTGCCGTCCAGAATCACCGGAATGTCTTTCGGAATCCGCTGTACGGTTTCCTTGAGCAACTGCACACCATTTTCACGGCTCAGAAAGAAGGCGAGGTTGGGTTTGAAGGCGGCGGCAAACGGACTGGTCTGGTCCACGACTTCGGCCAGCCGTCGGGCTACGTAAGCATCGTCGCCTACAGGGTCGAGGCCCACGCAAAGCAACGAGTTGGCCTTTTGAATACGCTGAATAAGCTTTTCCATATCAGGGTGGGATGTAGCGCGAAGCTCCAGCTTCGCAGAGTGTTGAACGGTGGACTTTGCGCTGTTCAGCATCAGCAACGATACGCGAAATTGGAGCTGCTCGCTAGTGTTACTGCTACTGCGGTATTGCTAGTGCGGCACTGCTACCAATGTCTTGCACTCGGCGGCCAGCCGGGCCGATAGGCCGGGTTCCAGCCACTCGCCGCTGCCAATCTGCACGGCGGCCGCACCGCAGCGTAGATAGTCTGTCACGTGGCCGGCCGTGAAAATGCCACCGGTACCAAACACGGGCAGCGTCAGCTTATCATCGTGGGCCAGTTCCCACACGCAGCGCAGGGCCACTGGCCGCAACGCCTCGCCCGAAAGGCCGCCGGCCACGGGTGGGGCGGTGGCATCGTCGGGCAGATGCAGGGCCTTGAGCAGGTTGGTGGCGGCAATGGCATCGGCCCCGCCCTGCTGGGCGCCCAGCGCCAGCCCCCGGATGTGTTCGGGCCAAGGTGGCAGCTTCACCACCACTACGGCATCGGGGCCCAGTTCGTCGCGCACGGCCCGGGTGGCCTCGCGCACGAAACCGGCTGTCAGCTCGGCCCCGTTGCCGGTGTCGGGCTGGGTAATGTACACCTCCACGCCCGCAATCTGGCTGCCTACCTCACGGGCTAAAAAGCGCGCAATTTTGCGGAAGCCCGGTACGCCGGGAGCCGTAATACTCACCAGCACTGGTACCCCAAACCGGCGCAGACCGGGCAGAAACTCCTGCACCAGAATCTCGGCGCTTTCGGTGCGCATGTTGCTGGCATTGAGCAGCGTTTGGTCATTTACCTGCCAGATACCCTCCTCGTAATGGCCGGGCTGTGGCTCCATTGTCACGGTGCGGGTAAAGATGGCACCCAGCCGTTCGTAGCCGTCGCCCGCCAGCTGCCAAGGAGCAGTGGCCAGGCACACCGGATTCTGTAAAGTGAGCGTACCGAGTTGCATGGCTGTAAGTTAGGACTTAGGGTTTGAGTGTTGGAGCCTAGAACGAACATCATTCAGAGCGCAGCGAAGCATCTCGCCTGAATCGTTGCACAACCGCCACAACGTCAGCACGCGAGATTCTTCGCTGCGCTCTGAATGATGTTCGATTTTAGTTTCTAACTCCTGATTTCTATCTTCTTCCCTATAAATTAAAACGCCCGGCCAATGACCGGGCGCTTGCTGGAAAGGAAGGCTAGATTACGTTTTCGCGGTTGATGAGGAAAGGTACACAGACGCGGATGTCGTTTTGACCGAGGATGAACTGAGCCACCCGGGCCATACCCACGCCGGCACCGGAGTGCAGCTTTACATCGTGCTCCTTGTGGAAGTCAAGATACCAATCGAAGTTGGAGAGCTTAATGCCCTGACGGATGAGGGCTTCGAGCATCGAGCTGGTTTCGAGCTTGCGGACGCCGCGCATCATGGCATCCCACACTTCAATCACGGCCATACGTCTGGGGCCCGTGTTCGGGTTCACGTTGCGGGTGGCGGTAGGAGCGGCAGCTACTATCTGCTTGGCAAAGGTGGTGTCGTCGTTCAAGCTGGCGGGTACCGGTATGGGTGAAAAAAAGAAAGATGAATCGGGGTCAGGCGCTTTGCCGGTTGCTATCAGCCGAATGGGCCGGGCATAAAAAAACCGCTTCAAAAACCGAAGCGGTGAAAGGCGGAAAAGCCAGAAAAGCAGACGAATTAACAAAAGAAACGACGGGGGAAATGACCTGTCGGTCATCTCGCAGGACGGCGTTTCGCTCGGTCCCGCGCTTCATTGGGGAGTGTTGATTTAGCTGAAGCACGATGCAAAAGTACTAATTCGTTTCACCCCTGCAAGTTTTTAAACATTACGCTTATGTTACTAAATTGTTACGCCGGCTATTTTTCTAATCTATTCCCTGCTATACCAACACTATCTATCCATCTGTAAATCAAACAATTTAAACCTCAAATTCCATTTCCCATGGTATGCAATACTATCTTACCTTTGCTCTTTATTCAAAATAAGACATAATTTTTAGAATTCCACTTCATTGTTATAATCCTATTATCAGGATTTTCTGTTAATTGCTCTACACTATATACGAGCATAAATCTCCCCCACTCCCACACTTGGTTCCTGTTTTTACCCCAATTCGGCCGAGCCCACCGCAACTGCGTTGGCACCCGGCCAATCGGTTGTAGCCTCCGTCCACTCACCTGCTGCGGCCCGGCTTGGCATCCATATTCAGACAGCTGAATTATAGCAATCCGAACATATTAACATAATTATAACAAGCCTTTTTCTTGCTAAACTCAATTCGCCGTCTAACTTTGTTGAGGACGCATTTTTGAGCCCCTTGTTCTTTCTTTTCTACTCGCAGCTATGAAAAAAGTACTACTCTCGCTTTTAGTGGCGGGCTCTTTTGCGTTGCCTCATGGGGTTCGCGCGCAGGCCCCCGTGCCGGTTAATTACACCGAGCAGGTGGTAGTGGAAGGTGCCGGCAGCACTGCCCTCTACACCCGGGCTCTCAACTGGGCCGAACACAAGTTCACCTACGCACCTACCACCGCCCTAGTAGTCGACCCCACCAAGTCGGTCATCCGGATTACGGGCACTGGCACACTGAAGCCGGTAGATGCCCGCGGCCAGGACCAGAGCCTGACTGTGCTATTCACCTTTCGTTTCCAGGCCACCGACAACGGCTACAGCTACCAGGTTGGTTCGTTTGAAGTAGTTCCTGACCCGCAGGCGCCTTCGCAGAAGGTACCGCTGGAGGAATACCAAGCCGAGTTACGGGCCAGCCGCAGCAACGCTAAAACCTTCAACGACCGTCGTCTGGGGGCCCAGGCTACTTCGCTGGCCAGCGAAGCCGCCATGTCATTCCGCTCCTTCATGAACAGCCAACCCGCCAACGACCATGTGGGCGTAGCCGATGAACAGGTGGGAGCCCAATAGCCGGCGTAAGATAGGATCGTAACTAAAAAGAGGAAGCCGCACTGAGTGCGGCTTCCTCTTTTTAGTTACGATCCTACTCCGTTTACCGGAAACAGTACCAGGGCATTCGTGCAGGGCCAGCAACTGGCCCGCCAACTCAGCTGGTGGGGCCGTTGTCTACCTTGGCCTCAATGGTCGTTTGTACGCTGGCCGCTACGGCCGAGAGCAGATCGTAGCCGGTGGCTTGCTCGATGGCATTCACGCTGGTGCGGTAGGTGCTCCAAGTAGTGCTGATACTGTTATCGTTGGGGGTGTCGATGGCAATAACCCGGGTGCTGGTCGTTACGCGGGCGGCATCGTTGGTGCCTACGGGCAGTACCACTATTACTTTCCAGCAACGGGCCGGCACGGTTACGCGGCCCTGGTCGAGGGTGGTTTTATAGCCGGCCGAGCCGGTGGCGCCTTTGCCATAGCTACCGGTTACGATGTAGAGTTCGTTGCCCGCGTTTACGAGCGTGCGACAGTAGTTTTCCAAATTGGCCCAAGCCCGCTGGTTGTTATTGGGGGCCTGTGGCATCATGTTGGTCATTAGGAAAGTGGCCGAGTTATCGGCTACCGAGCCGGTGCGGTCGGCTGAGGGAGCATTGTGGCCCCGGTCGAAACCCGAACCCGTGTAGCTGCTGCTGGTAACGCGGTACCAGCCGCTGGGCAACGAGTTATCGGAAGCGAAATTATCCTGGCGTGGGGTGCTGCCGAGCCAAGCGCTGCTCAGGTGCCAGCTTACCCAGTTGGGCGTGCCCCGGTCGCGGTGGTACGACATGCTGAACTGGGACTTGGTGACGAGGTAGTTCCAGTAATAGTACGAGTTGGCTGTGGCGCCGCTGGGGTTGCCCAGGGCTAGGTTGTTGTCGCGGGTAGCGGTGGCAGCATCGGCCACTTGCGAGCTAATGGCGGGGCCGGCAGGCTCCACAGTTTCTTTGGAGCAGGAAACGGCCAAGCCAGTGAGCAGGGCCAAACCCAGCATGCGGGAAAGGGTACGCGACATATGGTGGTTGTGAAAAGAGGGTAGGTGATTGACGAATACAAAGTTGGCACATCATTCGGATGTGCATGTTACCGCTACGTTATCATATAATCCTAACTAGCCGCCCTTTCATGTAGCCAGTCCAATTCTTGCAATAATTCATTCTTCAGGTTAACGGCGGGTGAGAGTTGGTTTCGCTCTTACCCCGCTCTTCGCACCGTGAGTTAGCTATACAGAAAGCCCCACTGGCCTGCAACCAGCGGGGCTTTCAGGCTTTCATAGCCATCAATCGAACGAATAGTACACCCTAAATAAACCTTGCGCACCAGCCCGGCAACAACCAGGACCGACCGTCAGCTTAGCGGTCATGCGTGAGCACCAGCCGCTGCCGACCCACCAAGCGGCCGGCGGCGTCGTTCACTACTACCTGGTACACGCCAGCTCTCAAATTGGGAACTGTTGCCTCCGTGGCATTACGCAGCTGCTGCCGGCTTACCAATGCGCCTTGCATGGAATAAAGCAATAGCTCGTAGCCTCCTTCAGGTACACCCGACAGGCCCTCAATGCGCAACTGGCTGCCTGCCGGAGCCGGATTAGGATACAGTACCAGCGTTTCGGCCGCGCCCCGACGCGTTACAGTCACCACTGCCGAGTACGTTTCGGTGCCATCAAGGTCGACCTGGCGGAGGCGGTAGTAGAGCAGACCAGCCGGGAGTTGGGCCGCAGCAGCATCGGTAAAGGTGTAGGCCTGGTTGCCAGCGCTATTGCCCGCGGCCTGCTGCCGCCCTACGGCCACGAAACCACGGCCGGCCTGTGCCGAGCGCTCTACCTCGAAATAGTGGCTGTTGACTTCGGTAGCCGTTTCCCAGCTAACATCAACGGCCAGCCCGCTGGCGCGCGCGCCAAAGGCCGTCAGTTGCACGGGCAGCGGGGCAGCAGGCCTTACAATGTCCACTGGGAAGCCGGTAGGCCGGTCTTCAGCAAAGGCAAAGAAGATGCGGGCATCATTCAGCACCGCCACGCCGGTAGCCAGCTCAACTTCCACCCAATCGAAATCCTGGGTGGTCAGGAAAGTCACCTCAAATTGTCCGCTCGCCAGCAGTTCCAGATCAAGCAGACTGCTGCCCGTGGCCGTTTCGACCAACGTACCGCCATCTGCGCCGCTGTACGTTCTGATGCGAATGTTGGAGAGCACGTTGGCATCGATTAAGCCGGTGCCCAGGCCCAGCCGTACGCCAGCCAGATTGCCTGCTTTACCAGGTGCATCGAGGCGCAACTTCAAGCGGGGAGCCGTCAGCACTTGCAACAAACTGCCTACGGTAGCAAAATTGCCGGTCAGGTTATTATCGGCCGCTAACTCCGGATTGCTGATGAGGCCTGCGGGGTCGCGCTCCTGGAAGTTGTTAGTCGGGTTGGCAAACGATGAAAGCCGGGGCTCCTGGTCGCGGAACGTGCTGGGCGTTACGCCGAAGCCGTAGAACACCCGCAGGTTGTTCAGTAGGTCTACTACGCTGGTGCGCTGCAACTCTACCCGGTCGAAAGGCTTGGTAGTGGTAAAGCGCACCACCGACTGGCCATCGGGTAGCACCTCCAGCTGCAGCAGGTCGCGGCCGCTGGCCTGCTCCTGCTTCACGCCGCCTTGGTAAGTGGTAATGCGCAGCTTATCGAGCACGCTTGCGTTGAGCACAGTGCCCGAGCCCAACACGAAGCCCGCTACGTAGCCAGCCGGGGCCGGACCCTCAAGTTGGGTTTGCAGCGTGTTGGGGCAGCTTACACCAACCAAGGCATTGAAGGTGGCAAAGTTGGTCAGGTCGTTATCAACAGTATTCTCGGGGTTGCTTACCCCACTGTTTACGCATATGGAAACGCCGTTATCGTCCTTTACCTCCGTGCTGAAGTTAGCCGGTGAAGGGTTGTTAAAGCGCGTGACCAACCCATCTGTTTTGTCGATTACGTTGGCGTCGATGGCGTAGGCGTAGAACACGTCGAGGCTATAGCCCACTGTACCTAGGGAGCCTGCCTCCAACTCAATCTGATCGAAAGGCTTGGTGGCTACAAATTCGATCCGTGTTGGGTCACCTCCCGACCCTAATACTGCCCGCGCCAAGTCGGCACTCACCGGTACCGACTCCTGCTCCACCCCATTCAAAAAAGTCCGCAGCCGCAGCCGGCTACCCAAATTAACGTTTGCCAGATTAAGCAGCCCGCCATTGTAGCTGACCACCACACCAGCCCGATAATTCTCAGGAGAGGGCACAGCCAAATTCATGCGCAACTTCACGTTGTCAGTCAGCACTCCAACTGGCACATTGATGGTAGCGGCCGAACCGAAATTGCCATCAGCCGCCTGACCGGGCTGTGAAACACTACCGAAACAAGTAGTAAGGAGCACTACAGTGGTGCAGCTTTGGGTGAAGCTGGTACCATTAGCGCCACCTGCCGAGTAAATCGGCGCACTAGCCGCCGAAACAGTTTGGGCCGCGAGCAGAAGCGCAGCCAGCAGCACCAGCAGGCGACAGCCGCGCCAGGTACCGAATGAGTAGAGAGCAGACATAAGCAGCAAGTAGTAAGTTGACGGCCATGCGTATGCAGGTCTATTACTTAATGCCAACTACCCGGCCAGCTCCACTTGCAGTTCCTTACATTTTGATTATCAGTGTATTAATAATATCCAAAACCTTGATTATTGTCCTAATACGGGAAAAACATCCCTAACTGAGACTTTTTAGGTAAGCTGGCTAATCCCGCTTATACTCGCACTTCTAACCTGTTCGCTCCTCTCCTTCCCCGAAAACGACTTTCCCAGGATAAGAACGCCTCCATAGTCCTGCTAGCTCTCAGAGACTTGCAGCCTGGGTGCGTTCTGGCCTTTTCCCCCTCGCATGAGCTCCACTTCTATCTCGATTTTCATTGTTGAAGACAACGACTGGTATGCCGAATTATTGGCTTATAAGCTAACGCAGAACCCCGATTACGTCGTCCGTCGCTTTGCTACTGCCCAGTCGTGCCTCGACAGTCTGAGCGAGCCACCCGACATTATTACGCTCGATTACGCTCTGCCCGATGGCCGGGGCGATGAGGTGCTGCGCCGGCTGAAGGAGCGCCTGCCAGACGTATCGGTAATCGTTATTTCGGCCCAGGAAGACATTCGGACGGCCGTTGGGCTGCTTCAGCAGGGCGCCTATGAGTACCTGGTGAAGGACGAGGAAACCGCCGACCGGCTCTGGTTTACGGTGGGCAATATTGTGCAAAAGCTGGCCCTGCGCCGCGAAAACACCCAGCTACGCAAGCAAATTGGCCAGAAGTACGATGCACGACGGGCCATCCGGGGCAACAGCCCGGCCATGCGCCAGCTGTTCACCCTCATCGACAAAGCCGCCCGCACTAATATCACCGTGTCTATTGTGGGCGAAACCGGCACCGGTAAAGAGCTGGTTGCCAAGGCCATTCACTATGGATCCGACCGACGCGAGGCATCCTTTGTAGCCGTGAACGTAGCCGCCATTCCGCGCGAGCTGCTGGAAAGCGAGCTGTTCGGCCACGAGAAGGGTGCCTTTACTGGCGCCGTAGCCCGGCGCGTGGGCCGTTTCGAGGAAGCGCACCGGGGCACGCTGTTTCTGGACGAGGTAGCCGAGCTGGATTTGAGCCTGCAGGCCAAGCTGCTGCGGGTGCTACAGGAGCGGGAGGTATCCCGGGTGGGCGGCAACGGCGCTATTGCCTTCGATGCCCGCCTGATGGTGGCCACGCACTGCGACCTGGCCCGCGAGGTGCGGGAAGGCCGGTTTCGGGAAGACCTGTACTACCGCCTGCTGGGCCTGCCCATTGAGCTGCCCCCGTTGCGCGAACGGGGCGACGATGTGCTGCTGCTGGCCGAAGGATTTCTGCAGGAGTTTTGCCAGCAGAACAACTTAGTAGCCTGTTCCCTTTCGGAGGAAGCCCGGCAAAAGCTGCTGCGCCACTCGTTTCCGGGCAACGTACGCGAGCTGAAGGCCCTGGTAGAGCTGGCGGCCGTGCTGGCCGAAAACGGCACAATCGCCGCCACCGACCTGCCGCTGCGCAGCCCCCACCCCGCCACCGATAGGGCGGGCGGAGTGCTGCCGACCAACGACTCGTTGCGGGCCCAGACGACGGCCATTGTACAGCACTGCCTCAACCGATACGACGGCAACATCCTGCAGGTAGCCGCACAGCTGCAAATCGGCAAGTCCACCATCTACCGTATGTTGCAGAACGGGGAAGTACAGCTGCCTTAAGCAAACCGCGCACCGGCAGTTTGCTACCTTACCGATTCAGCAGTGGCCAAACTGCCAGGCCGGCTTTGGCCGCTGCCGGTCAGCAACTGATTTTCATCAGCTTCATCTATCATGGACTCTATCCGGTATCGGCAGCAGGCCCGGCAGCTCCGGCAGGCCCGCCAGCAGCTGGAAAGCCTGCGCCAGCAACTGGCGGCTGCTACCGAGCGGGCCGAAGCCGCTACCCACCTCTACGACGCGCTGCCAAGCTTTATACTCGTCTACGACCTGCCCTCCAGCAGCCTGCACTACTGCAACCGCGTGGCCGAAACCCAAATGGGCTACCCGGCCGCCGAACTACGGGCCATGGGCCCGCGCGTGCTGGAGGTGCTGATGCCCACCAACGAGGCCGAAGGGCTGCGCCGCCATTACCGCGAGGCAGAGGCCCTGCCCGATGGCAAGCTGCTCTCCTTCGACTATACGATGCGGCACCCTACCGGCATTACGCGCTGGCTGCGGCTGACCAGCACGGCTTATGCCCGCGATGCGCGGGGCTGCGTTACGCAGGTGCTGAGCAATGCCGAAGACATAACCCGTTGGAAAATAGCCGATGAGCAGCGCCGCTCGGCCAACCGCCGCCTGGCCGAACAGAACCGCCTGTTCCGGCAGGTGATTGACACAGTACCCAATCTGATTTATCTCAAAGACAGAAAGGGTAATTACGTGCTGGCCAATGAAGCCACTGCCCGCTTCTACCATCTCTCGCACGAGGAGCTGCTCCGGGCCACGCTGCCCGAGCTGGAGGCCCGCTTTCCGAGCATGGCCCAGTACCGCCGCCAAGACAGGCAGGTGATTAGCTCGGAGCATGAAATAGACGAAGAAGCTCCCCTGACGGATGGGCAGGGCAACATCCGCTGGTTCCGCACGGTCAAGCGCCCATTCGTGCTCACCGATGGCACCGTGCAGGTGCTGGGAGTGGATAACGACATTACCGAGCTCAAGCACACCCAGCAGGCGCTGGAGAAAGCCAAGGAAGCCGCCGAGCAGAATGCGCAGGCTCGCCAGACCTTTCTCACCAACATGAGCCACGAAATCCGGACCCCGCTTAACGGTATTGTGGGACTCACCGGGCTGCTGGCCAAAACCCCACTCACCGACGAGCAGCAGCTTCTGCTTGGCCACGTGCAGGACTCGGCCGATAACCTATTGGTGCTCATCAACGACGTGCTGGATATGGCTCAACTGGGCGCGGGCCGGATGCGGCTCGAACATGTGCCCTTCGATCTGGAGCAGGTACTACGGGCCAGCTGCCAGGCCCTGCTGCCTACGGCCACAACCAAGGGCATTAGCCTGCGCCTGCAACTGCCGCCCGCCGGAGCCGGTCCGGCCCGCGTACTCGGCGACCCTCACCGGCTCCGGCAGGTATTGCTCAACCTGCTCGGCAACGCCGTAAAGTTTACGCTCAAGGGACAAGTGCTGCTTACCTATGAGTGCTTTAACCCCACCTCCGCCGCGCCGCAATACCGGTTTTCGGTGCTCGATACGGGCATCGGCATTGCCCCCGAGCAGCTGCGCGAGCTGTTCGAGCCCTTCACCCAGGCGTCTGCCAGCACGGCCCGCGAGTTCGGCGGCTCGGGGCTGGGACTGAGTATTTCGCGGGGTCTGGTAGAGTTGCAGGGCGGTAAGCTGACGGCCAGCAGCGAGCCGGGCCGGGGCAGCACGTTTCGCTTCATGCTCACTCTGGCTCCAGCCCCGGCGGCCCCACCCATACCGCCAGATCTGGCCCCCAACTACCAACGGCTGCGCGGCTACCGCATACTGCTGGCCGAAGACAACGCCGTAAACCAACTACTGATGCAAACCATGCTGCGCGGCTGGGGCGTGGTAACCGACACGGCCTCGTCAGGCAATGCGGCGCTGACGCTGTTCCGGAAGCACCAGTACGCAGTGGTGCTCATGGACATTCAGATGCCGGGGCTCGATGGCGTGGCGACGACGCGACTGCTACGCCAGCACCCCGACCCGGCACGCGCCGCCACGCCCGTAGTTGCCCTCACGGCCCACGCCATGCCCGGCGACGCCGAGCGCTACCGCGCCGCCGGCCTCGATGGCTACCTGGCCAAACCTTTCCGCGAGCAAGCCCTATTTGCCCTGCTCATTGACTTGCTAGGACTCTCATCGGCTGCAGATGCCCGTCGTCCTGCCCAGCCAACTCCCCCGGAACCGGCGGCCACCCAGCCGGTTGCTCCGGCTGCCGGTCATCCTCCGCTGTATAACCTGGCATCGATAAAGCGCCTCGCGGGCAACGATGAGGCATTTGTGCGGCGGCTGGTGACCCTGTTCATCGAAACCACCCCTCCGGCCGTAACCCGGCTGGAGCGGCACTTACAGCAGCGGCAGCCCACCGAGCTGGCGGCGGCAGCTCACTTCCTCAAAAGCTCCATCGAAGGCCTGCAGCTGTCCAGCCTGCGCCCTGTGTTGCTGGCGCTGGAAGCCGTGGCCACCGGCCTTACTCCGCCCGATTGGCCTGGGCTGGTCCGGCTCGTGGGGCAGGTACGCGTTACGGTTGACGAGGTAGTCCGGCTGCTACAGGAGGAATTTCCGGCTTAGGTCAGGCCCGTCGGCGATACTAGCACTGCGTCGTTGGCGTAGCCTGTAAAGGCAAGCACATAATTATACTGCAACTTAGGTAGCGTGTTTCGGGTTAGAGATGAGTGCGGCAACGCCACTGGACGACCCTTTGGGACCGGCTGGGGCAGCAAGCCGGATTATTTCTTCATTTCCTCCCCTTTTTATGACTGCCTTCCTGATTTTTCTGGGCATTGCCCTTGCTACTGCTCTGCTGGCTTTTGATACTATCGACAACCTCAAAGCCATGATTCAGCCGCAAACTGTACCCGTGCGCAACGACAAGTAGCCCCAGCATTGGTATAGCCAAAAAAAGGTCTCTGCTACGGCAGAGACCTTTTTTTATCCTTCTATCTTGAGAGAAGCAGGCCGTATGCTAGCGAATTACGAGCTTGCGCATCTCACTGGCGTTGTCGGCCTCCAGCTTTACGTAGTAGAGGCCGTTGGCGAATTTGCTCAGGTCGAGGGTGCGGCTGTACCGGTCGCGTAGCTCCGTGAGCGACTCGCGGTACATAACCGTACCGATGACGTTGAGTACGCGCAGCTCCAGCTTACGCCCCTCGAAGCCGTTGATGTTGATATGCACGATGCCGGTGCTGGGGTTGGGATACACCGTTAGGGCCTTTTCTTCGGCGGCAACGGGCGCTTTACCGGGTGGCTGGGCCTGAGCCGGTGCCAAGAGGCCCGGCACGGCTACAGTAGTTAACAGAACCAGCAAAAGAATACGTAGGAGTGTCAGCATATAGTGCCTCAATGGGATGAACCCGAAACAGCTTCGGGTTGACTAGTACTAAACGACCGGGGAGAAATTTAGGTTAACAAAAATACTCGCTCATTCTTGTAAATCCATAAAATAGTACACATCGTCGATGAATAGATTTGCTAACCGTTTTCTCTCACGCATTTAGCCACCGAAATAAGTTGGACGTTATCATTATTGGTGGAGGATTGGGTGGCCTGTGTGCGGCTCTCGACCTGGGGCGGCGCGGCCACGCCGTTACGCTGGTTGAGCGGCGGCAATATCCCTTCCATCGGGTGTGTGGCGAGTACGTATCGAACGAAGTATTGCCCTACCTGCGCCGGCTCGGGTCCGACCCGGCCGCGCTGGCCCCGGCCCGCATCACCCGGTTTCAGGTTAGCTCGCCGGCCGGCCAGCTGCTGAATGCCCCGCTCGATCTGGGCGGCTTCGGCATCAGCCGCTACGTGCTCGACGAGTTTTTGTACCACCAGGTGCTAGCCGCGGGCGTTACGGTGCTGCACGCCACCGTGGCCGATGTGGAGTTTGACCCGGCCACCGACACCCACGCCGTGCTGCTCTCCGACGGCCGCAGCCTGCCGGCCCGGGTGGTTATCGGCACCTACGGCAAGCGCAGCGCCCTCGACCGGCAGCTGGAACGGCCCTTCTTCACGCAACGCTCGCCCTACATGGGCGTGAAGTACCATTTGCGCTACCCCGATATGCCGCGCGACCTGATTGCGCTGCACAACTTCGCCGACGGCTACGCGGGCATTTCGGCCATCGAGGACGACAAGTTTTGCTTCTGCTACCTCACCACCCGCCGCAACCTGAAGGCCCACGGCACCATTGCGCAGCTGGAGGCCAACGTACTGGCCCGCAACCCCCACCTGCGCCATATTTTGGAAACGGCCGAGGTGCTGTATCCGCAGCCCGAGGTTATCAACGAAATTTCCTTCGCCCCCAAAACCTGCCTGGAGCGCCACGCCCTGCTGGCCGGCGACGCCGCCGGCCTGATTACCCCACTCTGCGGCAACGGCATGGCCATGGCCATTCATGGGGCCAGCCTGGCCGCCACCCACACCAGCGGTTTTCTGCGGGGCCACCTGAGCCGCCCGCAGCTGGAAGCCGCCTACACCACCGACTGGCAAGCTCATTTTGGCCAACGGCTACAGGTAGGCCGCGCTGTGCAGCGCCTGTTTGGCCAACCCCTGCTCAGCGAAATGGCGGTGCGCGGCCTGCGCCGCTGGCCCGGGGCCGTACGCGCCCTGATGCGCCGCACGCATGGGGCCGAATTTTAGGCTGCTAGAACTGACGCCCAACGTTCGTTCCGCTCGCCACTAAGTCCAATCATCATAAAGCTGTAACCCAAGCGGCACGATTTTTACGTAAACTGCCCCGATGAGTAGTTATTTGTGTGCTATTGGCACCGCCAATCCGCCCCACCGTATTCCGCAAACGCAGATTGCCGACTTCATGGCCGCCGCCCTGGAGTTTGACGAGCGCGCTACCCGTAAGCTCCGCGCCCTGTACCGAGTATCGGGTATCGGCCACCGCTACTCGGTGCTGCCCGATTACGCGCGGGTGAACGGAGAGTTTGAATTTTTCCCGAATACGCCGGGTCTGGAGCCCTTTCCGGCAGTTGGCCGGCGCATGGCCGAGTACCGCCGCTTTGCGCTGCCGCTGGCCGTAGAGGCCGTAGAGGCCTGCCTGGCGCAGCTGCCAGAGGTAGAGCTAAGCACGGTTACCCATCTGATTACGGTAAGCTGCACGGGCATGTACGCGCCGGGCCTCGACATTGAGCTGGTGGGCGCGCTGGGCCTGCCAGGCCACGTGCAGCGCACCTGCGTGAACTTTATGGGCTGCTACGCGGCCGTAAATGGTCTGAAACTGGCCGACGCGTTCTGCCGGGCCTCGCCCCAGGCACGGGTGCTGGTAGTATGCGTGGAACTATGCACGCTGCACTTTCAGAAAAGCCCCGAAGACGACCACTTAGTGTCGAATGCCCTGTTCGGCGACGGAGCGGCGGCCGTACTCGTGCAGAGTACGCCGGCCGCGCACCAGCCCAGCTTGGCCCTTACGGCTTTCCACTGCGACCTGGAGCCCAACGGCCACGCCGATATGGCCTGGCACATCAACGATTTTGGCTTCGAAATGACGCTTTCGTCGTATGTGCCGCGCATGATTCAGGACGGCATCGGGCAGCTGACGCAGCGCCTGCTGGCTGATTTGCCGGTTGAGCTGGCCGATATCCGTGCGTTTGCCATCCATCCCGGGGGCCGCAAAATCCTCGAATCCATCGAGCAGGCACTGGGTTTGAGTTCCCACGACAACCGCTACGCCTACGCCGTGCTGCGCGAGTACGGCAACATGTCGTCGGCGACGGTGCTATTTGTGCTGGCCCGGCTGATGGGCGAGCTGACGGCCGCCGACAACGGAGCGCCCGTGCTCAGCTTCGCCTTCGGCCCCGGCCTCACCCTGGAAGCCATGTTGCTGACAGTAGCCTCAGAGAACGTGGGGAATACTGCGCAAAGTGCGGAAATGAAGAACAAAGCACAGCAGCCCCGGGCTGTAGCCTTAGCCACTTAAGCGCTGCCTATACCGACTTCCGGCCGGCCAGCTGCCGTAATCCCATTCAACTGATCCACAATACAAGAGCTAACAGCTATTCGCTGCAAGTTCCCAGCTAACAACATGCCCGACTTACGCGCCCGCTCGGAGCAGGAGGAGCTGATGGACGACCTGACGCTGGCTACTGATGAGCTGCGGCAGAACCTCGACGAGCTGGAAACCGTGAATACCTGGCTCGGCGGCTATGCCCCGGTGCTCGACGCGCTGGCGCGCCTGCGGCCCCGGTTCCCGGCCGACCGGCCCCTGCGCATCGCCGACTTGGGCAGCGGCGGTGGCGACACGCTCCGTCAGATTGCCCGCTGGGCCCGCCGCCACCAAGTGCCCGTAGAACTGGTTGGCATTGATGCCAACGCATTCATGCTCGACTACGCGGCCGCCAAAGCCCAGGCCTACCCCGAAATCAGCTTCCAGCAGGCCGACATCTTCGCTCCCGATTTCGCCAGCCAGTCCTTCGATATTCTTACGGCCAGCCTGTTTTGCCACCACTTCTCCGATGCGCAGCTGGTGCAGATGCTGGCCCAGTGGCACCGGCAAGCCGGGCTGGCCGTCATCATCAACGACTTGCACCGCCACCCGCTGGCCTACCACAGCATCCGTTGGCTCACGCGGCTGCTGGGCGGTTCGCGTCTCGTGCAGCATGATGCACCGCTGTCAGTCGCCCGCGCTTTCACCCGCCCCGAGCTGGAAGCCCTGCTGGCCGCCGCTGGCATTCAGAACTACACCCTGCGCTGGCGCTGGGCCTTCCGGTGGCAGTTGGTTATCAGTGCGTAGTGCTTAAGCCATTATTGCATCAGTGCAGAACGTCATGCTGAGCGGAGCCGAAGCATCTCTACCGCTTCGTTGCAATGGTAATCCAACGAAGCGGTAGAGATGCTTCGACTCCGCTCAGCATGACGTTCTTTTAACGTTCACTATCAACTACACTCTGATAATCAGCCCCACAAATCGGCGGCTACCCGAAACGTGTTGGCGTGCGCTTCTACGATGTCGATGATGCCGGGCGAATAGCCGCCACCCATGCACACGACTACCGGCAGGCCGTGCTGGTGGCAGAGGCCGAGCACGTAGGCATCGCGCTGGCGGCAGCCTTCGCGGCTCAGGCCTAGGTGGCCCAGCTTATCGGTGGCCAGCACATCTACGCCGGCCAGATAAAACACGAAATCGGGCTGGTACTCGGCTAACAAGCGGGGCAGCGTATTGCGTAGCAGGGCCAGGTAAGTCGTGTCGTCGGTGCCGTCGGGAAGGGGTAGGTCGAGGTCCGATTGCTCCTTACGGTGAGGGTAGTTGCGGGCACCGTGCACGCTGAGCGTGAATACGCGCGGCTCGTGAGCGAAAATAGCGGCCGTACCGTTGCCCTGATGTACATCGAGGTCGATGATGAGCACCCGGCGCACGCCTAATGCGGGATGCGCCAGCAGGTAGGCGGCGGCAGCCGCCTGGTCGTTGAGCAGGCAGAACCCCTCGCCCCGGTCGCGGAAAGCGTGGTGCGTACCGCCGGCAATATTGAGGGCTACTCCACCGCTGGCCAGAGCCCGGCGGGCGCACTCCAACGTACCGCCCAGAATAGTCGTTTCGCGGGTAATTAGCTCTGTGCTCCAGGGAAAGCCGGTGGCCCGCTCCTCCTGCCGGCTCAGCTCACCGGCCTTTAGGCGGCGGAAATAGTTCGCGTCATGCACCCGCAGAATATCAGCTTCCGGCGGCGGCTGGGGCGCAAAAAAGGCCGATTCGGGCACCGTTCCCTCACGCAGCAGCTGCTCGGGCAGCAACTCGTACTTGAGCATGGGAAAGCGGTGGCTGGCCGGCAGCGGATGGGCGTAAACGGGGTGCCAGGCAATAGAAAGCATGCGCGGAGCTGGAAGAAATGATGCAGGAAAGGCGTACCCGCTTCAGCCAACGATGCGGCGACTACGAGCACTGTCGGTTAACCGGCAACGCGCTACTTCGGCTGCAGTGGCTTTGCTCGCCACTGTCTCAACACAAAAATAACCGCCGGGTAAGGGCGGTTATTTTTGTGTTTATCGAGCTTTTGTGGGGCGTATCGGGCTCGAACCGATGACCCCTACCTTGTCGAGGTAGTGCTCTGAACCAACTGAGCTAACACCCCTGAGTATTTTCGGCAGAATCTGCCTGACGGCAGCTGCAGAGGCCAAAGATAGCCTAGCCCCCCGGTAAACCCAGCTGCCCGGCGTATAAAATTAAGGTTTGCCCCCCTGCTGAAGTGTAACCTTCGTTGCATGAGGCAGTATAGGGCTACTAGAGCGGCCGGCCCTGTAGTGGCGCTGCTTGGTTCCACTTTTACTATTCTCGACTCTCTCATGAAAAATCTTACCCTTCCGCTGACCCTGGCCACGGGCCTGCTCCTCAGCTTGCCGGCCCTGGCGCAAACCACCGGCCCCGACGGCGTCCGTTCTTCAACCGACTACCCGGCGACTTCCGGCGGCTCCGACTCGCGCAACACCGGCTTTGGTATTAAAGGTGGTTTCACGGCCGCTCACTTCCGCGGCGACGACAAGAAGAACTACTCCGAAGAAGGTGTTTATAACACCTTTCATGCTGGTGTATACGCCCAGTATGGCTTCAGCAACAAGTTCTCTATTCAGCCCGAACTGCTGTACAGCCGCCAGGGTTTTGCCGGCAACAACGGCCTCAACCCCAATGTAAACGGAGCTTACGACACCCGCCTCGACTACCTCCAGGTGCCCGTGCTTCTGGTGTACAACATTCTCGATAACGTAAGCATCCATGCCGGCCCGCAGGTTTCACTCCTGACCAAAGTGCGTGAAAACGGTGTGGAACGCAAACTGGCCAACCAGGACGGCAAATTCGACTACGCCTACAAAAGCCTCGACTACGGTCTGGCTACCGGCATAGAGGCCCGCGTGGGCCCGGCCCGCATAGGAGGCCGCTACGTAGCCGGCTTCAACGACATTATTGAGGACCCTCGTACCACAGCGGCCCAGTCGCTTGATAACATCAAAAATGGGGCGTTCCAGGTATACATTGGCATTGGTTTCAACCGCTAACCGTCCTTTACCTGAACCAAACAAAGAGGAAGCCTGCGGGCTTCCTCTTTTGCGTTTTTCTACTTCTGCCGTATGCCGCTCCCCATTGCCGATTTACCTGCCCTCAACCATGCCCGCGAGCTGATGGCCGAGCGCGGCATGGTGCTGCTCGGAGTATGGGCACTGCTTAATCTGGTCGTCAGCGGTTATTATGTGGCGCGCACCGATGCGCGTACCGAAGCGCACCACTTCCACTTCATGAACGTGGCCTGGAATGTGGTAAACACGCTGCTGGCCGTGTGGGGCGTTTTACAGGCCAACCCCTGGGGCGTAGCCGGCCTCTCATTCACCGAAAGCCAGGCGGCCCAGGCCCGTTTCGAGAACCTGTTGCTGGTCAACGCGGCCCTCGATGTGGGCTACCTGTTTATCGGCCTTTGGCTGCACCGCCGCGCCGACACCGCCGAGCGGCCTGAACGCCTACGCGGCTATGCCCGCTCGCTGTGGCTACAGGGCGGCTTCCTGTTCTTTTTCGATTTGGCCTTCTATTTCATCTACCACCAGTTTGCGGTGCAACTGGTGCAATAAAAACTGTTTAGAACTCAGTGATATCAATGAAACGTCATGCTGAGCAGAGCCGAAGCATCTCTACCGCCTCGTTGGATGAACATTGCAACGAAGAAACGGTAGAGATGCTTCGGCTCCGCTCAGCATGACGTTCTTTTTACTTTGTAAGCAGTCGGCAAACTCTCTGTCAACCTGACGAAAGAAGGACCTCATCCCGCTAAAAAGGCCGTATAAATGGTTCTTCTTAGCGGGATGAGGTCCTTCGTTCGTCAGGTTGACAGACGGTTAAGCTTATGCTACTTTTTCCCGGTTAGGGCTTCCTTGATCTTCTCGTTGAAGTTGGGGATATCCTGGGGGTTGCGGCTGGTGATGAGGTTGCCATCGACTACCACGGTTTCGTCGGTCCAGTGACCACCGGCGTTCTTAATATCGGTCTGGAGGCTGGGCCAGCTGGTGACTTTTTTGCCGCGCACCACGTCGGCTTCAATCAGCACCCAGGGGCCGTGGCAGATGGCGGCTACGGGCTTGCCCGAGCGCACGAACTCGCTCACGAAGCTCACTACCTCCGGCTTGGTACGCAGCACATCAGGGTTCATCTGGCCGCCGGGCAGCACCAGGGCATCGTAGTCGGCCACTTTTACGTCGCCGATTACCTTGTCCACATCTACTTTGTCGCCCCAGTCCTTCTCGTCCCAGCCCTTAATCGAGCCGCTTTTCAGCGAAATAACGTGCGCTTCGGCACCTTCGGCTTCAAGGTATTTTTTGGGCTTCTCAAGCTCCGACTGTTCGAAACCGTCGGTAGCAATAATGGCTATTTTTTTGCCCTTGAGGGCGTCGCTTCCAAGAATACTCATCGTGAATTGGGATTATGGTAGAAAAATAAAAAACCGAAAGCGCCGGGCGCCTTCGGTTCTTCTCTAACGGCTGCTGCGGCCGGAGGTTGAGTAGGATTTTGGCCTAGACTTACTCCTCCTGACCGTCAGCCTTCGCCTTTGCGGACACTTTTAAAGTGTTTGCGCAACTCCCGAACCCGCTCATCGAATCCGTCGGGCTCGTATTCCACCTCGTTCACATCGAGCTGTTCGAGTAGCTCCATCAGGGCAGGCGAGTGCTCGGTGCGGGTGCCGCTCGGCAGGCGCACCAGCGTCATTTCCGACCACAACAGGGCTTTCAACTGCAGGTCGTCTTCGCGCAGCATCTGCATCTCCACCACCAGGTTCGAATTATCGAAATGGATGAGCTGCGTACGGATGTGCACCGTTTCGGCGTGACGGGCGGGCCGCAGGTAGGCAATATGGTGCTTGGTAATCACCCAGCCAGCGGCCTGTTCCTGCGCCTGCTGGCCCAGATTCAGTGCGTAGTGCTGCAGGGCGTGCTCTTCGCGGGCATTGAGGAAATAGTCGAGGTAGCGGGCGTTGTTGAGGTGGCCGAGCATGTCGCAGTCCTGGAACCGGATGCGGTGAGTGGTTTCGGGCGTTTGAACGAGGGACGCGGACATAAGGGGCGTGCAGTGGAAAAAGCGGATTAGTGACGGCTACTTTTTGCGGGCCCGCATTTGCTCCTGCACCTGCTTCTGCTTGGCTTTCAACTGCTGATATTGCTCGGGGCTGAGTACCTGCTGCAGTTCGCGGTCAGAAGTAGCGTTGATACTTTTCAACTCGGCCAGCAGTGCCGGGCGGTCGGTTTTGAGGCGCTCCTGGGCCTGCTTGGCCTGCGCGAGGGTGCTGGTAAAAATCTTCCGCACGCTGCTGCGCTGCTCGTCGGTCAGATTCAGCTGCTCAGTTAGCACATCGGTCAGGTCGCGGGCGGCGGGCGGCGCGGCGGCTACGGCCTTGGCTTCGGCCCGCACCTCGCGGCCCGATTTGACGGGGGCCGCAGTGGTGCTGGTAGCCACGGTAGCCGGCCGGCGCGCACAGGCGCTGCCCAGCAAACCAGCCGCCAGCACCATCGCCAAAGGAATACGGAAAGTCATAAAGGAGGAATTCAGGGAGCGAAAATCCTACCTACGCGAAAAGCCCCTTCGGGTCTGATTTCAGTGGCTAGCGCAGATCATCATTCAGAGCGCAGCGAAGAATCTCGCGTACTTTTGTTGCGCGGTTGCCGTACCACGGATACACGCGAGATTCTTCGCTGCGCTCTGAATGACGTGCTCCACTATCCACTCATCCAGCCTTAAGCTGCTGGGCTGTGTAGTGGGCCAGGGCCATGATGGTGAGCATGGGGTTGACGCCGCTGCAGGCCGGGAAGGCCGAGCCGTCGGCCACAAATAGGTTCTTCAATTCGTACAGCTCGCCGCTGGGGCTGGCCGGATGCGTGGCCCGGTCGCCGCCCATGCGGCAGGTACTCATCTGGTGGGCGCTGTAGAGGCCGAATTGGTTGGCTTTCCAGCTGAGGTCAGGCAGCCCTTCGAGCACTGCGGGGTTGAGGAGACGGCCGTTTTCAGCGTGCAGCAGTGGCAGCGTGCCGTGGGGCAGCAGCACCGTGCGGGCCCCGGCAGCCACCTGTATTTCGGCGGCGGCGCGCACCCCGCGCAGCATGTTGTGCCGGTCGAAGTCGCTGAGCGAGTAGTCGATGAGGGCCTGGCCGTTTTTGTCAACGGAAACCCGGCCGCCATCCCGGTCGCGGGTGAGCACGATAAACGAGCCAATATAGGCCGCCTCGTGCATCAACTCCTTGTGCTGGCGGCCCGACAGCCAGGGCATCACCATGCTCATCAGGCCGGGGTGAGCGGGTGGGGTTTCAATTTTAGCGCCGAAGTTGGTGCCGTCGAGCATCGTAAACCCATCATTCACCACCGACATCATCGGCCCGTGCCAGGAGTTCATGCGCTGCGGATATACGCCCGAAACCACCACCGTGGGGTGCAGGTGCAGGTGCTGGCCCATGTGCGGATGGCGCAGGCCGCTGCGCAGTAGCAGTGCCGGCGTCTGCACGGCTCCGCCGGCCACTACTACCCGCTTGGCCCGCACCGTCACGCGCACCGGCCGGCCGTCGGGGCCGGTGTAGGTGGCCTCGGCCCCGGTGGCGCGGCCCTGGGCTACGGTTACGCGTGCCACCTCGGTATCGCACAGCAGCCGGGCACCGTGCTCGAAGGCAGTTTGCAAATAGGTATTGAGCGTGCCTTGCTTCACGTTATGCCGGTCGCCGAAGCAGCTGTAACCCATGCCGGCAAAATGCTCGTCGCAGTCGGCCGACGGGTGGCGCTCGTTGCGCGGAATCAGCTTCACCTCCTGCCCCAACCGCCGCGAACCGTCAAGCAGCGCCTGGTTCTGGCCGTTGTGGCGGGCGTAGTCAATGTTCACGCCCAGCGTACGGCTCACCGCATCTAGGCTCTGCTTGAACTCCATCGACGTGAAGTGAGGCACCTGATGCTCGCGGGCCCACTCCTGCAGCACGTAGTCGGGCGTACGAAAGGCGCCGGCCCAGTTAACGGTAGTGCCCCCGCCCAGGCAGGAGCCAGCCAGGATAGCCACGCCGCCATCTTGGGTGCCGAGCGTGCCGCGGGCGTCGTAGAGCTGACCCAGCATATCTACCTCGCGCTGCGAAAAGTCAGTACCATGGAAGTAGGGGCCTTTTTCGAGCACCAGCACATCGTGGCCGGCAGCGGCCAGTTCGCCGGCAACCACCCCGCCCCCAGCCCCACTGCCAATCACTAGCAAGTCGCAGTCGTAGGTGATATCGTGGGTGGGCTGTAGCGTCTGCAGGGGCCGGGCGGCGGCCGGTTCGGGCGCTACGGTTTCGGCCGGCATTTGGGGCCCGTCGTAGCCGATGGCCTCCCACACAAAATGTGCGGTTTCGGGCTGCGAACCACCATAATACAGAAACACGCACAGCTTGCGCAGCGCCTGGAATCCCTTCCGCAACTGCCCGACCTGCGAGGAAGCCCAACTTTGCAGCAGCTTTTCGCGCTGCCCGGCATCAAGCTTTACAAACGGTTTGAGGGGCCCGAACCACGTCAGGCCCAGCGCGGGCGAATCGAGTAGCCGCAGCAACTGCCCGAACTCCTGCTGCGCCCCGGCTGGCTGCGCCGACAGCGCCTCAGCCATTTTGTCCAAATCGATGCCCTCGGAGCCGCGCCGCGACCAGTATGCCGCATCCTCAGCACCCGTGGGCGGGGCCATAGCAGGAACGAGCGTATCGGCGAGGGCACGCAAGATGGTGCGCTGGGCTTCGGTAAACTGCATGGCGGGCAGACGGGAGGCAGGTGACAAAACCCGCTAGGTGCGGGTCCTAAAAGGTCGGGGTTTTTTTCGGAAAATACTCGGCTTGCATACTAATAACATCTTCACAACTTGTCATGCCGACGAAGGAGGAACCCGTGCTACACCGTTTCAATGGTTTAGCCCAGATTCCTCCTTGGTCGGCATGACAGGTTTAAATGTTTGCGGCTACAGCCAGCGCAGCAGCAGGCCTACCATTTTGCTCACCGTGTTGGTGTAAGGCGGGTACAGAGGCTTAAGAGAAGTGAGACCCACGCGCTGCTTGAGCACCGATTTCTCGTTGCTGAAGGCCATGAAGCCGGCGTGGCCATGGCAACGGCCAATGCCGCTGTTGCCGAAGCCGCCGAAGGGTAGCTCGGGGTGGGCCAGATGCAGGATGGTTTCGTTGACGCAGGCCCCGCCGGCCGGAATGTTCTGGAGCAGGTAGCGCTGGTTTTCCCTGTCCTGCGTGAATACGTAAAGCGCCAGCGGCTTGGGGTGGGTATTCACCAGATCAACGGCCCGCGAGAGGCTGCTGAAGGTACTTACCGGCAGCAACGGCCCGAAGATTTCCTCCTGCATAATGCGGCTGTCGGCGGGCGCATCAAGCAGTACGGTGGGCTCGATGAAGCGCTGGGCGGCATCGGTAGTGCCCCCGAATGCCACTTCGGCACCCTGCTGGCGGGCATCTTCGAGCAGGCCGGCCACGCGCCCAAAGTGGTGGTCGTTTACGATGCGGGCGAAAGAATCGGACTCGCTGACGGGCCGGCCCCCGGGTGAGTAGAAGCGCTGGGTGGCGGCGCGCATTTCGGCCACCAGCTCGTCGCGCACAGCCTCATGCACCAGCACATAATCGGGGGCTACGCAGGTTTGGCCCGCGTTCAGCCCCTTGCCCCAGATGATTTTCTCGGCTGCGTCGCGCAGGTTGGCCGTTTCGTCGACTACGGCCGGGCTTTTTCCACCTAGCTCCAGCGTTACGCTGGTGAGGTGCTCGGCGGCGGCGCGCATCACAATTTTGCCCACCTGCGGGCTGCCCGTGAAGAAGATATGGTCGAAGGGCAGCTTCAGCAGCTCGGTGGCTACCTCCTTGTCTCCCTGCACCACGGCTACCTCGGCCTCGTCGAACAACTCGCGGCACATGCGGGCCAGTAGTTCGGCCACGGCGGGCGTCATCTCCGAAGGCTTGATGATGGCCGCGTTACCGGCTGCCAGCGCCGAAATTAACGGGTCGACAGCTAAGTAAAAGGGGTAATTCCAGGGCGCAATAATCAGCGTAACGCCCTTGGGTTCGGCCTGCACCCAGCCGTTAGTGCCCACCAGGGCCATGGGCGTGCCTACCCGGCGCGGGGCCGCCCATTGCTCCAGATGACTCAGGGTATGGCGCAGTTCCGTTTGCGACGACCAGATTTCGGTGACGTCGGTTTCGACGGCGGGCTTGCGGAAATCGGTATAAAGGGCCTCGCAAATGGCGTCGCGGTTATCGGTCAGCCAGGTATCGAGGCGGCGTAAACGGGCGGCGCGGCTGCTCACTGCCTCACGACGCAAGGCCTCGGCGCGGCCCCGCTGGCGGGCAAACAGCGCAGGAATAGATAGCTGGGTAGCAGCTGGGGCAGTGGGAGCAGAAGCCATAAGAAGGAGTATAAAAACAGGTGGAACACGCCCGGCCCAATGCGGAAGACGCTGGCTGTTCATACCCCGAAAGCCTGGCAATTGTTCAGCTGGCCAGCAGCCCCAATATGATAAGGAGGAGGCAAAACCGTAGCTTGCGATGCATCAAATACTCCTTTCCCCTTCTTCTTATGCTCAACCGTAACAGCTACTTCATTCGCGAACACGTGGGCGCCTTCAAGCTCAAGGACACCTACGACATCCTCGACCCTGAAACACAGCAGCAGCTGGCTTACGCCGTGGAAACCACGCCTGGTTGGGTGCTGGCCCTGCGCCTGGTAGTGGGCAAGCAGATGTTGCCGGTAACCATTACGGTACGCGAGCACGCCGAAGCGCCGCCGCTGTTCCGTATCGAGCGGAGCTTCACGTTTATGCGGTCGAAAGTACACGTGTACGATGCGCAGAGCCAGCCCGTAGGCTATTTCAAGAGCAAGCTCTTCACGCTGGGCGGCGGTTTTAATGTGTACTCGCCGCAGGATGTGCTGGTAGCCGAGGTAAAGGGCAATTGGAAGGGCTGGGACTTTAAGTTTGTCAGCGCCACGGGCCAGGAAATCGGCCTTGTTACAAAGAAATGGGCCGGTTTGGGCCGCGAGCTGTTCACCACGGCCGATAACTACCTAATTTCCATCCACGATATGGGCGAGCAGCAGGAAGCCTCCAACATACTACTTCTGGCCGCCGGCTTGGCCATCGACACCGTGTTCAAAGAGCAGTAGGGTTTCAGTGGTCAGAGAAGCACGTTGTTCTTTTCTGACCACTGAAACCCTACTTTTTCTTCTTGTTGTTCTTCTGCAGGTAGGCCTTGGCTTCTTTCTGAGCCTCCGATTTGCGGTCGGCCTTCTTGAACACTTCCTGATAGTAGCGGGTGGCATCTTCGGGGTTATTCTGTTTGGCGGAGATGCGAGCCAGGTTGAGCAGGGCGTAGAGGTAAAAGCCCTGCTGGTTGTCGCCGGTGCTTTCGGAGAATACCACGCAGCGCTGGTAATAGTCGCGGGCTTTGTCGAGGTCCTGGTAGCGGCTCTCCATCAGGCTGCCCAAAAAGAACGTGGCGTAGCGCCCGCTGATGCCTTCGTAGCCCGGCATCCCCCGGTTTATCTTGTCGAGAATGTCGCGGCTCACCCGCTCGCACTCACGCAGGTCTCCTACTTGATAGCTCATCAGGGCATAAAAGCGCTGGAAGTAGCCGTTGTCGGGGTAGGTGGTGGCCATCTGCTGGGCAATGGGTAGGGCCTCGGCCGGCTTGTTTTCCTGGTTCTGCAGAATTTTCATCAGGAACACCTTGGCCTCGGGGCCGGTGTAAAAGCCGTTTGCGGCTACGTTGCGCAGCTGCTGCAGGCCCAACTGCTTGTTGCCCCTCGGGAAAAACAGCATCACTGGCCGTAGCAGCGGGTAGTTGTCGGCAATCCAAGGGGCGTAGTAGTTGATGAGGGCCTGACCGAACAGGAATTCGGGACTGAGGCCGTTGGCCTCGCGGCTCTTTTCGAGGTAGCTGAGGGCGCGCTTGCTCTCGACGGTAGCCTTGCGCCAGTTGCTGCGCTCGGCATTCAGGCGGGCCGAAAAGCCGTAGGCCGCCGACAGGAAAAAGCTGGCTTCGTAGTTCTTATTGTCTTTCTTGTAAAGGGCCTCGCCCCGGGTAACGGCCGTGTCCATGTAGGCCAGAAACACCTTGTCGTACTGCTTATTGGTGATGTTGCTGGGCATTATTTTCCACCAGGTGCTGAGCCCAAGCAGAAAATAGGGCATCGGGTGCTGGGGGTAGCGACGGCGCAGGCTCCGGAACTGCCGTTCGGCCTTGTCGTACTTGAAATTGTAGAGGTTGTAAACGGCGCCCTCCAGCTCGGTCTGAATATCCTTATCGAGTAGCAGCCAACCCGAAATGTCGGCGGCGAGAGGGGCAACATCCACGTTTTCGAGGCGGATGCGAGTAGTGTCGGGCTGCTGAGCCCAGGCGATGCTCGGTAGGCAAAGCAGCAGGAGGACCGAGCACAGCAGGAATGAACGCATAGGGTACAGCTTGGGTGGCCCCAAAATACGAGCAAAAAGGTGGGGGGAGTTCCATCTCATACGGGAGCGGGCAAAAAAAAGAGGCTGAAGCTCCCACAGCCTCAACCTCTTTTGCGTTTGCCGACCCTTAGAAAGGCCCGGTAAACGGCCAGCGACTAAAATTCCCACCCAAAGTCGCTGGATATTTGGTGCGGATACACCACCCTATTCACCTCTGACACGCCGATTGGCCTTATCCTTTAAGCCAGCCAGGGCGGCGAGGAAGTTGCAGATTCCTCGCCCGGCGCGCAGCCACAGGCTGGCACCGTTGTTATGCTAGTGTAAAACCTGCGCCCAGCCCCTAAAAGCTGGCCTGATAGGCCCGGTTTAGCCCCGAAGCCGATTTTACTATACAAAGGTCACTAACCTTCAGCTAGATAACTACTGCCTTATTCGCCATTCATAGTGCCTGGTTGACCAATTGTGTTAACTTCACGCTCTCATTCCGCCATTGAGGCACCATTTTGCGCCGTGAAGCTACAATTTGAGCCCATCCACCCAACCGCCGACAGCTCGTTTACGCTGTTGCACTACACGCAGGTAAGCAAGGCCGACCTGCTCTGGCACTATCACCCCGAGTACGAACTGGTGTATATCCCGCGGGGCCATGGGCGGCGGCATATCGGCCAGCATATTTCGCGGTTCGAAGATGGCGAACTAGTGCTTATCGGGCCCGATCTGCCCCACCTGACCTTCAGCTACGGCCAGCCGGTGGGCACGCCGTTCGAAGAAATTGTGGTGCAACTGCGCGGCGACTTCCTGGGGCCCGATTTCTGGGAGCGGTCGGAGATGGTAGCCATTCGGCAGCTGCTGGCCCGTTCGCACGAGGGGCTGTCGTTTGGGGCTGCTACCCGCCAAGCAGTGGGGCCGCTGCTACGGCAGCTGCTGGTGGCCCCGCCCTTCGCGCGGCTGCTGCTACTGCTGCAGGCCCTGCAGCAGCTGGCCCAGGCCGCCCCTACTCCCGACTGCCAGCCGCTGCACGCCGGTACGGGGGGCCAGGGCCTGAGTGGCAAGGAACAGCAGCGCCTGAGCCGGGTATACCAGTTCGTGGAGCAGCACTACCAGCGCGCCACGCTCTCGGTGCAGGAAGTAGCCGATGTGGCTTACCTCTCGGTGCCAGCTTTCTGCCGCTACTTCAAAAAAATGACCCGCCACACGCTCACCGACTTCGTGCAGGAGTACCGCGTGGGCCAGGCCTGCCGGCTACTACTCGACGACGATCTGGCCATTACCCAAGTCTGCTACGCCTGTGGGTTCAATAACCTGTCGCACTTCAACAAAACCTTCCGCAAGTTCACCGGCCAAAGCCCCACCGAGTACCGCCGCCAGCGGCTGGGCGGAGGCTAAAAGCGCAAGCAGCGGGGAGCAGATTCCTCCTTCGGCGGCACGAGCGTTTTGTGTCCTCTCTCCTCTCCCGCAAATTCCACCCTGGCCCGTGGAACGGGTGGTGGCGGGCAGGTGTCTGGGGTAGATGCTTATGCTGACCTCGCTTACGCTGAACCTGTTTTTGCTGCTGCTGAACCTACTGCGGCCCGCGTCCGAAGTGCCGCTGGTGCTGCGGCCCGTTGCGCCCGGTTTCGGGCCGGCACTGTTCAGCATTACCGCCGTGCGCGACGAGCGGCCGGGGCGGCCAGCCGTGGCGCTGCTGCTGCCCGCAACGGCAGCGGCCGGCACTACAACCGCAGCCCAGCCGGTCGAATTGCGAAACGGCACAGCGGCGGCGCTGCAACAGTTTGCCACCGCCACGCTGCCGGCTGCCACTACCGGCCGCTACCCCATCACGCTGCGTGCGCTGGATTTGCAGGTGCGCGAAACGCCCGGCCCGAATGGTGCCGCCAATGGTACCATTGCCCTGCACATGGCTTTTGAATGGCGCAACGCCGAAGGCCGAACTAGTACGCTTACCGAATACCGCGGCGCGGCCCGCTACGGCCGCACCCGCGCCAACCGGGCCGTGGTAGAAACCGCGCTGAGCCAAGCGGTGTTGGGCGGCTTGCGTCACTTCAACGGCTGGCTGACCACGGCAGCAGCCCACGATATCCGGCTGGCCACGGCTGTGCAGCCCACCTTCCGCTACGACATCCGCCAAACCGAGCCCGACACGCTGTTCTACGACCCGGCCCGCCCGCTGGCCTGGGCCGATTTTACGGGCATGCCCCGGTCTAAAGGCCAGTATGCGGCGGCCGTATTCCCGAGCTTCGGCTACCGGACCCGGCCGCGGGTGAGCCAAGGTGTGGTAGTGCTCGATATCGAGCTACAGGTGTATGTGGTGCGCACTTCCTCGTGGGTGGCCGAGGGGCAGCGCACGGCCTACAACCTCAACCACGAGCAGCGCCACTTCGATATTGTGCGGCTGGTGGCCGAGCGGTTCCGGCGCAAGGTGGGCCCCGACAGCCTCACCGTGGCCGATTACCAAAGCATTCTGGGTTGGCAGTACCTGGATTCCTTCCGCGAGATGAACCGCCTGCAGGACCAGTACGACCGCGAAACTTCGGGCGGCACCGACGCCACCGCCCAGAACCGCTGGAACCAGCGCATTGCGACCGAGCTACGCGGGTTTGGGGTGATAAAGTAAGGTGCCAGAGACAGTTGAGGGCAGGAATAAGGGCGATGGTTGAAAATAATTCAGCTTTTCCGATATAGCTGGTTCTTTTGATCCGTCTTCCACCTTATTGCCTTCGCTTTATGCTACGCAAACTCGCTTTAGTGCTCCTACCTGCCTGCCTTGGCGCCAGCTCCGTTCTGGCTCAGGGCAGCTTCAACCAACCCCGGCTCGACAGCCTGCTTACCAGCTTCGAAGCCAACCACCGGGCTATGGGCAGCCTCACGTTGTCGCAGGATGGCAAAGTGGTGTACAGCCGCGCCTTCGGGCAGGAGCAAGCGGGTGTGCCGGCTACTGCGGCCACGCGCTACCGCATTGGCTCCATCAGCAAGCTCTTCACCGCTACCATGCTAATGCAGCTCGTGGAAGAAGGCAAGCTAAAGCTGGACGCGCCATTGGCCACCTGGTTTCCGCAGTTGCCCAACGCCACCCGCATCACCGTCGACCAGTTGTTGCACCACCGCAGCGGCCTGCACAGCTTTACCAGCGACGCGGCCTACGCAACGTACATGGCCAAGCCGCAGACCCAGGCCCAAATGCTGGCAATTATGAGCAAGCCGGCCCCTGATTTTGAGCCGGGGGCCAAGTTTGAGTACAGCAACACCAACTACCTGCTGCTCGGCTACATAATAGAGAAGGTTACGGGCCAGCCCTACAAACAGGTTCTGCAAAAACGTATTACCAGCAAGCTGGGCCTGAAGGAAACGTACTATGGTGGCCCCATTGATGCCAAAAAGCATGAAGCGGCCTCGTTCAGGTGGTCGGGCAGCGCCTGGCAGCCCGAGCCGGAAACGGACATGAGCATTCCCGGTGGAGCCGGAGCGCTGGTGTCTACACCCACCGACCTCACGCGGTTCATTGAGGGCTTATTCGGGGGGCGGCTCGTGAAACCGGCCACCCTGGAGCAAATGATGGTTTTGCAGGACGGCTACGGCGCGGCCCTGATGCCTATACCATTCGGCACCAAAAAAGGCTACGGCCACGGCGGAGTTATCGATGCCTTCCAGTCCAGCCTCATCTACTTCCCCACCGATAAGCTGGCGCTGGCTTACTGCCAGAACGGTAGCAACTTCCCACTCAACGACGTGCTCATCGGGGCGCTGTCCAGCTATTACGGTACGCCTTACCGCCTGCCCGACCTGCGCCCTGCTACTCCGGTGGCCCTTACTGCCACCGACCTGGGCCCGCTAACGGGCACTTACACCAGTACCCAAATGCCGCTTAAAGTCACGGTTACCGCAGCTGGCAACACACTTCTGGCCCAGGCCACTGGTCAGCAGGCCCTGTCGCTTACGGCCAAGTCGAAAACCCAGTTCACCTTCGAGCCCGCCGGCATCGTTGTAGATTTCGATGCGGATCGGCACACGTTTACCCTGCAGCAGGGCGGAAAGAGCTACCTGTTCACGCGCGAGTAGCAGCTGGATTTAACTCCAATACAAAAGGCCCCGCCCGGTGAATCCGGGCGGGGCCTTTTGTATTGGAGTTAAAGCGAAACTAGTCTTTCACCTTCACTTCGCCATCGTCGGCATCGGTTTTCACCTTAGTGCCGTCAGGATACTCCACTTTGGTGTCGCCATCCTTGTCGATTTTAATGACTTTACCATTCGAGTACGTGATTTTGGTGTCGCCACCGAATCGCTTCTCACGCTTTACAATGGTAGGGCCGGCGGGCTTAGCAGCTACGGCTACCCGGCGAGCCGGGGCGGGCGTGTAGGGCGTACCGGCGTAGTACGTGCCGCGGTTCTCGCTATATACACCGTACTGGTCCTCGTTTACCACACCTTTCACCGTGTTATCGGTTTCGTCGTTCACGGCCCGCTGGGCGGCGTAGAAACCGGTGGTGTCGGTACGGTACTGGTTGTTCACCTCAGCAAAGCGGCGGCCCCGGTCGTAATAGCCCCGGCCAATGGTCGACACGGTGGTTGTGTCGTCGATTTCGAGGTCATTCGCAATCTGGGTTACCGTGCGGTCAGCGTCGGCCCGGTAGTCCATGTTTTCGTTCATTACCACGGCCGTATCGGTCGAGGGCGTGGTGGCCGCATCCACAGCAGCCTGCTTGTCCTGGTTGCAGGAAGCCATGGCCAGGGTGGCGGCGGCGGAAATCAGAAGCAGTGACTTATTCATCGGAGAAAGATCAGGTGAGAAAAACTACCCAGCCGGATATAGACTAGTAGCTATACTTGCGTTACTTGGGCCTGATACGGTAGCATACGCACCGGGGTTGTAGCGGCCGCGGGCAACCGGGGCGGGCTGCCTACCTTTGCGGCCGTGTCCGAACACCGTCATTTTCTGCTGTACAAACCCTTTGGCTACCTGAGCCAGTTCCGGAGTGAAGATGCCCGCGAAGCGCGTAAAAAGCGTTTTTTGGGTGAGCTGCACGATTTCCCGGATGGTACGATGGCCGTTGGCCGCCTCGATGAGCACAGCGAGGGCCTGTTGCTGCTCACTACCAACGGTCTGGTCAGTGAGCGGATCCGCCGCAAGGATGTGGAGAAGGAATATTACGCCCAGCTCGACGGGCTCATCACCGAAGAAGCCCTGGCTCGGCTGCGCACCGGTGTCGAAATCAGTGTCGAGCACCAACCTTACCAAACGCTGCCCGGCGCGGCCCACCGCCTGCCCGAAGCCCCCGACCTGCCGCCCCGGCCCCGCAAAATCCGCGACGACCGGCACGGCCCTACCAGCTGGGTGAGCATTACGGTTACGGAAGGCAAAAACCGCCAGGTTCGTAAAATGACGGCCGCCGTAGGCTTCCCCACACTTCGGCTGGTGCGCGTGGGCATTGGCGGCCTGGCCCTGGCCGGCCTGGCCCCCGGCGAGGTGCGCGAAGTGCCCGATGTAGTGGCGCTGGTCCTCGCCTGACTCGCCCCAGGCACCCGAAATACCATCAGCGTTTTAGGAGCCCAACGGCACCGGCGTGTTTCTTCGGTAGCGGCCGGAGCGTCAGGGCAGTGTTGCATCCCGGTTTGCCCGGAATATAGCCACAGGGTGTTCTTTTTGCGGGAAATATGGCGTAACTTTACCCCTGCTGGTATTGCTTAGCCCCGGCCGCGCTGGTTCATTCCGCGCCCCTCAGCCTTCCTGCAACACAGCTCATTTGCCTCCCGGCACTGCTGTTGCGGCCCCCTTTTGCCAGAGTCCTAATATAGGAACTTTGCTAGATTAGGGGCTGTTCAGTTCAGTAGGTTTTTCTTTTAACATCTCGCTCCTGTCCGGCAGGGGCGACTCCAACATCAAACCAAACACATTATATGGGTAGATCACAGGCCACCTTCGGCAAAAGAGAGAACGAGAAGAAACGACTGAAGAAGCGCCAGGAAAAGGCGGAGAAGAAGGAGGAGCGCTTAGCCAACTCCAGCAAGGGCCAGGGCCTCGATGAGATGATGGCTTACGTTGACGAGAACGGCAACATCGTGGACACTCCCCCGGATCCGACCAAGAAAAAGAAGGAGATTCCGCTCGAAAGCATCCGCATTGGCGCTATCCGCCAGGAGGACATGGAAGAGGAAGATCCGGTGCGTTCCGGCTCGGTTACGTTCTTCAACGATTCGAAAGGCTACGGTTTCATTAAGGACCTGGCTACGCAGCAGAGCGTATTTGTGCACGCCAACAACTTGGGTAGCCTCACCATCAAGGAAAACGACAAAGTGACCTTCGAGGTAGAGATGGGCCAGAAAGGCCCGAGCGCCTTCAACGTGAAAATGGCGGTGGCGGGCTAAGCCCCTCCGGTTTCCGGCAGTGCCAGTAGCGGCGACTATTCCGAAGGGGGTAGTCGCCGCTGCCGTTTGGGGCCAACCGACTATGTGGCCCATCCCCAGAGCCACCCGTAGCCGGGTCAACTGAATATAATTATGGCATTCTGGAATAAAGCCAACTTCGTACTGTGGGTTAAACAGCAGGTAGGAGATAAGTCGAAATTAGCTTTTTTGAATAGGTGACGGCAGATTATCACCTTTCGCAGAATGGCAATATGCTACATATCAAAGCTATATATATAAACCGCAGCTGTTGGCCGGTTCCTTATTAATAATACATTTGCCGGATAGCGTAATAGCTCATCCGGCTGCCGCGCTAGTCCGCCCTCTCTTTTCCACAACCAATCCTTCTTTTCTATGAACAAGCTTTATGCCTACGGGCTCGGTATGGCCATGCTGGCCGCCGCTGCTCCGGCCCTCGCTCAAAACAGGGCTGCCGGCCCTACTTACTCGCTGGGAAGCCCGCAGAACCTAGTGCGGCAGCTCGAAACCGAAGTGGCCGCCGATGTGGCTCGCCGCCAGCCCAAACCCACTGTTTCGCTGCGGGTGGCTGCCAACCAGAATTTCACTGGTCAAGTGAACTACCGTGAAGACCTAGCCTCGACCGGCGAGTACCTGGTAGGCGAGTTGGTGGGCGTACCGAATTCTTCGTTTTTTGTACGGATAGAGGGCACGCAGGTTGAGGGGCACATTGTGCTCCGGGATACCAAGCGGGCCTACCGCTACTCGACCGACGCACAGGGCAACGCCCAGGTGCAGGAAGTTGATATCAACCAGGTTATCTGCATCAACTACGATAAGCCCGTGGGCTACCAGGCTCCCGAGGCGGCCCCGGCCAACCGCGCGGCCGGCATGGCCGCCGCGGTGGTTTCGCTGCAGAGCCTGCCCGGTGCCAAGGGCTGCATCTACATCGACCTCGACGGCCAGTACGTGTCGGGCACGCCCTGGAACAACGGCAACCCGATTGATGCTGCGCCCTCGGGCATTCAGAACGATGCGGCCAAGGTGCAGGCATTCTGGGAGCTGGTAAGCGAGGACTTCCGGCCCTTCGACATGAACGTGACCACCGACGAGGCCGTGTTCAATGCCTACCCCCTAAATATGCGCATGCGCGTGATTGTGACGCCCACCAACACGGCGGCCCCCGGGGCTGGCGGGGTTGCTTACCTCACCTCGTTCCGCTACAACAACGACACGCCTTGCTGGGTGTTCATGAATGACCCCAAAGCGGGGGGCGAGGCGGCTTCGCACGAGGTGGGCCACACGCTGGGCCTGAGCCACGACGGCCGCACCAGTCCCAGTGAGGGTTACTACCAGGGCCAGGGCTCGTGGGCGCCGATTATGGGTGTAGGCTACTACAAGCCCATCAGCCAGTGGAGCAAGGGGGAGTACGCCAACGCCAACCAGACCCAAGACGATCTAGCCATTATGAGCGGCCCGACCTACAACGTGGGCTACCGCGCCGACGACCACGGCAACACAACCGGCACGGCCACGCCCCTGGCCCGCAGCGGCGACAACCTGACCGGCAACGGCCTGATTGAGCGCACCGATGACCAGGACCACTTTAGCTTTACCACCAGCGGCGGCGCGGTAAGCTTCAATATAAATACGGTGGCCCGTTACGGCAACCTTGATGTGGTAGTGCGGCTGCTGAACAGCACCGGCGGTCTGGTAGGCACTTACGATACCGGCGGCAGCCTCAACGCAACAGTGAGCACCACGCTGGGTGCCGGCACCTATTTCCTGCAGGTAGATGGTACCGGCGCGGCCAACCCCGCCACCGATGGCTACTCCGACTACGGCTCGCTGGGCACGTTTACGGTAGCCGGTACGGCGCCGGCTGGTGGCACCCCGCCCCCACCGCCGCCGCCGACAACCCCGCCTACTCCTCCAACCCCACCAGTTGCCGTTACGTACTGCGCCAGCAAGGGCAACAACGTGAGCTACGAGTGGATTGACCTGGTTCGTCTGGGCAGCATCAACCGTACCTCGGGCGCCGATGGCGGCTACTACAACGGTACGGCCTTGAACACGAACATTGCTGCCGGTTCGGCGCAGACCATCAACATCTCGGCCGGTTTCCGTTCGACGGCCTACAACGAGAACTGGCGCATATACATCGACTACAACCAGGACGGCGACTTTACCGATGCCGGTGAGACAGTCGTATCGGGTGCTTCGTCGAGCAGCGCCACGCTGTCGGCTACGTTCACGGTCCCTTCTTCGGCCCTAACCGGTAAAACCCGCATGCGGGTAACCATGAGCGACAATGCCAGCACCACCAGCTGCAATAGCTTCACCTATGGCGAAACCGAAGACTACTCCGTAACCATCATCGGCGGAGCAGCCGGCACCGAGGTTTACGTAGCGGCCCAGGGCGCAACGGTGGGCGACGGCCGCTTCGAGAAGGCCCTGACGCTGTACCCTAACCCCACGGCCAGCGTGCTCAATATCGTGCTGGCTGGTAAAGCCCCGGTAGTATCGGCTTCGATTACCGATTTGCGCGGCGCGAAGGTGGCCAACGTCCGTTTCGAGAACGGCCAGCTGAACGTGGCCAACCTGGCTACTGGCGTGTATCTGCTCACCGTCAGCGACGGGCAGAAAACATTCCACGAGCGGTTTATGAAGCAGTAACCGGCCTCTATTCCCGACGCAGCAACGGCGGCAGTCTCTTCGGAAGCTGCCGCCGTTTAGGTGCTGGGGCCAAAAGGCCGGTGCCGGCAAAAGCCGCTGGGTTAGTGCAGGATGAGGTGCCGACCGTACCTTTACGCCGGGTCGGTTGCTTTCGATGGCCCCCTGGTTATGCTTATGAAACAGTTTTTTGCTTCCTCGCTGGGCCGTTTGCGGCTGGTTGGCCTTCTGGAAGGTCTTTCGTTTTTGCTGCTGCTGGGCGTAGCCATGCCGCTGAAGTACTTTTTTGGCCAGCCGGCGGCCGTGCGGGTAGTAGGCATGGCCCACGGGGCGCTGTTTGTGCTGTACTGCCTGCTCGTGATTGGGGCCGCGGTCCAGTACAGTTGGTCGTGGCGCAAAACAGCGCTGGCCCTGCTCGCCTCCATTGTGCCCCTCGGCACTTTCTGGGCCGATGCCAAGCTGTTCCGCGAAGAGGAAGCGGCCGGCTAGGCTACGGACCGAAGCCGGCTGATGTACTTTCGCCGGCCGGTCAGCGCATCCCTCCTTACGTTTTCTCTTGATGAAGCACCTGCTCCTTCTATGCGCTGTTGGACCTGGCTACCACAGCCTGCCACCAGAGTCGGGCCCTGCTCCTGCGCCTGACCGACCTGACGGCTTACGAACGCGAAATCGTATGGCAGCCTAACCGCCGGCTGCGAGTGGCCGATTTCAAGGGGTCCGTTGCTAACCGGCCGTCTCAGGCGGCTACCAGCAACAACATCCGGTACCGCTACCCCGGGCTGGGGCTGAACAAGGCCCATTTCACTATCGAAACCTACTTCAGCTGCCCCGATTTCTACTTCAAACCCTCCGCCACCGATTCGCGGGTGCTGGCCCACGAGCAGGTACACTTTGGTATTACAGAACTATATGCCCGCTGCTTTGTGCGGCAGCTGGGCTAACAGGCCGCCAACACGCGCGAGCTGCAGCAGAAACACGAAAACCCTGTTCCGACAGCTCATTCCGAAAGTCAGCTGCTACAGCATGCCGATGACAGTGAAACCTACAAAAGCTCTGCTTTGGTAACTGCCTAACAACAGCGTATTGCCCGCGAGCTAGCCGAGCTACAGGCATACACCGATAAAACCCTGACCTTTAAGGCCGCGCTTTAGCACCCGTACCAACACTCCCGGCAGCTGCGCCTCCTGTTACTACTTAGCCCCAAACCATGATTTTTGTGCTGCTCCGCTGGCTGCGTCTGCGCTTCGACCTGACCCAGGACATGGGCACGCCTGACGACATTGTGCAGGATGTGGAAGAAGGTCTGTTGTTCCGGGGTACCAACCTGTGGGTACTCATGTTCGCCATCTTGGTAGCTTCGGTGGGGCTCAACGTCAACTCCACGGCCGTAGTAATTGGAGCCATGCTGATTTCGCCGCTCATGGGCCCTATTGTGGGTATTGGGTTTGGGGCGGCTACCGTGCGGGTCGAAATTATTCAGCGGGGGCTTTCCAACCTGCTGCTGGCCACAGTTATCAGCCTGCTGGTGTCGGCCGCTTACTTCCGGCTCACGCCCCTCACCGACGCCGGCACCGAACTACTGGGCCGCACCGTACCTACCACCTGGGACGTACTGATTGCCCTGTTTGGGGGCGCCGCCGGAGCGGTGGCTCTCACCCGGCGCGAGAAAAGCAATGTGCTGCCCGGCGTGGCCATTGCCACCGCCCTGATGCCACCACTGTGCACGGCGGGCTACGGTTTGGCCATGGGGCAGTGGCAGTATATGTTCGGGGCCCTGTATCTGTACTCCATCAACTGCGTGTTTATTGTGCTGGCTACGCTGCTGGTGGTGCGGGTATTACCTATTCCGCGGGCTACGTTTACCGACAGCGCCCGTGCCCGCCGCGTGCAGCTTACGGTGTGGGGCTTGGCCCTGCTCACGGCCGTACCCAGCGTATATATGGCCGCCCGCATTGTACGCCGCACGGTATTTACGCACAATGCCCAGCGCTTCGTAGAGGAACAGTTCAACCTCACTAACTCCTATATCGTCACTCGCCGGCTCAGTCCCGAAACTAATACCATTAATGTGCTGCTGGCCGGCCAGACCCTTTCGCCAGAGAAGCTTCGGGCACTGTATGCCCGCCTACCCGCCTACAGCCTGCCCGACGCCCGCCTGATTGTGCGTCAGGGCCTGGGTCGCCTCGACTCTGCCGACTCCCACTCGTTACGCCTCAGCCTGCTGGAAGATGTGCGCAGCTTGGGCGAGCAGACACTGGCCAGCTACGATGACCAGATTGCCCGCCGGCTGCAACGCATGGTGGCGGCTACCATCGTCCCGACGGGCTTGCCAACCGATTCGGTGCTGCTGCGCGAGATACAGATTGAACATCCGCTGGTGCGGCAGCTCGGCACCAGCACCCTCATCCAACCCGCCACCGACTCGCTCGGGGCCGACACTGTGGTTGTGGTAGCCGTACGCAGCCGCCGGCAGCTACCGCTGCCCGAAGCCCAGCGGCTGCGCCAGTGGCTGGAGCTGCGCAGTGGTGGCCGGCACCGCGTACGGCTGCTGGAGCAGCCCGAAGCCGCTCGTTAGCGGTGGCATTGCGTATAGCGGGCGGCAGCACAAAAAACGTCAGTCCCCTGTCGTTGCCGGATCGGGCAATGACAGGGGACTGACGCTATAAAGAACTTAAGGGCAGCGAAGAAAATGGGTACTGTAGCTCCAGCTATAAAGCGCGGAAAGCGAGTTCTTCGCTACGCGCTAATCAGGCATCCGTCTTATGACCCCGGTACACCGATTCGCTGCTGGGCTTCCAGCTTTCGTCGTTGTAAGCGTTATCAGAGGCAGAAGCGCTGTTGCGCTTATTGCTTGTGGAGCGTAGCGCCAGCCAGCTCAATCCGCTAACCAGCAGGGCACCGCCCACTACTTTTTGGGTTGGGCTGAGCCGGTTTACCTGCTCTACTGCTTTCGAGCCCAGGTCTTTCACTTGTTTGGAAAGCTGATTCACATCAACATTCTGCAGCCACTGCTGCTGGTTGAGCCAGTCTTTGGCTTTGGCTTCCAGCCCATCCGTTTGGCCGCTGGCCTGCTGGCTGGAGGTGCCGGTTGGCTGCTGGCTAGCCGAGTCGTGCTGGCTGCGGGCGTTGCCACTGGCTGCCTGGTTACCGGTCGAAGAAGAGCTGCCGGCCTCGGGGTGGGCAGGCGTGAAGGAAACGTGCTTGCCGGCTGCGTCGCCGGGCTGGTTGGTTTTTGAAGTACTCATAACAAAAGGAGGTTAGAATGGATGAATTGCCTGCGGGCGAACCCGGGCCTATTGTATAGTATTCGTGAAACGGCCTCCCAGAGTTGCCATTTAGCAGAGGTGTTTTAGCCGGCACCGGCAACGTGGCACCAAACATCCGGCCGGACTATCCGTTGGGACAGTATTCTTTTCACTGCCTTCCCTGCTCATGCCCTTCACCGCTATTGCCGCCCCGGCGCGCCGTTTCCAGGATAAAGTATGCTTCGTTACCGGTGCCACCTCGGGCATTGGGCGGGCCACGGCCGTGCGCCTGGGCCGCGAAGGGGGCCGCGTGGTCATAATCGGCCGCAACAAAGAAGAAGGCCCGGAATCGGTGGAGCTGGTAGAGCAGGCCGGTGGGAAGGCACTGTTCATCCGCTGCGACGTGGGCAAAGACGCCGACTTAAGGCGGGCCGTAGAGCGAACCATTAAGGAGTGGGGCCGCATCGATGTGCTCATCAACAACGCCGCCATGATGACCTTCGACCCCATTTCCAAGCTCGACCCCGCCGAATGGGACCAGCTGATGAATGTCAATCTGCGCTCCTTGTTCCGGCTCACTCAGCTATGCCTGCCTCATATGAAGGGCGGGGCCATCGTGGCCATCAGCTCAGTTCATTCTTTCCAGACTACGCCCAACGTGGTGCCGTATGCCGCTAGCAAAGGAGCGATGGATGCCTTTGTGCGGGGCCTGAGCCAGGAAATCCCGCATACCCACGCCCGGGTTAATTCGGTGGCACCCGGGGCCGTGGACACGCCCATGCTCTGGAGCAACCCCAACGTAAAAAGCGGCAAAGAGAAAATTACCGGCCAAGTGGGCACACCCGAAGAAATAGCGGCCGCCGTTTGCTTTCTGGCTTCCTCCGAAGCCAGCTTCATCAACGGCACCACCCTGGTCGTTGATGGTGGCCGCCTGGCAGCGCTCTAACCAATGAGTGAATGAGCAAATTGGTGAATGATTGAATAAACAAGGGCGTCATTCAGAGCGAAGCGAAGAATGACGCGTGCTAATCGTTGGAGCATCACTGCAACGTAGGCACGCGAGATTCTTCGCTTCGCTCTGAATGACGCCCTTTTGCACTGGTCCTGCAGCCTCCTATCTCGCTTTTGGCGTAGCGTGGCGCTCGGCGGCGGTGGGCAGCGGCTGGCCCTGGGCGTAGTGGTGGGCATCGCGCTCGGCGGCTTCGCGGGCTTCTACCTCAAACGGGATGTGGTAGTAGCCATAGCGGGCCCAGCCCCATAGGTAGCGCACCAGAAACCCCAAGCGCCCATACTGCTCAAACTGCCGGATGTGCTCCATTTCGTGCGCCACCCAGAACGGGTCGCGCAGAAACTGCTCGCGCGTGACGCCGCTCAGGTGAATGCTGCGGCCCAGTACCATAGCCACAGTGGGCACCGTCAGTTTCAGGCGAGCCAGCCGGGCGAAGGGCGAGTTTTCTACAATGCGCGCTACCTGCATAAAGCAGTAATGAGAGGAAGGGAAAGGGCGAGATGTACGCAATATCATTCGGCTGAGTTTAGCTGGTTGCAAGACTATTTGTTAAATAAGTTGACCTATATCAGGATAATTTGTTTTTAACTACTTTTTTTCTTGCTCGTCCGGTCATTTAGGACCTAGCTTTACTCCACGCCTCTGTCCGACCAATCCGGAAAAGCAGTGGGCTACTGTCTTATTTTTTGCTTTTGCCATCCGGGTTTCCGGTTGCCTATCGAGTAACGAACATCTTTTGGAGCAGTACGGCCCTTCCCGGCAATGCTGCCAGCACCTTCCCGACGGACAATGAAAAACAGCATCCTCTATTGCCTCGCCGCGGCCGCCATGGTCCTCTCCTTTTTATTCGAGCAAGCCCCCGCCGCGTCTGGCAACCTAGTGGTTGCTTCTTCCCAACAAGCCTCCCTGCTGGGCGGGCTGCTGCCCGCCGATGAAGGCGACAACGCCCGCGCCCTGTCGAACGCCGACTCGGCGGCCTACGACAAAGTAGCCGAGCGCTTGGGTATCGAGACTGATTACAACGAGAATAAGTCGCTGCTGGCGACCGTAGCCTCCTGGCTGGGCACGCCTTACCGCTATGGTAGCAACAGCAAAAGCGGCACCGATTGCTCCGGCTTTGTTACCCGCGTATTTAAGGAGGTGTACGGCCTCACGCTGCAGCGCAGCTCGCGCTCCATGTTCGGCACTGTTAAGCGCGTTGATAAGGACGAGATGCAGACCGGCGACCTGGTATTCTTTCGTCGGGGCCCGGGCCAGCCCATCTATCACGTAGGCATTTACCTCAAGGACAACAAGTTTGCCCACGCTGCTACCAATGGTGGCGTCATGGTTAGCTCGCTGCAGCAGGCCTATTACAGCCGCAACTTCTACGCCGCCGGCCGCGTCGACCGCTAAGCGCCACCCGATTATACATCTTGCTTACCGCCGCGCCCCGTCCTCCCCGACGGGGCGCAGCTGTTATAGGCACCTGGTACCGAGATTTGCGGTGACTGAATGCGCGGAAAGTGGCTAAAACCATTTTGGCCTGATAGAGTATAGCACAACACCGGCACTTGGGCCGGCACTCTCCCTTTCTATTTATTACGCTTCCATGGATAAGCAAGCCCCTCAAGGACAGGACGTAGCTTCTTCGCCTCTGTTCAAAAAGTTTCTCGGCAAGGCCGAGGAATATGTTAAAAAGCCTACGCGCATGAAGCAACTGCTGACTGATGCGTACGAGAAAGCCAGCAGCAAGAAGGACATGGGCTCTATTGCCCACGAGGCCTGGGAAACCCTGCAGACAATGCTCCGGCTTATCAAACTATCGGCGTCGGGCGAATATACTGGCCTGCCTACTACCACTGTAGTGGCCGCAGTAGCCGTTACCATCTACTTTCTGAGCCCCATAGACCTGATTCCGGACTTTATTCCGGTACTGGGCCTCCTCGATGACGTAGCCCTGGTTGCTTGGTTCAGCACCACTATCCAAGACGAGCTTACAAAGTTTGCCGAGTGGGAGGACACCCGCCCTACCTTGGTAAAGGATACTGACGATCAGCCCTCGACCAGCTCCTCTTCGAAAGCCGAAACATCGGTCTCGACGATGGGGCAGATGGGCAATATGGGTTCAGAGGCCAATAAGCCCACTACTACTCAGACCACTGGTACGCCTGCTGCCACTCAGCACGATGTAGCCGCCAATACCACCGACAGCAGCCGCGAACCTAACTTCTCGACCCACGACCGTCCGGCTGGTGGCGACATGGGCGGAAACGTACGTTAGCTGTTAGCTGAAGAAAAGCAGAAGGCCCCGCACTCAATCGAGTGCGGGGCCTTCTGCTTTTCTTCAGCTAACAGCTAATAAACTACGCTGCCTGTGCCTGTGCCTGTGCGGGCGTGTGGCTGACAACGTAGTTCACGAAGTCGCCAACTGTTGTCAGCGGCACTTCGTCGGGGATGACGATATGAAAGTTGCGCTCCAGCTCCAGAATAATATCGACGACGTCGACGGTATCGAAGCCCAGCTCGCGGCTTAGGTCGCTGCCGATGCGCAAGCGGCGCGCCTTAATGGCCTTGCGCTTGCTAATGATGCGCAGCACCTGCTGCTGAATGGTTTTGGGAACGGTAGTAGTGGAGGCGTACATGAAACGAGCCAACAGGAGTAAAGAAAACGGAACGGAACCAAAAGCAGCGCCTCCCGTGCCCGTTCGGGCGAAGGAGTCCGGAAGCGGTAGCAATGGTTGCAAGGGTCCGCGAAAAAAAGTTCCGGCAAGAAGTGAATCTTGCCGGAACTCAACTTGATTTATACGTTGGCCAGGATGGGCGGCGTGGCAGCCTCCACTTCCTCCTGATCGGCATGCACCTCGGGTTCGCCCTTGATGCGGATTTTCAGGCTTTCGGTAATCAGGTACATCACCGGTACCACCACCAGCGTAATGAGCGTGGCGAATACCAGACCGAAGATGATGGTCCAGGCCAACGGGCCCCAGAACGTAACCGACTCGCCGCCAATGAAGAAGTTGGGCTGGCCCGAGTTAAAGAGCTCGTAGAAGTCGATGTTCAGACCGATAGCCAGCGGAATCAGGCCCAGCGTGGCGGCCGTGGCCGTGAGGATAACCGGATTGAGGCGGGTGCGGCCGGCCAGCACAATAGCCTCGCGCAGGGGCATGCCCTGGCTGCGCAGCATGTCGGTGAACTCGACCAGCAGAATACCGTTTTTCACCACGATACCGGCCAGCGCGATAATGCCCACGCCCGTCATCACGATGCTGATATTCATGCCCGTAATGGCCAGGCCCAGTAGCACCCCAATAACCGAGAAGATGATTTCGGCCAAGATGATAATCGGCTTGCTTACGGAGTTGAACTGCATCACCAGAATCAGGAAGATGAGGCCGATGGCGCCCACGGCGGCAATGCCGAGGAAGTCGGAGGTTTCCTTCTGGTCTTCCTGGGCGCCACCCATCTTCACGGTGTAGCCGGGTGGTACCGGAAACGAGCGGAGCGAGGTTTCAATCTGGCGCACTACATCGGGGCCGGTAAAGCCACCGAGCACGTTCGAGGAAATCGTAATCACGCGCTTTACGTCTTTGCGCTTAATGCCGCCGTAGGTCGTGCCGTAGCGCACATCAGCCACCGAGGCAATGGGTACCTGGCGCACCAAGCCCGTAGCGTCGCGGAAAGTCAGCGGCGAGTTCAGGATGGCGTCGATATCGGAACGGTAAGGCTCGGCGTAACGCACCTGAATCGGGTACTCGTCGTCGGAGGTCTTGAATTTGCTGGCCTCGGTGCCGTAGATGGCCGTACGCACTTCCATGCCAATCTGGGCGGTGCTTATGCCTTCGCGGTTGGCGCGGGTGCGGTTGATATCAACGGCAATTTCGGGGTTGCGGTCTTCCAAGTTGGAGCGCAGCTGCTCGATGCCGCCAATATTGGCCGAATCGATGTAGCGGGTCACGTTCTTGCTGAGCGCGATAAGCGTCGGGTAATCATCTCCCGAAACCTCAATGGCAATGGGCTTACCGGTGGGCGGGCCGCTGCTTTCCTGGTCCACCGAAATTTCGGTGCCCGGAATGCCTTTCACCACCTCCCGGATTTTATCCATGTAGATAGCCGTCGACTGGCCCTCCCGCTCGCTCATCTCCTTGAAGGCCACGGCCACTTTGGCTAGGTTCGACTGCGAAGTGCCGGCGGCCGAAGCTTCACCGGGGTCAGCGGCACCAATAGCCACGTTGGTAATTACCGATTCTACGTCGGGGTTATCCTGGCCGATAACGCCGTAGATGCGCTTTTCGAGGATGCGGGCCACCGAGTCGGTTACGGCTACGCGGGTACCCACCGGCATTTTCAGGTAGGTATATACAAACTTGGGGTCTCCCTTGGGGAAGAAATCCACCTTGGGGCTACGGGCCCAGATGGCAAAGCCAGACACTATGAACAGCACCACTACGCTAGCCATTATCAGTATCGGATGCAAATACGTCTTTAAACGCGCTTCCCATCTTCCCCAGAAAGAGTTGTTTACCGCTTCAACTCGACGACCAGTAGCCCAACGCACAATATTGGCGTAACCATCCTGGAAGCGGGGTAGCACCTTGGTCTGGAAACCGGCAATCAGGTGCACGAACACGAAGCGGTTGAGAATGACAAGCACGGCCAGCGTGAGCATCAGGTTGCCGACGAAAACCCCATTATCATGCAGAGTTTGCAAGAATGCTAACTGTTTCTCTACAGCTATTAGACTTATAGATGATAACGAGAGAATATAAAATATTACAGCAATTACGACCAGCACACCAATCCCAATCGACAAAGGCCGGTCCCACTGCGGCTTTTCGCCCGAGTGGTGGTCTTCGCGCTCCATGAAGCTCACGGCAAACACGGGGTTCATAATGAAGGCCACGATAAGCGACGACATGAGCGTCAGAATCAGCGTGACGGGCAGGTAGAACATGAACGAGCCCACAATGCCGGGCCAGAACATGAGCGGCACGAACGGCGCCACGGTGGTGAGCGTACCGGCCAGAACCGGGATAAATACCTCGCCGGCGGCGTACTTGGCAGCCTGGGCCGTCGTCATTTCGGGGTGCTCGTGTAGCAGGCGGTGGGTGTTCTCAATCACCACAATAGCGTCGTCCACCACGATGCCCAGCGCCAGCAGGAAGGCGAAGAGCACAATCATGTTGAGCGAGAAATCGAGCGTGGGCAGCAGCACGAAGGCCAGGAACATGCTCAGCGGCACCGACAGGCCCACGAACAGGGCGTTGGTGGTGCCCATGAAGAACATCAGAATCAGCGTTACCAGGATAAATCCGATGATGATAGTGTTGATCAGGTCATGCAGCGTGACGCGGGTGTCGTTGGAAGTGTCGCCGGTGACGGTGATGGTCAGTTCCTTGGGCAGCGTCAGCTCGGCGTCGGCAATGATTTCCTTGATTTTGTCGGAAGCGTCGATCAGGTTTTCGCCCTGGCGCTTCACCACGTTCAGCGTAACGGCCGGCTTGCCATCGAGGCGGGCAAACGACTCACGGTCCTTGAAACCGTCGGTGACGGTGGCAATGTCGCCGAGGCGCACGGCCGAGCCACTCAGGTTTTTGAGCTGGATGTTGGCAATGTTTTCGGCCCGCACGTACTGGCCGGCCACGCGCACGGCGCGCTTCTGGTTGCCCACGTCCACAGTGCCGCCCGAAATGGTCACGTTCTCGCGGGCAATGGCGGCGCTGATATCCGAAAAGCTCAGGCGCGAGGCCCGCAGCCGGTTCAGGTCCACGTCCACGTTCACCTGCTGGTCAAGGGCGCCAATAATATCGACGCGGGTGATTTCGGGCAGCGCCTCAATCTTGTCCTGAAAGTCGTCGGCAAATTTTTTCAGCTGGCTGATGGGCAGGTTGCCGGCCAGGTTGATATTCATAATGGGCAGCTCCGACAGGTTAACTTCCTGCACGGTGGGCGGCGAGGGCAGGTCGTTGGGTAGCTCGGAGCTGGCCTTATCCACGGCGTCCTTGATGAGCTGCTTGGCATACTGCACATCGACGCCGGAGGTAAACTCCACGTCCACGATGGCGTAGTCCTGGTTCGAAGTCGAAGAAATCTTCTTCACCCCGTTCACGCTCTTGATTTCCTTTTCAAGCTGGCGCGTCACCAGGTTCTCGATGTCGGTGGGCGAAGTGCCGGGGTAAATCGTGGCCACGATAATGCGCGGAATCACGATGTCGGGAAACTTCTCTTTGCCCAGCTTGATGTAGGCAAAAATGCCCATAATGGTGAGAATAAGCGTGACGATGTAAATCGTCGTCTTATTGTCAATGGACCAACTGGTGGGTCCGAATTCTTTTCCGGTGTCCTGCATGGGTGAAGAAGCTAGGAGTTAGAAGCTAGGAGTTAGAAGACTTGCTGGAAGCGGGGATGGATTTTCCGTATGCTTCCAGAGGTCAGCCTACTTCGTTTGCTTGTTCAATGAGTGATTCTGGATCGGCGTAGCCTAAGTCGCGGCACAGCAGAAAATAATAGCGGGTTTCTTCGAGCGAGCTTCCGCCTAACGTCTAGCTCCTACAGCGTAACCGCTTGTCCTTCGTTCAGATTTTGGTAACCGGCCGAGATGACCTGGTCGCCGGTTTGCAGGCCCTCGGTTACCTCCACTTTGCCGTTGTAGGTGTTGCCAACTTTGATGATGCGCTTGGTGGCCACCTTCTTGCCACCCTTATCATCTACAACCAGCACGTAGCTGTTCTGCTCGTCGCGCTGCACCAAGTCAACGGGCAGGACGGTGGCGTTCTGACGGTTGTAGTTGAGAATACGCACGTTGGTGACCATGTTGGGGCGCAGGCGGCCCGCTTTGCCAGGGTCGGCCAGGCGCAGCTCGATGGTAAAGGTTCGGCTGGTGGGGTTGATGGTGCTCGTAACCACGCGCACGGTGGCGTTCAGGTCGTTTTCGCCCAAATCGGGGATGGTGACCAGGGCCTTATCCCCTACTTTAATGCTGTTGGCGTAGGCTTCCGATACGTCGACCACGATTTTGCCGCTGCCGCTGTTGCTGAGCAGCTTCACCACGGGCGCACCCGGCGCGACGGTTTCGCCCAACTTGGGCAGCACGTCATCCACGGTGCCGCCGAAGGGCGCTACTACCCGGTACAGCTCGCGCTGACGGTTGAGGGTAGACAGGTTGCTCTGGAGCGCCCGGTAGTTGTTGCGGGCCTGCAGGAACTGGATTTCGGTTCCGATCTGCTGGTCCCAGAGGCGCTTCTGCTTCTCGTAAATTACCTTGGCCAGGTCCATGCGCACCTTCAGCTCGGCCACGCTGGCATCAAGCACCGAGCCATCCACGGTGGCCAGCGTCTGGCCCTTGCGCACCTGGTCGCCGCGCTTCACGCTGAGCGTGGTGAGCGTGCCAGCCGCGCGGGCTGATACGGTGGCGTTCTGATCGAAATCGACCCGGCCCTGCACTTCGAGGTAGCTTTTGAAATCTTCATTGGCCACCTTAATAACCGACACGGGCGTAGCCTGCAAAGCCACTTCCTCCGCCGAAGGGCCGTTGGTGGCCTCCAGCTCCGAAATCTTGGCCTGGGTGCTGGCCTGCTCCTGCTTGAGCTTGGCGAGTTCCGCCGCCGGATCTTTGGCGCCGCAGGAAGCGGCCAGCAAGCCGATAGCCACGAAAAAGCTGTTAGCTGCTAGCTTATGGCTGTTAGCTTTCAGGAAAGAGAGAGGACGCATATAACAGAGGAATGAAGTCGTTGGGGAAAAGCTAACAGCTACTGGCTCTTAGCTAACAGCTTAAGTTAATTGGACGCTTTGCGGAACAGCTCGCCGGTAGCCTTGTCGCGGTCGACTTTGGCCACCAGCACGTCGTAGAGGGCGGCGTAGTAGTTGGTCTGGGCTTCGCGCAGACCGGTTTCGGCCGAAATCACCTCCAGGTTGGCACCTACACCCTCCTGAAACTTGATGCGCGATACGCGCGACACTTCCTCGGCCAGGCTTAGGTTGGCACGCTGGTTATCAAGCACGTCGAGGGCGTTGATGAGGCTGGTGCGGCTTTGGGCATCCTGCAAATCAATGCTCTGGCGCAAGGTTTCGAAGCCCCGCTCAATGGTTTGCTGCTGAATGCGCGACTGTTGCACCAGGTATTTGCGGCGGAAGCCATCGAACACCGGAATCTGCAGGCTCAGGCCTACATTGCCAAACCCAAACCAATTCTGGTTGGGAAAGCCGTTGGAGCTGCGCGAGTCGGGCCCGCGGAAGGCAAACAGGTCGCCGGCAGTCAGGCCTGAACCCGAGAAGCCGTAGGCCGCTGTGGCCAGCAGGCGCGGGTAGGCACCAGCCCGGCGGTTGGCCAAGTCTAGGCCGGCCAGGGCCTGCTGGGTTTCAAGGGTGCTGAACTCGATGCGGTTGTTGTAGTTGATGGCGCCGGCCAGCTGGCCGGTGCGCGCGCCGCTCAGGGCCGTCTGCTGATCCTGAGCCCGCTGATCAGCATTGTTGGGCGAATCCAGAGCAGGCGCGGTAGGCACACTGCCAAGGCCGCTCACGCCGCCGCCGGTATTAAAGTTGGCGGCACCCAGGGTGCGGCGCAGCGAGCCGGCATCTACCAGCGCCGTACTCAGCGAATCGCTCAGCGCCACGGTCTGGGTCTGGGGCAGGCCCATCTGAAACTTGAGCAGCGCCACGCTCAGGTCGGTGAGGCGGTTGGCTTTCTGCTGCTCCACCACCAGGTTGTTACGCTGCACCTGCAGGCGCTGCACGTCCAGCTTTTCGGCGAAGCCCGCCTTAAAGGTTTCGTTGGTCTGGTAGAGCAGCGTGTCGAGGCGCTGCACGTTGCGCGAGAGTAACTGCAGCCGCTCGCGGGCTACCAGGGTGCTATAGTACGCCTTGCTCACCTGCTCCACCACGTCAATTTCGGCCTGCTGTGTTTGCTTCTGGGCCAGCTGCTCGTACACTTTGGCCGCTTTCAGGCCAATGAGGTAAGCACCATCAAACAACAGCTGCGATACCGAGGCGCTGGTGTTGCCGGCCCACTGCAGCCCGAACGCAAAGGCCTGGGGCGGCATCGGCTCCGAGGGCAGCGTTACCGTGCCCAGGTTCACCGTCTGCCCGTTCTGGGCCGCCGCAATATCTCCCGGGGTCAGGGTGGTGGCCGATGCGCCGCCGCCCAGCGCCCCGAAGTTCACCAGGCTCTTCTGCAGCTTGAAGTTGTCGGCCACGTTGGCCGCTACGTTCACCTGGGGCAGGCCCGCCGACCGGATTTCGCCCACTTTGGCCTTGGCCGTCTGCTCACCCAGGCGGGTGGCCAGCAGCGTCGACTTGTTCTGCACGGCGTAATCGATGGCCTGCTTCAGGCTCAGCGGCAACGTACCCGAAGTGGCATCGAGCGTGGTGCCCAGCGCGGGTTGGGCCGTTTGGGCCAGCGCGGCCCCGGCTGGGGCCAGCAGGCCCGGCCCAGCGGCCAGCAGCAAAAGGCGAAAGTTCTTCTTCATATAAAAGGAAAGCAGGAGTTGCTTTAGTAGTGCTTGGTTGGCAGCGCTTAGATGCGCTTAGGATCAGGCGCTTACCGAAAATCTTACGCTTTAAAACGCTATTCTTCTTCCGTTACGTGGCGGTACACGTTGACGAGCTTGTGGCCCTTGAGCGTAACCAGCCCCAGCAGAAAGTGCTCGTTGCAGGCCAGTTGCACCCGCGACTGCCCAAAGTGGGCGTTCGGAAATATGTCGGGGTCAAACAAGATGTCAATCTGGGCCAGGCGCAGGCGGGCCAATACCTCCACGTCGAGGTTGGCGCGGTATAGCCCTTCCTTCATCCCCCGGTGCAGGTTATCCTGAATCTGGGTGAGGATATACCTGCTTTTATGGTTGTGGAACAGCTGCCAGGCAGCCGGGTAATACTTGCGCAAATCGTGCACGGTGTTGGGGTTCACTTGCGAGAATTGTCGCTCGGCCCACTCCATCATGCGCACCATTTCGTCCACGGCATTGTCGGCCTCGCCGGCAATGCCTTCGCACTCGCCCTGCACCCGGCAGAGGTGGCCGCCAATTACGGCCGATACCAGGTCGTCCTTGTTATCGAACCACTTGTAGAGTGTTTTCTTGGAGATGCCTAGGTCGGAAGCAATGTCATCCATCGACACGCTTTTTATCCCGTTGCGGGTAAAAAGCAGCAGGGCTGATTGCAGGATTCGGTCTTTGATTTCCATAATACGAGTGCAAAGGTACGCAGGAAACTTTTAATGAGTTGCGAGTTTCCATAAATACTTCTGCATATCCTTTTCCCCGGTCGCAATCCGCACTTTTTGCCTGCTGATGAAGCAGCCGTTCTCCGCTGCCACCATAACCTGACCCGGCTGCTGACGAGCTACCCATCCGGCCGCTTGGTTTGGCCGGCTGGCCGCTTTGGACCGAAGCCGTAACTTGCTCCCTTCTCAACAATTCTCCCCATGAAAATCCGCACCGGCTTCGGCTACGACGTTCATCAACTCCAGGAAGGGCTGCCTTTCTGGCTCGGCGGCATCCTGGTGCCCCACACCCATGGCGGCCTCGGCCACTCCGATGCCGACGTGCTCATCCACGTGATTTGCGACGCGCTGCTGGGCGCGGCCAACCTGCGCGACATTGGCTTCCACTTCCCCGATACCGACCCGCAGTACAAAGGAATCGACTCGAAGCGTCTGTTGGCCGAAGTGGCGCGTCTGTTGCGCGAGAAAGGCTACGCCATCAGCAACATCGACTCCACTATCTGCCTCGAAGCGCCCAAAGTCAACCCCCACATTCCCGAAATGCAGCGCGTGCTGGCCGAGGTAATGGGTATTGAAGCCGACGACGTCAGCATCAAAGCCACGACCACCGAAAAGCTTGGCTTCGTGGGCCGCCGCGAAGGCGTGGCCGCTTATGCGTCGGTGCTGATTGTGAAAAACGGCTGAGCTACCGCTCTCCAACGAATTCAAGCGTCCAATTCCTTCCCAAAAACCCATGCTTAAACCATCCCACTTCGCCTACCTGCTGGCTGCGGGCTTCTCGGCCGCTTCGTGCGCTACGCAGCAGCCGCTGGGCTCGGCCAGCGCGGCCGCCACGGCTACCACGGCTACTGCCGTAGCCACCCCCGGCGCAACAGCAGCCACCGCCGACCTGGCCCGCACCTACGCCGAAACCATCACTCAAGCCGACCTGCGCCAGCACCTCACCATCCTGGCTTCAGATGCGTACGAGGGCCGCGAAACCGGCGAGAAAGGTCAGAAAATGGCCGCCGACTACCTCGCCAAGCAGTTCGCCGACCTCGGCCTGCAGGGCCCGGTGAAAGGCTCCGACAACCCCTACGTTCAGCACTTTACCATGGTGCGCGGCAGCTGGGCCGATGGGGCCACGCTCAAAATTGGAGCCGACACCTACAAGTGGCTCACCGATTTCTACGCTCTCGGTGGACAGGGCTTCGCCACTCCCACCGCCGTGCAGCCCGTATTCGCGGGCTACGGCATCGAGCAGGACGGCTACTCGGACTACGCCAGCCTGGGCGACGTGAAGGGCAAGGACCTGCTGATTATGTTGGGCGAACCCCAGACCACTAAAGGCACCGCGCTGCTGGGCAAGGATGGCCAGAACAGCAAGTGGGGCCAGGATTACCGGGCCAAGCTGGCCATGGCTGCCCAGAAAGGTGCCCGCTCGGTATTCTTCGTTGATTTCGACCCCAACAGCAACTTCAGCAAGCTGGCGGCCCGCATGACGCCCTACATCAGCCGGCCCAGCATTGCTTTCAAAGACGCCAAGCCCGGCACCACCCGACCCACGGCCTACTTCGTGTCGCCGGCTGCTGGCTACAGGCTGCTGGGCACCAATGCCCAGACGGTGCCCAAGTATGCCGCCGCTGTAACGCAGGCCGGCAAACCGGTGGTAAGCCCTTTCCGGCCGGCTAAGGCCACGGTACTGGCCGCGCGCAAAAACGAGGATTTCGTGACGGAAAACGTGATGGGCTACCTCGAAGGCACCGACCGTAAGGACGAAATGGTGATTCTGTCGGCCCACTACGACCACATCGGCATCATCAACGGCGAGGTGCACAACGGCGCCGACGACGACGGCTCGGGCACGGTAACGGTGCTGGAAATGGCCCAGGCTTTTCAGAAAGCCAAAGCTGAAGGCCGCGGCCCCCGCCGCAGCATCCTGTTTCTGGCCGTAACGGGCGAAGAAAAAGGCCTGCTCGGTTCCGAATACTACACCGACCACCCAATCTTCCCACTCGAAAACACGGTAGTCGACCTGAATACTGACATGGTGGGCCGTACCGACAAGGACCACGAGGGCAAGCCGGAATACGTGTACGTTATCGGTTCCGACAAGCTTAGCTCGGAGCTGCACACCATCGTGCAGGCCCAGAACGAGCAGTACACCAAGATCGACCTCGACTTCCGCTTCAACGACCCCGAGGACCCTAACCGCTTTTACTACCGCTCCGACCACTACAACTTCGCCAAGCACGGCATCCCGGTAGCCTTCTTCTTCAACGGCGTGCACGACGATTACCACGCCGCGGGCGACGAAGTGGAGAAAATCGAGTTCCCACAGATGGAAAAGCGTGCCCACCTCGTTTTTTACACCGCCTGGGACCTCGCCAACCGCGACAAGCGCATTGTGGTCGACTCGAACAAGAAGTAGGAAACTGAGCCTGGGAAAGAACGTCCTGCTTCTGAAACCCGCCGAACCGATTCCGGTCCGGCGGGTTTTTATATTTGTCTGACTCTGTTCACCGACGCCCCATTGCTATGAAGCCAACTGCCGCCCCCGCTCCCACCAAAGCCGCTCAGTTCTTGGTTGACACCGACCACAAGGCCTTCGACCTGGAACACCGCCGCAAAATCCGCTTCAACATTGGCAAGTACAATGCGGCCGTAACCACCGGCATGGGTTTCTACGCCGACCACGAGCTGGCCCGCAGCCGGGCGTCGTACCTGAAAACGGAGGTAATCAACCACCTCGATGAGTACCTGCTGCAGTTTGAGGAGAATTTTATCAAGCGCGGCGGCAAGGTGATTTGGGCGCGCGATGCGGCGGAGGCGCTGGCCGAGGTGGGCAAGATTATGGAGCGCCGCCAGGCCCGCACCGTGGTGAAGGCCAAGAGTATGACCACCGAGGAAATCCATCTCAACGACTACCTCGAAAAGCGCGGCATCGAGTCGGTGGAGACGGATTTAGGCGAGTTCATTGTGCAGCTTAACGGCGAGCGGCCCTACCATATCGTCACGCCCGCCATGCACCTGAGCAAGGCCGATATTGCCGATATCTTCGTTAAGCACCTCGGCATTGCCCACACCGACGACGCGCAGGAACTCGTGCTCACGGCCCGCCACCTGCTGCGCGATAAGTACACGGCAGCCGAAGTGGGCATCACGGGCGGCAACTTCTTGGTGGCCGATACGGGCGCGGTTTGCGTGACCGAAAACGAGGGTAATGCCCGCCTGTCGGCCACGTTTCCGCACACCCATATTGCCATTGTGGGCATCGAGAAGGTGATTCCGCGGCTGCGCGACCTGGATTTGTTCTGGCCGCTGCTCAGCACCAGCGGCACCGGCCAACAACTCACGGTGTACAATACCATCTATACCGGCCCGCGCCAGCCGCTGGAAAAGGACGGCCCCGAGGAGATGTTCGTCATTCTGCTCGACAACGGCCGCACCAACCTGCTGGCCCAGCCTGAGCAGCGCGAAGCCCTGAACTGCATCCGTTGCGGCGCCTGCCTGAATGTGTGCCCGGTGTACAAGAACATCGGCGGCCACAGCTATGAGGCCACCTACTCGGGGCCCATCGGCTCGGTGATTACGCCGCACCTCTCGGGCCTGGAAGAAAACAAGCACCTGAGCTTCGCCAGCAGCCTCTGCGGGGCCTGCACCTCGGTGTGCCCAGTGAAAATCCCCATCCACAACCTGTTGCTCAAAAACCGCCAGCAAAGCGTGCAGCAAGGCTACACCGACCCCGAGGAGCGCCGCGCCATTGGCCTCTGGCTGCACGGCATGAAGCGCCGCTGGGTGTGGGACCTAGCCCCGGCTGCGGCCAAGAACTGGGTGCTGAGCCGCCTGCTGGGCCAGACGGGCTGGAGCAAGCGCCGCGACGCCGTGCAGGTAGCCCCCAAAACGTTCCGGCAGCTATGGAAGGCGCGGGGGTGAAGTATCCTAACGACAGTAACGTTTCTAATAAAACTTTACTAGATTTACTTGTATAAGACTATTATTGTCTTAAAATAAGTACAAAAAGGTAAAATTTTACTATATTGATTACCCAGAAAGAGTTAGCTCATTCAATTGCTGACCGTCGCCAAAAGCTCGGCCTTTCACAAATTGAGTTGGCTGAATTAGGGCAGGTGTCGGTCAGCTTCATCACCAAGCTGGAGGCTGGCCAAGCTAATCCGGGTTTCCGGCAACTTAATCGGGTACTGGATGCCGTTGGGTTAGCCTTATCTATCACTGTTAAATCATGAAACCACTGGCGGCCGAAGTTCTTTACAATGGGCAGATGGCCGGAATTCTTCAGCGCACCACCAGCCAGTTCTCATTCCGCTACACGCCTGCTTACCTAGCCGGACCATTACCCGCTATCAGCCTGACGTTGCCCAAGCGCGACGGGGCTTTTGTGTCGCCGGTGTTGTTCAGTTTTTTTTCTGGTTTACTGGCCGAGGGCGTGGCCAAGCGGATTCAGTGCCGGACGCTGAATATTGATGAGCAGGATGAGATGTTGCGGCTGGTTAAAACGGCGCACTCCGAAACTATCGGGGCCGTAACCATTCGGGAAGTCTCAAGCCCATGAAAGTACTGAAGAAAGTTGCGCTATGCGTCGGCTGCTACCGTCGTCTTACGAAGCAGCAGACTGATTTTTGCGCGGCCTGCACGCTGGAAATGTTCGATGGTGCGGTAGTAGGTGCTGGCTTGGCCTTCTCGGAACCACAGCAAGCGGAGCCCGAAGAAGCCTTGCGCTACCGTGAGCTGACGCAGCAGATGTCCATGTCGGGAGTGCAGGAGAAGTTTTCGGTGCGCGTGAACACAGAGCTTCTGGTGCTGGAATTGACGCGCACCGGCGGCCAGTTCATTCTCAAGCCAATACCCGATATCCAGCAACACGCCGAAGCCGTGCCGGCCAACGAGCACCTGACGATGCAATTGGCCCGGCAGGTGTTCCGGCTACCAGTAGCGGCCTGCGCCGTTGTACAATTCGCGGGTGGGCAACCAGCCTACCTAACGCGGCGGTTTGATGTGCAGGCCAATGGCAGCCGGTTGCTTCAGGAAGACTTTGCCCAACTTGCCGGCCGCACCCAACAGCAGCACGGCGTCAATTACAAGTACGATTTCAGCTACGAGGAAATGGGGCAGTTGATTCGGCAGCTGCTGCCGGCCACTTACCTACCCGAGCTAACCAGTTTTTTTCAATTACTGCTGTTCAATTATCTGGTTGGCAATGGCGACGCCCACCTTAAGAACTTCTCGCTTTATCGTACCGAAGCAGACGGCGCGTACCACCTCACCCCGGCCTACGATTTGCTCAGCACCAAGCTGCACTTCGCCTACGAGTCGGACACGGCCGTATCGCTCTTCGCCGACCCAGACGACGACCCACCCGATTTTAATGCGCTGGGCTTTTATACGTATCCCGATTTTCTGGCCCTGGGCCAGCGCCTGGGCCTGCCGCTCTCCCGGGTCCGCCGCCTGCTCACGAAAATCGTAGGGCACGAGGCCAAAGTGCAGGCGCTGATTGACCACTCGTTTCTGCCTGAAGAACTGAAAGTGCAGTACGCGGCCGTGCTGGCCGACCGGCGGCAACGGCTGCGCTACCCGGGCGGCACCTAGCCAACCCCGGCCGCCTGGCAACAGTACAAGAAAGGCGGCCGGTTGGTGGCTCGCTTTCCTATGCTGCAATTACTACTTAAGCCCCTGGTTTTCGGGGGCGGAGTCTTCCTGGTTATCTTCACCGTGCTGTCGGCCGTGCGCACTTTGGTACTGCCCCGCAACGAGAACGTGCTGCTCAACGCCTGGATCTTCACCAGCTTGCGGTTCGTGTTCGACACCGTGGCCGGGCTGGGCCGCACCTATGCCCAGCGCGACCGGGTGATGGCCCTATATGCCCCCATCGGGCTGGTGGCCCTGCCAATCGTGTGGCTGGCGCTGCTGAGTGTAGCTTATACCGGCATCTTCTGGGCCTTGGGCGAAGGCAACCTCGACCGCTGCTTCCGCATCAGCAACAGTTCCTTGCTCACGCTGGGCTCCGAAGAACCCAGCCGCGACCTGTGGGCCAACATGATGTCGTACTCGGAGGCCATGCTGGGGCTGCTGCTGCTCACGCTTCTGCTGTCCTATCTGCCCACCATGTACCAGGCGTTTTCCAGGCGCGAAATAGCCGTGTCGCGCCTGGAGCTGCGGGCAGGCAGCAAGGCGTCGGCCCTGGAGCTGGTGCTGTGGATGAACCGTACCGGCTCGCTGGGCGACGACCGCACGCAGTGGCAGGACTGGGAGCAATGGTTTGTGGAAATAGAGGAGTCGCATACGTCCCTGCCCATTCTGTCGTTTTTCCGCTCGCCGCAGCCGGGCCGCTCCTGGGTCACGGCCTCGGGCCTTATTCTCGACGCGGCGGCCCTAATTACCAGCAGCGTCGAGCAGCCCCGCGACCCGCACTTGACTTTATGCTTCAAGGCCGGTTGCATTGCCGTCAACCGCGTGGCTCGCTTCTTTCACTACGAAGAGCCTACCCCCGAGTCCGACGCACCCGCCAGCAACGCGCCCAACCCCGAGCCCAGCTTCCAGCAGGCCCACCAACGCCTGCGCGAAGCCGGTGTTTCCGTA
>NZ_JABKAV010000020.1 GCF_013377905.1 Hymenobacter terrestris
CTGTAGCCCTTTTTCCACACCCGCCCCCTTAAACCCGCCCGCGCCCGCAGCCACCGCCCGGCCCCCCCGCGCCCGCCCCCCCCCGACCGGCCGGCGGCCGGGGCAGTTGCTACCCGCGCCCCTACATCGTTCGGATTAGCGGTTTATTTAACGGCCAAGTCCAGCATTTTTTCCTCGCCGATGAAGCCCGTGAGCTGGTCGCCGATGTGGACCGGACCCACGCCGCTGGGCGTACCGGTGAAAATCAGGTCGCCCATTTTCAGGGTGATAAAGCGCGAGATGTAGCTGATGATTTTGCTGAAATCGTGCAACATGAGGCCCGAGTTACCCTGCTGGCGCGTTTCACCGTTCACTTCGAGCCGGAAGTCGATGTTGCCCAGATCGGCGAAGTCGGCTACCGGTTTGAAGGTTTGCGAGATAGGGGCCGAGCCGTCGAAGCCTTTGGCCAGCTCCCAGGGCAGGCCCTTGCTTTTGAGCTGGCTCTGTAGGTCGCGGGCCGTGAAGTCGATGCCCAGCCCGATGGCGTCGAAGTAGGTAGGCGCAAACTGCTCCTCGATGTTCTTGCCGTTTTTGCACACGCGCAGCACCAGCTCAATTTCGTGGTGAATATCCTGCGAGAAATCGGGCATGAAGAATGGCTGGTTGCGCTGCAACAGAGCCGTGTCGGGCTTGGCAAATACGACGGGCGCGCTGGGCGTTTCGTTCTGTAGTTCAGCAATATGCTCCGCGTAGTTGCGGCCAATACACAGGATTTTCATAGGAGGAAAGGCTTGGGATTTGTGGGGCGTGGGGCCGGCAGGATGTTCGGATAAAACCAGCTTTCATCTAACCACCTGCCAGGCCCGGGCCCCATCAGTATCAAAAGTAACGGTAATTAATGGGGCTCTAGTACCAAAACGAGGAGGTTTTTAGTCGCGCAGGGCCAAATGCAAACATTTTGCCGGGTTGCTGACGTATAGCACTTCAGCAATGGCTGCGTCGGACCCGGGCTTCCGGGCTGGCACGAGTGGCCGGATTCTTTCCTCTCAACTTCCTTCGCATATGTTTAAGAATATCGCCCTGGCCAGCTGCCTGTTCGTGGCAACGGCCTGCTCCACGGTTCCCATCACCGGCCGCCGCCAGCTTAGCCTGGTTTCCGATGCCGAAATGAACCAGATGGCCGCCCAGGAGTATCAGAAAGTGCTGGCCAGCAGCCAAGTCGTGAATAGTGGCGCGCAGGCCGCCATGGTGAAGCGCGTGGGCCAGCGCATCGAGCAGGCCGTGCAGCAATACTTCAGTCAGCAAAACCAGTCGCAGCAGCTCGACGGCTATGCCTGGGAGTTCAGCCTGATAAACGACAAGCAGGAAAATGCCTGGGCCATGCCCGGCGGCAAAACGGCCGTGTACACTGGTATCCTGCCCATCACGCAGGACGAAAACGGCCTGGCCGTAGTAATGGCGCACGAAATTGCCCACGCCGTAGCCAAACACGGCTCCGAGCGCATGAGCCAGCAGATGGCCGCGCAGGGTTTGGGCGGCGTTGTATCAACGGCTGTCGGACAGAATCCGTCGGCTACCCAGAACATATTCATGCAGGCTGTTGGAGCCGGCTCGCAGCTGGGGTTGCTGCGTTATGGCCGTAACCAAGAGTCGGAGGCCGACCGTTTGGGCCTCGTTTTCATGGCGATGGCAGGCTATAACCCCGAGGGGGCCGTGGCGTTCTGGCAGCGTATGGAGGCGCGCTCCGGTGGGTCGGCGCAGCCCGAGTTCCTATCTACGCACCCTTCCAACGGCACCCGTATCGCCGATATTCAGCAGCAGCTACCTGAGGCCCGTAAGTATTACAAACCCCGCTAAGTTTACTGCCACCAAAGCGCGCCGTAGTGGAAGTGTTGCCTATATACTCGTCGGCTACCTCACTATATTGCCCATCAAACTGCTATTTTCTGTATCCTGAATGATGAATTCTTTCCTGCGTAACAGTGCTGTTGCCTGCCTGAGCGCCGCCCTACTACTGGGTGGGCTGAGTGCCTGCGAAACCAGCAAACGTGGCTTCCCGGAGGTTAGCTCGCCCACCAACGACCCCGACGCGCTGAACCGGCGGCAGATGGAAGCTACCAGCAAGCAGATTGCCCAGGTGGTAAACGATAAGGTAGACTACATTACGCCCAAGCAGGATCTGGCTACCCGGTTCACCCGACAGTTCGGCGACGGCACGTCCATCAATAAAACCATCATCCGCAAGGTTCAGGAAACGCCCAAAGACAAAGCGGTCTACTACCTTGTGGGCCTAGGCCTGCGCGACGGCATGTTCCGGGCCATGGCTATTCCGCTGCTGACTTCGTCTAATAACAGCCTGTACCTGAGCTCCAACGCACCGCGTTACATTCTCACCAGCGTGGGCTGCACGTTCTGCTATTTCAACTTCGAGAGCAACGAAATAGTAGGTACCTCGTGCGAGGAAAACACCGGTGGCAGCCGCTGCGACCTGACGGTGGAAAACAACAATGCCTTCTTCGCCCGCTAGCTATGCTTAGCCGCAAATGGCTCCTGCGCCTTTCGCTCACGGCCCTGGCCCTGCTCGTCACCACCGACCGGCGGCGGCCGGCCGGGCCCACGCCGCCACCGCCAAAGCCCACGCCGCCGGAGCCGGAAACCGAGCCCGATAAGCTTACTTGAAACCGCTGCGCCGCTTGGTGGCCTGGCTGCATTTGACCTATTGCAGAACAGCGCCGGCCGGTTGGTCGGCGCTGTTTTGTTAATGGGGCTTGTAGATAACGAAACGAGCTGTGGATTGAATTGGCTTGACAGGTAGCCCAGTAGATTAGGTTCTGTACCAGTGCCACTCTGTTTCACTGCTGGCCGCAGCGCCGAAAACCTCATGCAGCATTTCCTGCCTCAAAAACACGTAACGGCACGGTTTTCCCGTATTTTGCCATCTAAAGCCTGCTATCCTATGAAAATCTTCAAATCTGCCGACCTGATTCGTAAAAGCAAGTACATCAGCCGCGACCTGAGCTGGCTGCGCTTTAACTATCGGGTGCTCGACCAGGCTCGCGACACCAGTCGCTCGCTGTTCGACAGGCTGCGCTTTATGGCCATTACCAGCAGCAACCTCGACGAGTTTTTTATGATTCGGGTGGGCTCGCTCTATAACTATATCGACTACGGCAAGGAGCGGGTGGACTACTCCGGCCTGCGCGAAATGCCCTTTCGGCGCAAGCTGCTCGATTTTGCCCATCGGTTCGTCAACGACCAGTCGATGACCTATCTGAACGATTTGAAGCCGCAATTCGAGAAGAACGGCTTCAACGTGCTGGCCCTTAGTGAGCTGACGGAGGTGGAGTTGAAGAAGGCCGACGGCTACTTCAAGAACACTGTGTTTCCGCTGCTCACGCCCATGGTATACGATTCGTACCACGGCTTCCCGCTGATGATGAACCAGATGCTCATCTTCGGGGTCGTCACGCGTACAGGCTCCGGCGACATTGAGATGGAGAAGGGGCAGGAGCGGCTTACGTTCGTGCAGATTCCGCAGAACCTGTCGCGCTTTTTCGAGCTCACGCGGCGCGACAAAGTACTATTTGTGCCCATCGAGGAAATCGTGCGGGCCAACCTGCCCAAGCTGTTCCGAAACGTGGAAATTCTGTCGGCCGACATGTTCCGGATTACCCGCAACGGGGATTTCACGCTGGAAGAGTCGGACGATATTGATGCCAACTTCATCAAGGAGATTCAGTCGGGCCTGAAAACCCGCAAGAAGGGCCGCGTGGTGCGCCTGGAGGTGGAGCCCGACGCGGCCGCTTTCCTGATGCAGGTGCTGCGCGAGCGGTGGAATATCGACAACGGCAATGTGTTCGTTATCAACTCGATGATTGATATGCGCGGCCTGCTGCAGATTCTCAAGCACCCTAACTTCCGGGGCAAAGGGTTCAAGCAGCCGGCGTCGGTGCCGCCCATCACGCTGCCCGAAACGGTGGAGGAGAATATGTTCGACTACCTCAAGCACCAGGATGTGCTGCTGCACCACCCCTACAACAGCATCGACCCGGTGGTACGGCTGCTGGAACAGGCGGCCGAGGACCCGCACGTGCTGGGCATCAAGCAAACCATTTACCGCCTCGCCGACGACTCGCGGGTAACGGCGGCGCTGCTGAAGGCGGCCGAGAACGGCAAGCACGTATCGGTGCTGTTCGAGGTAAAGGCCCGCTTTGATGAGGAGCGCAATATCCGGGAGGGGGCGCGGCTCGAAAAGGCCGGCTGCTTCGTGATTTACGGGGTCAGCAAGTTCAAGACGCACACCAAGATGCTCATGATTATCCGCCGTGAAGGCGAGAAAGTGACGCGCTACGTGCACCTGGGCACCGGTAACTACAACGAGCAAACCTCACGCATCTACACCGATGTAAGCCTGCTCACCACCGACGAAGTATACGGCCACGATGTGTCGGAATTCTTCAACGTGATAACCGGCCACAGCCAGCCCGACGAGTACGAATACCTGATTACGGCCCCCAAAGACATGCGCCAGCAGCTGGTGTGCCTGATTCGGGAGGAAGTGAAGAACGCCAAAAAAGGCCTGCCCAGCGGCATCGTGATGAAGATGAATTCGCTGGAAGACAAGGAGATGATTGACGAGTTCTACAAGGCCAGCAAGGCCGGTGTGCCTATCCGGTTTATTGTGCGGGGCATTTGCTGCCTGCGGCCGGGCCGGGCGGGCCTAAGCGAGAACATTGAGGTGCGCAGCATTGTGGGCGACTACCTGGAGCACGCCCGGCTGTTCTATTTCCATCAGGCCGGCAAGCCCCGCCTGTACGCTGGCTCCGCCGATATGATGGTGCGCTCCTTCGAGCGGCGGCTGGAGGCGCTGTTTCTGCTGGCCAACCCCCAGATCAAGCGCGAGGCCATCAACATCCTCTACTACAACCTGCTCGACAACCAGAATACCTACGTGATGCGCGAAGATGGAGCCTACGTGCGCCGCACGCCGCAGGAAGACGAGCCCATTTCCAACCTGCATAAGGAGTTTTACAGCCGTAGCTTCACCATTATGCCCGAGGAGGCACTCTACGACGACTGGCTTTCGGTAGCCAACATCCGGGCCTCTTCCGAAGATGCCAACGCCCAGCCCAAGGAGGCGGTAGTCGTCATTACCTCCGAAATGCTGCCTCCCGCGTCCGGCGAAACCGAGCCCGTGCTTCCGCAGAAGGAGGCTCCGATGAGTGCCAACGTGGACTACGATGCCCAGGAAGAAGCCGACCTGGCGTAAATTGTAGCGAGCAGGTAAGTGAAGTAGGATAGAAAGTCATTCAGAGCGCAGCGAAGAATCTAGCGTGCTAATCGTTGAAATTAACCTCCAACGATCAGCACGCTAGATTCTTCGCTGCGCTCTGAATGACTTTCTATCTCCCCTTTAGCTCTCTGCTCTTCATTCCGTTTCGGCGGGGCGGCTTTGGATGGTGGTGGTGCCGCCGGGGCGGTGGTCGTCGTGGGCCCGGAACTCCTCGAAGTGCTCTTCGAACAGCGTTTGCAGCATGCCGTCTTTGAGGCCGATGTCGGGCACGAACATATGCTGGGTGTCGGCCCATTCCATGGCCGAGAGGTAGATGTGGCCGGCCGGTACGATAACGTCGGCGCGGTCGGGGTTGAGTAGCGCCACGTTCACGCGCTCGTCCATGCTCATGTTGGTGATGCGCTCCAGCAATTCGGCAATGCGCTGGCGGGTTACCGGCTTGTCGAGGCCAGTGCCAGCCTGAGCCATGCTGTAAATCTTGTTGATGTTGCCGCCCGTGCCGATGGCCCGCGTAACGTGGAAGCGGCGGGCATTTTCGCTTACCCAGTCTTCCATGCGCTGCCAGGTTTCGCGCATGGCCTCGGTGCTCAGGCCGGCCTCCTCCTGCTGCATGCGCCGGATGCTGCCCACCTCAAACGACTGCGAAGCCACTTTGCGGCGGTTGTGGTAGATGTTGAACTCGGTGCTGCCTCCGCCCACATCAATGTGCAGGTAGTGCTTGTTATCTTCAAGTAGGTGCTCGATTACGCGGTTGATGTAGAGGGCTTCGGCCTGGCCGTCAATCACGTTTACCAGCATGCCCAGTTCCCGCTCGATGCGGGCCGCTACCTCCGGGCCGTTGCTGGCGGTGCGCATGGCCGAGGTAGCGCAGATGAGGTAGTGATTGGGGGCCACATCGTGCACTTCCATCAGCAGGCGAAGCGCGTGCAGAAACTTGATGAACTTGGCCTGCTTGGCTTCCGAAATCCGGCCGGTGGCAAACACATCTTCACCCAGCCGCAAGGGGTAGCGGATGTACTCGACCCGCTTCAGCCGGTACCGGTCTTCATGGTGCAGTACGGCCGAAATCTGGCAGCGCACGGCGTTCGACCCAATATCAATGGCGGCTAACTTCAGGAGGGGAAAGTGCATGGGCAAATATAAGGGGGCATTCAGCTAACCCAAGTAAGGGAGGGCGGTGTAGGGGCGGGGCTTGTCCCCGCCCGCCGGCAGCAAGGGCTTTGCGGGGCTTTGAAATAGTTGTTTACTGCATTGTTCTGACGGTGGGCAGGGGCAAAACCCGCCCCTACACCGCCCTTCGTAACAACTAGCAACCGCTACTTGTCGATCCGGAAGCCCAGGCCAAACTGGAGCAGGTTGTTTTCCACCGATTTCTGGTAGGAAACTGAGAAGGCGAACTGGTCGGATACGGGCGCCAGGTACACACCCGCGCCATAGCCTTGGTGCCAGCCGCCGGGCGAAGCGCCGTTCAGGTACACCCGGCCCCGGTCGTAGAAACTGAAGGCGCCGTAGGAGAAGGGCAGGAAACCGTTTTTGCTCCGGCCCAGCGCCAGGCGTAGCTCGGTGTTGAGGTAAAGGCTGGCGTCGCCGCTGAAACGGTTGCGGTAGTATCCGCGCAGCCCTTCGCGCAGGCCCAGGCTGGTGAATTTGTAGAACGGGATGTCGTCGTTGTTGCCGTAGTTTCTGGCGCCGCCGCCCTTTACCACCAACGTTACCGGAACGAGCAGCCGGGCCGTGCCGTAGTATTGCGCAAAGCCCTGCGTAAGCCCGAAATTACCTTGCTTGCCGTTGAGCTGATGGTAAGAATCGTGCTGGACCAGCAGGCGTACCCCGCGCCGGGCGAAGTTGGGCCGGTCACGCAAATCGAGGTCGAGTAGTGCATTCAGGCCCACCAGGCGCTGGAAGCTGGTGTTGATGATGGGGTCGGAAACGGGGGCATCGGGGCGGAACGGGTACGTACCCAGGTAGCTGTCGGCGGCAAAATCGTTGTTATAGTACTCGTAGCTGGGGCCCACACGCAACACACTGCGCTGAAAGAACGTGCGCTCCAGAAAGCCGTTGAGGATTATGCCCTTGTAGCGGGCCCGGTAAAAATTGTCGTCGTAGCGGTTTTGGTCGAGGCCGGTATTGTTGCCCAGGCCGAAGAAGTTGTAGAACGGGAAGTAGCTGCCGTAGCTGAACGAGGCCCCGGCATCGACCTTGCCAATGGCGTAGCGGTGGCGGGTGCTGGCCGTGAACTGGCGCTGGCCGCCGGTGCTGCCCTCCAGCAGGAAATCGTAGCGGTTTTTGTAGCCGGGCTTGCGGAAGCCCTGGCGCAGCAGCGAAATGCCCGCGCTGGCCGCAAAGCCGTCGTTGCGGTTGTAGCCCAGCCCAATAGTGGGCCGGTACGAGTCGAATTCGAACTGCTCCCGGTCGTAGGCATTCACGCCGGGTTTGGTCGAGGTGCGGTTGTCGGCCTCGGCACTCAGCTGCAGGTCGGTATCGGGCACATCGTATACTTTAGTGAGGGTACGCAGGCCGCGCACCCGCGAGTCGTCGGCAATTCGGTCTTTGCCCGATCCGCCGATGATGCGCACCAGAATGCTACTCCTGGCCTCGCCGGTTACCGTAAATATGTCGCAGCCATCGAGTCCGTACAAGCTGATTTCCTCGGTTTCCTTGGGCTGAAACGTCCGGTCGAACAGGGCCGGGCCGTTGGGCGCGTCGCCCTCACTGGCGCGGTCGAACAGCTGGACCCGCACCGTGCCATCGGCCAGGCGGTTCACCTGGAATACCTCGCCCTTGTTGGAACCCACTACATCCACGCGTTGGGCCAGCAGCAAATAGTAGCGGTCCAGGGCCGTGGGCAGCTGCTGAATGCGGGATTTGAGCTTGCGGTTGATATCGTCGGCCGACAGGGTTTTCAGCTCGGGTGGCAGCGTAGCCGTGGCCTCATCAATAGCGGCAGGTGTGATGCTGGCCTGCAGATACTGCGCAATTTCTTGCCACTGCTGTCGGTTCAGGCTTTGCAGCAGGAAACGGTCTAGGTGGCGGGCAGGCCAGTTCAGGCTCTTCATATCGCCAAAGTCGGCCTGGAAATCCTCGATGCTGGGCAATGCCCATTCGCGGTTGGCCAAGTAGCTCAGCTTGCCGTTCCAGAGGGTAAACGCCTGGTCCCGGTCGCGCGGAATGGGTTTGTAGAGGGCTTTTTTACCATCTTCGTAGGCTGCCCATTTCCAGTTGTCCTCGTGCTTGCCGAAGTCGGCCACCAGCATATCGAAGGCCCGGGCCCGGCCCAGCGCCACGGCATCCACGCGGTTGTCATTGTCTTTATACAGCTGCCGAAAGAAGCTGAACGAGCGACGGATATTGTCAGCGTCAGCGAAGCCCGGCAGGTTGGGTTTCGGGTCCTCGGGTCGGTCTTCGAGCGTGCCCAGTAGGCCGGCATAGTCGGTGCGGTAGGGTCCGAGCTGCTGGTTGTCGGGCAGCACGAACAGCCGGGGCCGGGCATGCAGAATGTCGGTTTTATCGAGCAGCGAGCTGATAACCAGCGCCGAGTAGGGGTGGGCAGTGGGCGTTATGTCTCGCAACACATCGGCGGCAAACGAGCGGCGCAGCTCGGGCGGCAGAATCTTGGTTACGTCCTTGTCAACCGACCGGAACACGTACTCCGACGAGTCGGCGGCAATCAGCTTGAGCGAAGTCGTCTGGCGTCCGCCGCCCCGCCCGAAAGGCCGTAGCCCGCCCAGTTCGGTACCCAGGTTTAGGGTTCGTACCTGCACGGGCTGGGTCCAGGTGGTGCGGTAGCCCGGCCCCAGCCAGAACCGCGACGAGCGGGTGCCGGCGTACTGGGCGCCAGCCGGCAGCGTCTGCACGGCCACAAACGGCACGTCGGGCTTCACGTCGGCTACTCCCTTCGGGGCCGAGGGGCACTCTGGAATAAAGCTGTTGACTGGTATATTAGGCAAGCGTGGCTCCTGGCAGGCGCTCTGAAACAGCGTGCCCGCGTAGGCTTGGCGCACAGGGCTGGCCTCCGCTTTATCGTCGTAGGCGGCGGTTTTCGACCGCCTCGTGGTTTTTCCGATGTCTTTATCAAACGTGAAAAAGGTGGTTTTCACGGTGCCGTCGGTGTAGTAGTCGAGCTCCGAAAAACCCTGTTTTGCCGCGTTGAACTCGGAGCCGGCGTTGCCGGCCACGTACCGGGCTTCGGCAAACGAACCCGCTACAAGGTGGTAGCTGCCCTGCTGCGACGTGAGCTGAAGGCTGTAGTCGTGGGCGGCGGCGTACACCGCGCCGGGGTGGTCGCGCAGGGTGTTGAGCACTTCGCGCTGGAACTGCTGATAGCCCGGGTTAGCCAGGTCGCGGGGCGTGCCCACGTTCTGGCGGTAGGCTGCACTAAGGGCGCCAACTACTGGAGGCCACAGGTAGCGGCCCAGCGGCAGGTGCCCACCATACTCGCCATTGCTGACCACGGGCTGGTGGCCGACCAGCAGCACATTGCGGCCCTTGGTATCGTCGAGTACATCCTGGAGCTGCTCGCGGAACTCTTCCTGCGTCAGTGTAGAGCAGTCGGTATCGGGGGCCTCGGGCTTGCTGTAGGGGTGGGTGAACCAGGGTGAGCTGAGGGCCACCAGCCGCACCAGCGGCGCTATATCCACTACATAGGGACCGGGGCAGCCATTTTCGGGGATAAAAGTGTGCTTGCCGTTGTGCTGGCTGATATACTTTTCGAGTCGCCGCACTCGCTTCAGGCCATTAGGGCCGGAGTCAGCCCAGTCCTTATCGCCAGGTACGAAGTAAATTTTGCCGTTGGGCAAGCCCTGCACCAGGGATAGTAGGGCATCAACCCGCGCAGTCTGGCCAGCTTGGCTGGAGTCTTGCTTGCTGCCCAGGCCCTCCTGGCTCACCACATCGCCCAGGTGCACAACCGTAAACGGGCCGGTTTGCTGCTCCAGCACGCGGCGCAGGGCATTTAAGTGGCGGGCCGGCAGACTAGGGCCAGCCGTGTTGCCCAGCAGAAAGACCTTGTGAGCCGGCGGCGTTTGGGCGAAAACCGACAACGAGGCTGTCAGGCTCAGGCCCGTTAGCAGCGTACGGGCGTAGCTATGTACCATAGAAGGAAATATATAAGCTTTTCTTCTACGGGCCGGGTCAAATTCCGATTGAGTCCGGCTTCAATTTCTACGCCTGCCACACACTTCGGGCCACTCGCTGCCGACGTAGTACGGCCACCTGCACCATTAGTGCCAGTGCGCACGGCAGTAGCACCCATTTCACCTCGCTTCGCAGCACCCGGGCACCCCATTCGCCCAGAAAATTTTTTATACCAATGGGCGAAACGGCAATCGGCCGGAACCCGAAGAAGTGCCGCTCGGAATCAAATGGGCTGAAAAAGGCTACGCCCAGTCCACCGGTAGTCATGGCATCGAGTACGCCGTGCGAGGCGGTAGCCAAAAACAGCAATGCCCACAGCCGCCCACGTGGCGGCGCGCCGGCCCTGCCACCTACCAGTACTACAATAAAGCTGGCCACTGCTACTGCCGCTACCAGCGAGTGGCTCAGGCCCCGATGGCCCCACAGGCTGTCGTAGGCAATGTTCAGCTTAAAACCGACTACATCGGCATCGGGCAGAAAGGCGCAGGCGGCGGCCAGCAGCCAGTAGGGCCAAAAATGCCGCTCCGGCAGCAGCAGCTTAGCCAGCGTGGCACCCAGCACGCAGTGCCCCACAATAGAAGCCATAAGTAGTAAGTGAGAGGGGGAATTAGCAGAAGCTGCCGGCAGGCAGCCCTAACTACTCAATCAGCAGCTTTTGGGTAGCCGGCCCCTCAGTAGTAGGCAGCGTAACCAAGTAAAGGCCTGGCGAGTCCGGCAAGGCCAGTTCGGTAAGGCGGGCGGCCAGCGGCTGCCGGCTCACCACCTGCCCCAGCATCGTGCGGATAAGTACCTCGGTGCCGGCAGCGGGTTGACTGGCCAGCGTGAGGGTAGCGCGGCGGTGTGCCGGGTTGGGAGCCAGCGTAAAAGCCGCTGCCTGGCGTGCGCTGGTAAGAGCTGTTACAACTTTGCCCACCGTGAATTCGTGCTTGACTACTGTGCCTTCGTAGGCTACTTCGAACCGCCAGATACCGGGTACGGCCGTTGCCGGCATTCTGAGGGACCAGTACCAGTACGATGCGGCGTAGTGCGCTGCCGGCGAGCTGTGGGTCCAGGTGGAAAAGACCGCATTATCGGGCCGGTAAACAGTATAGGTGCTTGCTTGCCCCTGGCGCTGGTCGTGGTAATAGGCGGCGAAATAGGCGGTTTCGCCGGCCGTCAGGTTGTCGCTGAGATTGGTTTGGTCGGGTTTGGGGCAGGCTTCGAATACCGGTGCCTGCTGATGGGTGAGAATAGCATTAACGGTCGGCTCGTAATAGGGCTTTTGCGCCGCCCAGGAACTGGTTGCCGCGCCGCAGGGCCCCGCATAGGGGTCCACTACTTTGCCCTGCGCATCGTGCAGCTCGAAGTGCAGGTGGGGGCCAGTGGAGCTGCCCGAGCTACCCACCGTACCCAGTACTTCGCCCGCAGCAACCGTTGCGCCGAGTTGCTTGCCGGTTACCGAACCGGTTTTCATGTGTCCGTACCAGGTCACCGACCCATCATTATGGCGCAGATATACCGCGTTCCAGTTGGTATTAGACAGGTCGCAGTTGAGGTCGAAGTTACCGTCGTAGCGGCCGATGATGACGCCAGGAGCCGCCGCTATAATCTGCGCCTGTCCGCTCTCCATCATGTTCTGGTCGAAGGGCCAGAGGAAAATATCGGTGCCAGCGTGGTTGTAGTTGCCCCTGTCGTAGGTGCGGGTATTGCAGTTCCAGTCCTGGCGTTTCCCAATTTCCGGGTTATTGTCGACAAAGTTGGAAACCCCATAAATGCTGTTGTATTGAAAGCCCGCCGCCTGGCGTAGCGGCCAGTCGAACGGAACAGTGGCCTCCGGCCGGGCTGGCTCAGCAGGCAAAAGGCCCTGGCTTGTGAGTTGGCGCACGTTGCGAGCCAGCATACTATCAATTTCAACTCGTTGCTCGCTCGTGAGGCAGATGCCGACCGGCGGCGAATAGCCACCCCCACCTGCTGGAATGCTGCTTTGACCCAGGGCCGAGCCAAGGCCTACGCCTATATTGGCCCAAATCAGGAATGGTAAGATCTTCTTCATAGCCAAATAAGTAGGGTGGTGCACATTGCTCCCAGACTTTAAAATTATATATATTTTATACGATATATGAGTTTGCATCTAATTTTATTCGTGACAGGCCTACTCATATGTTATATAGCTGCTACTCATCTGCCAGCTCCTGCCGCAACTCGCGGGCCACGTGGGGCAATCCAGTAGTGGCAGGCTCCGTGATGAAGTGCAGCCGTGGGCGGGAGGCTACCGGGGGCCGGCTAGGGTCAATAACGTAGATGGGCGCGTTGCGGGGCACGTAATCGACGAGGCCGGCCGCCGGGTACACCTGCAGCGAAGTGCCCACCACCAGCAGCAAGTCGGCGGTTTCTACTTCCTCCATGGCTACCTCCATCATGGGCACAGCCTCACCAAACCACACAATGTTGGGTCGTAGCTGGTAGCCCTGCGCGCAGTTCTCGCCCAGCTGAATCCGGTCGCCGCTCATCGGGTACACCAGCTCCTCGTGGCGCGAGCTACGGCTCTCGAACAGCTTGCCGTGCAGGTGCAGCACCCTGGTCGAGCCGGCCCGCTCATGCAAATCGTCCACGTTCTGGGTAATTACCACTACCTCAAACTGGTCTTCCAGTCCGGCCAGGGCCAGGTGGCCGGCATTGGGTTGGGCAGCGCGGGCCGCAGCCCGGCGCTGGTTGTAAAAGTCGAGCACCAAAGCCGGGTTTTTGGCCCAGCCCTCGGGCGTGGCTACGTCCTCAATGCGGTGGCCCTCCCAAAGGCCGTCGGAGCCCCGGAACGTGGCCAGTCCGCTTTCCGCCGATATGCCGGCACCAGTTAAGGCTACAATCTTCTTCATAATACGTGATGATGGAGTAGGGGAGTAATGCTGTATAGATGGGTTGGATTACTCAAACCGGCGCAGTTCAGTTTTTCTGAATGTCCATTCCGGCGTGCTCACGCGCTCCTGTTGCGGGTCGAGGTAGAACCACGCACCCAGGCCGGTTTCGTCCCAGAGGTTGGTAAGCACGTGCATCTGCTGGGCGGGCATGTAGCTCTGGGCCAGCAATACCAGCCGGCGGCCGGTAGCGGGCTGCACGGCTACATCGAGCACTAGCACAGCGTGGCCCGGCGAGCCTCCCCGAATGAGCACGTCGCCGGCCTGCACCTGCGCCAGGGGTGTTGGCTGCAACTCTTTGCTCAGCGAAAGCGTGCCGGCATAGGTAAAAATCTGGTTGAGGTAGCGGCGGAAGTTGGGGTGGCTGGGCGCTTCGGCGGGCCGGGCGGCGGGCAGCACGTCGTCGCCCTTCACCGCAAAGCCCCGGCCCGAATACCAGTCTTTGAAACCAACGTCGTCGCCGCTGGTGAGGTGGAAGTGCACCTGATCGGGGTTCTGGCTGAACAGGTACTCGGCCCGCAACCGGATGACGGCGTCGGCACATTGCTGCAGGTCGCGTTGGCCCACGTCGAGGTCGAGTACGGCGGCGTGCACATCCTGGCGGTCTTTGGGCTGGCCATTGTAGAGTTTCACGGGTGTGCCGGCCGGCAGCAGCGGCAGATACCGCAGCCATTGCCCAAACGAGCCGGCGGCCACCGCCACGCGCTGGTAGCCGGCAGGCGGCGCAAACCGGGCGGCCACCGTCTGGCTGGGCTGGTAGCGGCCGGCCGGCAGCCAGGAATATACGCTGGGGGCAGGTGGTGGCGCAGGGGCATCGGCCGCGGCGGTAGTCGGCGGCTCAGCAGCAGGCCCACCAGCCACCGGGTCGGGGCTGGTGCAGCTCAGCAGCAAAGGAAGCAGTAGGGAAGCGCTTATTCGCAAGGGACCGGGTTTTGGGAATGATAATCGGAAACGCGGCTGCAGATTACATATTTGACGGCTCACCCACAAAAAAAGCTCCGGCCACTGGCCGGAGCTTTATAAGAGCTGCTGAAACTGTTTGGAAACTCAGTAATGCCAATGAGACCGTCATGCTGAGCACAGTCGAAGCATGACGATCTTTTGACTTTGTAAACAGCTTTGATAACGTTCTGCTTGGCTCGTTCGCCACCGCTGACAAGCCAGGAGGCCTATGCCTATTCTGCCTTCTTGGCAGCTGGTTTTTTGGCAGCTGGTTTCTTGGCCGTCGTAGTGCCGGTTGCTTTCTTGGCCGGTGCCTTTTTCTTGGCGGCTGGTTTTTTGGCCGGCGCTTTTTTCTTGGCCGGCGTGTCAGTTTTTTCCTCGGCCGCGGGAGCCGCCTTCTTGGCAAAGCGGCCACCGCGGGCCGGCTTGTCGGGAGTGGCTTCGGCCAGTTCCAGGCAGCGCTCCAGCGTCAGCTCGGTCGGTTCTTCGCCCTTCGGAATTTTTACGTTCTTCTTGCCCGCTACAATGTATGGCCCGAAACGGCCGTTGAGGACCTGAATATCAGGGTTTTCGGGGAAGGACTTGATGAGTCGCTCGGCGTCGGCCTTGCGCTTAGCCTCAATCAACTCCACGCCCTCGTCGCCCGTGATGGTGTGCGGGTCCTGGTCTTTGCGCAGCGAGTAGAACTTGCTGTCGTGGCGGATATAGGGGCCGAAGCGGCCGAGAGCAGCCGTCATGCTCTTCTCCTCAAACTCGCCCACTACCCGGGGCAGCTTAAACAGGTCGAGGGCTTCTTCAATAGTCAGGCTCTCGATGAACTGGCCTTTGCGCAGGCTGGCATAAACTGGCTTTTCGTCTTCGGGCGCGCCTTCCAGCGGCTCAATCTGCACGTAGGGGCCGTAGCGGCCGAGGCGGGCGGTCAGCTTCTGGCCCGTTTCGGGGTGCAGGCCGATTTCGCGGGTGCTGCCCAGCGTGCTGCGCTCAATTTCCTCACCCAACTCCACAGTTTTGTGGAAAGGCGTGTAGAAGCCGCTCAACATGTCGGTCCAGTTGTCGAGTCCGTCGGCAATGCGGTCGAACTCGTCCTCTACCTTGGCCGTGAACTGGAAGTCGACAATGGCCGGGAAGTGCTCGACCAGGAAGTCGGTGACCACCATGGCCACGTCGGTCGGGAACAGCTTGGCCTTGTCGGCGCCGTAGGTTTCAGTTTTGATTTCCGTTTTCACCTGCTTCCCGTCCAGCGTCAGCACATGAAACTTACGCTCCTTGCCGTCGCGCGAGTCCTTTTCCACATAGCCGCGCTTCTGAATGGTGCTGATGGTTGGGGCGTAGGTGGAAGGCCGGCCGATGCCCATTTCCTCCAGCTTCTTCACCAGCGAAGCCTCCGTGAAACGAGCGGCGGGCGAGGCATACCGCTCGGTGGCCGTAAACTGCTGCAGCGGCAGCTGCTGGCCCACACTCAGCGGCGGCAGCCCCCGCGAAAACGACGATTCGGCCGGCTCGTCGCTATCCTGCTCGTCGTCATCTTTGCTTTCAGTGTAGGCCTTCAGAAAACCCTCGAAGGTGATAACCTCGCCGCTGGCCGTGAGTGTAACGCCCGGCTGGGTGCTGATGCCAATAGTGGCCACGGTGCGCTCAATCACTGCATCAGCCATTTGCGAGGCCATGGCCCGCTTGCGGATGAGGTCGTAGAGGCGCTGCTCCTGCGAGTCGGAGCCAGCTTTGAGCAGCGTGAAATCGGTGGGGCGGATGGCTTCGTGGGCTTCCTGAGCCGAGGCCGACTTGGTTTTAAAGTGACGCGTATGCGCATACTCGGCACCATAAGCGCCGGTAATAGCGGCTTTGGCGGCCGCAATGGCATCTTCCGACAGGTTAAGCGAGTCGGTACGCATGTAGCTGATGCGGCCGGCTTCGTAAAGTTTCTGGGCCACGCTCATCGTTTGGGCCACCGAGAAGCCGAGTTTGCGCGAGGCTTCCTGCTGCAGCGTGGAGGTGGTAAAGGGCGGCGCGGGCGTGCGCTTGCCGGGCTTCTGCTCCAAGTTCTGAATGGCATAATCGGCGCCTACGCAACGGGCCAGGAAGGCCTCGGCTTCAGCGCGGGTCTTGTAGCGGGTGGGCAATTCGGCTTCGAGCACTGCCCCCCGGCCGGCATCAAAACGGGCCACTATCCGATAGGCCGAAGTCACGGTAAAACCGCTGATTTCCCGCTCCCGGTCGACCACCAGCCGCACGGCCACGCTCTGTACCCGCCCCGCCGAAAGGCCGGCCTTCACTTTTTTCCAGAGCACCGGGCTCAACTCGAAGCCTACCAGCCGGTCGAGCACCCGGCGGGCCTGCTGGGCATTCACCAGGTTTAGGTCGATTTCGCGCGGGTTCTCAATGGCTTTAAGAATGGCCGTCTTGGTAATTTCGCGGAATACGATGCGCCGCGTCTTCTCACTGTTCAGGTTCAGCGTTTCGGCTAAGTGCCAGCTGATGGCTTCGCCCTCGCGGTCATCGTCACTGGCCAACCACACGATTTCGGCTTCCTTAGCCAATTTCTTTAACTGACTGATAATGTCGCGCTTATCGGCTGAAACGACGTAGGTAGGCTTGAAGCCGTTGGCAATATCAATAGCGTTATTGTCTTTGGGCAGGTCGCGGACATGCCCAAAGGACGAGCGCACGACGAAGTCTTTGCCGAGGTATCCCTCGATGGTTTTTGCTTTGGCAGGCGACTCGACGATAACTAAATTTTTGACCATAGGGTGGGGGGAAGCGGAGCGGGTGTGAACTAGGAAACGGGTTGGCCCGCGCAAAAGTTGAATTTTGCCGCAAAGATGCTGCAATAATCCGCCCCCTTCCTAACCGCCTCCCAATATGCGGGAAGGCTGCTCTCCTTATATATAGGAGTAAGTGAGGGCGACGGCGGCCAGCATGCCGGGCTAGCAGGTTGGTGGCTAGCCGCTAAGCCTCACCTGGCAGTGTTAAAGCAGAAACATGCAGACTTTTTATGCCGGATACCGGAATGAGGTATGGCCGAATCGGCAGTTCTGCTACCTTTGTTGGCTAAGAAATCCCATCCTGGCAGTTTTGTTTGCGCTCAGCCCCTGCTGCGCGGATTTGGTTACTCTTCCTTCCTATGGCTTCAGCAAAGACGTCCCAATCCACCAGTCCGGCCACCACGACCCCGGACACCGTTACTGCAAAGGTTCCCGGCGCCGCCGTGCAACCGGTCCGCAGTGACCACACGCGTAAAAAAGGAGCCGAGGATTCCCGCCAATTATCAACTAAGAGTTCCGATTCGGATTATATCAACGACCAGCTCAACCGGGTGCTCTACGCACTCGATGCCTTCAAGAAGGGCGACGTGAGCGTGCGACTGACCAAGCAGAACGACGACATCTTCGCCGAAATAGCGGAGGCCTACAACTCGATGGTTGATATGATTGCCGGCGTGGGCGGCGAGGTGTCGCGCATTTCGAAGGTAGCCGGCGTGGAGGGCAACCTCAAGGCCCGCGCTTCGGTCGAAAACGCGGCGGGCTTCTGGCGCGACATGATCAACAACATCAACGGCCTCGTGGACAGCATCGCCGTGCCGGTGCTCGAAGTGGGCAAGGTGCTCAAGAACATCAGCCGCGGCAACCTCGACGAGACGTTCCAGATTCCGGTTTCGGGCGACTTCAAAGTGATGGCCGAAACCATCAACAAGACCATCGACAACCTGAACCTGTTTGCCGGCGAAGTAACCCGCGTGGCCCAGGAAGTAGGCACCGAGGGCAAGCTCGGTGGCCAGGCCTCCGTGCCCAACGTGGGCGGCGTGTGGAAAGACCTGACGGACAACGTGAACACGATGGCTAGCAACCTGACGAGTCAGGTGCGCGACATTGCCAACGTAGCCACGGCCGTAGCCAAAGGCGACCTGAGCCAGAAAATCACTGTCGATGTAAAAGGTGAGCTGCTTGATCTGAAGCAGAACCTGAACCAGATGGTGGACTCGCTCAACCTGTTTGCTGGCGAAGTAACCCGTGTGGCCCAGGAAGTAGGCACCGAGGGCAAGCTTGGCGGCCAAGCCAGCGTGCCCAACGTAGCCGGCACCTGGAAAGAGCTGACGGACAACGTGAACACGATGGCCAGCAACCTGACGAGTCAGGTGCGCGACATTGCCAACGTGGCCACGGCCGTAGCCAAAGGCGACCTGACGCAGAAGATGACCGTGGACGTGAAGGGCGAAATCCTGGAGCTCAAGGACATCCTCAACCAGATGGTGGACTCGCTCAACATCTTCGGCGACGAAGTAACCCGGGTGGCCCGCGAGGTAGGCACCGAGGGCAAGCTCGGCGGCCAAGCCTCCGTGCCTAACGTAGGCGGTACTTGGAAAGAGCTGACGGACAACGTGAACACGATGGCCAGCAACCTGACGAGTCAGGTACGCGACATTGCCAACGTAGCCACGGCCGTAGCTAAAGGCGACCTGACGCAGAAGATGACTGTGGACGTGAAGGGCGAAATCCTGGAGCTCAAGGACATCCTCAACCAGATGGTGGACTCGCTGAACGTATTTGCCGGCGAAGTAACCCGCGTGGCCCGCGAAGTAGGTACCGAGGGTATTCTGGGTGGCCAGGCCAACGTGCCGAGCGTTTCGGGCACTTGGAAAGACCTGACGGACAACGTGAACACGATGGCCAGCAACCTGACGAGTCAGGTGCGCGACATTGCCAATGTGGCCACGGCCGTAGCTAAAGGCGACTTGAGCCAGAAAGTATCGGTTGATGTAAAAGGCGAGCTTTTCCAGCTCAAGGAAAACCTCAACCAGATGGTGGACTCGCTCAACACCTTCGGTGATGAGGTAACCCGGGTGGCCCGCGAAGTAGGCACCGAAGGTCGCCTCGGCGGCCAGGCCAACGTGCCCAACGTGCGTGGTACCTGGAAAGACCTGACCGACAACGTAAACTTCATGGCCGCCTCACTTACGAGCCAGGTACGTGACATTGCCAACGTAACCTCGGCCGTAGCCCGGGGTGACTTGAGCCAGAAAGTATCGGTAGATGTAAAAGGCGAGCTGCTCGACCTCAAGGACAACATCAACCAGATGGTGGACTCGCTGAACGTGTTTGCCGGTGAGGTGACCCGGGTGGCCCAGGAAGTGGGCACCGAAGGCCGCCTCGGCGGCCAGGCCAACGTGCCCAACGTGGATGGCGTGTGGAAACAGCTGACCGACAACGTAAACACCATGGCCGCCAACCTCACCACCCAGGTGCGGGGCCTTGTGAAAGTAGTGACGGCCGTAAGCCAGGGCGACCTGACCCAGAAGCTGACGCTGGGCGCCCAAGGCGAAGTGGCCGACCTGGCCGACACCATCAACCGCATGGTGGACGACCTTAACCGCTTGGCCGTGGAAGTAAGCCGGGTAGCCAAAGTGGCCGGCGTGGAGGGCAAGCTCACCGAGCGGGCCACCGTAACCGACGTGTCGGGCTCGTGGAAAGAACTCGTGGACACGCTCAACGCCCTTATCGAATCTATTGCCTCGCCGGTGCTCGAAGTGAGCCGCGTGGTACGGGCCATTTCGGAAGGCGACCTGCAGCAGCGGGCCGAAATAGAAACCACCGGCGACATCCGGGCCATGGCCGACGCCCTGAACCTGGCCGTTGACAACCTCAACGAGCTGTTGGGCGAAATCAACGAATCGTCGCAGATTGTGGGCGAGTCGTCGGAGGAGATGGTGGAGAAGGGACAGGCCATGAGCCAGGTAACGGCCGATGTGGCCCGCGCCATGCAGCAAATGGCCGAAGGCGCCCAGAACCAGGCTCTCAAGACCGACCAGGCCTTCAAGCTGATCGAAGAAATCATGCAAGCCACCAAGGAAACTGCTGGTAAAGCCGATGTCGGCATTAAGGCGGCTATCCTCGGTGAGCAGACCTCGCAGCTGGGCCTGAAAACGGTGGCCGAAGTGGTAAAGAACATGGAGGAAATCAGCTCGGCCGCTGCCCAGACTTCGAAAACCATCGAGGTGCTAAGTACGCGCTCGGGCGAAATCAGCAAGTCGCTGGGCGTAATCACCGATATTGCTTCCCAGACCAACCTGCTGGCCCTGAACGCCGCCATTGAGGCCGCCCGGGCCGGGGAAGCCGGCCGCGGCTTTGCCGTAGTAGCCGAAGAAATCCGGAAGCTGGCCGAAGGCTCGCGCAAATCAGCCAGCGAAATTGCTACGCTGGTAGAGGACGTTCGGAAGGACACCACCTCGGCCGCTACCGCCATCAGCACCATGGAAGGCCGGGTACTCAAGGGCAAGAACGCCACCTTCGAGGCCAGTTCGGCCTTTAAGAACATTGCCACCAGCAGCGGCGAAACCCTGCGCACCAGCCGCGACATCCTCACGGCCACCGAAATTCAGAAAACGAGTATCGGCGACGTGGTGAAGTACGTGGAGGAAGTGGTAGCCATTGCCGAGCAGACGGCCTCGGGCACCCAGCAGGTGGCCGGTACCGCCAAGCAGCTCTCTACCAGTATGCAGGAGCTGACCACCAGCAGCCAGAACCTGACCGACATTGCCGACGACCTGCAGCTTGGTCTTTCGGCCTTCCAGCTGATGGAATACCTGGAGCCCGAGCCGGAACCCGAGCCCATCCGCCGACGCCTGATGCGCCGGCCTGCGGCGGCCGCCGCCCCGGTTGCGGCTCCGGCCGCCGCCGCACCGCGCCGGCCGCGCCGCGCCGTGCCTACGCCTGCCCCCGCCGCCGAGCCTACACCTGAGCGTCGGCCAATCCGCCGAGCTGTTGCCCGTCCTGCAGCCGCTACTCCGGCTGCCGCGGCCAAGGCCCCCAGCAAAGCCGTTACTCCGGCAGCCAAGGCGAAACCGGCTGCGAAGTCTGCTAAAAGCAAGGCCGGTAAGGGAAAATAGAAGTGCGCCTTCTGGTAATCTGATTGCCCAATACCAACCACTCCGTACAACTGATGCCCGCTCCCGATAAATCTGCCGCGCCCGACCCGATTATTCAGCTTATCGTTTTTCGATTGGGGCACGAGGAGTACGCCATCCGGATCGAGCAGGTGAAGGAGGTAACGCTTACGCCTGATATTGCGCGCATGCCCAAAACACCCTCGTTCGTGAAGGGTATTGCCAATTTGCGCGGTGATATTATTGCCGTCATCGATCTGGAGGAGCGGTTTCAGTTACGTGAAGCCACCGAGGAACTGGCTGCCCACACCTACACCATGGCCATCGAAGCCAAAGATTACACCATTGGCATCGTGGTGCGCGAGGTTCCTCAGCCATTGTCGGTGCCGCAGTCGGCCATCGAGCAAACGCCCGAATTCATTCAGGAGGCCAACATTCACGATAAATACATCGAGGGCATCGCCCGCATCAACGACCGGATAATTGTGGTGCTCGACATGCTGAAACTGCTTACCCCCGCCGAAATTATGCAGTTGTCCACTACGGCGGCATCTTAGCCTCGTAGTCGCCGTACAACGGGCCAAGCCTGCCCTTTGGCTAGGCCTTGCACTCTCACTTCGCATTTCTCTTCCCCATGAAAAACCGCATTCTCATCGTCGACGACTCGTTCTACATGCGCACGATGCTCAAGAATATGCTCACCGATGCCGGCTACGAAGTAGTTGGTGAGGCCGCCAACGGTCAGCAGGCCCTGGAAATGGCCATCGAAACCAAGCCCGACCTGATTACGCTCGACGTAATTCTGCCCGACAACACCGGCCTCGACGTACTGCGCGGCATCCGCCAGGAGCAGCCCGATGTGAAAGTGGTGATGTGCTCGGCCGTAGGCCAGGAAGTTATCGTGAACGAAGCACTGGAAAGTGGTGCCTCGGCGTACATCGTGAAGCCTTTCTCGGAGGAAAAAGTACTCGAAATCGTGGGCAACGCCCTGCAATAAGCAGGAGATAGTTGAAGGAGCGTCATGCTGAGCGCAGCCGAAGCATCTCTACCGTAACGCTAACTCTGCCGTTTGGTGAGTTTGTGATGAAGTAGTAGAGATGCTTCGCCTCGGGCCCTGGCTCTATGCGCCACATTCAGCATAACGTCCTTATGCCTGTTGACTTATAAATAGCTTCACTCGTGTCGTTTTCCCCGTCCGTACTTTTTGTCCTCGTTGGCAGTCCCCGCCTGATTGGTGAGGGTGGCCGGGCGTGCGTGGCGGGCAGTTTACAACTTTCGTGGCGCGATGAGTAACCGGGAACAGGAGTACCGCGAGCTGTTTATGGCCGAGGCGTTGGAATACTACGACGCCATGAGCCGGCACATCAGCGAGTTGGAGCGTGATCCGGCCGATGAACAGGCCCTGCGGGAGCTGTTCCGGCTCATGCACAATCTTAAGTCGAACGCCCGGGCCATGGGCTACACCAGCATCGGTGAGGCGGCCCACCAGATGGAAACCGTGTTTGGCCAGCTGCGCGACGGGGAGGCCACTTTTACGGGCAGCATGGTGCCGGTGCTGTTTGGCGGAATTGATACACTCGGTGAGCTGATCCGGGCCGTGGGGCAGGAGCAGGAACTGCCCGATATCCAGCGTCTGCTCGACAACCTCGATCGGCTGACCCGCGGCGAAGAGCCCAACCTCGATGATGAGGAAGCTGACGACGAAGAGGACGTCAGCCGCAAGCTGGAGCTTTCCGACCTAGTGTATATTCAGGTGCGCAAGCTCGACCACCTGATGAACCTGATGGGCGAGCTGATTATTGACCGGGACCGGATTCTAACGCTGAGCCGCGAAATAAACACCCCCGCCCTGACGGCCGCCGCCGCCCACTTCTCGCGCATCGCCGACGAACTGCAGTACAGCATCATGGACGCCCGCCTGGTAGGGGTGGGGTCCTTGTTCAGTAAGTTTCCGCGGGTGGTGCGCGACGTGGCTACTGCCGAAGGCAAGGAAGTAAATCTGACGCTGCAGGGCGAAGACATTCAGATTGACCGCAATATCCTGCAGATTATCACCGATGCGCTGCTGCACTTGGTACGCAACGCTATTGCCCACGGCCTCGAAACGGCCGCCGAGCGCGAGGCCGCCGGTAAGCCGGCACAGGGCCAGCTCACGCTGCTGGCCCAGGCCGAGCGCGATGATGTGCTGGTACAGGTACAGGACGACGGCCGGGGAATTGACGTGGAAAAGGTGCGCCGTAAAGCCGTGGAACGCGGCTTGGTAACGCGGGCCGCTGCCGCCCAACTGAACGACGCTGCTGTGCGGGCCTTTCTGCTGGAGCCCGGCTTTTCGATGGCAAAGGAGGTAACCGAAATTTCGGGCCGTGGCGTGGGACTTGATGTAGTGAAACTGGCCATCGACTCGTTGGGTGGACAGCTACGCGTTGACTCAGTACTGGGCGAAGGCACCACTTTTACGCTGGTGCTGCCTACTTCTATTGCCGTGAAGGGGGCGCTGCTGTTCGAACTCGACGAGCGCAGCTACGCCCTGCCCCTTATGCACACCGATTCGGTGGTGTCGCTGATGCCTAATAGCTTCAGCGTAGTGGGTGGGGTGTTTCTTACGCGCCTCCAGGACGAAAACGTGCCCGTGGTATCGTTGCGCGAACTGTTGCACCTTACCGGCGACCAGCCGCTAACCCCAGCCCGCAAATCGACGCTGCAGGGTCGCCAGGACATCATTATTGTCAACTACAACAACCGCCGGCTTGGCCTTATCGTCGACCGGTTTTTACGCCAGCAGGACATTGTGGTGAAAGCCATGAGCAAGCCGCTGGACATCATTGATCTGTTTGGGGGCGTAACGCTGCTCGGCAGCGGGCAGGTGTGCCTGGTGCTCGATGTGCCAGCCTTAACCCGACTCTTTTTAGCCAAACGGCCATAACTCTCGTATTGCAGTCTGGCCGGTTGCCCTTGCAACCTGCCCTTTCACCTGAACCCTATGGAATTGCACATGACGGAACTGGAGCGCGACATTATTCGCGAAATCCTGAACATCGGTCTAGCCCGCGCCGCCGACTCGTTTGCGGTGGTAGCCCAGGAGAAAGTACTACTCGAAGTGCCCAACCTCGATATTGTATCGGGACGGAGCATCCTCGAAAAAGTAAACGACCTGCAGGCCGGCCACGTAGTCATTCAGTCCGATATCCGGGGCGACTTCAACGGCACTACGCTCATGTTTTTCTCGGGCCAGCATGTGCAGCGCCTTTCGCGGGTTTGCCTGCGCATGCAAACCTCCGACTCGGTCGCCATCGACGATATGCAGGAGTCGCTGCTGCTCGAAATCAGCAACATCATCACTGGCGCGTTGGTCACGCAGCTGGCCAACATCCTAAAGGCGCGCATTTACGGGGCCCCGCCTGCCCATCCGCAGGGCGATATGAATGCCGCACTGCGTAGCCTGCTGCACGACAACCCGATGGTGCAGCCGCTTATCTTTTCGGTGATAACCCAGTTTTCGGACAAGGATAATTCGGTGGAACTGCCGCTTATGATATTCTTCGACCGCGAAACCTTTGAGAAGATTATCGGCATCATTCGCACGTACGACTTTATGGGCGGCCACCAGTTCGGCGACTAGGTGCACCTTTTAAACGCCATGCTGCCGTAGAGTAAAAATCCGTTTGGCGATGGGCCGGACGAGTTCCTTTGCGGGATACTCGCTTCGCCCATTGCCAAACGGATTTTCGTTCTACGGGCATTTAGCGCCGGCCTTTGTACCTTCTGCCTTCACGCTTCAACCTGTAATCTGCTATGGCTAACGCTGCCTCCTCCTTTAAAGAAAAGCTTGCTAGCTTCGATCCTAATGCCCTCGCCGATGCCGCCGGTGGTCTTTTTGGGCTTCCGTTTACGCCCGAGGAAGCTCAGGTAGTGGTCGTGCCCGTACCTTGGGAAGTCACCGTGTCGTACCGTGCTGGTACTGCCCAGGGGCCCGAGGCCATACACACCGCCTCGCTGCAGGTTGACCTCTACGACCCCGACCTGCCCGACGCCTGGCGTATGGGGCTGGCCATGGAAGAGCCCGATGCCGCCATTGCAGCCGAAAGCGAAGAGTTGCGCCCGCTGGCCGAAGGTTATATAGGCTGGCTTGAGGAAGGCCAGCCCGAAGCGGGCCACGCCGAGCACGCCCCCAGTGCCGAACGCATCAACCAGCGTGGGCAGGCCTTGCTGGAGTGGCTTAAGGCCAAAACCGGCGCCCTGCTCGACGCCGGCAAGGGCGTAGTGGTGCTGGGCGGCGACCATAGCACGCCGCTGGGCTATCTGCACGCGCTGGCCCAGCGCCACGAGGAGTTCGGTATTCTGCAGATTGATGCCCACTGCGACCTGCGGCCCGCCTACGAGGGCTTCGAGTTTTCGCACGCCTCTATCATGTACAATGCCTTGCAACTGCCGCAGGTGAAGAAACTGGTGCAGGTGGGTATCCGCGACTATTGCCAGCAGGAGGCCGACTACATCGACCAGAGCAACGGCCGCGTGGCCCTGTTCGCCGACCGTTTTCTGCAGGCCGAAATGCTGGGCGGTAAGTCGTGGAAAAAGGAGTGTAAGAAGATCATTGCCCAACTGCCTCAGAAGGTCTACCTGAGCTTTGATATCGACGGACTCGACCCCAAGCTCTGCCCCGGCACTGGCACGCCCGTGCCCGGCGGCCTCGAGTTCGAGCAGGCCGTGTACCTGCTGCGCATGGTAGTGCGCTCGGGCCGTACCATTATCGGCTGCGACCTGAACGAAGTGGCCCCCGGCGACACCGAGTGGAACGCCATTGTAGGCGCGCGCCTGCTCTACCACATGGCCAACTGGATGGCCGTTTCGCAGGGCCGCCTGAAAGCCCGTGCCGTAGAATAGGGCTTGGGCCCCGGCAACTGAAAAGGCAGGGGCTCGTATGGTATTCAACTCCCTGAATACTGTACTTCTCTCACTCCAATCACTCTTTCTGCCCTATGAGCTTCATTCTCAAATTCATTCTCTCGGCCATCGTCACGTATTTGCTGGCTACCTTTCTGCCTGGCGCTTACATTCGGGGCTTCACCGATGCTATGATTCTGGTGGTGGTGTTGGCTGTTCTAAACGCGGTGGTAAAACCCATCCTGCAAATTATCGGGCTACCTATTACCATCCTCACGTTGGGCCTGTTTCTGTTCGTCATCAACGCGCTTATTATCATGTTAGCCAGCTACCTGATGGCCGGTTTCGAGATTAATGGATTCCTCTCGGCGCTGCTGTTCAGCATTGTACTTTCGCTGGCCAACTCGGTAGTTGATCTGGTAGTCGACTAACGTCAAGCTCACCTATTTCTCTGCAAGCAGAATGCCCCGCCGACTTTCGTTGGCGGGGCATTCTGCTTGCAGAGAAATACGTATCCGGCTGTTTTATGCTAGCTGCGCCGATAAGGATAGCCCCCACATGATACTGGCGCTACTATAAGCGAGCTTCCAGGCAGCCGCGGCGGCTTGTGGCTGGCAGTGGATTATTTGGACTTTTGAGGCCGACGTTGGCGCCAGGTTCGCCAGCCTGCCACTAGCGCGGCAGCCAGCAGCAGCAGCGGCCAAGCCGCAACGAGGCCCAGCATAAGGTTGGTGAGGAGTTCCCAGCCGCTGTAGAAGGAGGCCAGCAGGCGGCTGCCAAAAGAGAGTACGGGCGCATCGGGCCGGCGCTGGCTAAGCTCCTGGTAATAAGTAAGGGTGATGGTAGAGTAGGCCACTTCGTCGTTGAGGGTGCGCAGGCGACTTTGGGTGGACTCAATTTCCTCACGGATTTCGCCCACCTGTTCCTCAATCTCTAGCATGTCCGACACTTTATTAGCCTTCTTGAGCAACTCCAAGTACCGTTGCTCCAGGGCTCGTTTGGCCGCCAGCCGGGCCGTTACGTCGGCGTGCTGGGTGGTTACGTCGTCGGTCGAAAGCTGCTTAAACTCCACTGTGCCCAGCCGGCCCAAACCGCCCAGCAGGGTCCGGAAGCGGGCCGGCACCACGCGTATCTTCATCTCGTGGCGCCACTGACCATCCTCACGCTCTTCCGAAGCTTCTTGCACGTAGGCTCCGAGGGCTCTGGTGAGGCTATCCATGTGCTGGTTAGTGCGGGGCAGGTCGTCCACTTTCACCCGCACTTCGGCATGGTAAACTAGCTTGCGGTTGGCGGCCGGCGCAGCATATATGGGAATGTAGTTTGAGGAGGAGGAAGGTGGCGCATAGGAAAGACTTGGGGCCTCCATCAGTTCTGATACGGCCAGCATTTTGTCCTGGGTAGCTTCTTCGCCTTGGTTGCAGGAGCCCAGCCCAGCCACCAGTACCAACGAGAGCAGAATTGGGATGCGCATAACCAGAAAGGATAAAAGGTGGCCCCATCGCCTCGTGTCGCCCGCACAGTTACTCAACGTAGTGGCTTTGATTCCTGGTATGCATCATAGCCCAAAACAGCACCGCCCGGCTTCTGCAAGCAGAAACCGGGCGGTGGATATAGCAAATCAGATGCGCTTACAGCCGCCGAATCTGGGCCCCGAGGGCAATGAGGCGCTGGTCAATGTGCTGGTAGCCGCGGTCGATCTGCTCCACGTTCTCGATTACGCTCCGGCCCTCGGCCGAGAGGGCCGCAATGAGCAGCGCCACCCCGGCCCGGATATCGGGTGAACTCATGGTGATGCCATGCAGGCGCTTTTGGTGGTTAAGTCCGATGACAGTAGCCCGGTGCGGGTCGCAGAGAATCACCTGCGCCCCCATATCAATGAGCTTATCGACGAAGAACAGGCGCGACTCGAACATCTTCTGATGGATGAGTACCGTGCCTTTGGCCTGGGTGGCCACTACCAGCACAATGCTCAGCAAATCGGGTGTAAAGCCAGGCCAGGTGTGGTCGGAAATCGTCAGGATGCTACCGTCGAGGTAGGTATCAATCTCATAGTGTTGCTGGGCCGGAATATAAATGTCGTCGCCCCGGAATTCGAGTTTGATGCCCAGCTTACGGAACGTGTCGGGGATAAGGCCTAATTCGGCAATCTGGCAGTCCTTAATGGTGATTTCGGAGCCCGTCATGGCCGCCAGACCGATAAAGGAGCCGATTTCGATCATGTCGGGCAGCATGCGGTGCTCAGTGCCACCCAGGTGCTCCACGCCATCAATAGTGAGCAGGTTAGAGCCGATGCCGTTGATTTTCGCGCCCATGCGCACCAGCATTTTGCAGAGCTGCTGCAGGTATGGTTCGCAAGCGGCATTGTAAACGGTGGTGGTGCCCGAGGCCAGTACGGCGGCCATCACGATGTTGGCCGTGCCCGTTACGGAGGCTTCGTCGAGCATCATGTAAGCACCGGTCAGGCCATTTTCCGCCTTGATGCGGTAGAAGTCCTTTCCTTCAAGCGTGAGCTTGCCGCCCAGCTTTTCGAGGCCCAGAAAGTGCGTGTCCATCGGCCGGCGGCCGATTTTGTCGCCGCCCGGCTTGGGCAGCTGGCAGCGCCCAAAGCGGGCCAGCATGGGACCCAGAATCATGACGGAGCCCCGCAACGCCCCAGCCTGAGCGATGAACTCCGGCGTATCGAGGTAGGCCAGATTCACGTTATCGGCCTGGAACAGGTAGGAGTCCGAACTCAGCTTGCCTACTTTCACGCCCAAATCGCGCAGCAGCTCGATGAGCTTGTTCACGTCGCGGATATCGGGCACATTGCTGATAGTAACCGGCTCGCTGGTCAGCAGCACGGCACACAAAATCTGCAGCGCCTCGTTTTTTGCGCCCTGAGGCACGATTTCACCATGCAGCGGCTTACCGCCAATTACTTCAAAAGAGGCCATGTGTTAAGCTATTAGCCGACAGTTGCTAGCTGTTAGCTTGATGTTCTATACTGAATTGGTAGGAGCCAAGCATTGAAAAAAGCTATTAGCTAACAGCTGTCAGCTGTCAGCTCCACAAAACCCTACTGCGGGGGTTGCTGGGGCTCGTTGCGGTTTTTACGGCCGCCGCGGCGCTGCTTGTCGCGCCGGTTGCCGCCACCGCTGTTACCGCCACTGCCGCTGCGCCGGTTGCCGCCGCCGTCGCGCTCCTGCCGGGGCTGGGGCACAATGAAGGGCGCTGGCCGGCCGCCGGAAGTCACGAACTCAAACAGGTTTTCGTTCTGCACCCGGTCGGGGTCGAGGCTCAACTCGCCGCCCGACAGCTCGCGCAGGTGCTTGATAATGGTGAGGTCCTTGGCGTTTTCCTTGTTGTGGGAGCGGTACAGGAACTTCATGGTGCGGCCGATGATGATGGTGGCCTGCTCGCGCTCGGTGGCATCTTCCAACGTCAGGGCCTGGGCCACGAGCTGCTCCACGGCCTGGCCGTAGGCCCGGAATTTGGGGCCTTTGGCGGGGTAGGCGAGGCGCTTGGGCGGCCCCAGGTTCACCTGAGCGGCCAGCGTGAAGGGCGCATCCACGTCCAGCTCGCCGTCAGCCATTTCAAATACGTGGTTCCAGACTTTGGCCTGGCTGTCGGGTTGGTCGCGCAGCGCGGGTTGCAGGCGGAAGATGAGCTGCACGATTTGCTGAGCCCGGCGGGTGCGCTCGGCGCGGTCCTCGATACCGGCCAACTGCTGCACGAGCTGAAAGGTGCTCTGGCCGTATTCGCGCTGGAGCAGCTCGTGTTTATGAAGAGAGGGGAGGGTCATGAAAATAGTATTCGAAGGGTCAAATATACGCCAAACCTCGCCTCTTTGGGTATCTGCTTTGTACAGAAACCGGTTGGGCAAGGTCGGCCGGCAGCAGCAAGGGCCACTGGGGCGGTGCTGTGCTTCCTTAAAGTAACGTAAAGAAGCGCAGGATAGCCAGAAAGCAACAGTACCGGGCTAGTGCACCCGTAGCTTGGCGAAGCTCAGCAGCAACGTTTTCTCGCCCACTTCCTCAAACTGGATAATGGCTTTGGTGGAACCCTGCACGGTTTCGAGGCTGGTTACTTTGCCGAAGCCGAACTTGGGATGCTCCACCCGCTGACCGGCTTCCAGCTTGCTCGTGTCGGAAGGCACAAAGTCGGCGGGGGCCACGTACTTGGTGGCGGCGTTCTTGCGGGGCGGCGGGGGTACGAGGTTGGAGCGGCGCTCAAATACGTGGCCGAATGGCGACTCGCCCGGTCCGGCGCGGTCGGGCCCGGGGCCAGCCGAGAACTTGAAGTCGACGTACTTCGGGTCGATTTCGTCCAGGAAACGGCTTTTCTCGCAGCTGCGTAGGTTGCCCCACTGGTAGCGCGAGGTGGCGTAGCTCAGCGTTAGCTTCTTCTCGGCCCGCGTGATGGCCACGTAGAATAGCCGGCGTTCCTCCTCCAAATCGGCCCGCGAGGTAATCATCATCTGGCTCGGAAACAGGTTTTCCTCCAAGCCCACGATGTAGACGTTGCGGAATTCCAGGCCCTTGGCCGAGTGAATGGTCATCATAGTCACCTGCTCGCCTTCCCGGGCCGCGTCCTTGAGGTCCGAGTCCGTCACCAGGGCAATATCCTGCAGGAAAGAACCGAGGGTTTTGTCTTCGCGCTCTGGGTCTTCCACGAAGGCTTTAATGCCGTTGAGCAATTCCTGGATGTTCTCGTAACGGCTCAGACCCTCAATGCTCTTGTCGGCGTACAGTTCCTCAATCATGCCCGAGTTCTTGGCAATGAACTTGGCGGCCTCAAACGCATCTTCCTTGGCCGCCACGGTGGTGTAGGCCTTTATTTTCTCTGAGAAATCGACAATCGGGTTGGCCGTGCGGGTGGGCAGAAACTTATCGGCGTTGCTGACGACCTCCCAAATGGTGTGGTTGGCTTCCTCGGCCGCGTTGATGAGCTTGGCCAGCGTCGTGTCGCCGATGCCGCGCTTGGGGTAGTTGATGACTCGGCGTAACGCCTGCTCGTCGTTGGGGTTCACCGTGAGGCGCAAGTAGGCTACCAAATCCTTGATTTCCTTGCGCTGGTAGAAGCTCAGGCCGCCCACAATTTTGTACCGGATGCCGAGCTTGCGCAGGGCCTCTTCCATAGCCCGGCTCTGCGCATTTGTGCGGTACAGAATGGCGAAATTGTCGTAGGACAGATGTTGGTTCATCTTATCCTCATAGATGCTCTGAGCCACCAGCTTGCCCTCTTCATTGTCGGAAGAAGCCTTGAATACCTCAATCAGCGGGCCTTCCTCGTTGTCGGAAAACACGTCTTTGCGCAGCTGGGCCTGGTTGTTTTTGATAACCGAGTTGGCCGCCTTCACGATGTTCTGGGTGGAGCGGTAGTTCTGCTCCAGCTTGAACACCTGCAGCTCGGGATAGTCCTTCTCGAAGTTGAGAATGTTCTGAATATCGGCGCCCCGGAAGGCGTAGATGCTTTGCGCATCATCGCCCACCACGCAAATGTTGCGCTCCTTGGCCGCCAGCTTGCGGGCAATCAGGTACTGCGAGTAGTTGGTGTCCTGGTACTCGTCCACCATCACGTACCGGAACATGTTCTGGTACTTGTTCAGCACGTCGGGGTGGTCCTTGAAAAGTACGTTAGTCTGGTACAGCAGGTCGTCGAAATCCATGGCCCCGGCCTTGAAGCAGCGGTTGGCGTACTGCTGGTAAATCACGCCCAGCTTGGGCCGCATGGCCGCCTCATCGTCCTGCTTGATTACCGGGTCCTGGAGGTACTGCTGCACCGAAATGAGCTTGTTCTTGGCCCCCGAAATCCGACTCAGCACCATGTTGGGCTTGTACATCTTATCGTCCAGCTCCAGCTCCTTGAGAATCTGGCCGATTAGGGTTTTGGAGTCCTGGGTATCATAAATAGTGAACGAGCGGGGGTAGCCAATTTTATCGGCCTCGGAGCGTAGAATGCGGGCAAACACGCTGTGGAAGGTGCCCATCCACAGGTTTTTAGCTTCGGGGCCGACCACCTTCTCGATGCGGGCGCGCATCTCCTTGGCGGCCTTATTGGTGAAGGTGAGGGCCAGAATATTGAACGGGTTGACCTGTTGTTCGAGCAGGTTGGCGATGCGGTAGGTGAGCACCCGGGTTTTGCCCGAGCCGGCGCCGGCAATAATCATGCAGGGGCCTTCAATCTGCATCACGGCAGCGGCCTGCGAGGGGTTCAGTAGCGCGTTATAATCGAGTCCCATATTCGGTAGTCAGCAGCGGAAAACTAAGGCAGTTGGCTTGTTAGCAAAGGTAAGGCTTTCGGACGGGGGATGGAAATGGCCGCGTACCTTCGTGCCATGAACGCCACTGCCCGCGCCCCGTTTCCGCTCTCCATCCTGTGCCTGTCGGAGAGCTGGGGCGGGCTGGAGCTGAACACGGCCCGGTTTGCGGGCTGGATGCAGGCGCGGGGCTGGCCGGTGCAGGTGATAACCTGCACTAACTCGCCGCTGGCCGCCCGCGCCGCCGAGCTGGGCGTAACTGTCGTAACCCTCGGAAACCCCTGGAAAGCCCTCGATGTGCCGGCTGCCGGCCGGCTGGCCGCAGCGTTGCGGGCGTTCGGGACGCGGGCGCTGCTCATCAGCCGCAACGGCGACCTGGGCCTAGCTGTGCTCTGCCAGAAGCTGTTCCTGTCGAAGCTGCCCCTCCTATATCAGCAGCACATGCAGCTGGGCCTGGCCAAGCGCGGACTGGTGCATACGCTGCGCTACCGGGCGCTGGCGGCCTGGCTGGCCCCACTACCCGGCCTGGCCCGGCAGGTACTCGAAAAAACGCGTCTGGCACCCGAAAAGCTGTATATAGTGCCGCTGGGCGTCGAGCTGGAGAAGTTTGCCGACGAGCAGCTGACCACCGCCAAAGCCCGTCGCCGCCTGAATCTGACGCTACCCAAAGATGCCGTGCTACTGGGCCTCATCGGCCGTCTCGACGACGGTAAGGGCCAGGATTTTGTGGTGGAAGCACTCGCGGATTTGCGCACCCGGTTTCCGCAGTTGCACCTGCTGCTGGTAGGGGAGCCGACCCGCAACGAGGGCAATACTTACGCCGACGCATTGCAAGCCCGTATTCAGGCGCTGGGCCTGACCGACGTGGTACACCTTCGCGGCTTCACCCCCCAGCCCGAAGTAGCCTACCGCGCCCTCGATATTTCCATCACGGCTTCTGTAAACGAAACCTACGGCATGGTAACGATTGAGGCGCTGGCGGCGGGCCGACCCGTGCTGGGCGCGGCTGCCGGGGGTACCCGCGAGCTACTCGACGACAACCGCACCGGCCTGCTGTTCGAGCTGCGCGACTACGCCTCCTTCAGGGCAGCGGTGGCCCGGCTGCTGCAGGAGCCCGGCCTGATGGAGCGCCTGGGCCGGCAGGGGCAGCAGGAGGTATTTGCCACGTACTCGCACCACCGCCAGTGCGAGCTGACGGAACAAATCCTCTGGTCGGTGGGGTAATTGCGGGTATCTTTGCGGTGGAGTTTCCTGCGGACCTCCGCCAGAAACCAACCAGCGCATGATCCAGATTCAAAACACCATTATCTCCGACGATATTCGGGACAACTTCTTTGTCTGCAACCTCGAAGCCTGCAAGGGCGCGTGCTGCGTGGAGGGCGACCTGGGCGCGCCCCTGGAGCCCGAGGAGCTGGACATCCTCAACCAGGAGTACGAGAACATCAAACCCTTCCTAACCGACGCCGGCCGCGCCGCCATCGAGCAGCAGGGGCGCTACATCAAAGACTGGGAGGGCGACTTCAGCACCACCACCATCAACGACCGGGAGTGTGCCTACGCCCTCTACGACGAGCGTGGCATCCTTAAGTGCGGCATCGAGCAGGCCTACCTGGCTGGGGCCACCAGCTTCAAAAAGCCTATCAGCTGCCATCTGTACCCCATCCGCATCACGAAGTACGATGGCTTCGAGGCCCTCAACTATGACCGGTGGACTATCTGCTCGCCCGCTTGCTCGTTTGGGGCCAGCCTGGGCGTGCGCATCTACCAATTCCTCAAGGAGCCGCTGATTCGTAAGTACGGTGAGGAGTGGTACGGCGAGCTGGTAACGGAAATCGAGCAGGGGGGAGGGAAGGAACGGTAGGATAACCCGCATTCAGGTTCGCTCAAACGCAAGCTGGGCTGCTTCATGCAAGTGAAGCAGCCCAGCTTTTTACTGCGGTGGGTAGCTGTGTTGGTTACTGCAGTTGCGAAAAGTCAAAGGAGTCTTCCAGGAATTTGGTCGTGAAGTCGCCGGCTTTGAACAGCTCGTTGTCCATCAGGGCCAAGTGGAAGGGGATGGTCGTCTTCACGCCCTCTACCACAAACTCGCTCAGGGCGCGCTTCATTTTCACGATGCACTCCTCGCGGCTCTGGGCTACGGTAATGAGCTTGGCAATCATCGAGTCGTAGTTGGGCGGAATCTGGTAGCCCGCATACACGTGCGTATCTACCCGTACGCCGTGGCCGCCCGGAATATGCAGGGTCGTGATTTTGCCGGGCGAAGGCCGGAAGTTGTTGGCGGGATCTTCGGCGTTGATGCGGCACTCCATGGCGTGCATCTGCGGGAAGTAGTTGGCGCCCGAAATCGGGATACCAGCCGCCACCTTTATCTGCTCCTTGATGAGGTCGTAGTTCACCACTTCCTCCGTCACGGGATGCTCCACCTGAATGCGGGTGTTCATCTCCATGAAGTAGAAGTCGCGGTTTTTGTCCACCAGAAACTCAATGGTGCCCACGCCCTCGTAGCCGATAGCCGAAGCGCCGGCAATGGCTGCCGCGCCCATCCGCTCGCGCAAATCATCGGTCATGAAGGGCGAGGGAGCTTCCTCCACCAGCTTCTGGTGGCGCCGCTGAATCGAGCAGTCGCGCTCCGAGAGGTGGCAGACGTGGCCGAACTGGTCGCCACAAATCTGAATTTCGATGTGGCGGGGCTCCACCACAAACTTCTCCAAGTACATGCCGTCGTTACCGAAAGCCGCTTTCGACTCGGTGCGGGCGTCGTTCCAGGCCTTCTCAAACTCGTCTTCCGAGTTGATGATGCGCATGCCGCGCCCGCCACCACCGGCCGTAGCCTTAATGATGACCGGGTACTTAATTTCGGCGGCAATCTGCTTGCCCTGCTCCACCGATTCGAGCAGACCCACCGAGCCAGGCACCACGGGTACACCGGCGGCAATCATAGTGGCTTTGGCCGAAGCCTTATCGCCCATGCGGTTGATCATGTCGGGCGAAGCGCCGATGAACTTGATGCCGTTTTCGTGGCACACGCGCGAGAATTCGGCGTTTTCGCTCAGGAACCCGTAGCCCGGGTGGATAGCGTCGGCGTTGGTGATTTCGGCGGCCGCAATCAGTGTCGGAATGCTCAGGTAGCTCTGGGCCGAGGGTGGTGGGCCAATGCACACGGCTTCGTCGGCGAAGCGTACGTGCAGGCTCTCCTTGTCGGCCGTTGAGTATACGGCCACCGTCTTGATGCCCATTTCCTTGCAGGTCCGTATCACGCGCAGCGCAATTTCGCCCCGGTTAGCAATCAGTATTTTTTTGAACACGGTTTGTCAATTAAAAATTAAAAGGGGAAAATCAAAAAGTTGAAAAAATGACATTGCCCGATAATCATGAGGTAAGTCATTTTTAACTTTTAATTCTTAATTTTTAATTGTCTAAACCGCTTCAATCAGAAACAGCGGCTGGTCGTACTCAACAGGCGAAGCGTTTTCCACCAGCGCCTTCACGATGCGACCTGACTGCTCGGCTTCGATTTCGTTGAAGAGCTTCATAGCCTCGATGATGCAGATAACCTGGCCTTTCTCCACCATATCACCTACCTGCACGAAAGCCGGCGTTTCGGGGGTGCTGCTGCGGTAGAACGTGCCAATCATCGGCGACTTCAGGGGCGTGGCGCTGCTAGCAGCCGGAGCGGGTGCTTCGGCGGCAACAGGAGCGGGAGCAGCAGCCGGAGCCGCCTGAACGGCAGCAGCTGGAGCAGGCGCCGGGGCATGCGCAGCAGCCGGAGCGGCCATCGTCACGGTTTTGGTGCTGGGGTCGCGCTGTACCGAAATTTTAAACTCTTCGGTTTCGATATTGACCTTGTTAAGGCCCGATTTGGCGATGAAATCAATCAGGTCCTGGAGTTCTTGGGCTTTCATGGCAGAGGGAGAAAGGGTAGCCGGTGGATGGTTGACGTGCGTTACTTAACCCGCTCTACGTAGCTGTAGTCGGCGGTTTTAATCCGAATCTTGGTGTCGGTATCAACGAATAGGGGTACCTGAATGCGTGCACCTGTCTCGACGGTGGCGGGCTTGAGCGTGTTGGTGGCCGTGTCGCCCTTCAGGCCGGGCTCGGTGTAGGTTACCACCAGCTCCACGGTAGTCGGCAGCTCGGCCGTGAGGGGCTGCTCGGTTTCGGCGTGGAACAGGATACCTACTTCCTGGCCCTCCTTCATCAAATCGGCGAAGGGCACCATGGCCTCGGGCAGCACCACCTGCTCAAAGGTTGCATTGTCCATGAACGTGAAACCGTAATCGTCTTTGAACAGGTATTGGTGGGGGCGCTGCTCCACGCGGGCCGTTTCAACTTTCACCCCCGCATTGAAGGTGTTATCGAGGGTGCGGCCGGTTTTGATGTTGCGCATTTTGGTGCGCACAAAAGCAGGGCCCTTACCAGGCTTTACGTGCTGAAATTCGGTGATGACGTGCAGCTCGTTGTTGTAGTTGATTACGAGCCCGTTGCGGAAATCTGCGGTGGTGGCCATTTTCTGAATTAAAAATTAAAAGGTAAAAATTGAGAGGGTTGAATTGACTAACTATCCCTTTTTGAGCGGGCAGCCAGCCAATTTTTGATTCTCAATTTTTAATTGTGCCGGCGGCACCATCGTATGCCCATTTCAGGTAGAGCGCGCCCCAGGTGAAGCCGCCACCGAAGGCGGCGATGATGAGGTTGTCGCCTTTGCGCAGCTGCTGCTCGTAGTCGGAGAGGCAGAGCGGAATGGTACCGTTGGTGGTGTTGCCGTAGCGGTGAATGTTGAGCATCACCTTCTGGGGACCGATACCCACGCGGTGGGCCGTGGCATCGATGATGCGCTTGTTGGCCTGATGAGGCACGAGCCAGTCGATGGTTTCGGCCGTGAGGCCGTTGCGCTCCGATACTTGGGCGGCTACGTCGGCCATGTTTTTTACGGCAAACTTGAACACGGCCGCACCTTCCTGATGCACGTAATGCTCCCGGTTGGCCACGGTTTCGGCCGAAGGAGGGCGACGCGAGCCCCCGGCTTTCTGGTGCAGGTACTGCTCGCCGTTGCCGTCGGAGTGCAGCTCCTGGTCGAGCAAACCTAGGCCCTCGTGGTTGGGTTCGAGCAAAACGGCCCCGGCTCCGTCGCCGAAGATGATGCAGGTGGAGCGGTCGGTGTAGTCGATGATGCTCGACATCTTGTCGGCCCCCACCACTACCACTTTTTTGTAGGTGCCGGTAGCAATGAATTGCGCCCCGGTGGCCAAGGCATACATAAAGCCCGAGCAGGCTGCCTGCATGTCGAAGCTGAATGACTTGGTGGCACCCACGGCGGCCGAAATAATGTTGGCCGTGGCCGGAAATACTAAATCGGGGGTAGTGGTGGCGCAGATGATCAGGTCAATGTCGGCGGCGGCCACACCGGTTTTAGCCAGCAGATTTTCCACTGCTTTCACGCCCATCACCGAGGTGCCCTGACCTTCGCCCTTCAGTATGTGCCGCTCCTGAATACCCGTGCGGCTCAATATCCACTCGTCAGTCGTATCAACCAAAGTTTCCAGTTCCTGGTTGGTGAGCACGTAGTCGGGCACGTAGGCACCCACCCCGGAAATGGCGGCGGTAATCTTCATGAGTGGAGCAAAGAGACAAGAGATACGGCCCGCAAAAAGTCCGGCCTCCCCAAAGGAAACCGGACGAAGCCGAAAATCAGGACTTGAAAGTAGCTTTAATTTGGTCGGCAATGCCGGCCGTGGCCATTTGGTAGCCTTGCAGCAGCATATTGCAGATGGCTTTGGGCGTGCTCACGCCATGCCCGATAATGGCATTGCCGTTAACGCCCAAGATGGGAGAACCGCCCACCGACTCGTAGTTGAACTGCTCGAAAAACGGGTCGTGGAAGTTTTTGTCAACCAGCGCATCGTACACCGACTCCGCCATTTTCAGCAGCACGTTGCCCGTAAAACCGTCGCAGATAATGACGTCGGCTTTCTCGTTGAACAGGTCGCGGCCCTCGATATTGCCGATGAAGTTGATGTGCGGGTTGACTTTGAGCAACTGGTGGGCCGCCTGGGTGGCCGCCGTACCTTTGCCTTCTTCCTCACCCAGGTTCATCAGGCCAACTTTGGGCCGTTCGATGCCCAGCACATACTGGGCATACAAGGAGCCCAGCTCGCCGAATTGCTCCAGCATTTCGGGTTTGCAGTCGGCGTTGGCGCCCACATCGAGCATGATGCAGGTGCCGCCGTGTAGTTTGGGAACGAAGTTGGCAATAGCCGGGCGTAGCACGCCGGGCACAGCCTTTACGCTGAACATAGCCCCCACAAGCATAGCCCCGGTGTTGCCGGCCGAGCAGAATGCCTCCACCTCGCGGGTGGCCAGCATGCGGTAGCCCACAGCAATACTCGAATCCTGCTTGTGCTGGTAGGCTTTGGCAGGATGCTCGCCCATCTCAATAATCTGCGAAGCAGGCACCAGCATAAGGGCCTCGGCGGCGGCCCCGTGCGCGGTCAGCAACGGCCGCACGGCTTCCTCCTGACCAATAAGCACAATCTGAGCCTTGCCTGCCAGCTGTTGAGCGGCAAGCACGGCCCCATCGACGGCGGCTTGGGGAGCAAAATCGCCTCCCATTGCGTCCAGGGCTATCTTCATGAAAGAAAAGTCAAGAGGGTCGAAAATTTTTGAGCTGTCAGCTAATAGCTGTTAGCCGTTAGCTTCTGTTTTGGCAAAAGCTAACAGCTAACAGCTATCAGCTATCAGCTTAAAAAAGGAAGGCTATTCGTCGTCGCTGTCGAGCGGGGCGGCAGCGGCTACGGGAGCGTAGTTCTTGATGGCAACTTTACCATTCAGGTACAGGTCACCGTCAACTACGTAGGCCTTGTGGCGCAGGTGCAGTTCGCCCGTATTCGAGCAAAGGGTTACGGCCTTGGGAGTGAGGTGGTAGTGGCTGCGACGTCTGTCGCGGGCGGCGGAGGAGGTCCGGCGTTTAGGATGAGCCATGAGAAGAAAACAGTGAAAAAATGGAAAAATTTAAAAGTAAAAACTCAGGCGGACTTAACGCCTAATTGAGGTTGCGGAGGGCGTTCCAGCGCGGGTCAGATTCATCCTCATCGTCGGCGGCATCCTCGCCGCGGGTCGTGAAGATGAGCTTGGTTTTGGCGTCGGGCTCGTCGTCGGGCTCGTTCTGGAAACGCGGGTGCAGCTTCTTCATCGGCAGGGCCAGCCCTACAAAGTCGAACAGGTGCTGGGCCAGCGGCAAAGTCTGGGCGTCGGGCGTGATTTGCAGCACGTTGTCGTCGAGCTCCTTGTTTTCGTCGCCGAAGCGTACCAGCAGCTGCTCGTGCGCCTTAATGTCCTGGTCGTAGTCGTCGAGACTCCGGTCACACACCTGGCGTACGGTGCCGTTCAGGTCGAAATCAACCGTGATGAGGCGCTCGGTTTTATGCAGCGTTACGTCCACATGCACGTTGCCGTCCGGAATCAGCTCCTGATCGAATTGCTCGAAAAAGGCACTATCGAGCGTGAACTCGAAGTGGTGCGTTTTATCGGCCAGCCGGGCTATGTTGATGGTAGTAGGCGAATCCTTTTTCACGGGAGGTAGTGGCAAGGGGGCAAAAGTAGGCACTTTTGCCCGGTATGTACAAGGTGGTGCGGGGCGGGGTCAGGCGTTTTTCAAAATGAAATCCGAAGGTATCCCCAGCCGCTCATACAGACGTTTGGCTAAGTCGAGCGTTACGCGGCGCTTACCGCTCAGGATCTGCGAGAGGCGCCCGGCGGGCACTTCGAGCAGCTCGGCCAACTCCTTTTGCTTGAGGCGCATCTGCTGACGCTTGAGCTCAATCATCTCGGCCAGCGAGGTGGGCAGGTTCGGAATCGGGAGCAGGCCTAGCTTGCCTTCGTAGATATCGAGGGCCGCAATCAGGGTGCGAAACTCAGTCTCCAGCACCTCGTTGCCTTCCACGCCCGCGGCCGCCAGCGCATCGAGGCGGCGCAGGGCAGTACGGTAGTCAATGGGAGTCTGGAGGAGCATGTAGTTACGCTGATAGCCACTAGGCAAGCAAAACGCCGGAGCCTAGTGGTTCCGGCGTTTCTACTGCAAAGGTAAAGAGCAATTCTGAATTCGCAAAGAAACTTTCGATTTTGGAAAGAAAGTTTCGAAAAAGGGGTGATTAGGTGATGGAGTGTGGAGGAACGTCATTCAGAGCGCAGCGAAGAATCTCGCGTGCTCATGTTCGGTACCGTCAGTCCGACGATTACGAGCGAGATTCTTCGCTGCGCTCTGAATGACGTTCCTCCACACTCTACATAACCACTCTTGTCACCGTCCACTACTCCCTTCTACCCCTGTCGCGCGGAGCAGGGCTAGGGATAAGAGGTTTGATTTCGGCTTCGGCCTGGCGGTATTTTACCAGTTCGCAGGCCAGGTACAAGGCTTCGCGGAACGATGTTTCGTCGGCTTTGAACTGACCGGCGAGGCCGTAGGCGGTTCCGTGGTCGGGGGAGGTGCGGATGACGGACAGGCCGGCCGTGTAGTTGACGCCCCGCTCGAAGGCCAGGGTTTTGAAGGGAATCAGGCCTTGGTCGTGGTAGAGCGACAGGGTAGCGTCGAACTGCTTGTACTGGCCAGTGCCGAAGTAGCCGTCGGCGGGGTAGGGGCCGAACACCAAGTGGCCGCTCTGGAGCAGCTGCTGAATAACGGGCGTTACCACGGCAGCCTCCTCGGTGCCGAGCAGGCCGTTTTCGCCGGCATGGGGGTTAAGGCCCAGCACCGCTACGCGCGGCTTCTCGATGCCGAAGTCGTTCTTCAGGGAGGCCAGCAGAATCCGGAGCTTATTGGTGAGCAACTCTTTGGTAAGGCGTGCGGGCACATCCTTGAGCGGGATATGGCCCGTGGCGGTGGCCACCCGTAGTTCGTCGGCTACGAGCAGCATCAGGCTCTCTTTGGCTTCAAAAAAGCTGGTCAGGAACTCGGTGTGGCCGGGGAAGCGGAAGTCGTCGGCCTGGGTGTTTTCCTTGCTGATAGGGGCCGTAACGAGGCCGTCGAGCAGGCCGGCCTTAAGGTCGCGGGCGGCGGCGAGCAGGCTTTGGCGGGCGGCTGCGCCGCTGGCCGCGCTGGGCTGGCCGGGCGTGAGCTGCACGTCGTCATCTTCCCAGCAGCTCACGGCGTTGTGCTTGCCGGGAGCAATGTCGGCCGCCTCGCGCACCTGCCGGAACCGCAGCGGCTCGTGGTTGGGGTCGGCGGGGAAGTCGTCGAAGAGTACGGCGGCCGTGCCGTACACTACCGGCGTGCAGAACTTGAGCAGGCGTGGGTCGAGAAAGGTTTTATAGATGACTTCGGGCCCGATACCGGCCAGGTCACCGACGGAAATACCAATTCGTGGGAGCATTCTTTATTTGGAGCTTAGTGCTTCGTTGTTAGTGCTTAGGCAGTCTTTGGTGGGCTGGGCAAAAATAACGGTGTCATGCTGAGCGCAGCGGAGCGAAGTCGAAGCATCTCTACCGTTTTATTGCAGTCGTCAGGATTAGCGTTGCAGTAGAGAGGCTTCGGCAAGCTCAGCATGACACCGTTATTTCCCCCGTCGTTCTGATACTACGCCCGGCCTTTCAGATACTCATACGTTAACCTGACTGCCGTGCCGGTGCCGCCTTTGCCGCGGTACGAATCGGGGGCGGTGAGGAAGGCAGGTCCAGCAATATCGAAGTGGACCCAAGGATAGCCCTCGGCGTAGCGCTCCAGGAACTTGCCGGCCGAAATAGCGCCGGCCTCGGCCTTGCCCAGGTTGGTCATGTCGGCAATGGGGCTCTTGATGTGGTCGGCGTACTCATCCCAGAGCGGAAACTCCACCAGACGCTCGTGAGTGGTGTTGCCGGCTTTCTTCAGGTCGGCCATCACCTCCTCGTCGGCAGTACCCATGTATACGATGCCCTCGATGCCGATGGCGCGGGCGGCCGAGCCGGTGAGCGTGGCGTAGTCCATCACCAGCTCGGGGTTGTATTTCTTAGCGAAGGCTAGGGCGTCGGCCAGAATCAGACGACCTTCGGCGTCGGTGTTGAGCACTTCCACGCTCAGGCCGCTGTACATAGTAATTACGTCGCCAGGGGCCAGGGCGGGGCCGCCGGGGCGGTTGTCGGTGGCTGGTACCAGTCCGATTACGTGCAGCGGAACCTTGTTTTTGGCCAGCGCCGTGAGTACGCCTACTACTACGGCTGCGCCGCCCATATCGCACTTCATCATGTCCATGCTGTTGGGCGTGGGCTTGAGGCTGAGGCCGCCGGTGTCGAACACCACGCCTTTGCCTACCAGCACAATTGGCTTGGCATTAGTGGCGCCGGCCGGCTTGTACTCCATAATAGTGAACGTGGGCGGCTCGGGGCTGCCTTGGTTTACGGCCAGCAGGCCACCCATGCGCAGGGCTTCAATGCGTACCAGGTCCAGTACTTCCACCTCAAAACCAGCTTCCTCGCCGGCCTTCTCGAATTGCTGTGCCAGTTGGGTGGCGTTGAGGTGGCTGTAGGGCTTGTTTACCAGGTCGCGGGCCAGGTACACGCCCTCCAGCACGCCCGCCAGCTCGGCCACCTTCTGCTCCGATAAATCGGGGCCGACCAGCGTGAGCCGCTGCAGGGTGGGGGCTTGCTTGGATTTCTCGTCGGTTTTGTAGCCCGCGAACTGGTAGGCGGTCAGGGCGATGCCTTCGGCCAGGGCCAGCGAAGCGCCGGCGGGCGTGAGGTTGCAGATGAACAGTTCCTCCACCTTATCGGCCTTGAGGCGGGCGTGCAGCTTGTGGCCGGCTTTGCGCAACGCCTCCAGGCCCAAAGCCGACGTCTTCTTTTCCTCGGCTACTATATAATAGTGCTGGTGGCTGTACTGGTTGACAACGACCAGCTTCTCGTCGGCGGCCAGCTGGGCGGCCACGTACTGGCGGGCGGCCTCGGGCAGGTCGGCGGCGGCCGTTACGGGCAGCTCGGTGGTGCCGGCGGGCAGAATGAAGACCGTGCTGGCAATGGCGGGAAAATCGGCGGCGTAGGCTAAGGTCAGGGACATGGGCGGGATAGAACTGGAATGAAGCACCGGCCGAAACGACCGGCCGCGGCGTATCTTTGGCCGTGAAGGTAGGAAGTTTAGGAGTTTAAGGATTGAAATAACGTCATGCTTCATCTGCCGTTCGCGGAGTCGGAGCATCTCTACTGCCTCGTTGCTAAACTAGGCTGACGTTAAGAATACCATTGCGGTAGAGATGCTTCGACTGCGGCTGCGCCTTGGCTCAGCATGGCGGGAATCCTTTCTATTGCGGGCTCCTACCCATACTGCCTGCTCCTCCGCCACTCACTAAGCCCAAATGGATTCCGTTAAAGCCAAAAAGCACCTCGGTCAGCACTTTCTCAACGACCCCAACATTGCCCGCAACATTGTGGAGGCCCTGCGCCTGCCCGATGGCGTGAAGCACGTGCTTGAAATTGGACCCGGCATGGGCGTGCTTACCCAGACACTGCTGCAGCACCCGGAGTACGAAACCGCGGTGGTGGAAATCGACCGCGACTCAGTGGCCTACCTGCAGAAGCACTACCCAGCCCTTGAGGACCGGATTTACTCCCAGGACTTCCTGAAAATGGACCTGACGGCGCTCTACGGCGAGCAGCCGCTGAGCATCATCGGCAATTTCCCATACAACATCAGCACCCAGATTTACTTCCAGATTCTGGCCCACCGTCAGCTGGTGCGCGAGAGCGTGGGCATGCTGCAAAAGGAGGTAGCCGACCGCTTGGCCACCGGCCCGGGCTCGAAAACCTACGGCATCCTGAGCGTGCTGCTCCAGGCTTTCTACACCATTGACTACCTGTTCACGGTGCCTCCGCACGTGTTCAGCCCGCCGCCCAAGGTGCAGTCGGCCGTTATCCGCCTCACCCGCAACGACACCGTGCAGTTGGCCTGCGACGAAAAGCTGTTCTTCCGGGTCGTAAAACAGGCCTTCCAGACCCGTCGCAAAACCCTGCGCAACGCCCTCAAGCCGTTCGGCATGCCCCCCGAAACCACAACAGATGCCGTGTTCGACCTGCGGGCCGAGCAGCTCAGCGTGGCCGACTTCGTGGACCTGACCAACCGCGTGGCGGCGAACAAGAGCGAGTAAAGTTACCAGTGTTGCTTGTCAGACGGTGTAGGGGCGGAGGCAAGTCTCGCCCCTACACCGTCTTGGATGCCTTGCTACTTCTTCTCCTGGAAATTCTGCACTGAGTAGATGAGGCCCAGCGTGAGGCCCTGGCTGTATTGCAGGGCGGTGTCTTGGTCATAATCATAAAGCATGATGCCGGTCAGGGCCACATTGACATAGCGGTTGACTTTGGCCGTGAGGCTGGCGTCGAGGCGGTGGTCGATGCGGCGCAGGGCGAAGTCGGAACCATAGTTGACGAACAGCAGGTAGCGGGCCTTCAGGTTCACGTTGGTGGCAATGTCCTTGTCAAAATCGGCCAGAATTTGGGCGGCCAGCACCTCAAAGCGGGTGGAGTGGCCCAGGTTTACGCCGTAGGGCTTTTCGCCCAGCGCGGCCACAAACCGCTCGGGGCGGCTCACCACCGTCAGGCGTGGGGCGAAGGGCGAGAGGCGCAGCTTGAAGTAGCTGGTGGGGTGGTACTCGAAGCCGTAGGCCGCCGTGATGAAAGCCGGCGCGAAGGTGGAAGATACCAACTGCGCCTGCTGCCGGCCGTTGGCATCGTCGGAGTACTTGTAGCCGGGGGCGAACTGGGTGAGCAGATTCAGCGAGACGAACATGTCCCAGTTCGGGCTTATTGCCCGGCCGTACTTGGTGTCCAGGTAAATCCGGTCGAGGCTTTTGCGGTAGCCCTGGCCTTTGTTCGAAACGAAGGCATAGAGCAAATCGGCCTGATTATCCCAACTGTGAATGCCCTGCTGATAATCGGCTTTGGCATTAATGGAGGCGTTTAGCCCCAGCGAGCTAACGCCGCCGCCGCGCCAGTTGGACGAGAGCAGGCCCTGCTGAAAGTTAAGCGTTGAGGTGAAGCTTTTCTTCCAGGCGGAGTCGGGCACCGCGGCCGCATCGGGCGCCGTTTGCGCTGCTGCCTGCCAAGGGCCCCAGGCTGCCAGTGCGAGTAGCAGAACCAGAGTAAAGGCGTGTTTCATAAGGGCTGGGGTAAGCAATAAAGCCAGTAGTGGCGGGCTAAAGGTATTAAATGATCGATTGGGCTATACGTGAAAAGGAGGGGAGCCCGCGCAAAATCAGGCCGCTTCCTGACGGGTGGCCGTGTGGTACCTGAAGCCCACTCCGGCGGCTGGTTGGGTCAGATTGCAATACCTTCGTTCAATCGTTTGCCAACCGCCATTCTTACCCGAAAAAGATGTCTCTCTGCCTCGTCGTCGACGAAATGCACCCCAGCCTGCCGGCGTACTTGGAGCCACTGGGCCTGACGCTGCACTACCGCCCCGACCTGCGGGCCGCCGAGGTACCGGCTGCCCTGGCCGCCCACCCATACGAGGGGCTGGTGGTACGCTCGAAGCTGCGCGTCACGCGCGAGTTGCTGGCCCACGGCCCGCAGCTGCGCTACGTGTGCCGCGCCGGGGCCGGAGTCGATAATATTGATGAAGCCGCTCTGGCCGATGCGGGCGTAACGCTGCTGAATGCCCCCGAGGGCAACCGCGACGCGGTGGGCGAATACGCCATTGGCCTGCTACTGGCCCTGTTTCGGCACCTGCCGCGGGCCGATGCCGAGGTGCGGGCCGGGCAGTGGCAGCGCGAGGCCAACCGGGGCGAGGAACTGGGCGGCAAAACCGTGGGTCTGCTGGGCTACGGGCACATGGGCCGGGCATTTGCGCGCCGTCTCAGCGCGTTCGGCTGCACCGTGCTGGCCCACGACCACGAACCCGCCTGCCCGCCCGATGCGTACGCCACGCTGGTGCCGCTGGCCGAGCTGCAGGCCCGCGCCGAGGTGCTGAGCCTGCACATTCCGTACGAGAAGGCCAACCATCATTTCGTGAACGAGGAGTTTTTGGCCGGTTTCCCGAAGGCCATCTGGCTGCTGAACACGGCCCGGGGCGAAGTGCTCGACCATGCCGCGCTGGTGAGCCGCCTGCGCACCGGCCAAATCAGGGGTGCGGCCCTCGACGTGCTCGAAAACGAGAAGCTCGCCACTCTCAATGCCGAGCAACAGGCCCGCTTCGAGTACCTGCGCACGGCGCCCAACGTGGTGCTCGCGCCCCACATCGGCGGCTGGACGGTCCAGAGCTATGAGCGCATTAATGCCGTGCTGGCCCGCAAGCTGGCGGCGTTTTTACAAGAGGGGAGAGGCTGAGGGTTTGCAAGGCGAGTAGAAACATTGTTCAGAGCGCCGCGAAAGATTCTGCGTGAATTCATCGCACGACTGTTGCAACGTCAGGTCGCAAGATTCTTCGCGGTACTCTGATTGACATTGCACCGGCCCGCATTCAGAGAGTCGCCGATTTTCGTATATTTGCCTGCACCTACCAAGGGGAGAACGGCCAGCCACGCTGGCCGTTCTCCTTATTTTTTTGAGCTAATTCCACCCATGTCATGTCTACCATCAACTACTATACGCCCGAAGGTCTACAGAAGCTCAAGTCCGAGCTGCAGGACCTCAAAATCAGGGGCCGGGCCAAGGCCGCCGACGACCTGCGCGAGGCGCGTGACAAGGGCGACCTGAGCGAAAACGCCGAGTACGATGCCGCCAAGGACGCCCAGGGCCTGCTGGAGCTGAAAATTGCCAAGCTGGAAGAAGTGCTAGGCAACGCCCGCCTGCTCGACGAAACCAACCTCGACCTGAGCAAGGTGCTCATTATGAGTAAGGTGAAGCTCAAAAACCTCAAAAACAACATGGTGCTCGACTACACGCTGGTAGCCGAGGAAGAAGCCAATCTGGCCACTGGTAAAATCTCCGTTAAGTCGCCCATTGGCAAGGGCCTGCTGGGTAAATCGGTTGGCGAAACGGCCGAAATAACGGTGCCGGCTGGCAAGCTGCAATTTCAGGTACTGGAAATCAGCCGCTAGCTTCGTCAGAGGCGAGAAATCAGATGTGAGAGGTGAGACCCGGTTTGGGCCTCACCTCTTCTTTTTTGCGCTATGTTCGTAGACTTACCGCCGTAGCATTCAAAACGGTCATACTCCACTTCTCACTTTCCAAAAAAATATGGCGTCCATTTTTTCGCGTATCGTGGCCGGCGAACTGCCTGCTTATAAGGTTGCCGAAGACGAGCATCACCTGGCTTTCCTGGATATTACGCCGCTCGTGGAGGGGCATACGCTCGTTATTCCGAAGCGGGAGGTGGATTATATCTTCGATTTGCCGCCGGCCGAACTGGCGGCGTTGTACCTGTTTGCCCAGCGCGTGGCGGCCGGCGTGCGGGCCGCGGTGCCTTGCAAGCGCGTGGGCGTGGCCGTTATCGGGCTCGAAGTGCCCCACGCCCACATCCACCTGATTCCGATGAACAAGGTGGCCGACATGAACTTCGCCAACCCCAAAATAAAGGTAGACGAGCGGCGTATGAACGAATTGGCCGCCGCCATCGGTGCCCAGGTGCCCACCGTGGTGTCCGGCACACCCGAAATGCCCGCCGACCCGCGCGACACTAAAGGCGGCCGCGAAACGGTGGAAGCCTCTGAGCCCGATGCTTTCCAGGCTCCAACTCCCGACGACGCCTCGGCTGCTGATGACGCACCCTCGGGACCCTTGCATGAAATGACCAAGGGCCTCACCTACATGAGCGAATCGGAGGCGCCGCTGACGGCGGTGAGCTTCGCGGCCCCAGCTGGCGGCCTTACCGACGAGGCGCTGGCCAAATTGGCCGGAGTACCCGCCGGCACGCCCGTAGAACGGCAGGAGCTGACCTACTTCCTGCGCAACCACACCGCCGACGATGGGGTAACCGGCAGCGCTGAAACGGCCAACCGCTTCAAGCAGCTACAGATGTTTTTGAAGCAGGAGCTGAGCGGCACGCAGGTCTACCGCTTCGGCAAAGGCCCGCAGGTGCCGGTGCTGGTGCTCGGCGCGGGCGAAGGGGGCCAGCTGCAGGGCTTCAAAACGGTGCTCACCGAAACCTAGAGCAGCTTACGAATCTGTGAAAAGGCTGTAGAGACGCGACCCTTCGCGTCCCTACAGCCTTTTTTGCTGCGGTTGATTAGAATGGCTGTGGCTCTTGCATACCTTCCTCCGGCGACGTTGGCGCTGGGGTGGCAGTAGCGGGCCCAGTGGGCTCGGACTGGAACCGTTTGAGGATATGGTTTTCACGCTCGAACACGCCTACCAGCACAATGAGGTAGGAGAGCAACAGCGGCCCCATCACCAGGCCCAAAATCCCGAATAGCTCGACGCCCAGCACTACCCCGGCCAGCGTAATGAGCGGGTGAATGTCGCCCATGCGCTTGGCCAGCAAGATGCGCAGCAGGTTATCGATGTTGATGATGACGATGACGCCTACCAGCAGGATGCCCACACCCTGGCCTGTATCGCCCTGGGCCAGTTTGAGGATGGCCGCCGGACCCCACACCAACGGCGTGCCCAGCACCGGAATAAAGGCCGTGAAAAATGCCAGCGTACCCCAGAATAGCGCGTCTTTCACCCCGAAAACCTGCAGTGTGAGCAGCGTGAGCAAGGCCTGCACCAGCGCAATGAGTGCCTGACCCAGCACGTTGGCATTCACCGTGTTGCGCAGCGCGTCGCCCAGCTCCTGCAGCGTGCCCTCGCGGAAGGGCAGGTAGCGGCGCAGGCCCCGCAGAAAGGTTTCTTCCTGCACGAACATAAAGTAAAGCGTGAATAGCATCAGGCCAATGACGACCAGAAAGTGCAGCAGCCCGCTGGCCAGCGACGGGATGCGGGTGCTCAGCCAGGCCACTATCTGCTGCACCAGTTCGCGCACATTAGTTTCGGTGGTGAACTGGTAGCCGGTTTTCTGCTCGATCAGGTGCAGCACCGTCATAATCTGGCTCGTGTCCTGGGCGTAGAGGCGGATGCGGTTGACGAGCATCAGCACCAACCCCGTGAAGGGCATAATAATGACGACCACGGAAAACGCCAGCAGCACGGCCGTTACCAGCTGCCGGTTCCAACCGCGGCGGTGCACCAGGGCCGCAAACCAGGGCCGTAACACTACATAGAGCACCCCGGCCCCCAGAAACGCCGTAATGTAGGAGCCCAGCCCCAGCAGAATCAGCGTTGCCAGGCCTACAAGGCACACAATCAGCAGCACATACTGCTGGCGGGGCGTGTAGATGTTTTCGGAAGCCATAAGCCGGGGGCATCAAGGGATGAAAGTCAAAAGTAAAGGCTTGCCCGGCATTCTACCGAAACCTGCACTACAACCTGCTTACCCGCGTCGGATGGCTGGTTGTCGGCTCCGGTAGTTTAGGGCCCTGGCAGCGGCCGGTGGCCATATGTGCCGGCTTCTGACTGTCAATCCGAGACTTCCATCAGGCCACCTTTCGGCCCAGCGCGGCTACGGCCAGGCCCATTATAGCAATAAGGGCGAAGGAAACGCGCAGGCTGCTGAGGCCGGCCACGAAGCCGATAAGCGGCGGGCCCAGCAGAAAACCTGTGAACCCAACGGTGGTAACGGCTGCCAGCGCCATACCCGCCGGCATGGTGGTCGAGCGGCCCGCCGCTCCGTACACCAGCGGTACCACTGCCGCCGTGCCCAGGCCCACCAGCATAAAGCCCAGCGTAGCCGCCCACAGCGTTGGGAAAGCCACGGCCAGCAGCAGCCCGGTGGCCTCCAGCAGCCCGCTCAGCACCAGCGTGCGGCGGCGGCCGAAGCGGTCAATAAACCAGTCGGCCACGAAGCGGCCGGTGGCCATCAGGGCCATGAAGGCGGCGAAGCCCAGGCCCACCCAGGCCTCGGGCGCCTGCACTACCTGCCGGAAATACACGCCGCTCCAGTCGAACATGGTACCCTCGCATAGCAGCGAGCAGAACGCCAGCACCCCCAGCAGCAGCAACGGGCGGTCGGGCAGGGCCAGCAGCGGGGCACCGGGCGGACGGGGCGCATCGGCGGGCAGCAGGCGTGGGGCCAGCAGCAGCAGGGCGGGCAGCACGAGTAGCGCCACTCCCGCAAAGTGGTACAATGGCCCGACTCCCTGCCCAACCAGCAGTACAGCCAGCCCGGCCCCCGCAAAGCCGGCAAGGCTCCAGAGTCCGTGAAAGGTAGCCATGATGGAGCGCCCGTACAGCGCTTCCACGCCCACGGCCTGGGTATTGACGCCGATGTTGCCCAGCTCCCCGGCCATCCCAAACAGCACCAGCGCCGCCAGCAATTGGGGCACGGTGGCGGCCAACCCCAACAGCGGCAGCCCTAAACCATAAAGCAGCATGCCCAGCAGCACCACACGGCGGCTCCCGAAGCGGCTCACGAGCCAGCCCGCCAGCGGCAGCGTACCCAACGAGCCCACCGGCAGCGCCAGTAGCACCCCGCCCAGCTCGGCCGGCGACAAACCCAGCCGAGCTTGCACCGCCGGAATCCGGGAGGCCCAGGAGGCAAAGCATAGCCCCTGCACGGCAAAGGAGGCCGCCACCGCCCAGCGGTAGGTTTGGCGAGTATGGGGCATGGGCTATTGGTGGGCGAGTCTGTTTTGGGAGAAGGGAGGGGGAAGAGAGAACGTCATGCTGAGTGGAGTTGAACCATCTCTGCCGCTTCGTTGAATATTATGGAGAAGCAGTAGCGATGCTTCGGCTCCGCTCAGCATGACGTTCTTTTCTAACGGCTACGAGCTGCCCGCCACTTTCTACCGCACGGGCCCGCTGTCTATCTGCACCTCCAGCCGCTCCTGCGCGGCTATGGGCAGAGTCGAGAGCAGGTCGAGGCCGGTGGCGGCTTCCAGGGCATCGACGCTGACGCGGTAACGGCTCCAGTCGGGGCTCACCTGCTGGTCGTTGGGCGTGTCGATGGCCAAGATGCGGGCCTGACCGGACGCAATGCGCTGCAGGTCGTTGGAGCCGGCGGGCAGCACCACCAGCACCTTCCAGACGCGGGCCGGCACCGTTATGCGGCCCTCATCGATAGTCGTTTTGAAGCCCTGCAGGCCGGTGCCACCCTGCCCGTAGCTGCCCATGATGATGTACACTTCCTGCCCGAGCTGTACCTGGGCGCGGGTCCATTCTTCGAGGTTGCCCCAGGTGCGCTGGTTGTTGTTGGCGGCCTGCGGAATCATGTTGGTCATCAGGAAGGTAGCCGAGTTGTCGTCGAGCGTGCGGGTGCGGTCGGCGCTGGGGCAGTTGTGGCCCCGGTCGAAGCCCGAGCCGCTGTAGCTGCGGGAGGTGGCGGCGTAAAACTGCCGGGGCAGGGCCGGATCGGGCCGGAAATCGTCCTGGCGGGGGGCGCTGCCCATATCGGCGGCGCCCAAGTGCCAGCTCACCCAGGTAGGCGTGCCCCGACGGGCATGGTAGCCCACCGCGTACTGGGGCCGCGTGAGCAGGTAGTTGTTGGGCGTGTTCAGCGAAGCCGTGGCCCCGCTGGGGTTGCCGAGGGCCAGATTGTCGTCGGGCTGAGAAACGGGCGACTGGGGAGAAGGAGCAGGGTTGCGAGCCGGAGCCGACGGTGGGCCGGGCTGCGTTGCCGGGCCGCCGGCCACGGGGGCGCCAGCGCCGGTTTCGAGGCCGATGTCATCGATGTTGAGGCGGCCGGAACCGGCGTCGGTCTTGCGGATTTCCAGCCGCAGACTGCGGGCACTGCCGCCCTCGAAGGTGGTGGTAAGCAGGCGCGGGCCCTGGGTGCGCACGGGCTGGCCGATGCGGCGGTAGCTACGGCCGCCATCCTGGCTGCCCCACAGCTCCCAGGTACTGGCCGCATCCTGGCCGTAGGCAGCCGAGCTGATGCGAATAAGCTGCACGCCGGCCGGAGCGTCGAAGGTCATGGTGAGGCGGCCGCCGGTGCGCAGGCGGGCCGCGCGGGCTCCCCGCTTATGGTCCTGATCGGAAGCGCCGATTAGGGCCTCGGTGAGCTGCCAGGCGCCCGTGCCCAGCGTTTCAGTGGCGGTGGCGTAGCTGCCCTTGGTGCCGGCCTCGAAGGTTTCGGGAAAGCGGCTGGTAGCTTGGGCCGGAGCGCTCTGCACGGCAATGGCCGGCGGACCGGTGGGGGCGGGTGGGCGGAGGGTTTCGGCGGGCTGCTGCGAGCAGGCATTCAGCAGCAGCGAAAGCAGGGCGGGGGCAAGGCGAATCATGGAGGCAATATACCCGTCCGGATGCTGGCCGCCACCGGAGTTGCTAGACTTCTTTGGTCAGCCGGCCGTAAAAAGGCTGTACTCCTGTCATCTTCTTTCCCTTTCTATGGCTCGCCTACAACAGCTTCTGCTCAATACCTTGCTTGTTACTAGTGTGTTGGCGCTCATTATTACGCTTGCCTCCCTGCTTACGGCCCAGGTCTGGTGGCTGAAGCTGCTCGACTTCCCGCGCTTCCAGCTGCTGCTAGTGCATGTAGCGGCGCTGGTGGGGCTGGGGTTGCTGTTGTGGCTAGGGCGACGGCAGCGGCAGGGTGCCCGGCGTGCGGTACTGAGTTTAAGCTTGCTGGGGGCAGCCGTACAGTCGTATTTTCTGGTGCCCTACCTGCCGCTAGCCCCGCGGCCCGTGCCCGATGCCACCGCCGCCCAAGTGGCCGAGACCACTGCCCGCCTGCGCCTGCTCGAAGCCAATGTGCTGCAGAAAAACAACCGCGCCGACCTGCTACTGGCTGTTATAGACGAGCAGCGCCCCGATGTGGTGCTGGCCCTCGAAACCGACCAGCGTTGGGTAAATGCGCTCCGCCCGCTGCGCCGCACCTATCCCTATTTCATCGAGTTGCCCCGGCCCAATACCTATGGCATGGCGCTTTACTCGCGCCTGCCGCTGCTGAATCATCGAGTGCACAACTTCCAGGAACAGAACGTGCCTACCATCATCACCGATGTGCGCATGCCCAACGGCCAACTGGTGCGCCTGTACGCCGTGCATCCCACGCCGCCGGTGCCCAGCAGTCACCCCACCAGCCTTAGCACGCCCGACCTGGCACTGCTGCAAGTTGGCCAGCAGATAGAGCGAAACCCTGGTCCGGCACTGGTGCTGGGCGACTTCAACGACGTTTCGTGGTCGCATACTACCCGCATGTTCGAGGCCAGCGGCGAGTTGAAGAACGTACGTCTGGGGCGGGGGCTGTTCAGCACGTTTAATGCCCATATCTGGATGACGCGCTGGCCCCTCGACCACCTGTTTGTAACCAAACAGTTCCGGGTAGCCAAGTTGGAGCGGCTGCCCGGCATCGGCTCCGACCATTTTCCGCTGCTGGCCGAGGTGGTGCTGGCCGAGTAGGACCAGGAAGAATCGGCTGGATTTTTGCCCACTCGCCCGCGGCTTCGGGCCAATCCTCCACCCTTACTTTTTCTGCACATGAAAAGCATTCTACTCGCGGCCGCGCTGGCCCTGACCAGCCCGGCTGTTTTTGCGCAGGCAACCCCGGCGGGGAATCTGACCGCTGATAAGAAGGACAACACGCTGGTTGTAGAGCTGCCACAGGAAGGGGTGGCGGCTTGGCAACGCGTGGCGCAGGTGCTCACCGACCGGGGCTACCCGTTTGCGCACAGTGATATAAACCTGCTGGCCCTCACCACCGCCTTCAACCCCCTCAGTAGCACCAGCAGCCTGAGCGTGTCGGCCGTAGTCCGGGGCCATCAACTGACGCTACGTGGGCGTTCCGAGTCCGTTTCGGTGGTGGGTACGCCGAGCCAGCTTACCACGGTGCGGCGCAGTACTTCGCTGGGCGGGGTCAGTGAGGGGTGGCAGGAGCTGGAGGCCATTGCCCGGGAGCTGGGCGGTACAGTACGGTACTCGCGCCTAGTGGTCCGATAGGCACCTCCGCGCTGGGCCACCATATCGACGGGTGTTTGCCTCGCCCTTCTTGCTGCTTTTACACTCTATTTTCTGCTTATGCTACGCTACGTACTTCTGTTATCCGGGCTGCTGTTTATGACTGCGGTTCCAACCTTCGCCCAAACCGGTGGGTTGCGCACCAAGCCCATCGATTTCGACAACACCATTGTGCTAACGCTGCCCGATGAAGGCCAGGCGGTCTGGAAGCGGGCCGGCCGGCTGCTGGCCCAACGAGGCTACCCGGTGCGTTTTGCCAGTCCCGAACTACTCACGCTCAGCACCGAGCCTGTTGGCAGTTACACGCAGCGCCTGATGGGCATTACGTTCGTGGTGGAGGGGCACGAGTTGCGTTTGCAGGGCTACTACCCAAGCGGAGAGAATGGGGCCAGTTGGCTGAGTGTGATGGAGTATACTAATGGTCAAGGTATTCGGGGCCGTAGCTGGAAGGAGTTGGAGGAAGTGGCCAAGCTCCTGGGCGGCACCGTGCATTACACCCGTGCGCCCACCCACTAATTACCCGGTCCGGCCTCATAGCGGGGTCGGGTTTCCTGTTTTATATCATGTATTGCTATGAAAAGGCTCCTATTTCTGCTGCTGATGACCTTTGCCGCGGTTCCAACATTCGCTCAGCTCCTCGAGCTACACGCCCAACCCGACCGCACCGACGATACCATCGTGCTGGCGCTACCTGATGAAGGCCAGGTGGCTTGGAAGCGGGCCGCCGCAGTGCTGGTGGCCCGCGGCTACACCCTGCGCCATTCCGACGCTGAATTACTCACGCTCAGCACCGATTTAACCAACCTCGAATCGAACCCGATCATGAGTATTTTCGTGCATGTAACGGGCCACCAGCTGCTACTGCGCGGGCGTTGTATAATGAGCACTAATTTAACCGACGTCCCGCAGGTCGTGCGCCGGGGTGGGTTTTTGGGTGGTATCAATACCGAGTGGCTCGAGCTGGAAGCCATTGCCCAAACGCTGGGCGGCACGGCTACTTACTACAACTCGGCGGCGCGGTAGGCGGTAGGGCCAGAGGAGGGCAGAGCGCCGGCGCAACGCCTACCCCGCTACTCTCGTCCTTGCCGTGTACCTTGCCTGCTAACCCGCCGCTCCTTTATGAAACATCGCTACTCCCTGCCCGCCGCCGTGCTGCTGGCCGGTGCCAGCCTGCTGGCCGCCTGCGACTCGGGCAACAAGCCTACTACCGGCACCGCCGAAACCGCCGACGCGACCTTCGACGACTACAAAAACCGGTTCATCGATTCGCTCTGGTACTACAACCCCGAGTGGGCTTCCTCCCAGGGTTTCCATCGCTACGACTCGGTGCTGATAGTGCCCTCGGCCGGCCGTCGGCAGACGGAGGCCGCCGCCATTGCCCGCCGGGCCAAGGAGCTGCAGAGCTTCGAGCTGGGCAAGCTGTCGGTGAACAACCAGACCGATTACCGGCTGATGCAGAACTACCTAGCCTCGGCGCGCTTCTACAACGATACGCTGCGCACCTGGGAATGGAACCCGGCCAACTACAACATAGGCGGCTCGGTGGCCGAGCTGCTCAACGGCCGCTACGCGCCTCTCGACCGGCGTTTGCGCGCTATCAGCCAAAAACTCATTCAGGTTGCTGATTACTACGAGGCGGCTAAGCAGAGCGTCAAGCGGCCTACCCGCGAGCATACTAACCTGGCCATTCGCCAGAACCAGGGTGGCCTGAGCGTGTTTGGTCCGGCGCTGCTCGATTCGGTGGCCAAATCGGGGCTTAGCGCGGCAGAGAAGCAGGAATTGCGCGAGCGGGTGGCCACCACCCGGCTGGCTATGGAAGGCTACATCAGCTTTCTGCAAACCGAAGTACTGCCGGCCGGGAGCTTCCGCAACTTCCGCATCGGGCCCGCGCTGTTCAACCGCAAGTTTGCCCTCGATATTCAGAGCCGCTACTCGGCTGATGAGGTGTACCGGAAGGCCCTGGCGCACCGCCAGGAGCTGCTGGCTGATATGAAGGTTCGGGCTCTGCGCATCTACCCTAAATACGTGCAGTATCAGGCCCTGCCGCAGGATACGCTGGCCATTGTGCGCGACGTAGTGGCGGCCCTTTCGCGGGAGCATGCCACGCCCCAGCGGTTCGTGGACGCCGTACGCGAGCAGATGCCCGAGCTGGTACGCTGGGTGAACGAGCACGATTTGCTGACCCAGGACCCCACTCAGCCGCTGGTGGTGCGCGAAACCCCGCTCTACATGCGTGGCAGCGGAGCCGGCGCCAGCGTTTCGGCCCCCGGCCCTTACGACAAGGGGGCGGATACCTATTACAACGTGGAGCCCATCGTGGATTTGCCGGCTCCCCAGGCCGAAAGCTATCTGCGCGAGTACAACACCTACACGCTCCAGATTCTAAATATCCACGAGGCTATTCCGGGTCATTACACCCAGCTCGTGTACGCCAACCGCAGCCCTTCGCTCATCAAATCCATCCTCGGCAACGGGGCCATGATTGAGGGCTGGGCCGTGTACGCCGAGCGCATGATGCTGGAAAGCGGCTACGGCGGCAACACCGACGAATTCTGGCTGATGTGGGACAAATGGAATATGCGCGTCACGCTCAACGCCATCCTCGACCATGAGGTGCAGGCCGGCACCATCACCGAGGCCAAGACCGTGGAAATGTTGCGCCGCGACGGTTTTCAGGAAGAGGCCGAAGCCCGCAACAAGTGGCTGCGCGCCACCCTCAGCCAGGTACAACTCAGCTCGTACTTCACCGGCTACACCGAAATCTACGACCTGCGCGAGGAGCTAAAGCAGAAGCAGTCCAAGGAGTTCAACCTCAAAGCCTTCCATGAGAAATTCCTCAGCTACGGCAGCGCCCCGGTAAAGTACATTCGGGAGATGATGCTGGCGAAGGAAAAGAAGTAGACAAGCTGATGTGTTGAGCGGATTCACGCATTCGTATTTGCGAGCGAAACGAAGCAATACGCTCCTGTAGCGCTACCGCCCCGATAAGCCAAAAGCCCCTGATGCCAACACGGACATCAGGGGCTTTCTGCTTTGTAGAATTGCTTCGCTTCATTCGCAATGATAAGCGAGTTTGCGCCGCTACTTTTTCTTCTTCGCGGGAGCGGTACTCTTTGCCGGCACACCACTGCCAGCGGGCACTACCTGGCCGTTGCGGTAGGTTTTGCGCTCCTTCACCGTGGTGCCATCGGGACCGAAGTAGGACCATACGCCGGTTTCCTTGCCGTTGCGGAACGCGCCGCTGGCTTCGGGCGAGCCATCTTCGCGCAGCAGGCGGTAGGGGCCGGTTTTGAGGCCGCGCACGTAGGTGGTTTCGGCCTGCAGCTTACCCGAGGGGTAGTATTCCTGCCCTAGCCCGGCAGGCTTGCCGTTCTCAGCCAGGAGCTTGCTTTTAAGCGTGCCGGTGGGGTAGTAGGTAAGCTGCTCGCCGCCAAGGCGGCCGTTCTGGTAGGTTTCGAGCTGTTGCACCTGCTTACCACCGGAGAAATAGGTGCGCCACTGGCCCACAGGCAGGTTGTTCTTGTACTGCTGCTCGCGCTGCATGGTGCCGTCCTCGAAGTAGCTCACTATTTTCCGGTCGCGGGCCTGGTTGCTATACTCGGTTTTCTGCCGGGGCTTGCCCGTTTCGTAGAAATCCTGCTGGGTACCCACCAGCGTGCCCTGGCGGTACGTCATGGTACTCCTGACAGCGCCGTTTTCGTGGTAGGATTTAGCGGGGCCGTCGAGGTTGTTGGTGCCACCCGCTAGGGAACGGGCCTGCTTGGTCAGGTCGTCGCCGAGTGGGTTTGTCACGGCCCGGCCCACCAGCGGCACGGCCACGTAGGTGCCTTCGGTCTGGAGCTGGCCCGAGCGGTAATAGCTGCGGTAACGGCCCCGGCCGGTCTGGTCGGCTAGCACTTCGGTTTCGAGCTGGCCGTTATCGTAGTACGTTTTGTAGGGACCGGCCAGCAGCCCGCGGCGGTAGCTGCCCTCGCTCTGAAGCTGGCCGTTTTCGTAGTAGGTTTTTACTGGCCCGTTGGCCTGCCCGTCGGTAAATGTTATTTCGGCTTTGGGCTTGCCCGAGTCGTACAGCTCGCGCACCAGGCCCGAGGGTTGGCCCTTAGCCAGCGTCGTTTCCATCTTGATGCGACCATCGGGGAAGAAGTAGCGCAGTTCGCCGTTGGGCTCGTCATCGGCGAAGGAGCCTTCCTGGGCGGGTTTGCCGGTGTCGTAGTAGGTTTTGAAGGGCCCCTGGCGCACGCCGTCCTTGTAGGTTACTTCGAGCCGCCGGCCGCCGTTGGGGTGAAACTCCACGTAGGAGGAGTCGCGCTTGCCGGCCGTGTAGCGGGTCTGGGCTTCGAGCTTACCGGTGTAATAAAACCGCTTGTACGGCCCCTGCATCACGGTGTCGGCCCCTACTAGCGCCGAGTATTTCTCCCGCGGATGCACCCGCGTCGAGTCGAAGTAGGTTGTCAGCCGCCGCAACTTTTGGGCCTGGGCGGCACTGGTGGCAGTGAGGAGGAGAATAAAAGCGGGCAGAAATCTCATAGCGACAAGAACGGGGAAAAGGGCGAAGTAGTGCCTTGCGGGCAGGCGGGCAAACAAAAGCCCTGCCGCAAAAGGTGCGGCAGGGCTTTCAACTCGAAACGGGAGTCTTCTACCGGATCAGCGTAATCTGTGGTTATACTTTCTCCAGCACAATGCTGCTGGCACCACCGCCACCGTTGCAGATACCGGTAACGCCGATTTTGCCACCCTCATTTTCGAGCACGCTCAGCAGCGTAGTCACGATCCGGGCACCGGAAGCACCCAGTGGGTGGCCCAGCGAAACGGCCCCGCCGTACACATTTACCTTATCACCTTCCAAGTTCAGTAGCTTGTTGTTGGCCAGCGAAACCACCGAGAAAGCCTCGTTGATTTCGTAGAAATCCACCTCCGAAGCATCTATGCCGGCATGCTTGAGCGCCTTTGGAATAGCCAGGGCCGGCGTGGTGGTGAACCACTCGGGGGCCTGCTCAGCATCGGCGAAACCCCGGATGATGGCCAGCGGCTTGATGCCCAGTTCGTCGGCCTTCTCGCGGCTCATGAGCAGCACGGCGGCAGCGCCGTCGTTGAGGGTCGAGGCGTTGGCGGCCGTTACGGTGCCTTCCTTGGTGAAGGCGGCGCGCAGGCCGGCGAACTTGCTGAAATCGGCCTTCAGGTACTCCTCGTCGTCGGAAATAACGGTTTCCTTGCCGCGCACCGTGATGGTTACGGGCACGATTTCGTCCTTCTTCTTACCGGCTTTGGCAGCGGCAGCGCTACGCTCGTAGCTCTGCTGAGCAAAAGCGTCCTGATCTTCGCGGCTGATGCTGTAATGAGCGGCCGTGGCGTCGGCGGCGTTGCCCATGGCGTAGTCGTTGTAGGGGTCCCAGAGGCCGTCCTTCATCAGGCCGTCAATCATCTGGCCATTGCCGTACTTGGCACCAAAACGGGCTTTGTCGAGGTAGTAGGGCACGTTGCTCATGCTTTCCATGCCACCGGCCATTACCACATCGGCCTGGCCCAGCATAATGGCCTGAGCGCCATACATGATAGCTTTCGAGCCCGAGGCGCACACTTTATTCACCGTCGTGCATTCCACGGCATCGGGCAGGCCGGCTTTCTTGGCGGCCTGGCGGGCCGGAGCCTGGCCCAGGTTGGCCGAAATAACGTTGCCCATAATCACCTGCTGCACTTCCTTGCCATCAACGCCGGCCTTTTCCAAGGCACCCTTAATGGCAATAGCGCCCAGCTCTACGGCCGACAAAGAGGCCAGACTGCCGCCAAACGAGCCAATAGGGGTTCGCACAGCGGCTACGATTACTACTTCCTTGATTTGCATAAGTTGAATTAGGTGGGGTGAGATTAGAGCTTAAAGGTACGAAAGGTGAAATAGTGAGTTGGCTGCGGAGAAATAGTGGTTTGGTGAGTGGTTCATTCGATGACCGGTAAAGGCGTGTCATTCTGAGCCAAGCGAAGAATCCCGCGTGCAATGCTAAATCTTGACGACAGGGTTTGTGGTGCGCAAGATTCCTCGTCTCCGCTTAATGCGCGGAATGCTCAGAATGACACCCCATTTTCACTGCTACCTCAGTATCCTATTCCCTTCCTCGGCGCTACCACGCCGGCTTGTTTTTGTCGCGGGGGGTGGTGGCTTTGCGCGGGAGCTGCTGCAGATACTGCTGCTCGGCCGTACGCAGGGCTTCGAGCAGCTGGCGGGCCTGGCCAGGGCTCAGGTTCATTTGCTGCAGGCGGGCGCGTTGGGTTTGCTGGTTGGCTTCATCAAGGCCCGCGGCTTCGGTGCCACCACGGCCGCTGGTGCCTCCGGGAGCCGCCGGACTATCCGCTTCGTCGCTGAGTCCGCGAACTGTGCCGGGCTGACTACCGCGGGCCACGTTACGTTCGGGCCCCGCGCCGGGCTGGAAGCCGCCGCTGGCCGCACCGCC
>NZ_JABKAV010000021.1 GCF_013377905.1 Hymenobacter terrestris
CCACCCGACCTCGTGCCGAGGGGCGGGGGGGCGGAGATGCGCCCCGCCCCTACATCGTTCAATACGGTACAAGGAGCCGTCCGATGAGGGCGGCTCCTTTTGGTTACGACTAAATGTCTGGCTCTTTTACTCCTACATCCGTCTTATGGACTTACCGCCCATTTTTCCGCCGTTAACTGTAACCGATCAGATGGACCGGCAGGTGGCGGTGCCGTTTCCGCCATGGCGGATTGTGTCGCTGGTGCCTTCGCAAACCGAGCTGTTGTTTGATCTAGGACTGGGCGAGCGGATAGTTGGCCTGACGAAGTTCTGCGTGCATCCGGATGGCGCCCGACAGTCGGCCACTGTAGTTGGGGGCACCAAGAACTTCGACTTCGAGAAAATTGCCGCGTTGAAGCCCGACCTCGTTATCGGCAACAAAGAGGAGAACTACCAGGAGGGCATCGAGCAGCTGACAGCCAAGTATCCAGTCTGGATGAGCGACATTTCGACGCTCGAAGATGCGTTGGATATGATTAAGCGAGTGGGCCTGCTAACGGGCCGCAAGGAAGCGGGCGACGCGCTGGCCAACGACATTGCCGCTTCGTTTGCCGCGCTGGCTCCGCCCGCCGCCGAGTTGGTACCAGCCGCCTACTTCATCTGGCGCAAGCCCTACATGGTAGCGGCCGGCAGCACGTTCATTGATGAGATGCTGGCCCGCGCCGGCTTCCGCAACGTGTTTGGCCATCTGGGTCGCTACCCCGAAATCACGCCCGAGCAGTTGCTAACCGCCGCACCCCAGCAGATTCTACTTTCTTCGGAGCCCTACCCTTTCGCCGAAAAGCATGTAGCCGAGTTCCGACAGCTCTGCCCCGACGCCCGCATCCGTATCGTCGATGGCGAACTGTTCAGCTGGTACGGCAGCCGCCTGCGCCTGACGGCCAGCTACCTTAAATCACTAGTTTCCGCTGGTTAATCGTGATTTCGCCGGTTTCATAGTTGGCGGCTGAGCTGGTTAGTTAGTTGAGGCTGGAACGCTGAAACCTACCTTTTCCAGCTCCTGCCAGAACTGCGGGTAGGACTTGCGCACCACCTGCGGGGCCTCAATGCGAATTTCGCCTAACAGCGCCAATGGCGCGAAGGCCATGGCCATGCGGTGGTCGTGGTAGGTGGCCACCGTCTGGCCTTCAACGTGGAAGTTCTCGGCTGACACTTCGAACCGGCCCTCGCCTGCATCCGTGAGCGCGCCGCCGAACTTAGCTAGCTCGGTTTGCAGGGCGGCTATGCGGTCGGTTTCCTTGATGCGCAGGCTTTCGAGGCCGGTGAAGGTAGCCGGGATGCCGAGGGCCGCCACTACTACGGCTACGGTCTGGGCGAGGTCGGGGCAGTCGGTGAAATCCTGGGTGAGGCGGGCAGCGGGGGCCGTTTTGGTCAAGCGCAGGGTTTCATTGGCCAGAAACTCGGTATGCACCCCCAATTGGGCCATGATGCCGGCAATGACCTGGTCGCCCTGCCAGGAGTAGCGGCGCAGGGTGGGCAGCGTCAGGTACGAGCCCTCGGGGGCCAGCGCCACCATGGCGTACCAATAGCTGGCCGCCGACCAATCGCCTTCCACCGTGTAATCGGTGGGTTGGTAGGGCTGCGGGCGCACTTCCAGCACCGTACCCAGGTCGCGGCAATTGGCTCCGAAATGCTGCATCAGCGCCTGAGTCATCCGGATGTAGGGCCGCGAGCCGACTTTGCCCGTCAGCCAGATGCGCAGGCCGGCCGGCAGTGTGGGCGCAATCATCAGCAGCGCCGAAATGTACTGGCTGCTAATGTCGCCGCGCACTGTCAGCTCAACGGGTTCCGTTTCTTCGGCCGTGGCGGGCTGGGGCGTGCGGCCCAGCAGCCGCAGCGGCGGGTAGCCCTCCTGGCCCACGTACTCGATGCGGGCACCCAATTCGCGCAGCGCGTCTACGAGCACCGCAATGGGCCGCTCCAGCATGCGGGCCGTGCCGGTTAGCTCCGTCTGCCGGCCTGTCATGGCCAGGTAGGCCGTCAGGAAGCGCATGACGGTACCCGCGTCTTGGGCATCGAATACCGGGGCGGTGGGGTCCTGCAGCAGCCGCTGCATCAGTTGGGTATCGTTGGCGTCGGAGAGATTGTGGAGCTGCCCGCCGCCGGCTAGCGCCTGGATGATCAGGGCTCGGTTGCTTTCACTTTTAGAAGCCGGTACCTGCGCCGTGCCGCGCAATGGGCCAACCGGCCAGGTAAGCGTGAGAAATGAGTTGATAACAGTAGCAGAATGCAGGACGAACTGGTGCTTCGCCCCTGGTAAAACAATGCCCGGCGGGGCCACTAGCCCGGCAGCCGGTGGTAGTAGCGCAGGGCCTCCACAATTTCGGCCAGCGTTACCGGCTGGTCGTATACACCATGGCCGATACCTTCGAGCAGCGTGCAGTTGATTATGGAGCCGGTATTTTTCTTGTCTTGAAGCGCATAATCAGCAATGGCTTCGGTTTCGAGGAGCACAAACTGCACCTTCTCGAAAATAGAGAACAGGAACGTCTCGATTTTGTCGAGCTCGGCCGCGCTCAACAAGCCACGGTGGTAGCTGAGCCAGGTTTCGCACACCATGCCAGCCGCTACCGCCTCGCCATGCAGAATCTCGCGGCCCGGTTGCTGGAGCAGGTAGCTTTCCAACGCGTGGCCCACCGTATGGCCGAAGTTAAGCAGCTTCCGCAACCCGGTTTCCAGTGGGTCCTGCTCGACGATGCGCTGCTTAAGCGCCACCGACTCTTCAATAACCGGCGTCCAGTCATCGACCATAATGCCTACGTAGCGATTACGTTCGAAGGCCTCGGCATCAGCAATCAGCCAGTGCTTCACCACCTCAGCGTAGCCTGATTTCAGCTGACGCGGGTCGAGGGTGCGCAGAAAGCGTGGGTCGATAAAGACAGCCGCCGCCGCCTGAAATACGCCCAACTGGTTTTTGAAGCCCATGAAATCGACGCCGGTTTTACCACCTACGCTGGCATCTACCTGGGCCAGCAGCGTAGTGGGCACCTGCACGAAGCGCACCCCGCGCTTGTACACAGCCGCCGCGAAACCACCCAAATCGGTTACCACTCCGCCGCCCAGGTTCACTACCACGGCATACCGGTCAGCGCGTAGCTCAGTCAGCTCGGCCCAGAGCAGTTGGCAAGTATCGAGCGTTTTGTATTCCTCGCCGGCGGGCATTTCAACCAGTCGGTAACCGGCCGGCAGGTGCGGTTCCACTAGTGGCAGGCACTCCCTGACGGTATTCTCATCGGCCAGCACAACCACTTGGCTCACGGCCGGAGTGTGCAACAGTTCGGCCAGCTGCACCAACGTTGTAAGGCCTATTTGTATGGTTTGAAACATTTTTATATGATTTTTCGATGTTTATTCAAAATTACGATGATGATACAAACAATTAATGCTTATTTCGATCCAAATATTATACGTGCCATACTATGCGCCCGCAACTTACATCTCATTTATCCATACACCCACTGGTGCGCCTTGCCTGTTGGCTGTTAGCAGTAGCTGGTATTGGTCTGCTGGCTTCCTGTAACCAGCAAGCGCTGCTTCCGGCCAACGAGGCTGGCTTAGTAGGTAACTGGGAGTGGAAGCACACAAACAATGGGAGTCATAGTGCCCTTACTCCAGCCAACACCGGTCATCACATGAGCATCTGCTTCGACCGCCGAGGCCGGGCACGCTTTTATCAGGATGACGTGCTGGTAAGTGCCGCCAACTTCACGGTTCGCCGCGACGGGCTGCGTTGGTGGGGGCCGGTGCGCTACATGATTACGTATCACGGCTATCAGCGCCGGCAGACCTACTCCTTAACCGGCAATCAGCTGCACTTGCAGGATGTTATCAATCAGCCATCTACCCATCTGTTTCAGCGCAGCGAAAGAGCCGTCATAACGTCGGCGGTGCATGTTGTCCGGTAAGGCCAAGCTTGCTTGAATATTTTTTTCCTTTACCGCTGTGTCAGTAGGCACCTGTGGTGGAAAATGGTTTATAAAAGGCTTCACCGTAATTGGTGAAGCCTTTTTTGTATACGGGCCTTTCCTGTTGGGAGCGAAGGCTCGCAGCTCCGTAGCAGACTGATGCGGAGAAACTAGGTTGGCAGCTTATCTTTACTTATTCTTATTGCTACGTGTCCGCTTTGCGGCCGCTCCCACCCGCTGCTCTTTATGTCCCAGTTACAGGCTCCCCCCATTTCCTTTGAGGATACGGCCGTTGCATTTGCCTCCCGCTCCAATGGCGAGCTGCGTAAAATGTACGCCCTGTTTGCGTCCATGAACAACCCTACGCTGGTAAAAACCGGTGGCGGGTTGATGAAAATGGCTCTTAAGTGGCATCTACCCGGCACTAAGTTTCTCATCAAAAAGTCTATTTTCGAGCATTTCTGCGGGGGTGAAACCATTCAGGAGTGCCTCCCTGTAATTGAGGAGTTGGGCCGCTACGACATCGGCACCATCCTCGACTATTCGGTGGAGGGCGAAGGCGACGACCAGAGCTTCGACGCCACGACCACCGAAATTCTGGCTACGCTTGACCTCGCGCATCGCTCCAAGCACATTCCTTTCTCGGTATTTAAAGTAACCGGCGTGGGCGAAGTCGCCATTCTGGAGAAAGTACAGGCCGGCAATACGCTGAGCACGGTCGAGCAGGCCAGCTTCGATAAAACGGTAGTGCGGGTGAATGCCATCTGTGCCCGGGCACACCAGTATGGTGTGCGCGTGTTTATTGATGCCGAGGAAAGCTGGTTTCAAGGTACTATCGACCAGTTGGCCTACCAGATGATGCGGCGCTACAACCACGAGTCGGCCATTGTCTGGAACACCTACCAGCTCTACCGCCACGACCGGTTGACGGCGCTCGAAGAAGCCACTGCCGAGGCCAAAGCCGGCCAGTACCAGATTGGGGCCAAGCTGGTGCGCGGTGCCTACATGGAGAAGGAAACCCGCGTGGCAACAGCCCAGAGCCGCCCTACCCCCATCAACCCCACTAAGCAAGCTACTGATGCCCTTTACGATGAGGCATTGGCCTTCTGCATCAGCCACATCGACCACGTAAGCGTGTGTGCCGGCACGCACAATGAAGCCAGCTCACTCCTACTTACCGACCTCATGCAGCACCACAACCTGCGGCCCAACGACCCACGCGTATGGTTTGCCCAACTGTATGGCATGAGCGACAACTTGAGCTATAACTTAGCCAACGCTGGCTTCAATACCGCTAAGTACGTGCCCTATGGCCCTGTAGAAGCGGTTATGCCCTACCTGCTACGCCGTGCCGACGAAAACACCGCCATTGCCGGCCAGACCAGTCGCGAGTTTCGTCTGATTCAGAAGGAGATGCGGCGGCGCAAGCTGTAGCTGCACAACACACTTGGGCCTACCGGAGTCAAACGGCATAGTTTTGGCACCGGTAGGCCTTTTGCCCTTTTATGGGCGCGCATTTATTCACTCTCTCTTCTCCCGCCCATGATTGGCCGAGTACGCTCTCACCTCATCCGCTTTTCCCGAAATCAAATTGGCACCACCAGCTACCTGAACCTGATCCAGGAAGCTGAATTAGGTCTCAATATGGAAATCACGCACGAAAAGGCCCGCCTCAACGAAATTCTGACGGATATTTCGGAGAACGAGTTTCAGGCTGGCCGCCCGATGCTCAGTTGCCTGGTGAAAGTAAAGGGTTCGAAAGGCCAGGGTGACAATTTCTTCAAGATGTGTGAGCGGCTGGGTATGGGTGAGTGGCGGACGCTTAAGCAGGACGAGAACTTCCTGAAGGACCTGCGCCACCAGTGCCGCGAATTTTGGCAGGATGATGCCAATTTCGAAAAATTTGCAAAGCCTAAGGTTTAGGTCAAAAGTGGCCCATGGGGGCTTAAAGCAGGATCTTTAGAGTGGAAAAAGGTTGCGTGCATCATTTTGGCGCAACTTCGTTTTGGGGGCTGCGTTAAAAGCCTCGAAACCTCCGTTACTCTCTTCCTTTCCATTGGAGCACGGAAATCACTTTTTATTTCCATTTCCATCTTAAATCTCCCATCCCATGAACAACGATTCGATGAACCGCGACAACAATCCTAATCACGATTTCAGCGCTACCCAGAAAGGTGCTGCTGCTGCCGGCTCGGTAGGTGCTGCTGTAGGTGCTGGCATTGATGCCACCCAGAATGCTGCCGGCGACGCTGCTCGTGCTGTAACTGGTAACAATGAAACTTACGGATCGGGCAACTCTTACACGGCAGGCTCGTTCCGCGACCGTGATAGCGCTGAGCGTGCCTATCAGTCGCTCGCTTCGCGTGGCTACCATAAGGATGATGTGAACCTTGTAATGTCGGATGATACGCGCAAGCAGCATTTCGGCGACGACACAGTTGACACCGAGCTTGGCGATAAGGCCATGGAAGGTGCTGGCGTAGGTTCGGCCATTGGCGGCACCGCCGGTGCAATTATTGGTGCTATTGCTGCCATCGGTACCTCGGTAGCGTTGCCCGGCTTGGGCCTCGTAATTGCTGGTCCTATTGCTGCTGCTCTGGCTGGTGCCGGTGCCGGTGGCCTGACGGGTGGCCTAGTAGGTGCCTTGGTAGGCTCGGGTATTCCTGAGGAGCATGCTGCTGAGTACGAAACCGATGTGAAGAACGGCAACATTGTTATGGGTGTACGTCCCCGCAACGAAGAGGACGCTCGTTACTTCGAAGAGGAGTTCCGTCGCCATAACGGTGATAAAGTACGTCGCTACTAAGTAAATACGCCTCTGGCGTATCTGAGCGAAGCAAAAGGTTCTTCCCTGGTAGGGAAGAACCTTTTTTTATACGCTAACGGCTAAAAAAAGCAACTTTACGCCCGTTTTGGGCTTCTATTTGCTGAGTTGCTATATTCACAGCTTGCAAGCCCATTGCTGGCCTCCAGCGCACACAAACTCCGGTAAGGGCCAGTTGGTGGATGGGCTTAGGCACTTATTTCATCGCCCGGCACGTTATCTACCTAAATCGCGCTCCGTCCTGCCGTTACGGCAGCTTAGACCGCTTGTTTTTCATTTCCTCTTCTTCTGCCCATGCCTGCTCCCCGCATTAAAATAGGCCTCTACGTTTCGGTTCTGCTGGCCGTTTTCGTACTGGCTTCCTACAAGCTTTACCGGCGCAACGACACGCAACCGCTTCAGAAAGATGAGGTGCTTATCAAGGCAATGGTGCAAGGTCTGTCGCAGGCCCATTACCAGCCCGAGCGCTTGGATGACGCTTTCTCCAAGCGCGTATTCGACCTTTATCTTAAGCGCGTTGATGGCAGCAAGAAATTTCTGCTGGCTACCGATGTGCAGCAGCTACGCAAGTTTCAGAACGACATCGATAACCAAATTATCCGAGGTACGCACGAGTACCTCGACTTGAGCACCAAGCTCATGGGCCAGCGCGTGAAGGATGTACAGGGAATCTACCGTGAGGTTCTGGCCAAGCCCTTCGATTTCACAATAGCTGAAACATTTGAAACGGAAGCCGACAAAAATACCTTCGCCGCTACCCCGGTTGCCCAGCGCGAGGAGTGGCGCAAGTTTTTAAAATACCAAACGATGGTGCGCCTGTCGGAGATTATGGATGAGCAGGCCAAAAAGAAGGATAAGCCTTTGGCTTCTACCAACGCCAAGCCGTCGGAAGCAACAGTATCGAGTCCGGTACTGAATGCTGAACAAATGGAGGCGGAGGCCCGCAAGCGCGTGCTCAAGTACTTCAACGACTACTTCCACGACCTGGAGCAGACCGAAGCGGCCGACCGGTTGGCTATGTACGCCAACGTGATTGCCAATACTTACGACCCACACACCGAGTACTTCGCCCCACGCCAGAAAGACGATTTCGATATTGCCATGACCGGCCGCTTTGAAGGTATTGGCGCTACGCTGCAGGAGAAGGACGGCAACATCCGGGTAAACGACATCGTGCCTGGTTCGGCTTCGTACCGGCAGGGCGATTTGAAAGCCGGTGATATTATTCTGCGGGTAGCTCAGGGTGCCGAGGAGCCTGTATCAGTAGAAGGCTGGCGTTTGGACAAAGCTATTACCCTGATTCGGGGACGTAAGAACACTGAAGTGCGCCTGACGGTGCGCAAGCCCGATAACAGCACCAAAATCATCCCCATCGTTCGCGATGTAGTCGTGATTGAGGAAACGTACGCGCAGTCGGCTACTATCGACGATAACGGCGATAAGCTGGGCTACATCAAGCTGCCCAACTTCTACGCTGACTTTAACGACAACGGCGGCCGTAGCTCGGCCGCTGATGTAAAGAAAGAGTTGGAAAAGCTGAAGGCCGAAAACGTAAAGGGCATTGTGCTTGATCTACGTTTCAATGGCGGTGGCTCGTTGCAGGACGCCGTGGAAATGGCGGGCCTGTTCATCGATAGCGGCCCGATAGTGCAGGTGCGTGGCAGCCAGGGCGCAGCCACCGTACTCAACGACCGTGACCCACGGGTGCAGTACAGCGGCCCACTGATTGTGCTGGTGAACAAGTACAGTGCCTCGGCCTCAGAAATTTTGGCCGCTGCCATCCAGGACTACAAACGCGGCGTGGTAATGGGTTCGGCCAGCACGTATGGTAAGGGCACAGTACAGCGCATCATCGATCTGGACGATGCCCTGCCTGCCGAGTTCAACAACATCAAGCCTTTCGGCTCGCTTAAGCTCACCATCCAGAAGTTTTATCGCATCAACGGTGGCTCGACGCAGTTCAAAGGCGTTGTGCCTGACATCATTCTGCCAGACGCTTATAGCTACCTTGATCAAGGCGAGAAAAGTCAGGAGTACGCCCTGAAGTGGGACGAGATTTCGCCCGCCCGCTACCGTCCCTGGGCCGGCAACCCGCCCATCGACAAGTTGCGGCAGGCCAGCTTAACCCGCGTAAACAGCAATGCCAGCTTCAAGCAGCTTTCCGAAATGGTGCAGCGCATGGTGAAGCGGAAGGATGACACCAAGGTGTCGCTGCAGTTGACCAGCTACCGGAGCGAACAGCAATTGGCTAAAGTGGAGGCCGACAAGTACGAGGCCATCCAGAACGCGGCTCAGCCCATGACCATCGCGCCCTTGGCATTCGATCTGCGCCAGATTGGTGCCGATACGATTAAGGTGAACCGTACCTCGCGCTTTGTGAAGCCGCTTACCAAGGATATCACGTTGCGCGAAGCCGTAGCCGTGCTCCACGACGAAATCTAAGCTACCGGCCCCCACGTTGGCCAGTATACAAGCCTCCTGGACTCTGGTTCGGGAGGCTTTTTTGTTTCCCTGTCATCACCCCTATTCACCTTAGTAAATAGACACACATAGACCCACATAATATCCAGCTCTATGTTTCACACAACTAATTGAATATCATTACATTAATAATGCAAATACATTGTCAATATTTTTAGCAAATAAGAACTTATATTTGTGTCTGATGGTTTACTAATCATGACGACGACAGACATGGAAACTCCGATTATCCCCCTCGTGACTGAGGAGCAGAAGCAAGCCGAGGAAACCTGGCGCAAATCGATTCCGGCCCAGGTGTTTCTCAATTACTTCTTCGCCATTAACTACCACATTCAGGAGGCTGACAATGCCCAGGGTGGCCTGCGTCACCTCCCCTATTTCCGGGCGCACCAGCCCGAGCTGGCCGAGGACGACGTGCAGGCCATAACCAAGATGCTGCATGCCTGCTGGAGCACTGAGTACGCCTTGCGGGCTACTGCTGAGTTGGGCGACGAAGACTACCTGCGCAACGCCCTGCACTGGACTTTCCCCCAAGCTTACCACACTATTATGGCCGGTCTGCAGGCCTTTCTGTATACCACTGGCGCACGTAGCAACAACCCCGCGCTGGTGCGCCGTGAGGTGGGCCGGTTGGTAGTGCGCAATGCCTACCCACGCCCCATTTCGTTCTATGCTGCCGGAGCCTACGGCGACTTTAGCATCCACCGCCTACCGCTGGCCGGCTACAAGGCGGGCCTGCAGATTGCGGGCAAGGAAATAGACGCCCAGGCCCAGATTGGGCAGTTTCTGCGCACAACCCGCACCATCAAGGCTAAGACCACGCGCCTGCAGGTGCAGGCCAACGCCAATACGGCCCTGCGCAGCCAGAAGACCGGCAAGGTGCTCGATAAGTGGACGCCCGCCCATTGGCAGCAGATTACCTGGCGCCTGGGCTACACTACGCTTTTCGACCTGCTGGGTCGTCTGCGCATTTCGCAGACCAGCCGCGAGATTGAGCGTTTTGTGGAGGCCGACATCGACTTCAGCTTGTTCCACCAGTCGCTGCTCGATATTGTGAGCTACCTCAACGGTCTGCACGAAACCTATGTGGCCAAGGCTCTGGGCCTGGAGCGCTATGAGCAGTTGGTTGCCGAATTGCCCCGCCATCTGCACAACTCGTTTGTGGCCGAGCGCCTGCGTACCCGCGTAACCCCGCAGCTCACCGACGATGAAACGCCGGTGCTACGCATGGCCGCATAGTTTCTGAGCTATTTATGTTAGCTGATAGCTGTCCTTCGTACCCCCTACTGCATATATACCAAAGCGCTGGCCCCCTGGGTCGGCGCTTTTTGCGTCAGTACTGTTCCGTCCTGAAAGAGCAGCAGCTTATAGCAAAATGAAGGGTTAGGTTAGGCGGGCAGGCTGCGCTATTTTTGCGGCTTGACTTAGCCCCGCTCCTTGCGGGGCCGCTACCCCCTCATCCTATGCAGCACCTCAGCGAACAGGAGATCATCCGGCGCAATAAACTAACCGAGCTCCAGCAGCTCGGCATCGAGCCCTACCCTTCGGAGCTATTCGATGTGAGCTTCTACGCCCAGGAAATTCTCGATAACTATCACGTCGAGCTCAACAACTTTCAGGAGGTAAGCCTAGCGGGCCGGCTGATGTCGATGCGGGTGAAAGGTAAAGCCTCATTTGCTGAGCTGCAGGACGCTTCGGGCCGGATTCAGCTATACATCAACCGCGACGAAATCTGCCCCGGCGAAGACAAGGAGCTATATAATACGGTTTTCAAGAAGCTGCTCGACTTGGGCGACTTCATTGGCGTAACCGGCCGGGTGTTTAAAACGATGGTGGGCGAAACTTCCGTTCACGTAACCGGCCTGACGGTGCTATGTAAAGCCCTGCGGCCCCTGCCCGTAGTAAAGGAGCGTACCGACGAAGCCACCGGCGAGAAAATCACCTACGACGCCTTCACCGACCCCGAGCAGCGTTACCGCCAGCGCTACGTGGATCTGGTGGTTAACCCGCACGTGCGCGAGGCTTTCATCAAGCGCACCCAGCTGGTGCAGGCCATGCGCAACTACCTCAACGATAAGGGCTACCTGGAGGTGGAAACGCCCATTCTGCAGCCTTTGTACGGTGGCGCGGCAGCACGCCCCTTTAAAACGCACCACAACACGCTGGACATGACGCTATACCTGCGCATTGCCAACGAGCTGTACCTGAAGCGCCTGATTGTGGGTGGCTTCGATGGGGTATACGAGTTCAGCAAGGACTTCCGCAATGAGGGTATGTCGCGGTTCCACAACCCCGAGTTCACTCAGATGGAGCTGTACGTAGCCTACAAGGACTACTACTGGATGATGGATTTGGTGGAGGAAATGGTGGAGCGCGTGGCCATGGCGCTGCACGGCAAAACCGAGGTGCAGGTAGGCAACAACCTCATCAATTTCCAGCGCCCCTGGAAGCGCTACACGATGGCCGAATCCATCGAGCACTTCACCGGCTTCAACATTGAAGGCAAGAGTGAGGAGGAGTTGCGCGCCGCCGCCAAAGACCTGAAAGTAGGCCTCGACCCGAGCATGGGCAAAGCCAAAATCATCGACGAAATCTTTGGTGAGCATGTGGAGCCCAAGCTCATCCAGCCCACGTTCATCACCGATTACCCGGTGGAGATGTCGCCACTAGCCAAGAAGCACCGCAGCAAGCCGGGATTGGTGGAGCGGTTCGAAGCCATCTGCAACGGCAAGGAAATCTGCAACGCCTTCTCTGAGCTCAACGACCCCATCGACCAGCGCGCCCGTTTCGAAGAGCAGCTGGAACTGGGTAAGCGAGGCGACACCGAAGCCATGGTGCTCGACGAGGACTTCCTGCGGGCCCTCGAATACGGCATGCCGCCCACGGCCGGATTGGGAATCGGCATCGACCGCCTGAGCATGATTATGACCAACTCCAATTCCATCCAGGACGTGCTCTTTTTCCCGCAGATGAAGCCGGAGTACACAAAGTCGGAAAATGCCCCGCACCCCGAGCAATAAGCAGTAGGCGAGCGAGTAGGACAGGCTATACGAGGCCAACCCTACTCGCTCGTTTTTAACCAGACCACATAAAAGAAGAAAGCCTCCCGTCAATAAGGACGAGAGGCTTTCTTTATTTACAAACCGCCTACCATTCAAGGCAGGGCCAAGACAGAAATGTGCGATGGGCAACAATTAATTTTGCTGTCAGGCTATTTAACCAGGTTCTGACAGAAGCTTAACGGCCGGCAATTTTACTGGAATGGCTTCTCCACCTATCTTTCAGGCGGCTTGTACACATGTTTACGGAAACGCTGAATACATGGTTACATCAACTGAAAAAATAATTTATATCCCGGCGCCGGGACCAGATGGCTGATTCATGGAGCTGAGCAGGTCGTCGGCGGCCGTACGGTCGGCAGACTGCTGCTCGGAGTTGGCAGGAGCGTTGCCGGTTAAGGAATCCAAGCGGGCCTTACCCTCTCTCAGCAGCTTCGCGAGGTCTTTGTTAAGCTTACCCGCCGATTCTTTGATATCGGCACGGGCTTCATCACCGGTTTCGGGAGCCAGTAGCAAGCCGGCCACAATGCCAGCTGTAGCGCCAGCCAGCAGCGAGAGAATTACTTTGCCTTTCGTGTCTTGCATGATTGAAGGGAAATAATGGCGTTAGATGGCAGCCACTGCGGCCTGCCCGCTTTTATAACGCGGCAACGGCAGGTGGGTTTACACAAAAAGCCCCTGCCTTGCAAAAAGACAGGGGCCTTTGTTGTTATGAAGCTCGACCTACAGATCGTTGAGCATCTTCACTACTTCGTTCTTGGCTTTGCCGAGCTTGGTCTGCAAACGTCCAACCAACTCGTCGCTTTTGCCTTCAGCGTAGGTCAGGTCCTCGTCGGTCAGCTGCGCATACTGCTGCTTCAGCTTGCCTTTCAGATCGTCCCAGTTGCCTTTCAGCTTCAGGCTACCGCCAGCACCGGTCAGGCCCATGTCTTCGAGCTTTTCGATGTAGCCTTTGAACTTAGAATCGAGGTCTTCACCGTACTTGGAGAGTTGGTCGCCGAGTTGGCCGCTGTACTTAGTGGCAGCGCTGCCGAGTTTATTACGGGTTTCTTTGCCTTTATCAGGAGCCATCAGGAGGCCCGCAATGATACCGGCACCAGCACCGGCAATAACAGCGAGGAGAATTTTACCCGAGTTGTCTTCTTCGTAATGCGACATGTTGTGGAGAGAAAGGTTGGAAATAGAGATTCAAAGGAAGCGGAAACGAGGCGCATAACTGCTGAGCCTGGCCGCCGGTTATGGCTCCCTATACGAAGCCGGGCGGGCGGGGTTATACGCGGGCCGAAAAATCGATTGAAAATATACTAAAGCGGCTATACTATCGTAGTAGCTGTGTTACTGTCTCTAACCTTCGCCCTTATCTTAGCGCCATGCTCACCCGACTGTTTTGCTGCCTGCTGTTGCTACCGGCCCTTATAGCCTGCCAACGCAGCTACCCTACCACCGCCGCCGATCCGCTCTGCATCGACCCGGCCAAAATTCGGCCCGACGCGGCCTGCACCATGCAGTACGACCCGGTATGCGGCTGCGACGGCAAAACCTACGGCAACGCCTGCCAGGCTACCAACGCCGGCGTAACCAGCTCCACCCCTGGCGAGTGTCCCGGCCGAACAAATTAATTCTTCACCAGCTTTTACTAATGTCTGAAAAACGCTATTTCCGCCAGCAAAACCCCTTTATAGTGCCCACCACCGATGGCAAACTCATCGAGGAGCACATCGGCCAGGCCAGCACCGGCACCAGCCAGTACAGCGTGGCCCACATGGTGGCCCCGCCCCAGTGGAGCGAGCCCCACCAGCGCCCCGAGTTCGACGAAGTAACGATTGTCGTGCGCGGCCGCAAACGGTTCGAGATTGACGGTGATGTAGTAGAGCTAAGCGCCGGCGAGTCGCTGCTGATTAAGGCCGGGGCGCGGGTGCGCTACTCCAACCCCTTCGACGCCGAGTGCGAGTATTGGTCCATCTGCGTGCCTGCCTTCAGCCCGGCAACTGTTAATCGGGAGGAGGAATAAGAGTCGGCAGCCCTTACTTGAGGCCCACCCAGCGGCGCAACTCGGGCGTACGGTGGGTGCTGGTCGTGAGGGCTACCCCAGCACTTTTCAGGTGTACCACCAGCGTATCGTTGAAGTAGAGTTCGAGCCGCTCGATAGCACCCAGCTGCACCATTTCGGTGCGGTTGAGCCGAAAGAACTGCGCCGGGTCGAGTTGGGCTTCGAGCTGGCTCAGACTTTCGTTGAGCACGAAGCTCTTGCTCTGGGCATCGAAGGCGTGCGTTACGCCGTTGCGCAGCTGGAAGTAGTGCAGCTCGGCTACATCGAGCAGGTACAGGCCTTGGCGGGTTTTGCTCACGAGGCGCTGCTTGTAAGCCGGGGCTGCTACGGAGTCCGCGCCGCCGCCCAGCGTGGCGGCTAGCTGCTGCAGCACGCCCGCCTGAAATGACTGGCGCAGCCGCTCAAACTTCTGCATGGCCACCGCAAACTGCGCGTACTGCACCGGCTTGAGCACATAAGCAATGACGTTCTACTCTAAGGCCTGCACTAGAAACGAGTCGTAGGCAGTGACGGAGATGATAGGGCTGCTGACGGCCACCTGCCCGAACAGCTGGAACACGTTGCCGTCGAGCAACTCAATATCCAATAGAATAAGGTTGGGGGTCGGGTGCTGATGCAGGAAATCTGCGGCCTCACTCATCTACTGACACTCGCCCACAATGGTGGCCGTTGGGGCGTAGCGCAGGGCAAAGCGGCTAAGCTGGTTAAAGGCGGGTTCCTCGTCTTCAACCAACAGCAAACTAAGCATTGGCGGTAGCAGGATTTTGGATTGAAAGTGGCGTTCACGCTGGTAATGGGTCCAGCCGGCTCAGCGGCAGCGTCACGCTAAACTATTCCGCCGACTGACTCCTCCACCCGCACCGGCACATCGTGCAGCAAAGCCAACCGGGCACGCAGGCCGGCTAGGCCGCTGCCTTCGCACGGCGCGGGCACCGGCCGGGGCTGGCGGGCGTTGCGCATTTTCAGGCTGGTGGCCGTTATCATAAGCTGCACCCGCAATGGTTTGGCGCGGCTGCCCAGTTTGTGCTTGAGGGCGTTGGTGAGCACTTCCTGCCCTACCCTAGGCGGAATCAGCAGGTTTCCCAGCTCGGCATTAGGCACCCGTATGTCCTCCTCGAATACATACGCCGCCCCGAACCGACGCTGCAGCATAAACTGATAGTCGCGCAGGAAGGCCAGCTCCTCCGTCAGCGGCACAGAAATTGGGCGAGTGCCGGGAGGCCGGGCGCGAATGACCGAAAGCGTGCTCTCGAATTCGTTACCTTTCCCTTTCTCACATTTACCCCCGCCCCATGGACCAACGCATTATCACGCTCTTTGACGAGTACACCCACGCCCCGCTCAGCCGTCGCGACTTTCTGGACCGGCTCCAGAAGTTAGCTGGCAGCACGGCGCTGGCGGCAGCCGCGCTGGCCGTGCTGGAACCGGGTTACGCCAGTGCCGCCACTGCGCCTGCCGCGGCCACGGGCCTACGCGAAGAAACCGTGACCTGGCCGGGCGCGGCCGGCGTTACCATGCAAGGCTACCTGGTACACCCAAAAGGCCGGAAAAAGCGCGGTGCCGTGGTAGTCATTCACGAAAACAGGGGCCTTACGCCGCACATCAAGGATATAACCCGGCGCGTGGCCGAGGCTGGCTATCTGGCCCTGGGCGTCGATGGGCTATCGGAGTTCGGCGGCACCCCGGCCAACGAGGATGAGGGCCGGACCCTCATCAGCAAGCTGGACAAAGACCAGACGCTGACCAACTATCTGGCCGCCCTGACCTACCTGCGCCAGCACCCCGACAGTAACGGCCGCACCGGCTGCGTGGGTTTTTGCTGGGGCGGAGCCTTAGCCAACCGCCTCGCCGTGCACGATGCCCAACTGAATGCCGCCGTGGCTTACTACGGTACACAACCGCCCGCCGCAGAAGCCGCCAATATCAAAGCGCATCTGCTGTTGCACTACGCTGCCCTCGACGAGCGAGTGAATGCCGGCAAAGACGCTTGGCAAGCAGCATTGCAGGCTGTGGGCACCAAGTACGAGCAGTTTGTATATGAGGGGGTAAACCACGCCTTCAACAATGACACCTCACCTGCCCGCTATAATGCCCAAGCAGCAGCCCAAGCCTGGGGCCGGACCCTAGCGCTGTTTCGGGAACAGCTACGCGGGTAAACAGGTGGGGTGAGCAACGCCGCAGCTAATGGTCTTCTAACTTAATGTTCAGTAATTATTTTGGGTAGTCCATATTGAGAGTTTCTAATTTTTTCGTGGGCTTTTTTAGTCGTAAAAGACCAATTGACTTTAGTGGGGGCCTGATTGTAATTAACTTACTAGGCTAGTCCCCTGTTCAAGTCGTTGAAGTAGCCGATGTGTCTGTCGAGACACTGGCGGGAAAGGGCAGCAAACTGGGTTTCGGCCATGTTGAGCCAAGAGCTGTGCATGGATCCATACCTAGGCAAAATTGACGTAATTCAGGCCGCCTTCCAGCAGTTGCAACGCCCCAATCAGTGTCAGGCAGCGGCTCAGTTTCGATATGCTGCCCACCTAGGGCTCAGGTATGCTGGCGGTAGTCGTGAAGGATTAAGCCTGTTTAGCAAAAAAACGGAAGCGGGCCACATCAGGCTGCGGGCAGACCGTTTCCACATGCGCGGCCTGCGCCGGGCACACCCGCTCACGGATGCACAAAGTGGCTTGAGTACTCTTTTTGCGGCGTAGTCTATACGCGTCCAATACGGCCCAGATGCTGGTTAGCTCATCGGATGACCAAATACAGCCTGTTAGACGGCGTTAAACTCGTCCAGTAAAGCATCGATATATGGCCCACATAGCCACGAGCCAAGCTTGCTCGGCTGGCGAAATCGCCCAGCCCGCCGCTGGCTGGCGTGGCGGCTAGTGAGCCAGTTAAGCATTGCTAGTGATTTTGCTTCCGGATAAACGTAACGCTCACGTCAAAGCGCTCGACGACTTGTTGCTGGCACGAGCTAACCTGCTCACAAGTCGTGGCAACGCGAATGCGTAAATCAAGCGAATAGGGTTTACCGCTTATCCTGTGAAAATCAACAATATATGATAATATTTTCACTAAATTATCATATATTTAGCTAACTCGCTTTAAAGCGGAGATAAGTATATGTCCAGAAAGTTACGTCTACGGTTCACTAAGGAAGACATAGGCTCAACAGGGAGGCGGCAAAGGGATATCTCCTGCTAGCTTACATTTCTAATAGCATAGCAAATTTGTGGATAATACACTTATTTATTTCTGTACAAGCATCTATAAAACAGTATTTTATCGCAGAAAAGAGGGATTCTGTCCTGAAACATATATAGTAGCGAGCATTACTTCTTCTTCACTAGCTTCGCTAAATCGGATGTTGCCGTCGGAAACAGAAGAAAAACGATGGATTTCGTATAAATTTCGTCTTTATTTGCCCGAAAACGTGGAAATCTTTTACGTTGTGCTTACATTTAACACTCTGAGAACATAGTAGCCATGTTTTCACTCACTTTCACTCATTTTTCTTCATGAAAAAATTTCTATTGTCTGTCTTACCGCTAGTCGCTTTCTCCGCGACGCAGGTGATAGCACAGACCCGGACTATATCCGGCCGGGTCACTGATCGGTCTTCTGGAGAGGGTCTTCCTGGAGTTACAGTTCTGCTGAAAGGCACGAACAATGGCATTTCAACCAACTCGGATGGATCATACACCCTTACCGTACCCGCCGCGGGTGGGACGTTAACGTTCAGCTCAATTGGTTTCTCCAGTATCGAGCGCGTTATCGGTACCGAGGCCTCAGTAAACGTTGGGCTGAGCGCCGACTCCAAGGTGTTGAGCGAAGTAGTAGTCACGGCTCTAGGTATCGAGCGCGATGTTCGTACGCTGGGCTACGCTACCCAAGAGATTAAAGCAGCTCAGATTTCCCAAAAGTCAGAGCCGAACGTACTCAGTGCCTTGCAAGGCAAAGTAGCCGGTGTGAATATCACCAACGCTAGCGGTCTACCCGGATCTTCTACCAACATCAACATCCGCGGCATTACGTCGCTGGCCGGCAGCAACCAGCCCCTGTTCGTGGTTGATGGCATTCCTATCAGCAACGACCTAGACCGGACTAGCAGCTCGCTGTTCGGGGCACAGCAGGCCAACCGGGCACTCGATATTGATCCTGAGAATATTGCCAGCGTCAACATTTTGAAAGGTCCGGCTGCTGCCGCCCTTTACGGGTCGCGGGCTGCCTCCGGAGCTATCATCATTACCACCAAGCAGGGGGGTAACATAAACCGTAAGGTGGAGGTAACCGTTACATCGGGCTTTTCTCTGCAGCAAGCATATGGCCTGCCCGATTTTCAAAACGACTACGGACAGGGCAACGGTGGCGTCAACCTGCTGCCCAATGGCAATGTCAACCTAGGTAGCGTAAACTCGTGGGGTCCGCGCTTCGGTGCTACGCCAAGCCTGTCCAATGGTCTGCTGTTCCGTGATGCCGACAACAATATACAGAACCTAGATTATCAGCTTTACGAAGATAACGTTCAGGATTTCTACCGGACTGGTCGTATTCTGCAGAATGGCGTGAGCATAACGGGAGGTAATGCCGACCAGAATGTTTCGCTGAACGTTAACAACACTGCCCAGCGCGGTATCACGGAGCGGTCCGAACTGAACCGGACCAACGTGCAGCTAGCCGGCAATACCAAGCTGCTCAACAAGCTGCGGGCAGGTGGCTCGGTCAGCTTCATCCAAACCAACCAGGTTGGCCCGTTGCAGGGCAACGGCGGCTCGCCGTTTGGCCAGCTGATTAACGTGCCCCGCAGCTACGACCTGCAGGGCCTGCCATTTATTGATGCTGCCGGCCGCCCCGTATTCTTTCCGGGTAGTGAAAACCCGCGCTGGAGTATCGCCCGCAACTCGGTCGCTTCCGACGTAACCCGCTTTATTAACGTAGCCAACCTGAGCTACGAGGTAACGCCTTGGCTGAACGTTGCCTACCGGGCCGGTTACGACACGTACACCGACCGGCGCAAGTCAATTACCGATATTTTTTCGCAACGGGCGGCCACGGGCCAGGTTATCGACCAGACCCTGTTCCGGAGCGAGCTGAACGGTGACCTGCTCGTTACGCTGAAAAAAGACAACCTCTTCGCGGAGGGCTTCAACGCCAACCTGCTGCTGGGCCAGAACATCAACCAGCGCCGGGTGCAGGAAGTACTCGCAGTGGGCGACGATCTGACACTGCCTAACTTCTATAACCTCAACAACGCCAAAGTATTCTCCAATGGCACAGGAGAATTTTCATCAACGCGGCGAATTTTAGGCTACTACGGGCAGTTGTCGCTGGCCTATAACAATTACCTGTTCCTGGAACTAACCGGCCGCTTCGACCAGTCTTCGACGCTACCAGTAGCTAACAACACCTTCTTTTACCCGGCCGCCAGCGCGAGCTTCGTGTTCAGCGACGCACTCAAGATTTCCAACGACATCTTCTCGTACGGTAAAATCCGAGGTAACGTCGCACGAGTGGGCCGCGATGCCAACCCTTACGCGCTCAACACCGTGTATACGGTAGGAGGCCAGGGCAACAACGTAGCCAGCTTTACCTTTCCCTTCACCGCCAACGGCAGAACTTACGCGGGCTTCGACATCGGCAACGCGCTGGGTGGGGGTAGCGTGCTGACTCCCGAATTCACGCAATCGTTTGAGGGAGGCATTAACTTAGGTTTCTTCAACAACCGGGTAACTCTCGACGCAACGTACTTCAAAACTATCAGCCGCGACCAGATTCTGGCCGTTACGACGGCTCCTTCTACGGGTTTCACCTCGCGGGTTACCAACGTGGGCCGCGTAGATAACAAGGGTTTTGAGGGCTTGCTCAATGTTACGGCCGTGCGCTCAAGCAACTTTAGATGGGACATCAATGCCAACTTCACGCGCATCCGCAACGAGGTAATTTCTATCGCGTCCGGCGTAGATGAGGCCGCTATTGGTGGCGCAGCTTTCACTGGTACAATTCCCTCATACAAGGTCGGCTTTCCCTACGGTATCATCCGGGGCAACGCCAAAGCTCGGGTAACCGACGAGAACAGTCCTTTCTTTGGGCAGTACCTCATCAACCCGGCATCGGGTTTGTTCGCGCCGGAGCTAAACAACCAAGTAATCGCCGATCCCAACGCCGAATGGCAGGGTGGTATCAACAACCAGTTCACCTTTAAGGGCCTGACAGCTTCCTTCCTGGTAGACGCCGTGGTGGGCGGCGACCTTGTGTCGTTCTCGTCGGGCTTCTACAAGAGCCGCGGTGCGCTCGAGGAAACCGGAGTTGACCGCGAAGCGCCACGGGTAATTCCGGGAGCCATTGATAATGGTGACGGCACCTACCGGGCCAACACTATTCAGGTAGATGCGCAGTCGTACTGGCAGAGCTTTGGCCTGCAGAGCGACCTGAACGTGTATGATGCCACCGTATACCGGATGCGCGAAGTATCGCTGGGCTACACCTTACCCAAAACGTTGCTCGAGCGCACCCCATTTGGTCAAGCCTCTATCTCGCTATCGGGCCGCAACCTGTTCTTTTATGCGCCCAACGCGCCGATCGATCCGGAAAATAACACGCAGGGAGCCGGTAACATACGGGGTCTAGAACTGCAGGGGGCACCAAGTGCGCGCAACTACGGAATTAACCTGCGCCTTACTTTGTAATAGGATTCCACTAGCTTTTCTTCTTCAACACATGAAATACCCGCAATATATTGGTCTTGCGCTGACTGGGATAATAGCTTTTGGAGCCGTCGGCTGCCAGGACTTTCTCGACGTCAACCAGAACCCCAACAACCCCGAGAGCGTACCGCCCTCGGTCCTATTGACCAGTACGGCCATCTCAACAGGCTTCAGCGTCGGCAACGAAATCGGCCGGATTACCTCGCTGCTCGTGCAGCATGTGGCCGGAGCCGCTAACCAGGCAGCCGCTGCGGATGTATACAACATCCGGGGAGGACTCGATAACCAGTGGCAGGGCGAGCTATACGCCGGTACGCTGGAGAACTCGCAGACGATGATCGACATTGCCGAGCGTAGCAACAGCCCCGCCTACGCGGGCATCGGCAAGCTGCTGAAGGCGTACAATTTCGCTCTGACGACCGATCTGTGGGGCGATATTCCGTACTCGGAGGCTCTGCGGGGGCTGAACAACCTGCAGCCACGCTTCGATCGGCAGGAGGATATTTATAAGGGCGCGGAGGGAATTCAGAGCCTCGACGCACTGATAAAAGAGGGCCTGGCCGACCTGGCGAAGCCCAGCGACCTGATGCCTTCGGGTACCGACGACCCCATTTACGCAGGCGACCTGCAGAAATGGGCACGCATGGGCAACACGCTTCGGCTGAAGCTGGCCAACACCATGAGCCGCCGCGAGCCGGCGTTAGCGGCGACCATCATCAACGAGGTAATCGCTGCCAACAGCGCCATTCTGACCAACGCCAACGATTTTGAAGTTCCCTTTGGCGGAGGAATAGGTAACCGAAACCCCATTTACGCGTTCGGCGACGCCAGTAACGGTCAGCGGCCGCTAGATCTATTTCTGAGCCAGCGCCTGCTCGATAGTATGGCGGCTAAGAATGACCCGCGACTACCCATCTACTTTACCACCACGCGCACTCCGGTGCTTCCGACTACTGGCGGACCACCAGCCGTGAATGTTAGCGGTACGCGTACGACTATACCGGGTCCGACCGCGGGTACTTTCCTGACCTTCACAGGGCTGCAGAATGGAACTGTGGCCCCCCGGCCAGCTACGGCCGACCGTTCGCGCTACAACGCCTTTATCGCAGGGGCGTCTGGGGATGCCCCCATCCGTGTGCTCACCAACACACAACGGCTGTTTATCATGGCCGAGTCAGCGCTGATCCTGAACACGTCTACGGGTGGTAGCTCTGTGCAGGGCCTGTATCAGGCTGCTATCCGGGCTTCGATGACAAAGGCTGGTATTACCGACCAAGCCGTAACGGACTACTTTGCGGCTAACCCATCGGTAGCAATTCTTCGTGGCTCGACCACGCAGCGGTTGAACCAGATTATGACGCAGAAGTGGATTTCGTGGGTGGGCAACGGCTACGAGGCCTACAATGATTACCGTCGTACCGGCTTCCCACGTCTTGCCCTGGCCCAAAACGCTGAGGGCGACGATCCGAATGTGCTGCCGAAGCGCTTCGTGTATCCGGCCTCCGAGTTGTCGGGTAACGTAGTAAATGCGCCGAACCCGGCTCCCGGCACTACAGTGCCCGTATGGTGGGATGTTGACTAACACCTCACTTCGGATTCACTTCTTACTTTGCCTCTCATGAAAAAATATCTAGTTAAACTGTGCGCGCTGGCGGTCCTTTCAACCGGATTGCTGGCCTGCGAAAAGGATTTTGGACCTAACGACCTAGGACCACTCGAAGACAGCATCGCCAACACGCCCGTAACGGTGACCAACGCCGAGTTCTTTGAGCGGTATCCCGGCGTAACTACTTCGATAGCAGCCGGCGGAAATATTAACATTCAGCTAGCCGTTCCGGCTGGAAATGTTATAAAGCAGATTACCAAAGTGGCTACGAGTACAGCCACATCGATCAACTTGGGAAATCTGAACTCGACTACTGCTGCTTCGGCTTATAACACAGCTCCCATTCCGGGTAATGGTACCAACACCATTACTTTCACAACCAACCTGCAAAGAGATTACCTGCCTTACCGGATACGGGTAGGTACATCGGCTGGTCCGGCTGGCCCTGCAGCTGGTACTCCACCCAGATTAACAGCACCAGTGCCTAGCACCACCGCTGTTCCTACGGATATCGGCTTTTACTTCCGCATTGAGTTAGAGGATGGTACCATCCTCATTCCAAGACCAGTACGGGTTCGAGTTATTCCATAGATTGCGTAACATCAGTAAGCAAGAAGGCCCCTGGCGATATGCCAGGGGCCTTCTTGCTTACTGATGTTACGCAATCAGGTTGACACTCATCTCTTTTAAGAAAGGCATGGAGAGCTGCACGCTGGATTTGTACACGGATTATCTGCTGAATTAGACGTGTTTGACGACAGTCACCGGCCTGTCGCAATTGTTGGACGGGGCGTTGAGCCACGACCACATCACCCGCTAGCTGCGCAGTGCGGCCTACAGTTCGGCTGATATTTGGCGGCAGGTCAAACCGCTCATTCGGCAGGCCGAAGCCCGGCAGCAACCGGACTACTTCGCGGTGCTCATCTTAGACGGTTCGGTGCTGGAAAAGGCGCATACCGATACCAACAAGCTGATTGATTACCATTGAGACCACAGCCAGCAGCGGCACGTCAAAGGCTTGAATTTCGTGAGCTTGCTCTATCAGGCCGGGCAACTGGCGCTGCCGTTGGCCGTTTGTTGAGTTGTTGCGCAAGACCGTAGCCGGGTGGGACGCCAAACGGCAACAGACCAAATACGAGAGCCCATGCACCAATAACGAGTACGTGCTGCTGCTGCGCGTGGCCCATCAGCAACTGGCCTAATGCTACCTGCTGGCCGACAGCTGGTACGCCTCGGTCGAGAATATGCACCTGGTACGGGCGCTGGGCCACTACTTTATCTTTGCCTTGGAAAGTAGCCGCACCGTGGCCCTGAGCGAGGGGGCGCGGGCACAGGGCAAGCTTCAGGCCGTGCAGACGCTCGTTTTTCCCAATGCGCAGTCACTGTTCGTCTATTTTCGGGCCGTCGCGGAGGCGGTGCTCGTGAGCAGGCAAGTCTTTACAGACAAAGACGGCAGCTAGGGCGTGTTGTATCTGGTCAGCATCGACACCAACCTGACTCAGGACCAACTCACGACAATCTACCAGAGAAGGTGGGAAGTAAAAGGATACCATAAGTCGCTCAAACAGAATGCCTCAATGGCCAAATCGCCTACTAAAATGGTGGCCACCCAGGCCAATCATTTCCTAACCGCTGTCTTGGCTTACGTCAAACTGGAAGTGCTAAAGCTTAAATGCGGGCTCGGCTATTTCCGCTTCAAGGCCTAACGCTACACCGTCGGCTTGGAAGCCATGTATCAGCGGCTTGCCCAACTCCGTGCGTAATATCCATTAGTTATATGTTTGTTTTATCCTTACTTTGCTCGCTCACAGCTTAACTTGGCTGATGTGAAGTTGACTTCTCAAGCCCTCATCTACTCACTCACACACTCCTTTTTATGAAAAGAAGTTTACTTATCGCACTACCTCTGATAGCTTTCTCGGCCACTCAGGTAGTTGCGCAGACTCGGACCGTTTCTGGCCGGGTTACCGACCGGAGCACCGGTGATGGTATACCGGGTGTTACGGTTCTTTTAAAAGGATCGACTACTGGTGTATCTACCAATTCTGATGGTTCGTTTACGCTGACAGTCCCCGCTACCGGCGGCACGTTGGTGTTTAGCTCTATCGGCTTTGTTTCTGTTGAGCGGCCGATCGGAACCGAAAGCCAGGTGAACATCGGCCTGTCGTCGGACTCCAAGCAGCTCAGCGAAGTGGTCGTAACGGCCCTAGGCGTAAAGCAGTCCCGAGACGAGCAGGGAGTCGCGGTTGCACAGGTGCAAGGCGGAGCCGTAGTGCAGTCGGGTGAAACCAGTGTCATCACCGGCTTGTCGGGCAAGGCGTCGGGCGTCCAGATCACCCGGAGCAGCGGCGACCCCGGAGCAGGGGCATACATCCAGATTCGGGGTCAGAACTCGATTACGGGTACCAACCAGCCCCTCATCATCGTGGATGGCGTACCAGTGAGCAACAGCAACCTGGGCAGCGGCACGGCCGGCGTAGTCCAGCAGTCACGCTTGAGCGACATCAACCCCAACGATATTGAGTCGGTGCAGATTCTGAAAGGTGCTGCGGCCAGTGCACAGTGGGGCTCGCGGGCTGCCAACGGCGTAATCTACATTACGACCAAGCGCGGCGGCTCGGCCAACGGCAAAATTAGCGTATCGTACGGTGCTACCTACTCGGCCGACCGGGTTTCCTACAAGCACGACCTGCAGGACACATACGGACAGGGTACCGGGGGCGTAGCTGCCCTGGGAATCAGTACGCAGGCCGCCTCTTACGGCGATAAAATTAGCACCCGTAGCGGCGGTCCAAACGAGTTCTTTACCGACCGTGGCTCCTTCCTGGCCCAGAATGGACAGACGTACTTGCCAATCAGTAAGAAGAATAGTCGCGAGACTTTCGTAGATAAAAACTTCGACAGCGTTTTTCAGACCGGTAGCTACCTAGAAAACAACCTGAGCCTGACGGCGGGCAACAAGGATGGCAACATCTTCGCGAGTATTTCCGACCTCAACCAGCAAGGCATTATCCGCAACAATTCGGATTACCGCCGCACCAGCGGCCGGGTGAACGCCTTCCGCAACTTTAATGATATCGTTAAGATTGCCGGTAACGTAACCTACAGTCGCGTATCGTCGAACCGCATTCAGCAGGGCTCCAACCTGGCTGGTTTGTACCTGGGCTTGTTACGCTCGCCCGCCGATTTTGACCAGAGCGGCTACATTGGTACCTACACCGACCCGGCCGGCAACATATTCCCGAACCGGCAGCGTGCATACCGCCGGCCGGTTGGCAATAATGCGAACCCGGTCTACAACAATCCGCTCTGGACTATCAATGAGCAGATAAACCCCAGCGAGGTAGACCGTTTCCTAGGCAACCTGGAGCTGAACGTAAATCCGCGACCCTGGCTGACGCTCACCGTGCGTCCCGGCGTTGATACCTACACTGACAGCCGCCGGACCCTGTTCCCCATCAATTCGGCGGAAAACGGCGGAAATGGCTCGGCTTCCGAGGAAATCGTTACTGAAACCCAGTTCAACGTGGACGCCTTCGCGCGGGCAACTCACCAGTTCAGCCCCTTCGTGAGCGGCAACCTGCTGATTGGCACAAACTTCAACCAGCGCGAAGCCCGCAATATAGGGGCCAGCTACCTGAACTTCATTCTGGACGTACGCGGCCAGAGCTTCTTTAACAACGCGACTAAAGCCAACGTAACAGCTTTCGACGCGGAAGCCAAGCAGCGCACATCGGCCGGCTACGCTACGGCGGGCCTCGTGCTGGGCGAGCAGCTCTTTCTGAATGCTACCGGTCGCGTGGAAAACGCTTCGACTTTTGGTCCGCAAACTCAGAGCCGGTTCTTCTATCCTTCGACCGATTTGGCCTGGCAGTTCTCGAAAGTGGGTGCTTTGGCGAGCAACAATATCCTGAGCTTCGGTAAGCTGCGGGCTGCCTACGGTGAAGTAGGCTTGCAGCCAGCTTCGGGCAGCGCTTTCGGTATCTACCTGACCCGCGACGTATTCGTGCCAGCTTCTTACACGGAAAGCTACGGTCCCTTTATCGACCCGGCCGCTTATAACGGAGCCTTTGCACGCAGTTCACTGCGCGGGAATCCGCTACTGAAGCCTGAGCGTAAGCAGGAGGTGGAAGCCGGCCTGGACCTGCGGTTCATCAAGGACCGGATTAGCCTGAGTGGTACCTATTACCAGAACAAAATTACCGACGCCATTCTGCCCGTGCCGGTACCTGCTTCCTCGGGCTACACCCAGGAATACGCCAACGCAGCCGAGTTAGAGAATAAAGGCATCGAAATCGACCTGAACGCAATCATCCTTCAGAAGGAAGGCCTCAACTGGTCGGTCGGTGGCAACTGGACCCGCAACCGCAATAAGGTGAACAGCTTGGCCGGAGCCGAGTCGATTTTCCTTAACGGTTTTGCTGGCACCTCGTCGCGGGCCGTGGAGGGGCAGCCCGTTGGGGTCCTCTGGGGTGGCCGCTGGGAGCGGAATGAGAATGGGTCACTGGCCCTCGATAATGATGGTTTCCCACAGCCAGCCCAAACGGAAGGCGTTATCGGCGACCCCAACCCCAAGTGGCGTTCCGGAATAAACACCGCGCTTACTTATAAGGGCATCCGGCTGTTTGCCTTAGTAGAAACTTCCTTTGGAGGCGACATCTGGGCAGGTACAGAAGGCGTACTGCGCAATTTCGGTACTTCGACCTACACGGCTGGGGAGGTTACTCTCTCGGCCGCCGACGCCGCCGTCACTAAAACCTACAGCGACGCGGGAGCTACCGTAGCCTCGGACTATACGCCGAATGCCGATGGCACTTACACGGTTCGGGGACGGTTGGACAACTTTGGTGGAGGTAACGTATTGCTCGACGAGAGCTGGTTCACCTCTACCGGCAGTGGCTTTGGTCCGGTAGCGGAGCAATTCATACAGGATGCCACCTGGACCCGCTTGCGCGAACTTACGCTGGGCTATACGTTGCAGTCGGAAGGCTTCCGCAAGCTTACGCGCCTGCAGAATGTAGAATTTACGCTAACCGGCCGCAACCTGCTGCTTTATACCAAGGAGTTCAAGGGCGTCGACCCAGAGACGAACGTAACAGGCGTTTCCAATGGCCGGGGCCTAGAGTACTTTAACAACCCCGGCACGCGCTCCTTCCTCGTGGGCCTGCGCATCACTTACTAAGTATCAATCCTGATTTTCTTCGGTTTCTTATGAAACATTTTTCTAAACTTGCTTTCCTACTCACTCTTGGCCTCGCGCTCGGCTCGTGCGACAAGTTCGTAGACGACCTGAGCGTTGATCCCAACAACCCGAGCAACGTTGACGCGACCAATACGCTGCAAGGCGTAATTGTGGCCGACGCGCTGGTACACGAGGCCGAAGCGGCTCGGCTGTCCGGCATCTGGACGGCCCAGTTCACTGGGTCGATAGCTCAGTATATTCCGCTCAACAATTACAACGTTACGTCGGGCAATTTCGACGACATCTGGGATACGTCTTACTACGGCGTTGTTGCTCAGGCTCGCATCACGGCCGCCAACGCCGAAGCGGCCGGGGTATTCCGCCTGCAGGGCGTCGCCCAAATTCTGGAAGCCCACATGATTGGTACGCTGACGTCGTTGTTCGGCGATATTCCGTACCGGGAAGCGGTAGACCGTGCTCAGTTCCCGCAGCCTGCCTTCGACCCGCAGCCGCAGATCTACGACGATCTGCAGAAAGCACTGGATGTGGCCATTGCCAACCTAGGTAAATCGGGTGGTATTCCGGCTGCGCAGGACATCTTCTTTGCTGGCAGCGCCCCAAAGTGGGCGGGGGTCGCTAACACGCTGAAAGCCCGCTATTACCTGCAGACTAAAAATTACGCGGCGGCCCGTACGGCGGCTCAGTCGGGTATATCGTCGCCGGCCAACAGCATGATTATGCCCCACTTGGATGCTAGCGGCGGCCAGAACGTCTATTTCCAATTCACCGTGAACGAGCGGGGAGGCTATCTAACCGCTACGAACTCGTATGCCGCTCAGCTGCTCGACCCCGCCCGTGCGGGTATGGCAAATAACCGTAATACGGCCGCCACAGATGAATCAGCCCGATTCGACTATTACTTCACGGCGGCCCCAACTGGCACAACTAATTATGGCCTCCAAGAAGGAGAAGGCTTCAGTGCGCCAGATGCATCGTTCCCATTGGTGACGTATGTGGAGAACCAGCTCATTATAGCTGAGGCTTCCGCCATTCTGAACAGCAGCGGGGACAATGCTACTGCCTTAACTGCCCTTAACAACGTTCGGGCCGCGCTACAGGCTCAGTATGCTGGCAGCACGTATGCTCCCTACACCCTGGCCACTTTGCCCGGCACCGGCACCGACAACGCTAAGCTACTACGCGAGATTCGCACGGAGCGCTACCTGACCTTCATTGGTCAGATTGGTGCTTTCAACGATGCCCGTCGCACCAACAACGCGTTGGGTCTGCCGCTCAAGACGTCCGGCGCGCCGTCTCTGCCACAGCGCTTCCTGTATCCACAGAGTGAAATCAACACCAACCGCAACCAGGTGCCTAGCCCCCTGCCCGGTTTGTTTGACCAAACTCCTGTGAACAAGTAGCACTAACCAGCCAGTTTAGCCGCTGACTGAAAAGCTATTTGAGTAGCCCAACAAAAAAGCTCCAACCGTATGGTTGGAGCTTTTTTGTTGGGCTACTCATCGGAGTAAGCAGGTCAGTTTTACATGCACCTTTTAGGCCGTCATCAATTCATCAATCCGCAGCACTACCTCCGACCCCAGATCGGGCTGTTGCAGCCACGCCATGATGCGGCCAGCTACTTCGGCCGGCTGGCGCAGCTGGCCCTGCTGGTGGAAATCGGCAAATTTGGCGGCTTCGCTGAAATCATGGGCGTCGGCCGAGCGGATATGCTCTTGCATGGGTGTATCGAGGATGCCGGGCGAGAGGCTGCGGATACGGACGCCGCTGCCGCGCAACTCCTGCTCGTGCTGGGCCGTGCGTGAGAGAGCATCTAGAGCGGCTTTGGAGGCCGAGTAGGCTCCCCAACCGTCGACGGGCCGTTGGGCCGCGCCACTGCTGATATTGAGGATGGTGCGGGGCAACTCGCGGCCCTGATAGGCGCTCAGGAAGGTATTCATCAGCATGGCCGGGGCCAGCAGATTTATGTCGAACACAAATTCGAAGTGCTCATTGGTCTGCTCACCCAGGTAGCCGATTTCGCCCAGCACGGCGGCATTATTGATGAGGGTGAGACTAGTAGCATCGGGGAAGCGGGCAAACACCTTGTGCAGGTTGTGCTGCACAGCCGGCAAGTCCGAGAGGTCGAGGGGCTGGTGCTGGTACCGCTCGTGCTGAACGGTAGCGTGGCGGCAGATGCCGATAACGGTGGTGTCGGGCCGCGCTAGGGCGGCTTCGGCCAGTGCCCGGCCCAGGCCCCGGCTGGCGCCAGTGATGAGGTAGTAATGCATGAGGGGAAATAGTGAGAGGGTGAAATGGTGAGTGCCGTTCAGCGCACCCAGTCTCCGCAGTAGTTACGCGGGGACCGAAGGTGGCGTTGAACGGCACGCATCATTTCAGCATTAGCGAAGTACCTGAACGGCATTCACCCTATTACCTCATCACTTCATCATAGAATATACTGGCTCAGGTCGCGGTTGCGTACCATGTCATTCAGGCGCTCCTCCACCAAGGCACGGTCGATGAGGATGCGGGCGTTGGCGCCGATTTTGTCGGGCACGTCGAAGAGGATGTCGTTGAGCAGGCGGCTCATGACGGTGTGCAGGCGGCGGGCCCCGATGTTTTCCACTTCACTGTTGACTTCAAAGGCAATTTCGGCTAGGCGCTCCAGGGCCGCATCTTCAAAAGTCAGTTCTACATCTTCCGCTTTTAGCAACGCCTCGTACTGCTTTGTGAGGGCATTTTTGGGGTCTTTTAGAATCTGGTAGAAGTCGTCCTTGGTCAGGCTCTGGAGCTCGACGCGAATGGGGAAACGGCCCTGCAACTCGGGAATGAGGTCGGAGGGCTTGGCCACATGGAAGGCGCCAGCAGCAATGAACAGGATGTGGTCGGTGTTAACGATGCCGTACTTGGTGCTCACGGCCGAACCCTCTACAATGGGCAGCAGGTCGCGTTGCACGCCTTCGCGGCTCACGTCGGGGCCGCCGCCGCCCTTGCTGCTTTTGCTGGCTACCTTGTCGATTTCGTCGATGAAGATGATGCCCGAGTTTTCGGCGTGGCGTACAGCCTCGTCCTTCACCTCGTCCATGTCGATGAGCTTGGCGGCCTCCTCGTCGAACAGCAGCTTGCGGGCCTCGGCCACCGTTACTTTGCGCTTGCGGGTTTTTTTGGGCATCATCGAGCCCAGCATGTCCTGGATACCGGCCATGCTGGCTTCATCCATGCCGCCGGGCGCGCCACCCATCACGCTGATGCCGCCCCCGCCCTGCTGTACCTGAATCTCAATTTTGCGGTCGTCGAGCTCACCATTCCGGATTTTCTCACGAAACCGCTCGCGGGTCCGCTCATTGAGTTCACTATCGGAATCGGGCATCTCACCAGAGCCGGTGGTAGTAGGGAAACCCAGGGCGGGCTTAGCTACGCCGGGTGCGCCGGTCACCGGCGGAATCAGGATATCTAGAATGGCCTCCTCCACCAATTCGGCGGCCCGGGTTTTTACTTCCTCCTTTCGGCGGGTTTTCACCATATTCACCGACTGCTCCACCAGGTCGCGCACCATGCTCTCCACATCGCGGCCCACGTAGCCTACTTCGGTAAACTTGGAGGCCTCGACTTTCACGAAGGGCGAGCCGGAAATACCGGCCAAGCGGCGGGCAATTTCGGTTTTGCCCACGCCGGTCGAGCCGATCATGAGGATGTTGTTGGGCACAATTTCGTCGCGCATTTCGGGGGCGGCGCGCAGGCGGCGCCAGCGGTTGCGCAGGGCAATGGCCACGTGGCGCTTGGCCTCGTGCTGGCCGATGATGTACTTATCGAGTTCGACCACAATCTGGGCCGGGGTCAGAAATTCCGAGGATTCAAGCATGTATGGAGGTACTGTTTGGAGGAGAGGCTGATATAATAACTCGTCATTCTGAGCATTCCGCGAGTTGAGCGGCGACGAAGGACCTTATTATGCCTGAGCCTTAGGGCATCTTCAGCGTTACATAGTCTTTCGTCGCCGCTCAGCTCGCGGAATACTCAGAATGAACTTGTAGACAACAGTTAACTATTGGGGCTGTTTCTTGAACAGCGAGTCGAGGCTACGAGAAACGGTAAAGTAATTAGCACCGCCCGAGGCGTGGTAGCCGGCATGCGTATAATCGAGCTGAAACTGACTGATGCGCAGCATTACACCGAACGAAAAGCCGGCCCCACCCGCGGTGTTATCCAGGCGCAGCTCGCGGCGCTGGAGGTGGTTGTAGCCGACGCGTACGTTTAGGTTTTTACTAAGCAGTAGTTCGCCACCCACTGCGAAATGCCGCGCAATCTTGTCGCCCAGGCTCTTTTCAGGCTTTACCTCGTTGCCATTCTCGTCAATCTGGCCGCGCTGGCTGGGGTCGAGGTAAACGATGTCGAGCTGCTGCAGGTGATGGGCCGTGAGGGAAAACCGGAACGGCAGGTACTCGGGCTTAATGGATGCGCCCAACTGCACATCAAATGGCATCGGCTCCCGGTCGGCCCCGTCATAGGCCTTGAGTTGCACGCCGGCGTTACGCACCACCAAGCCTACGGTGAAATCGGCGGTGGGGTGCTTAAACAGGCCGCCTACATCAGCCAGAGCGGCGTACGAGTGGTTGCCGGCAATGCCCGAGCCAGCCAGTTTGAGCGTGCCACCCAGCGTGAACACGCCCGAGGTATAGGAATCGGAGAGGCTCAGGGCGTACTCATTCACTGTAAACCGGCCCAACGAATTACCGGCCGGATCGAACTGCTCGAAGTCGCCGTAGTTGAGGTAGGTTAACCCTACTCCTATCCGGCCGGCTTTGGCTGTGTTGAACACATATACAGCAGTGCTCTGCTTGATATCAGCCAGATAATCGACAAAACCCAGGGCCAGCCGGCCGTCCATATCGGCGTTCAACAGGGCCGGGTTGGCATAGATCATGGTGCCATCGGCATCGCGCGACGAGGTATTGACGCCGCCCAAGCCAGCCAGCTTGGCGCTGGTAGGCAGGTTGAGGAAAGAGAAGACCCGCTGCCCCCCAATCTGAGCGCGCGCCGTGCCCAGCGTAAGGCCCGAAATGGCAAAAACAACGGCGGTGCGGCGTAGGAGTTGGTTCATCAACGGTAAGATAAAGCAGTTCCCGGACAGGACGTTGCGGCGGCCGGATTTATTGTGCGACGTGGGTGATTCGATGCTGGAAGAACGTCATGCTGAGCTTGCCGAAGCATCTCTACCGCCTGTTGAATATACTATCACAACGAAGCGGTAGAGATGCTTCGGCAAGCTCAGCATGACGTTTTTTTTGGCCTAACGCTTCCCTACTGCACTTCCACGCTCGGGCCTAACGGCGCAGGGGCTTCGTCGCGCACTATCAGTTTCATCGGGTGCGCCACCTGCTCATCGAGCAACGCCACGCGCAGCACGTCATCCACGCGGTCGGCGTAATGAATGGTGAGGCCCTGGAGATAGTGAGGGGCTATTTCGTCGATGTCCTTGCGGTTTTTGGGGCAGAGGATAATGTCCTTGATGCCGGCGCGGCGGGCGGCCAGGATTTTCTCCTTAATGCCGCCCACCGGCAGCACCTTGCCGCGCAGGGTTATTTCGCCCGTCATGGCCAGGTGGCTGCGGATTTTGCGCTGGGTGAACACCGAGGCAATGCTGGTGAAGATGGCAATGCCGGCGCTGGGGCCGTCTTTGGGCACGGCACCTTCGGGGAAGTGAATGTGCAGGTCGTATTGGTCGAAGAGGCGGTAATCGATGCCCAACTCGTCGGCGCGGCTGCGCAGGTAGCTCAGCGCGGTTACCGCCGATTCCTTCATCACGTCGCCAAGCTGGCCCGAGAGCGTGAGCTTGCCCCGGCCGCGGCTCAGCAGGCTTTCTATGAACAGAATGTCGCCACCCACGCTGGTCCAGGCCAGGCCCGTCACAACACCAGCCGTTTCGTTGTCCTGGTACTGGTCACGGTCGAAAATAGGCGCCCCGAGGATGCGCTTTACATCGGCGGGCTGCAGCGTGGCGGGGTAGCTTTCGTCCATGGCTTTGCTCTTGGCCACGTTGCGGACCAGCCCACCGAGCTTGCGCTCCAGACTGCGCACGCCGCTTTCGCGCGTGTAATCGTCAATCACGCGCTGCAGGGCGGCGGTGCTCACGGCGGCGTCTTTAGGACCGAGACCGTGCTCTTCGAGTAGCTTGGGCCAGAGGTGCTTTTTGGCAATCTGGCTTTTTTCCTCCAGCGTGTAGCCCGTCAGATCGATAATTTCCATCCGGTCGCGCAGAGCGGGCTGAATAGTGTCGAGCGAGTTGGCGGTGGCAATGAACAGCACCCGGCTCAGGTCGTACTCCACCTCCAGGTAGTTGTCGGTGAAGGTCGAGTTCTGCTCGGGGTCGAGCACTTCGAGCAGCGCCGAACTGGGGTCGCCGCGGAAATCGGAGGCCAACTTGTCAATTTCATCGAGTACGATAACCGGGTTGGCAGCGCCGGCCTTCTTAATCTGGGCGATAATACGGCCCGGCATGGCCCCCACGTAGGTTTTGCGGTGTCCCCGGATTTCGGCCTCGTCGCGCACGCCGCCTAAGCTCAGGCGGGCGTACTTGCGGCCCAGCGCCTTGGCAATGGATTTACCAAGGCTGGTTTTGCCCACGCCGGGCGGGCCGTACAGGCACAGAATCGGCGCTTTCAGGTCGTTTTTCAGTTTGAGCACTGCGAGATACTCGATGATGCGCGCCTTCACCTTCTCCATGCCGTAATGGTCCTGGTCGAGGATGCGCTGAGTACGCTTGAGGTTGAAGTTGTCCTTGGTGTACTCGCCCCACGGCAAATCGAGCAGGTACTCCACGTAATTCACGCTGATGGGATACTCCGCGGCCTGGGGGTTGAGGCGGGTGAGTTTATCGAGCTCTTTCTCGAAATGCTTGGCCACGGCTTCAGGCCACTTTTTACCCTTGGCTCGCTGGCGCAGCTTATCGGCGTCCTGCTCCGGCCCATCGAAGCCCAGCTCATCCTGCAGCACTTTTATCTGCTGGCGCAGGAAGTAGTCGCGCTGCTGCTGGTCGATGTCGGTGTGGACCTTGGTGTGGATTTCGCGCTTGATTTCCAAGTGCTGAATCTCCTTGAGCATCAGCTCCAGCAGCTTGGTACCGCGCTCCACGCCGTCGTTGGTTTCGAGGAGCTGCTGCTTCACGCTCACCTCCACATTGAGGTTAGACGACAGAAAATGCGTCAGAAAAGCCGGCGACTCGATGTTATCGAGCGCCACCTGAGCTTCCTGCGGGATTTCGGGGTTAAGCTTGAGCATGCGCGAAGCCGCCTCCTTAAGCGACGACACCAGCGCCTTGAGGCTCTTAGAGCTTTTGGCAGGAAACGCTTCGGGCGCATAGCTCACACGGGCCGTGAGATAGGGCGTGCTCTGGGTTTCCTCCTCAATTTTGAAACGCGACTGCCCCTGGATAATAATAGTCGTGTTGCCGTCGGGCAGCACCAGCATCTTCAGAATGCGGGCCAGCGTGCCCACCTGGTACATATCGGCCAGCGTGGGGTCATCGGACTGGCCATTTTTCTGGGCAACCACGCCAATCAGCTTGTTGCCCTTGTAGGCCTTACGCACCAGCCGGATGCTCTTTTTGCGCGTTACGGTAACCGGCAGCACCACGCCCGGAAACAGCACCGTGTTGCGCACTGGCAGCAGCGGTAGCACTTCCGGCTGCTCCCCGGGAGCCATTGGCTGGTCGGGGTCGGCGGCCACAATAGAAACCATTTCGGTGGAGTCGTCGGTCATCAGCAGTAACGAGGATAGAGAAGCGTTAGGCGGGATGGAATAGCTCATGCGAGGCGAAAAGACGGGCAAAATAGAAGTCCGGGTGCCACAATGACAGGCTAGCTCCCGGACCCAGGCTCCTTTACGGCGGAGCTGTGCCGAAGGTATGGGTTGGGCAAGCGCCGTGCCACGGCCGCCTTTTGCCACATCGGCAGGAAGCCATATGAGAGACTTGGGGAACTTGGGAGCTGAAGGGCCAGGGACCGGATGAAGTAAATGAACATCTTTTCGAGCGTGGCGAAGATTCCCGCGTTGTCTCAGAGCTACCATTGCAACGTCAACATGCAGGATTATTTACAGCGCCCGGAAGGACACTCTTCTAATCTTCACTTCCGGCACGTAAACAACCACATCGAAATTTTCCTATTTTTGATGCCGGCTCGCTGACCATTGCCAGCGCCTGTATTCCTTATGCTTCGAGTTGTCATTTTGTGTTTACTTGGCGGGTTGCTGCTGGGCTGTGGCTGGTCGGTACCGGCGAGTGCCCAGCAGAAGGCCCCGACCTATGCCCAGCGGCCCCTGTCGGCCAAAGTTATCCGCCAGCTGCGGGCCCGGCCCGATGCCACGCCACTGTTTCCGAACGTGAACCGGCTGGCATATTTTCGCGACAAAAAAGCCCTACGCGCCATTCAGCAGGCCGAAAAGCGCAAGAACTGGCCGGCGGCCCGCAACCTGCTCGAAACCTACGTGGGCCAGTTTGGCACCGAGAATTTCTACCGCGACACGCAGCTACTGTGGCGTCTGGGCCAGCTCTGGGACAAGGCTGGCGACGAGCAGCGGGCCCGCTCCTACTTCCGGCTCGCCCTCAAGCACCGCCGCCAGAGCCTGACCAAGGTGCAACAGTACTACGATTCGCTCGAACAGAAGGAAACAGAACTGTACGTGCCCCTCAAAAAGTACTACGAGCTGGTGGAGTATCGCAAGAGCATTGCCACGTTCCGGCCGCCCAAAGGGGTGTACACCAGCATGGGCGACGCCATAAACTCGAAAAAGGAGGACTACGGCCCCACGCTCAACACCGATTCCAACCTGCTGTACTTCACCTCGAAGCGCAAAACCCGCGGCCGCCTGCAGGAGGTTTCCGATGAGGACATCTACCTGTCGCGCCGCGAAAATGGCCTTTGGACCGAAGCCGAAGCACTGCCCAAACCCATCAACTCGGCCTACAACGAGGGTTCGGCCTGCATCAGCAAGGATGGCAAAACGCTGTACTTCGCCCGTTGCGAGTGTCCGACTTGCCAGGGCAACTGTGACCTGTATGAGGCGAACTTTCAGGACGGTAAATGGAGCATGCCCAAAAGCCTGGGCCCCGGCGTCAACTCTCCGGCCTGGGACTCGCAACCGACGCTTTCGCCGGGCGAGGATACGCTGTACTTCGCCTCTGACCGGCTCGGCGGCTTTGGCCTCTCGGATATCTGGTTTACGGTGAAGAATAAGGCCGGGCAGTGGACGGCGGCCCAGAACATGGGGCCCGTTGTGAACACCCGCGAAAGTGAGGTGAGCCCGTTTTACCATCCGCTCTACCACGTGCTGTATTTTAGCTCGCGGGGGCAATTGCTCAATTTCGGCGACTTTGACATCTATAAAACCTACCGCACGCGGAGCCGCTGGCAGGAACCCATCAACATCGGGCCGCTGGTGAACGGCAAGGGCTCGGAGTACTACTTCACCATCGACGCCGATTCGAAGGACCTCTACTACGCCCGCTCCGAGCAAGCCGATATGAAGAACCTGGACCTCTACTCCTTCCCGCTGCCAATGGAGGCCCAGCCCACCGCCACCACGCACATCGAGGGCTCGCTCATCGACTCGGTGAGCCGCAAGCCGCTCAATGGCCTAGTCAGCATCATCGACACCGATAACGGGATTGAGGTGGCCAGCAAGTACCTGCGCGACGATGGCTCCTTCGATTTCGACCTCATGGAAGGCTCGCACTACGTCATGCTGATTCAGAGCCCCGACTTTTTCAGCGTCGAGAAAAGCTTTGCGCTGAAGAACGACACGGTATTTCAGCTCATGACCAACGCCATCGACTATCAGCTGCCGATGGTGTTCCAGAACATCGAGTTCGACCAGGACAAGGCCAACATCCGGCCGACCATGTACCCTACCCTCGACCGGATTGCCACTTTCCTCGTCGACCACCCCACGTTCCGGCTCAACATTGCGGGCCACACCGACAGCCGCGGCGACATTGACTTCAACCTGAAATTGTCGCAGGACCGCGCCGAGGCCATCCGCCGCTACATTGAGCAGAAAGGCAAGCTGCCACCCAACCGCGTAGAGAGCATGGGCTACGGCAGCGAAAAGCCCCTCAAAGAGGAAAAAAACCGCGAAGACGCCCGCACCAACCGCCGCGTGGAGTTCCGCGTCGTCAAGCCGGCCGGCGACGAGCAGTTCAAAGCCGACCCCGCTCCGACCGGCAAACCCGAGCCCAAACCAGCTGGCGGGGATGACGGGTGGTAGCGGTGGGATAGTGAAAAAGACGTCATTGCGAGCGAAGCGAAGCAATCCGTGGGAGCAAAACGACCAACTCAATGAAGCAGTAAGCCCCTGACGAGAGGACATCAGGGGCTTTCCGCTTCCTTAGAGGTGTCATTTTGTATGATCGGATTGCTTCGCTTCGCTCGCAATGACGTCTTTTTCATCACCACTACCACTTCAGTTCCTGCTCCTCATTCCCATTGCGAAACAGGAAGCTCTCCTTCTGCTTGCCAGCGGTGAGGTTGACAAGGTTCATCTGGTCGGGAAAGATAGTAAGCAGCAGGCCCTGGCGAAGCGTGACGCTGGTGGCAGTGGCCGGCAGTGGGGCGGTAAAAAACAGCCAGTGCGAGTCGGTTTCCTTTTGCAGGCCCACCAGCGTGAGCGGCAGCGGCCGGCCGGGCTGCGTGCTGAGCTGCACCTCACGCCGCAGCAGGTTCAGCAGCAAAGGGTCGAGTTGGGCACGGGAGAGCCGGCCGATGGTATAAGATTCAGCTTGGCCTTGCGAAATTGCGTTTTCCAGGTCGTCGGTGAAGACTTTGAGGGCTATTTCAAGTCGTTGCTTCTCGGGGTTGAAGCGCACCTCCATCAGGCTGGCGTGGTAGGTATGAGCCCACGCCGCGAGGCTGATCAGGAGCAGAAGCGGCAGGATTCGGAAGAGTTTGGGCATTGTTGAAAAGAAGAGTTTACCGCAGATGAGCGCGAAAGTTTGGCAGAGCTGATCAGAACGACTCCGCGCCCTTACGCGGGAACCTCTGCGCCTCTCTGCGGGAAAGATACAGCGCAAGAAAAAGCCGTGCCACCCCAACGGACAGCACGGCTTTTCAATTCGATTCGGTAAACCTATTCTCCGAAAGCCTTGATAAGCGGGTTGATGATGAGCGTAAAGGCCATCAAGCCCAGAATAATCATCATGCCTACTTTCTGGGCATTTTCCATAAAGGCGTCGGAGGGTTTGCGGCCGGCCACCATTTCGTAGAGCAGGAACACCACGTGGCCGCCGTCGAGAGCCGGGATAGGCAGCAGGTTCATGAAGGCCAGCACCATCGAGAGCAGACCGGTGAGCGTCCAGAACCGGAGCCAGTCCCAAGTGCCGCCGTACTGCTGGGCAATTTCGATCGGCCCGCCTACCGATTTGCGGAACGAAGCCTCGCCCCGGAAAATCTTGCCAAAGGCCTTCATCTGGGTAGTTACCACACCGAAAGCCTGCTTGGTGCCCACCGGAATAGCCTCCACCAGCCCGTATTCGCGGGTTTCAAACTTGAGCAACGACTTAGGCAGAAAACCGATTTTACCGTCTTCGTCCACGTTCACATTCAGGGCTACGGGCTGGCCGGCGCGCTCTACGCGCACTGCCACCGGCTTACCGGCCTGATCCTTCAGGGCCTTCTGCAGCTCGGGGAAGAAGCGGATGGAGGCGCTGCCAACGGTCAGGATGCGGTCCTGGGGCAGGAGGCCAGCCTTGGAAGCGGGGCTGCCGGGCACTACCTGGTCGACTACGAATGGGTCGAGCGGCTGCACGAAGCGCTGCTCGCCCTCGTCAGCGAGGCGGTCCATAAAATTATTGGGTACGGGCACATCTACCAGCTGGCCAGCGCGGTCGACGGTGTAGTAGCCGTTGGAGCCCAGAATCACGTCGGGGCTGTACACGTCACTGAAATCCTTAAAAGGACGACCGTTGATTTTCACGATTTTGTCGCCTTCGCGGAAGCCCATTTCCTGGCCCAGCTCACTCGGCACAATGCCGTAGCGCACCTCCGAAGCCGGCAGGTAGCTCTGGCCGTAGCTGAAGGTGAGCAGCGTGAAGATGACTATACCGGTAATCACGTTCATGATGATACCGCCCAGCATCACAATCAGGCGCTGCCAGGCCGGCTTCGAACGGAACTCGTCGGGGGCTGGCTCAGCGGCCAGGCTCTCGGCATCCTGGGTTTCGTCGATCATGCCGTGGATGGCCACGTAGCCACCCAGCGGGAACCAGCCCAGGCCGTATTCCGTCTCGCCAATTTTCTTTTTGAACAGGGCGAAGTTCATCACCCCGGGCAGCGGAAACAGGAAGTCGAAGAAGATGTAAAACTTATCGACCCGGATTTTAAAATATTTGGCGGCCGCAAAGTGTCCGAACTCGTGCAGGCCCACCAGGAGCGAAAGGCCCAGCAACAGGTTGCCGGCCATGATTAATCCTTCCAAAAGAGCAGGGTAATGGGGTGATGAGGTAATTTTAATAAAAAGGTTACAAGCAGGGCGTCATACTGAGCGTAGTCGAAGCATCTCTGCCGCTATGCTAACCTTGCCAGCTGCAACGAAGCGGTAGAGATGCTGCGGCTTTGCTCAGCATGACGTTCTCATTTTACTCCCTTACTCACAGCCAACAAACAACGCGCCGCGGCCCGTGGTTCGCCGGATTCCGGCCAGCCTGTCAGGCGCGCACGGTACTGAGCAGTTCGGCGGCCACGCGGCGCGTTTCCTGGTCGGTGGCCACGTAGTCGGCGAGGGTTGGGTCGGCAAGGTACGAAACCCGCGCGAGGCTGGTTTCTACCACGTCCGACATCTGCAGGAAGCCAATTTCGTCGCGCAGGAAGGCGGCCACGGCTATTTCGTTGGCCGCGTTGAGGATGCAGGGCGCGTTGCCGCCCCGGCGCATGGCCTCGAAGGCCAGCCCCAGGTTGCGGAACGCGGTGGTATCAGCGGCTTCAAACGTCAGTTGCGGGTAATCGAGGAAGCTAAAGCGCGGAAATTCGTTGGGCAACCGCTGCGGGTAGCCCAGCGCGTACTGAATGGGCAGCTTCATATCGGGCAGGCCAAGCTGGGCCTTCAGCGAACCATCCTCGAACTGCACCAGCGAGTGGATGATGCTTTGCGGATGCACAATGACTTCCACCTGCTCGTCGCGGAGGCCGAACAGCCACTTGGCCTCTATCACTTCGAGGCCCTTGTTCATGAGCGAGGCCGAGTCGATAGTGATTTTGGCGCCCATATCCCAGTTGGGGTGCTTGAGGGCCTGGGCGCGGGTCACCTGGCCCAGCTGCTCGCGGCTGCGGCCCCGGAACGGCCCGCCCGAAGCCGTGAGGATAATCTTCTCAATCGGGTTCTGCTCCTCCCCTACCAGGCACTGAAAAATAGCCGAATGCTCCGAATCAACGGGCAGCAGCTTGACGCCGTGCTCGCGCACCAGCTCGGTTATCAGCTGGCCGGCGACCACCAGGGTTTCCTTGTTGGCCAACGCAATATCGTGGCCCGCTTTGATGGCTGCCACCGTGGGCAGCAGCCCGGCGTAGCCCACCATGGCCGTCAGCACCACATCGGTATCGGGCCGTCCGGCTACCTCCGTCAAGGCCTCGGCACCAGCCAGCACCTCGGTTTCAGGCTGATTGGCCAAGGCGTCGCGCACTTGGGCGTACTTGCTTTCGTCGCCGATAACTACAGCGGCGGGCCGAAACTCGCGGGCCTGGGCCACCAGCAAATCGGCGTTGGACTGGGCCGAGAGGGCCGACACGACGAAGCGGCCCGGCTGGGCACGGAGCACTTCGAGGGCTTGGGTGCCGATGGAGCCGGTAGAGCCGAGCAGGGCGACGCGCTTAGGGGTTTCGGGGGGCATGGAGCGGGGTTGGGTTACCGGGACTGTTATCTTGGACTTGTCAATATCTTGGACTTGTCGAACTGACGATTAGGTCAGGCAAAACTACAGCTTCCGGCGGCTTGGGCAGCACCTGCGCTAACCTCAGCGGCCCAAAACCCCGTACTTTGAGCTTCCACCTCCCTTCCTCCCGCCGTGAGTTCTCCTGCCGCCCCCGATTCTGCCGCCTCCGATAAAGCCCGCACCGGCCTCTGGACCAGCCTGCAGAAGCATCTGACTACCATCTACGCCGCCGAAACCGACTACCGCGCCGCCACCCGCTTCACTGAAACTTTCCCATTCCCGGCCTCAGCCGCTACGCCCCAGCAGCTGCTCGACTACCAGCACCAGCGGGCCGTATTGCGCGACCTGTTCGTGGATGAAACCTCCCAGCTAGACACGCTCGTAAAGGCCATTCGCACCAAGGGCTATGCCGAAGACGACAAGAAGCTGCTGCTGCTCATGCTACTGGGCTACTTCGATTTGGCCGAAACCGTTTTCGCCCTGCTCGACACCCAGCGCCCTAGCCAGTTGGAACCCGATGAGGAGCTGGACGAGGCCCGCGGCCGCTTCGAGCGCATCCGCAACTTCATCCGCCTCAATATCCGCGGCATAGCCGGCCTGCTCAAAGGAATACAATAGGCTTAACGTAATTCAAAGTGAAGCGAAGAATCTCGCGGGTAGTCGTTGCAGTACGTCAGCCCGCGAGATTCTTCGCTTCGCTCTGAATGACGTTCAGCTAACAGCCAAAACCCGCACTGATTTCCCGTTGAACATCACCGAGTCGCCGGGGCGCTTGCCAGCCAGCGCGGCGGCCACCGGCGCGGCGACCGATACGGCGAAGTAATCGGTGCCATCGAGCGGGAGCTTGCCGGCGCTAATACCTAAGTAGAACCAGCCCATAGAAGTGTGCACCAATGCCCCAGGCCGCACCGCATCACACGGCAGCGTTGGGTTAATGCGCTGGATTTCGGCCAGCAGCTGACGGGCCTGCTGGAGCTGCACCAGGTTTCGGTCGCGCTCATTCTGGGCCATGGCGCGGCCGGTTTCGTACTTGTCGCCGGCGCTGCTCTTGGTTTCGGAGTTGGCCGATTCCTGCGCCGCGTTGATGGCCGTTTGGATGGTGGCCAGCCGGTCGTGCACGTAGGCCAAGCACAGAGCGTGGAGGCGGGGTTTCATTGAACTCATACTATTATAGAGGAGATGCATGGCAGGTAGCAGGACGATGCAAAAGGGCAATACAGGCTTAATTTTAGGCGATTTTAGTTGAGCTTGCCTAGAATTGGCTGCTTGGTCTGACAGAGAAAATTCAAACTTTATTAACAGACTCTGCCGGAAAACTGAAGGTTGTCCAGCATATTTACGATCTATTGCGAACTATCATTCTCTGTTCTTAGCTGTGTGCATGAAACAATCTTACTTTGCCTTATTTCTACTAACTATTTCACTTGGCAGCTGCAGCAAGGACGGGGAAAATATTCCGCTGGTGCTAGAGGGTGAATACCGAGCTGCCGGCACAGTGCTGGCTGCCAATCCTATTGTCATGTACACCAGCCGCGGGCAAATAGATAACCAGGCCGTAATCGACCGGTATCTAAAACGCCACGCCAGGTACAACCCGTCTTTCTCCCGCACCAATATCATTTTTCCCGGCACTACTACCTTGGCTATCCGCGCCAACAACAAGGCCGCGCTCATTTCCAGTTACCAAACGCGGCACGATACGACCGAAGCCGAAATAACAGATCGCACCACCGACTACTTCGTACTGGCCAACCTGGATTCCGTTGGGCCGATACGAAAGCCCTTTTCCATCAAAGACGGCTGTAGCATGTTGGCAGATAGAATCAAGGTGGCATATCCGGGCGAGCGGTGCCGACCTGACTCCTCTTTTTTCTCCAGTTCCTGCAAAAATCGGCCGGTGCGGGTTATCCGCATCCAGGACGAAAAACTATTCATTCCCCAATTCAGCTGGCTGATACGAACGGCCACCTGCGGGATTACGCAATCCGGCGAATGGAACCTCCTCGACTCAGCCGTACTCGGGCAACTCCGCAGTGGCGACACGCTGGTAGTGCAGGAGCGGCAGGTGGAGCTGCTGAAGCAATAACAAACAGCGAGAGCCACTACATCGACAACTTTTCGGCAAATCCGGAACAGCGCCCGCGAGAAATTCTGCTTGCCTTAAGCAGTAACTCTAGTGATAGTTTCTACGCCGATTATCGTCGCCATTCATCTATTCATCAACATTTTAACTTCCATATTCTAACGAAAAAAACCGACTCTAAAGGGCCGGTTTTTTTCGTTAGATGGTTGCGTAAGTATGGCAGCTTGGCTTTCGCCAATCAGCCTACAACTGGCCAACGGTCTTAACCACCGGCAACGGCTTACGGGGGAGTTTAGCGTCGCGCATGGCGGCCTGGTACACGAACGAGGCCACTACCACAGCGGCCTGCTTGAGGTCGTCGGCGGGCAGGCGCTCGTAGGTGTCCATGTTGGTGTGGTGGGTGCGGGTGCCGTAGTCGAGCGGGTCCTGGATGAACTGGAAGCCCGGCAGGCCTACCGCGTCGAAGGCCAGGTGGTCGGTGCCGCCGGTGTTGCGCAGCGTGACGGTAGTGGCCCCCATATCGGCGAAAGGTTTCAGCCAGTCGGCGAAGATGGGTGCGGCGGCCTCGTTACCCTGGGCATAGATGCCGCGGATTTTACCGGCTCCGTTGTCGAGGTTGAAGTAGGCGGCCAGCTTTTCGTGGTCGGGCAGCAGCTTCATGGTGGCGGGGTCGGCGAAGTGGTTTTTCACGTAACCCCGCGAGCCGAACAGGCCCTGCTCCTCCTCGCCCCACAGCGCAATGCGAATGGTGCGGCGCGGCTGTACGCCGGCGGCTTTCAGCAGGCGCATGGCCTCCATCATCACGGCCACGCCGGCGGCGTTATCGGTGGCGCCGGTGGCGGCGTGCCACGAGTCGAGGTGGGCACCCAGCATCACCACTTCGCTCTTGAGCTTGCGGTCGGTGCCGGCAATTTCGGCCACCACGTTGTAGCCTTGCAGGTCTTTGTCCTGGAAGCGGGTGCGGGTTTCCATCTCCACTTCCACCGGCAGGCCGGCATCAGCGAGGCGGATGAGGCGCAGCAGGTCTTCGGGGGCCATTTCTATTTCGGGCAGTACGGACTTGGCATCGGCGGCGTAGGGCGCGCCGTTGGAGGTGAAGAACGTGCCGTCGGAGCCCCCGCGGGAGCTCAGGATGGCGGCTGCCCCTTCGGCCTGCACCATATCGAGCATTTTGGTGCGCAGGGCAAACTGGGCGCGGCGGTTTTTCAGCTGCTCCTCGGCTTTAGGGTCGGCGGGCTTAGGCGTGGCAGCGGGGGCTTCCAACTTGAAGTCGGCCATTTTCTGCAGTGCCTCGTCGGTGTGGCGGCGGGCATCGGGCTCGAAGGAGGGCTTGGGCGGGTTGGCCACATCGAGCAGCACGATTTTGTCGCGCAGTTGGCCCTTGTACTTGTCCAGGTCGGCTTCCGAGGCGGCTTTCACCACCATCACCCGCTTTTTGAGCGCGCCGTCGGTGCCGGGCGTCCAGGCCTTGGGCGCCCCGATGAGGGCATGGTAGTAGGGGGCCGTCATGGCCAGGTACGACTTATCGATATTCCAGCCGCGGCCGAAGGTGCCCCAGGGCTCGATGTTGGCTTTGGTCAGGCCCCAGTCGGTGAGCTGTTTGCGGCTCCACTCGTTGGCGCGGGCCAAGCCCTCGGAGCCGGCCAGGCGTGGGCCGCTCACATCGGTCAGGTAAAAGGCCGTTTCCATCACTTTGGAGCGGTTCAGGCCTTCATCTTTGATTTTGGCGAGCATGGCCGGGTCGGCCTTGGTGCCGCCGGTTTGGGCCAGCGCAGGGGCAGTAGCAGCCAGCGAACCGGCCAGCACGAGGAAACGGAACGTGTTCAGCATAGAGAAAAAAGAAGGGTTGAGGAATCGGAGAGTAGCTCAAAAACCCCGGAAAAGCGCCGGAGTTGCAGCGGGTTCCTACTGCTCTTCATGCGCTGTCGGGCGTCCGGGCATAACCCCTGCCACACCGCGCCCGTCTAACCGGCTACTCACTTAGCTGCTAGTGCATGAGCCTCTGGGAAATCATTCAACGCCTGTACCCCTACGTGCGGCCTTACCGCGGGCTGGTGCTGGGCACGCTGCTGCTCACGCTGGTTGGCTCACTGGCGGCCCAGGTGAACCCGTTCGTGCTCCGCTACACCGTAGACACAGTGCAGGAACTGCTCGACCGCAACCAGGGACTGGCGCAGGGCATGGATTTGCTGCTGCTGGTGAGTGGGCTGCTGCTGGGCAAGGAAATCATCTACACCTGCATTCAGTTTGGGCAGCGGTATTTCGGCGAGAAAATCCGCATCAGCGTGTCGGGAGCCCTGATGCACGAGGCCGTGCAGCGCGTGGTGGGCTACCAGCTGGGCTTTTACGCCGATACCGGCAACCAGACCGGCAAGCTCCAGACCCGCATCGACCGGGGCGTGGAGAGCCTGATGAAGCTGGTGCAGAACTTCTTCATCGACATCCTGCCGCTGTTTGCCAACTCACTGGTGGCGCTGGTGGTCATGTTTGCGGCCAACCTGTATGTAGGGCTGGTGGCCGTGGCGGTGCTGCCGGTGTATTTCTGGCTGAGCTACCGGCAGGCCGACCGCCTCAACGGCACCCGGCGGGCGTTGCGCGGCCTGCGCGAGGCCCGCAGCCAGGGGCTGGTCAACCTGATTGATTCGGCCGTGGTCATCAAAAGTTTCGTGCGCGAAGATTACGAGGCCGCCAAGCAGAACCAGCTCCAAAACGAGCTGCAGGCCGCCCAACTCCAGACGCGCCGCACCAGCTTCCGCTACGACGGCCTGAAAACCTTCACCGAGCAGATCGGGGTAGTGCTCATCATCATCCTGACGGCTTACCTGGTACTCGACCGGCAGATGTCCATCGGAGCCATCATGTTCCACATCCTGCTGTTCAACAACGTATCGGCCCCTATCCGGCAGCTGCACCGCATCTACGATGAGATGAACGACGCCCTCACTTACTCCGAAGGCTTCTTCGACATCCTGGATGCTGCCAACGCCGTGGAGCCCACCGGCCCATTGCGGCCAGCGCACCTGCACGGCACCTTTGACATCTGCAATGTCGATTTCACTTACCCCAGCGGCATCCAGGCCCTGCACGACGTCTGCCTCACGATTGAAGCCGGCAAAACCACCGCCTTGGTGGGCCTGAGCGGGGCCGGTAAGAGCACTATCATCAACCTGCTTTGCAAGTTCTACGCCCCCGACCGCGGCCAGATGCTGCTCGACGGCCAGCCCCTGGCCGATTACGACACGCACGACCTACGCCGGCAAATCGGGCTGGTGCTCCAGAAAAACCACATTTTCAAGGGCACCATAGAAGAGAACATCCGCTACGGCGTGATGGATGCCCCGCTAGCCCAAATCGAGCATGCCGCCCGCCAGGCCTACCTGCACGAGCAGATCATGGAGCTACCTAACGGTTACCAGTCTGATGCCCAGCAGCTCTCGGGCGGGCAGCAGCAGCGCATCGCCATTGCCCGGCTGTTCCTCAAAAATCCACCCATCATCTTCCTCGACGAGCCCACCGCCTCGCTCGACGCCATTTCCACCGAGCAGATCAAGAACTCGCTCGACGCCATCAAGCAAGGCCGTACGGTGGTCATCATCTCCCACAGCCTCGCTCAGATTGTGGATGCCGACTGCATATATGTGATGAAGCAGGGCCGCATGGTGGAAAGCGGCACTCACGAGCACCTTTACGACCTGCGCGGCACCTACCGCGAAATCTTCGACGCCTCCGCCCGCAGCCTCAACATCGAGAAGCTGGCCCGCGTGCTGGTCGATGACGAGGACGAGCTGGGCGACACGGCGGGGTAGTAGCGCGAACTCTGTAGTTCGCGTCCCCGCGCCGTTTGTAATTGCTGGAACAGTGCGGAGATGCGAACTACAGAGTTCGCGCTACTACCTTGCGGCCAGTTATTTATATTGTTGTCGAATGAGCAACTTGCTGTATTATGAGCGCAACCTACCCCATCGCCTGCCGCCGGGCTCCGATCTATTCCTGACCTTCCGATTAGCCGATTCGTTACCAGCCGCCACAATTGCGCGCCTGCGGGCTCAGTTTAACGCAGGGGAAAACCTATTGCCGGAAGCTTCTTACGCAGCGCAACGCCGCTACTTCGGCCGCTTTGACCAGCTGTTGGATAAAGCTGCCCATGGAGCAACTTGGCTGCGTAACCCGGACATAGCTAAGGTAGTTGGCGATTCACTGCGTCATTTTAATCCGAAGGCCTACCAGTTACACTGTTACTGCATCATGCCTAATCATGTGCATATGGTTGTTTCATTGGAGGATGGCGCCCCATTACTGGCCGAAACATTGCAGCGTATCAAAGGCTACACGGCCTTGCAGGCTAATAAAATTCTAGGACGCTCCGGCCAATTCTGGCAGCGTGAAACCTACGACCACATAGTGCGCAGCGGGGACGAAATGCAGCGCATAATTGCCTATGTGCTCAACAATCCGGTAAAAGCCTGTTTGGTGGAAAGCTGGGAGCAATGGCCACACACTTACTACTCAGAAGTCTAACGCCCATTACCCAGCAGTGCCAGTAGCACAGTAGCGCGAACTTTGTAGTTCGCGTCTCCGCACCGTATGATATTGCTGGAACGGTGCGGGGACGCGAACTACAAAGTTCGCGCTACTGTTACTGCCCCTTGCATTTGTTCGGCTAGATCACACGCACCGCCAATCAGAGTTGTGCAAGCGTAACCAATCACACGACAGCCAACCCCAGGAACCTCAACCTGACAAGCATTACCACCAGAGTCACTCTGCACCAGTTTTTTAATGAACAGCTGGGCTTCGAAGACTGGGAAGCCTTCTGAAATTCGGTGGTGACCATTGTAGAAATGCCGCCCGTACTGATGCTGACCAACTGGAAAGAATTTACCCGCTACCGCCCCCGCAATATGCAGATTCTGCGGCAGGTGATGCAGGGTTACGCCGAAACAATGGCTCCTAAGCGCATCATGCTGGCGTAGCGGGCGGGCCGGAGCCGGGAGGACAGGGCAGTTGACTTCTCGGCGGGCCGATTAGCGGTTTCGGCTGTTATAACTCCCTGCCACTATGTATACAGTGGCTCACACCGTACAATCCTGAATCCGAAATATGAACTACCGTGCTTTAGTAGTCGGTGCCAGCGGCATTATTGGCAGCAACCTGGCCCGCGAGCTGCTGGCCCACGACTGGCCCACCTACGGCCTGTCCCGCTCGCCCCGCCCCGACGACGTGCCCGGCCTGCAGCCCGTGGCCGCCGACCTGCTCGACCCCGCCAGCCTGAAAACGGCCCTCGCCGACCTCGCTCCCACCCACGTGTTCATCACCACTTGGATGCGCCAGGATACCGAGGCCGAGAACATCCGCGTCAATGGCCTGATGATTAGCAACCTGCTCGACGCGCTGGCCCCGCAGAAATCGGTTCAGCATGTGGCGCTGGTTACCGGCCTCAAGCACTACCTGGGGCCATTTGAGGCCTACGTGAACGGGGGCACCCCGCCGCCCACGCCCCTGCGCGAGGAGCAGCCCCGCCTCCCGCTCGACAACTTTTACTACGCCCAGGAAGATGAAGTGTACGCCGCCGCCGCCCGCGACGGCTTCACATGGAGCATCCACCGTCCCCACACCATCATCGGCAAGGCCGTGGGCAACCTCATGAACCTGGGCACCACGCTGGCCGTGTACGCTTCTATCTGTTACGAAACCGGCCGTCCCTTCCGCTGGCCCGGCTCAGAAGCCCAGTGGAACGGCCTCTCCGACGTAACCGACGCCCGCATCATCGCCCAGCAACTACGCTGGGCCGCCACCGCCGAAACGGCCCGCAACGAGGCCTTCAACATCGTGAACGGCGACGTGTTCCGCTGGAGCTGGCTGTGGCCGCGCCTAGCCGCCTAGTTTGGGCTGGAAGCCGTGGGATTTGATGGCAGCATTCATCCGTTGGAAGCCGAAATGAGCGCCGACGCCCCCGTGTGGCGCGAAATAGCTAACCGCCACAACTTGGCCGAGGACGACCTCAGCCGCTTGGCTTCGCCCTGGCACACCGACCTCGACTTGGGCCGCCCAATTGAGGTGATGACCGACATGAGCAAGAGCCGCCGACACGGCTTTTTGGCCTACCAGACCACCGAGGACTCGTTCTTTGACCTCTTCGCCCAACTCCGCACCGACCGCCTGATTCCGTAGGAACGGCCAGGCACGATACTGCCCGATGACGCCGTAGTGGCGATTCGACCCACGCCAAAGGCCAGCCAAAAACGGGTAGTACCGGAGGGTAATGGCAGTTCTGCGCCACCTGTCACCAAGCTACCAACCTGCGGGCCCACAGTAGTAATAGCCAGCAACTGGGCCAGGGACCGGTTGCTGGCGAAGTCTGAGCGAATAGATGAGGTGGCGAGTTGCCAGGTCTGGTGTGGCTGCATCTCACCGGTTCCCTACCTTTGCTACCCCCATAAAGCGGCTCTCATCGTTGTGCATGAACTGGTTTTTTGCTTTTTGTACGCTCCTGTTGCCTGTCGGGCTTGCTCAGGCCCAAGCCCAGCCAACGCCGCTGGCGCACCTCATCCAACTCCCCGCCGAACTGGCCGAGCGCGAAAACCAGTTCTCTGGCCTCTGCACTTACCGCGGTCAGTTGCTGCTGCTCTCCGAAAGCCGCCTGCAGGAGCAGGCCGAAGCGAAAGTATACGGCTTGGCCCTGCCCAACCTCGACCGGCAAATAGCCGGTTCAACAGCCGAACTGCCCTTCCGCAAATACGCCATCCGGGGCCTCGATCAGGCCCGGGCGCGCATCGACAGTGCCGGTGCCATTTATGAAGGGCTGGAGGGCTTGGCCATGCTTCGCGACACGGCCTATTTCTCCATCGAAACGATTACCACAGCCCCCAACTGCTACCTCGTGCGGGGTGTGCTCGACGAAGCCCGGAGTCTGATTCAGCTCGACAGCAGCTACCTGGTGGCGCTGCCCAAGCCACTGCTGCCCGATGGCAGCCACGCCTTCAATGCGGGTTTTGAGGCCCTGGCCCGCTACCGCCAGGGGTTGCTGCTACTGTTCGAGTACAATTACCTGCCCCGCAACAACTACGCCCTGGTCCTGCGCCCCGACCGCATGCTCCGGCTCGTCGGCTTGCCCCCGCTGCCGTTTCGGGTAACGGACATGGAACCAGTCGGCCGCCGGCGCTTCACGGCCATCAACTACTTCTTCAATGGCCCCTCCGACGCCTTGTACCGCGTGGCCCCGCCCGACCCGAATGCCCGCCTGATTCAGGACAGCAGCGGCAGCTACCAGCACTACTCCCGCCTCATCAGCCTGCGCTACACGCGCCACGGCGTCAAGTGGAAACCGCTGCTGGCGCTTCCCCTGGAATACCAGACCTACAATTGGGAGGGTCTGGCGGCGCACCGCGGCGGTTATTTCCTGCTCAATGACAAATATGGTCCCTCAGGCCAGTCAACGCTGCTGTATCTGCGGCGGTGGTAATTGCTAACCATTGCTTTACTGCTGGCAGCGGGCTACGCTAACGCTCAAACCGCCAATTCGGCTTCCTCTGAGCCGGCACCCACCCCCAAATGGTACTAGTCGGTTTCGGTGCGGGGCTACGTGCAGGCCCGCTACAACCGGCTACTGGAAACCAACCCCGACCTGAGCTGCGAGCAGTGCGATAAGTCGTGGGGGCGCAATGGCGGAATTTCCCTGCGCCGGATCCGCATCATTTTCTTCGGCCAGCTGCACGAACGGGTTTACTTCTACATCCAGCCCGATTTTGCCAGCACCCTCAGCGGCAGTTCCTCCCTCAATGCCACGCTACTGCGCGATGCCTACATGGACATCGGGCTGGATAAAGCCAGCCAGTTCCGGGTGTGGCTGGGCCATAGCAAGATTCCGTTTGGCTTCGAGAACATGCAGTCGAGCCAGAACCGACTACCGCTCGACCGCAACGACGGCATCAACAGCGCCTTCGCCAACGAGCGGGATTTGGGTGCATTTCTGTACTGGGCACCCACTGCCGTGCGCAAGCGGTTCAGCCGGCTGGTGAAGGAAGGCCTGAAGGGCTCGGGCGACTACGGCGTGGTAGGTCTAGGCGTGTTCAACGGCCAGACCGCCAACCGCCCCGAGCTCAACAACCAGCGCCATGTGGTGGCCCGCGTTACGTATCCGCTCGAAATCGGCCAGCATATCATCGAGCCCGGCCTGCAGGCCTACTCCGGCGAGTATGTGCTGAACTAAGACCAGCTTTCAACTGGAGTGAAAACCCGGCCCGACCTACGCTACCCCGACCAGCGCGTGGCCGCCTCGTTCATCGTGTACCCGCAGCCCTTTGGCTTGCAGGCCGAATACAATGTAGGCCGCGGCCCCGAATTCAACCCGCGCACCGACAGCATCGAAACCCGCGGCCTGCACGGCGGCTATGTGATGCTTAACTACCGCCTGCTCTACAAGCAGCAGCAGTTTTACCCGTTTCTGCGCGTGCAGTACTATGATGGCGGCAAAAAGCACGAACGGGACGCCCGCAGCTACACGGTGCGCGAGGCCGAATTGGGGCTTGAGTGGGCCCCGTTCCCCAGCTTCGAGCTGGTAACGATGTACACGCTTTCCGACCGCCGCTTCGAAGATTTTCAAAAGCAAGATAACCGGCAGCGCGGCGGCCTGCTACGCCTGCAGGCCCAGGTGAATTTCTAGGAGAAAGCAGGGGGCTGTATCTTACATTAACCCCTTATTCTCGATGATACCATGGCCTCGGCAATTACTCATTTTCTCTCGTTACATTACCCTGGCTTGGTGTTAGGTCCCGGCTTGTTTCACTCTTGGCCCATCGGGCTTCGGTTTGATTTGCAGAGTGAGGCTGCTACTTCGGACGATGCTTACTTTGCCGAGGTACTACGCCGTGCTTCTATACCATTTGAGGCCGTATTCGCCCCCGATGATGAGGTACTAATGGTAGTGCAGCGCAGACGCTGGGAGGGCCGATTTAGGCGTTGGCGGTTTCGGGCAAACCACTTTGTACTCCGCCAATTGAAAGTATCCAAACAGGAAGCAGAGTTCCAACGGTTAGCCAACCGTACCCGCTTCGCCGATACTCGTCAGCTTGTTCGCTTCACGGTGCAACGCTTGGCCGCGCACATCCCACACCAGCAGATTCTGCAAGCTATCAGCCACCAGGATTTCCCTGGCCGCAGCCCGCAACTGCAAGACGACATTTTCTTCCTCAACCTGCGGTCTAAGCTGATTTTGCAGATGTACGACGACCGGGGCCTTGACCTCATCGGTCCCGACGTTGAAACGATTCAGCCCCTCTACCAGAACTATAATGACTGGATTCTCGACTACGACCGGGCTGCAATTGACACGCTGTTTGCAACCGAACCGCTGCTAAAGCCCAACCAAGATTAATTTATTTTCCAAGGGGATGTGGATTGTAGCTACCAGAAGCATCAGCCTACTATCATACACTTCCCGCTTATGAAATCAGGTTTACTACTCTTTTGCTGTTTGTTGCTCGTATGGCCTGTTTATGCCCAACAGCGCGTCGTCGCCGGGCGCGTTACCGACCGCTCGACTGGCCAACCGATTTCGGGCTGCATCGTTTTACAGTCCGGAACTACCAATGGCATCAGTACCGAGGATAATGGCGTTTTTTCGTTGCCGGTGACCTCATCCGCTGCTGATACGCTAAGTCTGGTCGTTTCTTATATTGGCTATATAAGCCAGCGGCGCCAGGTGCACCTCGGCGACAGTGCTCATTTCGGGCTGTCAGCAGACAGTAAGGAGCTCTGTGATTTATCAATTACCTGGGGTTCCGAAGCCGGATTACTCTCGGGCACGCGCTACGCACCTGTTGGAGCCTTCGTCCGGGTGTATAGTAGTAGGTACATGCCGTTGATTTCACAGTTTCAGGCTAGCTACCAGACCAATCTTAATAAGAATAATGCCGCTTCCGTTCAAATTGGGCTACCCACCCTACACCCTGGTCATCGGCTAACACTAAATGAACACCTCAACTACCAATGGCTACAGGCCGCACCACGGAACTTTCGCTTTCGCGCTTATTCAGCCAGCGTGGAAGCTGGCCTCTACCATATCGGCCCAGTATTGGCCCCCGATTTAGTGGTAGGCGGCGGCTACAGTAACTTAAGCGAGTTGCGCAACGGCGAACGAGTAGAAATCACCGGGTTTGGTTACACAGTTGGTTTACAACACGCATTGCCTTACCCAATTGGCCTGTGGGTAAACGTAACCGCCACACGCTGGCCCGGCTACTGGCAGCTACAGGGTAGTGCCAAGCGTAGTTTATTTGGCAGATTTGGCGCTGGAGTCAACTACAACCAGCTCCGGGAGTATCGGGAAGTCTCCTTCGCTCTCTTCCGCTATTTCTATTAACATCAGCGCTATCAAAAACAACGCCCGCCCACATTGGCCGGGCGTTGCTGTTTTCAGGGAAAAGAACCGGATTACTACCAACTCCACAATTTCCTTCTAGGTGCCGGCGGTGCTGAAGCCACCGTCGTGCATCAGGTTCTGCATGCTTACGTAGCGGATCAGGGCCGAGAACAGACTCACCACGTAGTCGGCGCAAGCTTCGGCGGGGGCGTTACCCAGGGGCGAAAGGCGGTCGGCGTATTCGTAGAACGTACTGAAGCAGTACTCCCTGCTGGTGCCATGGCCCATGCCAACAAAGGCGATACTCAGCGGTCAGTCTACTTGCTATTATGGTGAATATTTGTTATCTATAATAAATATTTTATTGTCCTATTTAGTTAAATTTTCTAGCCCGATGACCAGCCCGCTGAAACGCAATAATGTCCATATAATGGGCTCTGGGGCACGAACGCTGCTCTTTGTCAACGGCTTTGGCTGTGACCAGAGCATTTGGCGGTTTATCACACCCAGTTTTTCTTCCCGCTTTCAGTTGGTGCTTTTCGATCATGTTGGGGCTGGTTTGTCCGAGTCCTCGGCCTATGACCCGGAAAAACATGGCTCGCTTCAGGGGTATGCCCAGGACCTGCTCGACATTTGCCAGGAGCTTAACCTGACCGACGTTACCCTAATCGGCCACTCCGTGGGGGCCATGATCGGGATGCTAGCCGCCATTGAAGCCCCGAAGTATTTTCGCCAGCTACAATTGCTGTGCCTCTCGCCCTGCTACCTGAACGAAACGAATTACCATGGCGGCTTCGACCAGCAGGACATGAAACAGATGCTGGCCTTCATGGATCAGGATTTCATGGGCTGGGTCGATACTTTCGCCCCGTTTGTAATGGGCAACCCCGACCAACCTTCGCTGGCCGAGGAGCTGCTTCATAGCCTATGCCAGAATGATCCGACCATTGCCAAGCGCTTCGCCCGCGTCATTTTCCTTTCCGACAACCGACCCGATGTGGGCCTCTGCAAGGTTCCGTGCCTGTTCATTCAGTGTGCCCGCGACCTGGTTGCGCCCTTAGAAGTGGGCGATTTTCTGCAGGCCACCCTACCAACCTCAGAACTGGTGACGCTGCCCGTTAGCGGTCATTGCCCGCATGTAAGCGCCCCGGCTCTCACCCGAGAAGTAATGGAAACTTTCCTGGCAGCCTGACCCGCGAACCGGCCAGCCATT
>NZ_JABKAV010000022.1 GCF_013377905.1 Hymenobacter terrestris
GCCCAGGACAACCCCCGCCGACCACGCCTGCATCAACGGCCAGCGCCTGAACCCGGAGAGCCTGATGATGAGCTACGGCTACACGCCCGCCTGGAGCGAGGGCGCCATCAAGCCCCCCATTTTCCAGACCTCGACCTTCGTGTTTAAGAATGCCGAGGAGGGCAAGGCCTTCTTCGAGCTAGCCTACGGATTGCGCCAGCAGGGGCCCGATGAGGAAATGGGCCTCATCTACTCCCGCCTCAACAACCCCAGCCTCGAAATTCTCGAAAACCGCCTTACGCTCTGGGATGAGGCCGAAGAAGCTGCTTCGTTCGCCTCAGGCATGGCCGCCATCAGCACCACGCTGCTGGCCCTGCTGCAGCCCGGCGACGTAGTGCTGCACTCCGAGCCCGTGTACGGCGGCTCCGATTTCTTCCTGAAAAACGTGCTGCGCAAGTTTGGCATCGAGGCCGTGGGCTTCCGCCCCACCGCCAGCCCCGAAGAAATGCAGGCCCAGGCCGCCGCCATTGCGCCCGGGCGCCTGGCCATGATTTACGTGGAAACGCCCGCCAACCCCACCAACCACCTCATCGACCTCGACGCCTGCGCCGCCCTGGCCCGCCAGTACGCCACACCCGACAAGCCGGTGCGCTTCGTGGTCGACAACACGTTCCTGGGCCCCGTGTTCCAGCACCCGCTCAAGCACGGCGCCGACGTGGTGCTGTACTCGGCCACCAAGTTCCTAGGCGGCCACTCCGACCTGATTGCCGGGGCCGCGCTCAGCAGCCACGCCCTGATGAAGGAAATCAAGGGCATGCGTACGTTCATGGGCACTATGTGCGACCCCAACACCGGCTGGATGCTGATGCGCAGCCTCGAAACGCTGAAGCTGCGCATGGAGCGCGCCGCCCAATCGGCCCAGGTTATTGCCGACTGGCTGCGCGAGCACCCGCTGGTCGAGCGCACCCATTACCTCACCCACCTCGAAGGCAACCCCGTGCAGCAGGACATCTACCAGCGTCACTGCCTCTCGCCGGGCTCCATGATTTCGTTCGACATAAAGGGCGGCGAGGCCGAAGCCTTCCGATTCCTCAACGCCCTGCGCCTCATCAAGCTGGCCGTGAGCTTGGGCGGCACCGAAAGCCTGGCCGAGCACCCCGGCACCATGACCCACTCCGACATCACCCTCGAAGACCAGAAGGAAATGGGCATCACCCCCCAAATGATTCGCCTGAGCATCGGCGTGGAAGACCCCCAGGATTTGATGCTGGATTTAGGTCAGGCATTTGAGGCCGTGGGGATGCCGAAGGAGGTTGAGGTGGCGGAAATGGCGTAGCCCTTCATAGCAATTGAATGCAAACAGGCCCGCCGCTGACCATCAGCGGCGGGCCTGTTTGTAAGAGTGCCGAATTCTAGTAGATTTACAGCTTAATTCTGTAATTCTATCTTATGCCGTTAACTTCTACTATTGCTGATAATCAAGGGGGTGAATTAGCACTTTCGGGCCCCACTCCGACGCAGATTTTAGCGCCACAACCTACCCCAGCCCCCCCGGCACACGGCCCGGCACACTGCTTGAACTGCGGCCACGGCGTGCCCGACCGCTTTTGCGGGCGATGCGGGCAGGATGCCCACCACACGCACCGCCTCACGATGAAGGACATGCCCCACGACGTGCTGCACTCCATCTGGCACGTGGATAAGGGCATTCTGTACACGCTCAAAACAATGGTGTTCCGACCTGGCCCCACCATTCGGGAATACCTGGCGGGCAAGCGCGTCGACCATTTCCGGCCCCTGTCGCTGCTATTCATAATGACCGGCCTCTATGCGCTGCTCTTCTCGGTGCTGCACATCGACATGATGCCGCCGCGAGACCCCACCATGCCTGAGGCGATGAATCAGATGCAGGTGTCATTCAGTACTTTTGTCATGAAGTACTTGGCTTGGTGCTACCTGGCAACGGTGCCGGCCTGGGCGCTGTCGGCCCGCTTATTTCTGCGGCGCGGCGGCTACAACTACGCTGAGTGCCTCATTATCGCGGCCTTTATCACGGCCATCAACAACTCTATCACTCTGCTGCTGCTGCCCGTGACCTACGCCTACAGCGGGACGCCCCAGATTCAGACGTTCACCTTCTGCGCACTGGTGCTGGTGATAGGGTACGCCTCGTGGGCCTACGGTAGCTTGCTGAGCCACACCACCCTTGGCTGGTTGGGCCGCCTCTGGCGCGGCTTCATGACTTTCATGTTCGGCTACCTGATGCTCATCATCGCCGGGATGGTGTTGATGTTTACCCTGAACTGGTCCAGCATCAAGCAGTCGGTGAAACAGCAGGCCCAGCTGGAAAAGCAGAAGCAGGAACTGAAAAAGCAAGCCCGATAAAGCCCGCCGCCTTCCTTAATGGGCACAAAAAAGCACCCCAGAACAGTTCTAGGGTGCTTTTTGCAAACTTGAGCTAGCAGCCATTTACTGCCCCAGCACGATGGCAAATATCAGTGGCGCGACAATGGTGGCGTCCGACTCGATGATGTACTTGGGCGTGTCCTGGCCCAGCTTGCCCCAGGTGATTTTCTCGTTGGGCACGGCGCCCGAGTAGCTGCCGTAGCTGGTCGTGGAATCCGAAATCTGGCAGAAGTAACCCCACAGCGGCACGGAGGTGCGGCCCAGGTCCTGGTGCAGCATGGGCACCACGCAGATGGGGAAGTCGCCGGCAATGCCGCCGCCAATCTGGAAGAAGCCGACCGGGCTTTCGTCGGTGGCCTGCTCGGTGTACCAGCCGGCCAGGTAAATCATGTACTCGATGCCGGTGCGCACGGTATGCACGTTCTTGATGTCGCCGGAAATGACGTGGCCGGCGAAGATGTTGCCCAGCGTCGAGTCTTCCCAGCCGGGGCAGATGATGGGCAGGTTTTTCTCGGCGGCGGCCAGCATCCAGCTGTCCTTGGGGTCAATCTGGTAATACTGCTCCAGCTCGCCCGACTTCAAAATCTGGTAGAAGAACTCGTGGGGGAAGTACTGCTCGCCGGCCTTGTCGGCCTTCTCCCAGAACTTGAGCACCGAGTGCTCCAGGCGGCGCATGGCCTCCTCTTCGGGAATGCAGGTATCCGTTACGCGGTTCATGTGGCGCTCCAGCAGGGCCTGCTCGTCGGCGGGCGTCAGGTCGCGGTAGTTGGGCACCCGCTCATAGAAATCGTGGGCCACGAGGTTGAAGATATCTTCCTCCAAGTTAGCGCCGGTACAGCTGATAATCTGCACTTTATCTTCCCGGATGAGCTGGGCCAGCTGAATGCCCATTTCGGCGGTGCTCATGGCCCCTGCCAGCGTAATCATCATCTTGCCTCCATCAGCGAGGTGCTTGTTGTAGCCCTCGGCCGCATCGATAAGCGCGGCAGCGTTGAAGTGGCGGTAGTGGTGCTTGAGGAAATTGGTTACAGTCATTTTTTAAGCTTTTAGCTATTAGCTGTTAGCTGATAGCTTTATGGAAGTAGTTTTTGCGAAAGCTATTGGATACCGGCCTTCGTGAGAAAAGCCGAAATGTGTTGTACGTACAAATCCCCGAAATTGTCGTAGGAGTCGGGTTGACTGGATAATGTGGGAAAGCCGCCCAAGTGGCCGCCCTCAAAAGATACCAACGTCCGCCGGGGGCGCTTGCCAGCCAATTGTTCACTGTCGGCCAAGGGAGTAAATGCGTCCTGCGTGCCACCAAACAGTAGCATCGGGCATTTTACTTTCGTCCACCGTTGCGGGTAGCTGGCCGCATCGGCGGGCAGTAGTACGTCCTTGTTTTTGAGTTGCTTTACTTTGCTTGCCAACTCTGCCGGGTTGGCCATCAGGCCTTCGGTTATCAGAAAATCCAACCGCCGCTCGGCCGCCACAGTGGCCGCTACAATGGTGCCCATCGATAGGGAAAGTACGCCCACTTTGGATTTGGGAAGGCGTTGCCGCGTAGCCTGTACCACGGCCCGCAAGTCAGCTGCAAACTCCTCGTAATAAAGCTGGCTGGGGTTGATGGGGAAGTCGGCACTCTGGCCGAAGCCGCGGTAATCGAACAGCACCACCGCGTAGCCAGCCCGGCTTAGCGCCCGGGCCTGGTGCAGGAAATAAGACATGTTGCCGAAATCCTGATAGGCCAATACTACGGCTACCGGCTTAGCTGCCTGGGCAGCCGGCGCAATTTCCCAGGATTTCAGCTGATAGCCATCGGCCGTCGTCACCGTGCGCGTGGTGTACGCTAGGCCTAATGAGTCGGGCGTTTGATGATAGACCCGATCCGGCTTCAGTGCCCAAGCCGGCAACACCAGCAGCAACAAAAGCAGCGTCAACAGAACCTTCGAGCAGCTTACAGAAATTCTCATTGGCTTGATGACAAGTAATTCACTGGAATCAGAGCCGAAACTATACCGGCTCCTCGATCATGAGGTTGTGGTTGGTGTAGATGCAGATGTCGGCGGCAATGTGCAGGGCTTCCTCCACCATCTGGCGGGCCGTGAGGTGAGGGGCGTGCTTTTTCAGGGCCAGCGCGGCGGCCTGGGCGTACATCGAGCCCGAGCCGATGGCGGCCACGTCGTTGTCGGGTTCCAGCACGTCGCCGGTGCCGGCAATGATGAGCAGCTCGTCCTTATCACACACCACCATCATGGCCTCGAGCTTGCGCAGGTACTGATCTTTGCGCCACTCCTTGGCCAGCTCGATGGCGGCCCGGCGCAGCTGGCCATTATAGCCACCCAGCTTCTCCTCGAACTTATCGAGCAGCATAAACGCATCGGCCGTGGAGCCGGCAAAGCCGGTTACCACTTTGCCATCGTGCAGCTTGCGCACTTTGCGCACGTTGCTTTTGGCTACGTGCTTGTCCATGGTGGCCTGGCCATCGGCCCCAAGGGCCACCTGGCCATTGTGGCGGACGCCCAGAACGGTAGTAGAGCGGATTTTCATGCTAGTTGTCGGTTGAAAGTTGGTGGTTGTCAGTAAAAACGGAAGTCAGCTGCCGTTCCGTAACCGGACTGACAACTGACAACCAATAGCTAACAACGAAAGATTAAATCAGCATCCGTAGCGGGTCTTCGAGCAGGCTTTTGAGCGTTTGCAGGAAGGCCGCACCGGTGGCGCCATCCACCACGCGGTGGTCGCAGCTCAGCGTTACCTTCATGATGTTGCCCACAGCCAGTTCGCCGTTCTTCACCACGGCCGTCTGCTTGATGCCGCCCACGGCCAGGATGCAGGCATCCGGCGGGTTGATAATAGCCGTGAACTCGTCGATGCCGAACATGCCCAGGTTGGAAATGGTGAAGGTGCTGCCCTCCCACTCGGCGGGCTGCAGCTTCTTGCTCTTGGCCTTACCGGCCAGCTCCTTCACCTCGGTCGCAATCTGCGACATGCCTTTGCCGTCGGCGTTGCGCACTACGGGCACCAGCAGGCCCTCATCCACGGCCACGGCCACCCCGATGTTTATCACGTGGTTCTGGCGGATTCGGTCACCCAGCCACGAGGAATTCACGGCCGGGTGCTGGCGCAGCGCGACGGCCGCCGCCTTAATCACGAGGTCGTTGAAGCTGAGCTTAACGGGCGAGAGTTCGTTGAGCTGGGTGCGTACTTCCATGGCCCGGTCCATCAGAATTTCCATCGTCAGATAGAAATGCGGAGCCGTGAACAGGCTTTCGGAGAGGCGACGGGCAATGACTTTGCGCATCTGCGACACCGGCGTGTCGGTGTAGGTGCCGTCGGCGGGCTGAGCGGCCGGCGCGCTAGGAGCAGCGGCAGCCGGGGTGGCTTTGGGGGCCGCCTGTTCGGGCAATGCGGCCTTAATGTACTCCGACTGCGGCGCAGCATCAGCGGCAGGGGCCTTCGTGGGGGCCGCGGCAGCCGAAGCGGCCACGTCCTCTAAGTCGCGCGACACAATGCGGCCGTTCTCGCCCGAACCTTTAATGGTGTTCAGGTCGATACCTTTGTCCTTGGCAATGCTTTTGGCCAGCGGCGAGGCGAAAATGCGGCCACCGGTTGCGGCGGGGGCAGCAGCTTCGGCGGCCGGGGCGGGGGCCGAAGTAGAAGCCGACGCAGGAGCAGCGGCTTCAGCAGCTGGCCCAGCATCAGCTGCTGGAGCGTCGTCGCCGGTCTGGCCGCCGAGCAGGGCCTGCACGTCGGCCCCTTCTTCGCCAATAATGGCCAGCACGCCATCTACGGGCACTGCTTCCCCTTCCTTGGGACCGATATACAGCAGCGTGCCGTCTTCGTAGTTGTCCAGCTCCATGGTGGCCTTATCGGTTTCCACTTCGGCCAGAATATCGCCCGATTTCACCTTGTCGCCTACTTTTTTCAGCCAGCCGGCAATGGTGCCTTCGGTCATGGTGTCGCTCATCTTGGGCATCCGAATCACGGTTGCCTTTTTGCCATTGCCAACTGGTGCTGCCGCGGGCTTGGGGGCCTCCTCTTTGGCGGGCTCAGGAGAAGCCGGAGCCGGCGCAGCAGCTTTGGGAGCCTCTGGGGCTGGGGCTGGGGCCGGAGCCGGGGCTTCGGCGGCCGGAGCCTCATCCGTTTCGCCGGTGGCCAGTTGGGCGGTTTCAGCCTGGGCATCTTTCAGCAGGGAAGCAATATCCTCGCCTTCTTTGCCTACAATAGCCAGCAGCCCATTTACTACCACGGCCTCCCCTTCCTTGGGGCCGACGTAGAGCAGGGTGCCGTCCTCGTAGTTTTCGAGCTCCATGGTGGCCTTGTCGGTTTCCACCTCGGCCAGCACGTCGCCGGATTTTACCTTGTCGCCTACTTTTTTGAGCCACGCCGCAATGACCCCCTCGGTCATTGTGTCGCTCATCTTGGGCATTTTTATGAGTTCGGCCATCTGCGTCGTCGTCGTTGAATAGAATAGGCCAAAATTAGCCCGAAAATTCGGGGGAGCAAATGAAAGCCGTCTGCCGCGGCCCACCGCCGCAGGGGCGAATTTTCGCCTGCCGCGGTTTTACTGCTCAATTGCAGGAGGCAGGTATCCGAAATGGCTGTTCCGATGCTAGCGAAAGGTTACTGGCATCGTCCAACGCTCCTGCCCACAGCCCCTGCGGTCGGAGCGGGCGGGAGTGAAATGCAAGGGCGCCATTAATGGAACTACCAGTTCTAACAGCGCCTGTCGTTGGCCCTCTGTCAATTGCTGACAATCAGGAGCATAACTTTTACCTGTTTTCCGCCAAGTTAGCCGCGCACAGGCAATCGTAAACTCCTTTTTGTTGAGCAGCGAATCAACCACGAACTCCACAAATACCCGGCCTGCTAACTCCCGGTGATGAACGACGAGTGGAACGTGGGCAGGCTCAACTAGCCGATAGCAATACGCTGGACAACAGCCGAGTCCACGAATAGTGTCTGGTTCTGCACCGTTCCAAGCGCGGGTTGGATTAGCAGTGGCAGTATGAGCTGCGAAAGCACCAACGATGCTTACTAGCAGCCCGATTAGGATGGTCCTGGCCGTTCTCATTTGACATCCTGCAAATGCCTTGTGTCCAGAAAATTGCGCACCGTGAACAGCGAGCCGGTGTACTCCAGCTCGTAGAGGCCCAGGTTATGGTGCTCGAAGTTTTCCATCTGGCTGAGCGGGTAGTTCAGCAGCTGGCACAGCAGCACGCGCATAGCTCGGCCATGCATGCACACGAGCACCGTCTGCTCGCGGGGCCGGCCGGTGAGCAGCTTGATAAACGGGCGCTGGCGGGCAGCTACCTGCTCGGGGCTTTCGCCGCCTTCGAGGGCCGAGCTGGTGCGGCCGGCATGCCAGTCCTGCAGCACGCGGTGGTACTCCTCATCTTCTTCGGGCGTGATGCGGGTTCCCTCGCGGGTACCCCAGCCAATTTCGTTCAGGCCACCGTGGGCCTCGTGGGGCAGGCCTAAGTCCAGAAAACCGGCTACCGACTCGTGGGTACGGCGCAGCAGGGAGGTGTATACCTTATCGAAGGGCACGTGGCTGTAGGCGGCGAAAAAGCGCGCTGCCTGCCGCCGCCCAGCCTCGTTGAGCGACGAATCGACGCCGCTGCCCTGCACGATGCCGCGCACGTTGAAGTCGGTTTGGCCGTGACGAATCAGGTATATTTTTTTGACGCTCACTTTCCCCCTAGTTTTGCGGTTTACGCTCGTAGCACTTCTAAAGCTACGAGCTTCAGGCCGCAAGCTGCAAGTTTTCGGGCATTTTTAGTTGCCAGCCGGCAACTGCCCAGTTCCGTTCATTCAGCATCTTTCCTCCGCTCCGCTCATGACTCTCGACCAACTCAAGCAATGGGCAAGCACCCGCCCCACCCTGGCCGACGCGCTAGGCATCGAGCTGACGGCCATCACGGCCGATTACCTCGAAGGCCGCATGCCCGTTGATAGCCGCACCCACCAGCCGATGGGCCTGCTGCACGGCGGGGCATCGGTGGCGCTGGCCGAAACGCTGGGCAGCATTGCTGCCCACACCCGCCTGCCCGACCCTACCAAACAGGCCTGCGTGGGCCTCGAAATCAACGCCAACCACATCAAGGGCGTGCGCGACGGCCACGTTATCGGCCGCGCCACGGCCCTGCACGTCGGCCGCCGCACACAGGTCTGGGAAATCCGCATTACTCATGAGCAAACCGGCGCGCTGGTCTGCATCAGCCGCATCACTATGGCAGTTATTGATGTGGAGAAGTAAGTATTTAGTAGTGAGAAGTGAGAAAAGGAACGTCATGCTGAGCGCAGTCGAAGCATCTCTACCGCTTCGTTGGATTACTACTGTAACGAAGCGGTAGAGATGCTTCGACTGCGCTCAGCATGACGTTCCTTTCTCCCAAACCTTAACCATCCCAGCCCCCGACATGCTCCAAACCGTTGCCTGGAACCCTGATTTGCCGCCGGCGGCGCGACTCCGGCGGCTGGTGGCGCTGGCGTTGAGCAGCGGCCGGCCAGTGGCGCTGTGGCGGCTGCCCGGCGAGGCGGCGGCCCGGCTGTGTCTTAGCTTGCGGGTAGACGATGCCTACGTGGGCCTGCCGCCGGCGCTCGAGGCCAGCGCCCCGGCCGGTTTTGCCTTCTTTCCCTTCCAGGACTCCGACCATAACCCGCCGCTGTTTTTGCCGGCCGATGTGTACTTCGACTTATCCCGGCCCGACGAGGTGCGGCTGAGCGCGGCTGCCGTTAGCCGGCTACCCCAGTTGCGGCAACAATTTGCCGCGCTGCCCGCTCCCGATCCGCTGCCCTGGCATGTGCGGCCCCGCCACGCCCCCCGGCCCGCCACTCAGCCCGAGTACGAGGTACTGGTGCGGGCCGGAGTGGAGGCCATCCGGGCCGGCACGGTGCAGAAAGTGGTATCGAGCCGGGCCGTGCACCGGGTGCTGCCCGCCAAGTTCGATGCGCTGGCGGCGTTTGAAGAGTTACAACTGCGCTATCCTACGGCCTTTGTGTCGCTGGTGAGTGCGCCGGGCGCCGGCACCTGGCTGGGGGCCACGCCCGAAGTGCTGGCCGAGGTAGGCGAAGACCAGGTTTTCCGGACCATGGCGCTGGCCGGCACCCAGCCGCTGCTGCCGGGCCACGCCCCGAGCGAGGCCATCTGGCGGCAGAAGGAAATTGAAGAGCAGGCACTAGTGGCGCGCTACATTGTGAACTGCTTCAAGCAGGTGCGGCTGCGCGAGTACCAGGAAACGGGCCCGCGCACCGTAGCTGCCGGCGACGTGCTGCACCTGCGCACCGATTTCGCGGTGGATTTGCGCAATGTGCCTTTCGCTACGCTGGGCACCGATATGCTGCGGCTGCTGCACCCCACTTCGGCCGTCAGCGGTATGCCCCGGCAGGCGGCCCTCGATTTCATAAAGCAGCACGAGGGCTACGACCGGGCCTACTACGCTGGGTTCCTCGGCCCCGTGAACCTGCCCGAACCCGGCGCGGCGCGCCTCTACGTAAACCTGCGCTGCCTGCAGCTGCGCCCCGAGCAGGCCGTGCTCTATGCCGGCACCGGTCTCACCCCCGACTCCGACCCCACTAAAGAGTGGCAGGAAACCGAACTGAAACTTCGCACGATTGGGGCAGTTCTGGAGTGAGTTATAGCTGCACTATTATGCTCCTGTAGAACTGTCATGCTGAGCTTGCCGAAGCATCTCTACCGCAATGCTAACCCTAACGTATGGATTTACTTGTTGCGGTAGAGATGCTTCGGCAAGCTCAGCATGACAACCACTCCCCTTTTTCAGCTCACCAATTTATCTATGTCCAGTAGCCTGCAAGCAGTTCATAATATCCCCGAAATCTGCGCGCAGCTGGGCGTTACCGATGTGGTGTTGTCGCCGGGCAGCCGGTGCGCGCCACTGACCATTGCCTTCGCCCGCCACCCGGCCATTACGGTGCGCACTGTGCCCGACGAACGGGCCGCCGCCTTTATCGGCCTTGGGTTGGCCCAGGCCCAGCGGCGGGCAGTGGCACTGGTGTGTACCTCGGGTACGGCGGGCCTCAACTATGCGCCGGCCGTGGCCGAGGCATTTTTCCAGCAGATTCCGCTGGTAGTGTTTACGGCCGACCGGCCGCCGGAGTGGATCGACCAGCTCGACGGCCAGACCATCCGCCAGACCGATCTGTATGGCCGGCACGCCAAGGGCTCGTTCACCTTCCCTGCCGACACCAGCCACCCCGACGCCCAGTGGCACGCCGCGCGCCTCGTGAGCGAAGCCATTAATCTAGCCCAGCAGTTTCCGGCTGGCCCGGTGCAGCTAAACGTGCCGCTGCGGGAGCCTTTCTACCCCAAGCTGGACGAAGAGTTGGTGTTTGGGCCGGTGAAGGTCATGCGCGAGCTGCCCAGCCGCCCGCAACTGCCCGCCGCCAGCCTCCGGGAGCTGCGCGACACCCTGCGCGCTACCAGCCGCGTGTTGGTGGTAGCCGGCCAGCACCCGGACGAGGTTCCGTTGCGGCTGGCGTTGCGCGAGTTTGCTACGGCTTGGCAGGTGCCGGTAGTCGGCGACCTGATTGCCAACCTGCATCAGCCCGCCGCTACCGGCCACAACCAGCACCCGCGCTTTATGGGCCGGCAAGACGTATTTCTAGCCGTGCCGGAGACTGGCCTGAAGGAGGCGCTGCGGCCCGAGCTACTCATCACCTTTGGCCAGTCGCTCATTTCCAAAGCCCTCAAGCTCTACCTGCGCCAACACCGCCCCGCCCAACACTGGCACATTCAGCAAGCCGGGGCAGTAGCCGACACCTTTCAGTCGCTCAAGCAGGTTATTCGGATGGAGCCGGCCGATTTTTTTGCCGCGCTCAGCGCTGATAATGAGGGCATTGCTAGCCCGAAGGAGACTGATGCCTCTTCAGCCCCAACCGGGCCGGAGCGGAACGTGCTGGCTGCCGACGCGACCCGCGTAGCCCCACGGCCCCGCCTGAACTGGTTGGCTCCGGTGGAGGCTGATACGGCCAAAGCGGCTTACCTGCGGCCCTGGCTGGCGGCCGAAAACTGGGCTACCGGCTTTCTGGCCGAATTCATGCAGCGACCCGACCAGCCGTTCAACGAGTTTACGACCATCTTCCGGGCCCTGCAGCAGCTGCCCGATGGCGCGGCGCTGCACCTGGCCAACAGCATGGCCGTGCGCTACGCCAACATCCTGGGTTTGCCGGCCGGCCACGGGGCCGAGGTGTTTGCCAACCGCGGCACCAGCGGCATCGACGGGTGCACGAGCACGGCCGTGGGCGCGGCGCTGGCCCAGCCAAACCGGCCGGTGGTGCTCATCACCGGCGACGTGGCATTTTTCTACGACCGCAACGCGTTCTGGCACAATTACCCGCTGCCCAACCTGCGCGTTATCCTGCTCAACAACCACGCGGGCGGTATTTTCCGGCTCATCGATGGGCCGCGCCAGCAGCCGGAGCTAGAGGAGCTTTTCGAAACGCACCAGCCCCTGGCGGCCGCCAACACGGCGCGCGACTTCGGGCTGCGCTACTTCCCGGTTTCTAGCTTCGCTGAACTTGAGGCCGCGTTGCCGGTTTTCCTCTCGGCTCAGGACGGCGCGGCCCTGCTTGAGGTCTTTACCGACTCGAAAACCAACGCCGAGTTTTTTGAGCAGTACCGTACCTTCGTTCGCACCTCTTTCGCGCTGCCGGCCTGATCAAACCCATTTACAACTACCATTTACGTCACTTTTACTATGTCTGAGAAAATCGAGTGGACTACCATCAAGGAGTTCAAGGAAATTCTGTTCACCCAGCACGGCGGCATCGCCAAAATCAGCATCAACCGGCCCGAGGTGCACAACGCCTTCACCCCGCTCACGGTGGATGAGATGATCCAGGCCATGCACATCTGCCGCGACCGGACCGATATCGGCGTGGTGGTATTCAGCGGCGAGGGCGGCAAGGCCTTCTGCTCGGGCGGCGACCAGAGCGTGCGCGGCCACGGTGGCTACATCGGCGAAGATGCCGTACCCCGCCTCAACGTGCTCGATTTGCAGAAGCTGATTCGCTCGCTGCCCAAGCCCGTAATTGCCATGGTGGCCGGCTGGGCCATCGGCGGTGGCCATGTGCTGCACGTCGTCTGCGACCTGACCATTGCCGCCGACAACGCCCGCTTCGGCCAGACCGGCCCCAAGGTTGGCTCGTTTGATGGTGGTTTTGGCGCCTCGTACCTGGCACGCGTGGTGGGCCAGAAGAAAGCCCGCGAAATCTGGTTCCTCTGCGACCAGTACGACGCCCAGGAGGCCCTTGATATGGGCTTGGTGAACAAAGTAGTACCGCTCGATAAGCTGGAGGAAACGACCGTGGAATGGTGCAACAAAATCCTGCAGAAAAGCCCCCTTTCGCTGCGTATGCTTAAATCGAGCTTCAACGCCGAGTTGGATGGGCAGGCGGGTATTCAGGAACTGGCCGGCAACGCTACGCTGCTTTACTACCTGAGCGAGGAAGCCAAGGAAGGACGTAATGCCTTCGTGGAGAAGCGCCAGCCCGATTTCGACAAGTACCCTAAGTTTCCGTAACTGGTGCGGGTAGCTGAACGGCTGAAAATGACCATCATGCTGAGCTTGCCGAAGCATCTCTACCGCTTCGCACAGTCTTTCAAGGAAGCGGTAGAGATGCTTCGGCAAGCTCAGCATGACGGTCTTTCTGTTTTCAAATGCTACTCCCCATGAAAAACTTGCTGCATCTGTTGCTCCTCGGCGTGGTTATGCCGGTTCCGGTCGTGCAAGCCCAATCGGCCGCTAAACTGGCTGGTGCCATTGCCAGCCCCAACCAGCGCCGGCCGATGCAGGTAGTGGAAGCTGCCTGCGGGCAGTGCCAACTGGGCCTGTCGGGCAAAAGCTGCGACCTGGCAGTACGCCTGAACGGCAAGGCCTATTTTGTAGATGGCACCCATATCGACTCGCACGGCGACGCCCACGCCAACGACGGTTTCTGTCAGAAAATCAGGCAGGCACAGGTACAGGGTGAAGTACTAAATGACCGGTTCGTGGCCACGTATTTCCGGCTTTTACCGGAAGCGGATAAGGTCCCGTAACGGCCCGGATTTCTACGCCGAAAACCGCAAACCAACAGCGCTACCCTCACCCGGTGGCGCTGTTGGTTTGCGGCAGCTTTACCGGTCCGGAGGCACGAAATTGGTTTGATGGGGCAACCGGTTCGACAGTTGGCGTTATTCGGATGGCCGCGCAACGCAGCTGTTCGAACGGTTTCTTAGAACATAGCACTCAGGCCGCGGCAGGCTTCGCACCAGCGGTAGAGGCGGTGCATTCGCGCGTCGTGGCGCGCCTGCTGGCGGCGCTGGCGGGCGTCGCGGATGGCTTCGGCCGTTAGGTGCAGGCCCTGGAGGCGCTGACGCAGGCTGAGGTAGCGGCGGAACACGAAGGTTCGGGCCGGGAGCAGGACTTTGGGAGCGAAGGAAGACATGGCAGCAGGAATTGGTGAACAGCTTAAGATACAAAAACAGCTGGCCATTCTGCTAAATCCGAAGTTTTTACAAATTGCAGGCAGACTATTTCCGGCGGCTTTGGTTGGTTGCTGAAAGTCCGTTTCCCCTCAGCCGCTCGCCCGATGAATAACCCCGATTTCCACCGCGCTATAAGTCGCATCCGGCGGCGGCACTGGCTACACTACGCGGCCCAAAGCCTGCTGATGGGCGGGCTGGTGCTGGCAATTGGCCAACGCTTGGCGGCCGGCGCGACGGCTACGGCGCCGCTGGCCTCGGGCCCGGGACTGGCGCTGCTGGCCGGCGGGGCGCTCCTGACGGGCCTGGGGCTGCTGTGGCTGCGGCGGCGCATGGTGCCCAACCTGCGGCGGCGGGCCGAAGAAAATCTGCGCATTTACCAGGGCCGTATTTTATTACAGGACAGCCTTTTGCTACTGGCGGGCCTGCCGCTGCTGCTGGCCTACGGACTGGTAGGCAGCCTCCCGGCGCTGGTTGCGTACGTAGTGCTAATGCCGGTGCTGGCCCAACTCACAACCCCTTCGGCCGAGGCCTACCAGCAGTGGCTTCTCCATTTTTAGGCTGTCAGCTGAAAGCTGCCGGCCATTAGATTTCCGTTCAATAGGTACGTTAGCGCCTGCGTAAACACTGCGCCCGCTGCGGAAAATACCGTTGCGGCCACTCATCTTATCTCTATGACTTCCGTTTCCAACTTGCTTCCCGATTCGCTGCTGCTCAACGGCCGGGAGTTTCGGTACGCCGATATCCAGCAGTACCCTGCTCTGGCTCCGGCCGAGCTGAACGGCTACGAGGCCCGGGTGCTCAATTTCGTGCGCGAGTGGCTGAATGGCGCTCAGGAATTCACCCTAACCACCTCGGGCTCGACGGGGCCACCGCAGCCGGTGCATTTCCGGCGGCAGCAGCTCGAAGCCTCGGCCCGCCGCACCGGCAACTACTTCGACCTGGGCCCCGGCGAGCGGCTGCTGGTATGCCTGAACTGCGAATTTGTGGGCGGGCTGATGATGCTGGTGCGCGGGCTGGAACGACGCATGCACCTGACCATTGTGGAGCCCCAGGCCAACCCGCTGGCACTGGTAGCCCCCAACGCCACATTCGATTTTGCCTCTTTTGTGCCCTTGCAGATGCAGGCGCTGCTGGCAGCCGGGCAGGCGCCGCGCCTCAACCAGCTGCGGGCTATTTTGGTGGGTGGCGCGCCGGTAGAAGGCAGCCAGGCCCTTGAAATAGAGGCCCTAACGGTGCCCGTGTACCTGACTTACGGCATGACCGAAACGGCCTCCCACATTGCCCTGCGTCGCCTCAACGGTCCGCAGGCCGGCGCTGCTTACCAGGTGCTGCCCGGCATTGCCGTGGGCCAGGATGAGCGCGGCTGCCTCACGGTGCGCGCCGACGTTACCAACGACGAGCTAATTGTTACCAACGACCTCATCAACCTGGCCCCCGACAGCCGCAGCTTCGAGTGGCTGGGCCGGGCCGATTTCGTCATCAACAGCGGCGGCGTGAAGGTGGCAGCCGAAAAGGTGGAGCGGGTGCTGGAGCTGGCGCTAATGGAGCTGGGACTGAACCGCCGCGCTTTCGTGGCCGGCCGACCCGATGCGCGCCTGGGCCAGCAGGTGACGGCCTTTGTGGAGGGCGAGCCGCTGTCCGAAGCAGAGGAGCAGCAGCTACACGAGCGACTCGACCAGCGTCTGGACCGCTACGAGGTGCCCCGGCAGCTGGTTTTCATCCCCGAATTTCAGACTACCACTTCCGGCAAACTCGACCGGAGAGCTACGTTAGCCGGAATCTGAGACGTAAGATTATGTCATGCGCAGCGGAGCGCAGTTGAATTCTTTCTATCGCTTCATTGAACGTTGCAGAGAAGCAGTAGGGATGCTTCGGCTGCGCTACGCATGACGCATGCCTCATCTTTCGCTTCTGCTGTTTTCCCTTACTTCCCAATCCCGATCGAGAAGCCGCTCGTGGCCGCGAACTACTTTGTATAAATCTCCCAGAAACAGCTTGGCGCGGGCGAAGAAGATATAGCCGCTGATCTGGTCTTTGGGCTGCTGGCCGGAGGCGAAAATCTGTCGGTAGCCGGTGCCCGCCCCAATTCCTACCCAGCGAAAAATGCGGTAGTGGGCGGCCACCGAAGGCTCGACCAAGTAAATTACCCGCCGCGAGCTGCGCTCAGTGTTGCCATCGGGCAGAAAGAAGCGCGTGTAGTAGAAGCCCGCTCCAATTTGCAGCGGCGCGCTCAGTTCCCAGCGCCGGTTGCCAATGAACACATACTCGCCGTAGGCGGCCACGTAACGGAAACGTATTTCGTCGCGGGTGCCGGGGGGCAGGCCCTCGGGCAGCGCCTGACGCGTGCGCAGCCCGCCCGAAAGGCGGTAGAAACCCAGGCCCGCCCGCCAGCGCCCGCGCCACTCAATGCCGCCGCGCAGCCCGTTGATGCCGGCAACCTTCCCGTTGATGATGGAAAATCGCTGGTCGATCTGGAATACTGGCCGCCGATGCCGTTCGCGCACAAAAGTAGAATCGGGGGGGCTATCGGCTTGGGCAGGCCGGGCGCCCAGCGCCCCGGCCAGCAGCAGGAACACAGCAAATAAGGAACGCGCTTTCACAGCCTAAAGGTACGGCATAGGCGGCGTGGTAGTTGGCAGCGGAGCTTCGGGCCAACCGCATAACAGAGCCAGGGAGCCTGACGCCGGCCATCCACCCCTTTTACCGATCCAGCCACTCCTTGAAGGTGCTGACCTTTTCGCGGCTGACCAGCACCGTGTCGTTGTCGGGTGGGGCGGGCTGGAGGATGGTTTGCAGGCGCGAGTTGGTGTAGTGGATGATGTCGCGGATGGAGGTGGCGCGGGCCAGGTAGGCGCGGTTGAGGCGAAAGAACTCGCGCGGGTCGAGCAAGACCTCCAGTTGTTCCAGCGTGTAATCGACTACCAGACGGCGGCCTTCGTGGGTGTGGAGCAGGGTGGCTTTTTCGAGGCTGGCGAAGTAGGCAATGTCCTCGACCGGCACGGCCTTGAGGTGCTCGCCCACCCGCACCACGAAGCGCGACTTGTACTCGCGGGCCGGCTGCCGGGCCTGGGCCAGCACCTGGGCCAGCAGCGCCGCATCGAACGGGGCCGGGGCGGCGGTTTCGCGCTGCTGCACCAGCTTCTGCAGGGCCGCCGTCAGCTCTTCCGGGGCTATGGGCTTGAGCAGGTAGTCGATGCTGTTCACCTTGAAAGCCCGTAGCGCATATTTGTCGTAGGCGGTGGTGAAGATGACCGGGCAGCGGACTTCCAGCCGCTCGAACAGCTCGAAGCTCAGGCCATCGGCCAAATGGATATCGAGCAGCAGCACGTCGGGCGCGGTGCCGGGGTCCCGTAACAGCGCCTCGGCTTCAGCCACCGACTCGGCCGTGCCCACCACTTCTACCGGCATTGGCTGTTTTTGCAGCAGCCCGGCCAGGCGCGTGGCGGCCAGCGGCTCGTCTTCGATAATGAGGGCGCGGAGAGGATTCAAGGGAGTAGTAAGATTGAAAGGGTAAAATTGCGCGGGCGGGCTGAACGGCTGTAGCGCGAAGCTTCCGCTTCGTGTGTCGTTGAATAGTTAACAGTTATAAGTGGCGCAACAGTCAGCAACGATACGCGAAGCGGAAGCTTCGCGCTACAGCCGTTCAAGCCTCACCGCAGTTCCAGCACCGGCAGCGTTACGGCAAACTCCGTTTCCGATTCGGTGATGAGCACAGGTTCGGGCGTGAGGAAGGCGTAGCGGGCCTGCAGGTTGGGGAGGCCCAGGCCCGTCGATTCGCCCTCGGCCACCAGGCGGGGCAGGCGCGAGTTGCGCACCACAAGCTGGCGGGTTTTCGCATCGAACTCGATGACGAGGCGTAGCGGGTTGAGGCGCGACGTGGCGTTGTGCTTCAGGGCATTTTCTAGCAGCAGCTGCAGGGCGAGTGGGGGCACCAGCAGCTCCTGTAGCTCGGCGGCCGGGGGCAGGCGCATTTCTACCTGCACGCCTTCGCCCAGCCGCGTACGCTGCAAAAACAAGTAGCTCTCGGCAAAAGCTAACTCGTCGGTTAGCGGCACCAATTCCTGGTCCTGGTGGTCGAGCACGTAGCGGTACACCTGGCTGAGCTGGCGGATGAAGCGGGAGGCGCGGGCCGGGTCGTGCTCGTCCTCCACGAGCGAGGTGAGGGCGTTGAGCGAGTTGAACAGGAAGTGCGGATCGAGCTGGCGGCGCAATGAGTCGGCCTGGGCGCGGGCGTTTTCGGTTTGCAGCCGCTCGGCCCGGATGGCCGTTTCGCGCCAGCCCATCAGAAACGCCCGGCTGTGCATAAACAGCGACACGACCACCGTTATCAGCAGCGGCGTGATGAACGCCTTCCAGCTCAGCGAGCTAAGCGGCTTGAGGTGATAAAACACCCGAAATCCGCCCGCAACGACTACGATAACCAGCAGCGACAGTACCATCGAAAGGCCAATCGTCAGCAGAAACCGCCGGATAGGATGCTTCGTCCAGTCGACGCGGCGGTTGAGCCACTCCGAAGGGTAGCCATTGGCCAGCCACAGCCCGGTGGTATAAAAGAAGTTGTAAGCAAAGGTTACCAGGAACTGCTCGCTCCAGACAGGGTGCCTCCCCCCGTTGAACATCAGCGCCAGCCCAAACGCAATCAGCGTCATCAGCCCCAGGCCCTTCCACAAATTCCGGTGCGGATAATACCGCGAGAGGTCGTTGCGTTCGGCAGCCGTAGTTGGTAGCGGGGCCGCCGAAGCAGCATAGGCGGAAATGGAGTCGGCTTTCACGGGCGGGGCCTGGGCGGCGTTTGGACTGGAAGGTATTAAAAGCGAACGAAACCAGTGCGGCGGGCAGCGGTGGGGCCGCGACCGGGTAGGCACCGCCCCACCCCTGCCCGCCGCCGGTTTACTTGACCGCGGCCGTTTCGTAGTTTTTCAGCCGGCCGGCTACCTGCCGCTCGCCCCAGCTCGGCGACAGCCGGGAAGCGGGCTTGAAAGTGGCGTAGTGCGTTTTGGCCTGCAGGAAAATCGGTTTGGCCACTTCAGCCCCGCCCCCAAACATGGCAGGCGTGTAGTAGATATTATTTGCCTTGACTAGGTAGGCACGGGGGTTGGTTGGGTTGAGCTGAATGGCCTTTTCTACTGCCTCGTTCACCATACCCGAATATTTCATGGAGCGCAACATGGGCGAAATGCTCAGCCGGGCCTGATGGATGTAGGCCTGCAACACGAGTAGCTCCGACTCGTCGGCTCCGGCCAGCTTGCGGGCCTGGGCCAGGGCCGCTTCGGCCTGGTCGAGGGTTTTGTCTTTCGCGTCGCCGTCTTCCTTGCTCTGGAATGTATGGATGAGCAGGGCGTAAGCCTGGTAGTAGCGGGGCAGCCAATCCTGCGGCTTCACGGTGGCGGCGCGTTCCATTTTGGCGGCGCTGGCCCGTAGCACGGCCGGGTCGCCGGTACTCATCAGCTCCGCAACGGCGGCCGTCATCATGGTGGTGTAGGCATCGGTGGCAGCAGTAGCAGCCGGCGCAGTGGCAGCAGTGGCGGGCTTCTGAGCGAAAGAGGCCAGGGAAGCGGCAAGGAGGGCGAGGGTGAGCAGGGGCTTTTTCATGGCTGAAAACTGGTTAAGGGGTTGAGGAGAAAGGCACTGGCGGTTTGATGATTCAAAGGTGGCTCCCGGCCGCCGCCCCCGAAACTTTCCGTTACCGAAGCGTCAGATAAGCCGGATGAAGCGTCGGGGCAGAGGGCCTGTTGAAATAAATTGGAGGGGTGTAGAGGCGGGGCTTGCCCCCGCTCGCCGGTAAAACGAGCCAATCAGGCCCTGACGCACTTGTTCAGCGGCCCTGTTCAATGGCGGGCGGGGACAAGCCCCGCCCCTACACCGTGCGAATAGCCCGCGCTATTCCGGCCGCTCGTTCACGCTGGCGGGGTTTTTCTTGTTGATGCTGACAAACACGCCCAGAAACACCATGCGCGGGGCGGTGGGCGTAATGGCCACGCGGTTGCGCTGGCCGGTAGCGGCATCGGGGCGCTGGGCGTAGCGGTAGCCGAACACGTTGGGCTGGGCCAGCACGTTGTTGAGGGCTAGGTGCACGACGGTAAACTGCCCGAATAGCTTGGTGAGGTAGCTGGCGTTCAGGCTCAACTCCTGGAAGGCGGGCAGGCGGCCCTGGTTGTAGCCGGCTTCGGGCTGGTTGAGGTCGTGGTAGCGGCGGGGGCTGCCATAGCTGTACGTGGCCCCAACCAGCGTATGCAGCCCGGGCACCCAGTACTTCGTCACCACCGACACGTTGTGGCGGGCCGCGAAGGTGGGCACGGCCAGCACCGGGTCCTGCCGAAACTGCCGCTTGGTGTCCAGAAAACCGTAGCTAACGTAGTATTCGAGGTTTTTCACCGACGTCCGGTCGCGCCAGAGCAGGTCGAGGCCGCGGGCGTAACCGGAGCCGCCGTTGTCGAAGGCTTGGGGGTTGCGGGGTTGCTGGCCATCGAAGCGGGTGAGCTGGCTGTAGGTTTTGTGGTAGCCTTCGAGCTGCAGCAACCGGCCGTTGTGGGTGTACTGGTAGGTAAGCACCGCGTGCCGGGCCCGCTCGAAGCGCAGCCGGGGCGCGGCCGCCAGCAGCAGGCTGTTGTCGGGCGTTTGGTAGAAGTGGCCGTAAGCAGCCGAGAGCGAGCTATTCGCAGTGGTCTGGTAGGCCAGGGCCAGCCGGGGCGCGGCATTCCAGCCGCCCAGCAGCGCCGAATACTCGCTGCGCCCACCCACCCGGCCCGCCAGCCGGTCGCTCAGCTGAAAGTCACTTTCCACGAAGCCCGCCAGGCGCTGCTCGCCAAATTCCGGCCGGAACCTGAGCGGACTGGCGGCGTTGGGCTGCACCGTCTGGCTTACCTGCTGCACCAGCCCTTCGGCCCCTATTTTCAGGTTGAAGCGGGTATGCACCGAATCGTTGATGAGCACCACCCGGCCCAGCAGCGCCTGCTCCAGCGTCCGCAGCCGCACCGAGTCGGGGCGCAGGCGCTGGTCGTCGCGGCTCAGGGCCACGCCGCTTTGCAGGCTCCAGCCCCGGCGCAACGGGCCGCGGAAAGTGGTGTTGAGGTAGGCGTTGGCCCCACGCAGCCCCACAGTTTGCATCCCGGCCGGCTCGGGGCTGGGCTGCCCGATTTGCAGCTGCTGGCCCGTCCAGGTGCCGTACACTTTCAGCATGCCCGCCTGGCCGGTGCGGTGCTGCAGGCTCACAGACGAGGCTACCCCGCGCGGGGCTTGGTCCCAGCGCACGTTCTGGGGCAGCAGCTTGGTGTAGGATGCCAGGTTGGTGTAGTCGGCGCTGACGGCCAGCGAAGTCCGCGCCCAGCGTTTCGTGCGCGAGGCGCCCAAAAACACCGAGGTAGCCGACAGCCCGGTCTGGGTTTCGGGCGCGAGGTCAGTCGAGTTCAGCAGCAGCACCCCCGATAGCGCCTGCCCATACAGCGCCGAGTAGCCGCCGGTACTGAACACCGTGCCCTTAAAAAGCGACGGCGAAAACCGACCCCGGGCCGGCACCGCCGCCACGGTGGGGTTGAACGGGTTCTGCACCAGCATGCCATCGAGGTACACTTTGGTTTCCGAAGCCGCCCCGCCGCGCACAAACAGCAGGCCGTCCTCCCCCACCCGCGTGGTGCCGGGCAGCGTATTGAAAGCCGCCGCCACATCGGCCAGTGCCCCGGCCGTCGTCTGAATGTCGCGGGTGGTGAGGGCGGCACTGCGGTGCTCGTCGCTGGCCTCGAAGGCCCCGGCCGTAATCACTACCGAACCCAGCGCGTGCGGCTCGCCTTTCAGCACGAAGCTCAACGGCGCAGGCGGGGCAGGCAATGTCAGCGGTTTTTCGGCCATAATGAAGCCCAGCAAGCTGGCCTGCACCACGTAGGCGCCCGCCGGGGCCGTGGTTTCAAACCGAAACCGGCCCAGCGAGTCGGTACTGGCCCCATCGAAGGTGCCCCGCACGAATACGTTTACCCCCGGTAGCGCCTGGCCACCGGCGTCGCGCACGGTACCGCGCAGGGTGGTTTGGGCGAAGCTGGCGAAAGTCAGCAGCAGCAACGGAAGCAGCAAGAGGCGTTTCATGGCGGGGCAGGGAAGTGATGCCCAAATGTGCGCCGCCGCCAGGGCCATTGAAACTCGCCGTTACCGAAGTGTCGGATGAGACGGATGAAGCGTCGTTGAGTTGCTCGTTGTCAGTTGCCGGCTAAGCCATGCCAAAATGATTGACTTACTTTCGCCAGTGCAACTTCTCTTGCCCCAATGACTGAGACTACCCGCATCAAGCGTCTATTTCGCGACGCCATCCGCCGCGGCACCGGCCGGGCGCATCTGCTGATGCGGGCGCACCCGGAGGTTAATTTCTCCGCCGATATTCTGAAAGCAGCTTGCACCAACTATGCTTACGACCCGCAGTGCGAGCAAAGCCGGGGGGCTTATGTACTGGAGTTGGTTCAACTGCTTGAGCCTCGCAGTAGGCGTGAGAAAACGATAAGCCAAATCCTGACTGCCCTGGTTTCTACACGTGAAGCGTCCTGGGACTTAACGCAGCTTTTTGATATAGCCGGACAGTTGGCTGCAGAAGGCAATGCGGTGGCACGCGCTGCTTTTTATCAACGGTACAAACTGGGCAAGTCTGCTGACTATGCTTACGATGGCGAATGGGAATTCGTGCGCTTAGATGGGCTTGATGCCTTGTTGCACGTGGCAGGGGTGCGGGGTTATGAGTTGGCCGCTGATTCAGAGGAATGGGAAAGTGATTACTTGATTGAGTTGGCGCAGAAAATTAGTCCAGACATAAATATCAGGGCCGCATTGGAAGAAGCCGCCATGACTAATGAACATATAGCCCGATACCTTAAAGCAGTACAAGTAGACTGGCAATCAATACGCAAACTAAATTCAAAGCCCAAGATTTCGGCGCTGAAATTTATCCAGCAGTTCATCGAAGCACCTGAGTCCTGTTACCTTTCATCTTATACCATCAAGAAATTAACTGCCCATCAAGTCCGCCAACTGGCGGCCGATTTCGAGCAGGAAAATAACCCCAAGCGGAAGGCCAAATACCTGGACATTTTCGGATCGGTGAAGTATCCACTGGGGCATGAGCAGTTGTTGCAGATGGCCGAGTCTGCACCGACATCCCGTTATTCCCCAGTGCTGGATGATGCGGTGCAGGCACTTAGCTTTCTTGAGGCTCCCGCCATCCGTGAATTCGCCTTGACCAAACTGGCCAACCCGTCAGTTGCGTGGCGCTTTACCCGCCTGCTCATCAACAATTACCAAGCCGGCGACGACCAACTCCTGCGCCAGCTTGTGGAGCAGACCACCGACGCGCATATTATTGAATGCCTGGCTAGCAGCCTGTGCGCCATCTACCGGAAGAACCGCACCAGCAAATGCCGGGAGCCTTTACAGGCGCTTTACCAGCGCATGAACTGTGGACTGCACCGGGCCGACGTGGTGGAACTGCTACTGAAGCGCGGCTTACTGCCCGCTGACATCCGGGAGGAAATACCGTTCGACAGCTACGAGGGCGTGCGGGATTTAGCAGTTGAGTGGGCCGTACAATAACTGCCGTTCTTCAGCCCAACTGCCTTCAGCTGGCAGCTCCGGCCGGCAACTCCACCACAAACCGGCTACCCTCCCCCACCGCCGACTCGACCCGCAGTGTGCCACCGTGGCCACTCACAATGATGTCGTGCGAGAGGGAGAGGCCCAGACCGGTGCCCTCGCCGGTAGGTTTGGTGGTGAAAAAGGGCTCGAAGATGCGGGCCTGCACCTCGTGCGCCATGCCCACGCCATTGTCGCGCACCCACAGCTCGGCGCCGCCACCAGGCAGCGCCCGGCTCCCGATTTCCACGGTGGGTGCATAGTTGACCGTAGCCGTTAACTGGCGCTGGCGCACGGCGTACAGGGCGTTGGTGCAGAGGTTGAGCAACACCCGCCCCAGGTCGGTGGCTACTACGGGCAGTGGCGGCAGGTGCGGGTTGAGGGCCTCAGTAACAAGGGTGGCCTCGAAGTTGGGGAACTGGTGGCGGACGCCCTCGTAGGCCAGCGCCAGGTTCTGACGGGCCAGCTCGCTGAGGTCGGCCGGTTCGCGCGGAGTCTGGCCGGTGCGGGCGTGGTCGAGCATACCCCGGATGATGACCGTGGCCCGCTGCCCATGCTGGCTGATTTCGCGGAGGTTCTCCTTCAAGCCCTCAAAAAGGTCACGTTCCAGGTACTCGTCGCGGGCCAGCCGCTGGGCCCCGCTGATTTCGTCGATCAGGTTGGCACTCACGGCCGCAAACTGCTTCACAAAGCCGAGCGGATTCTGCAACTCGTGGGCCACGCCGGCCGTCATTTCGCCCAAAAACGCCATTTTTTCGCGCTGCACCAGCATCAGCTGAGCTTCCCGGAGCTCGGCCAGCGAGGCTTGCAGGGCGGCGTTGGTGCGCTGCTGCTGCCGGTCGTGGCGCACGAGCAGGACCAGCACCAGCAGCAGCCCACCCACCCCGGCCAGCAGCACGTAGGTTTGATAGCGGGTTTTGAGCACCCGCTGGGCCGCGGTGGCCTGCTGGGCCCGCAGCCGCTCCTGGTAATTCACGTTTTGCAGGCGCATCACCTTCTCCTGCCCAAACAAAGTGTCCTTCATGGCCCCCAGCAGCGTTTGGTACCGGAAGGCACTATCGGCCTGCTTCCGCTGCGCAAACTCGTGCGTCAGGATAATACTGCCGTTGAGTACGCCCCGCAGAAAGCCGTTTTGCCGGGCTGCCTGCGTGCCCAGCCGGGCGTAGTAAATGGCGGAATCGGGCTGGCCGAGCTGTTGGTGCAGGGCCGCCAACCCCAGATACGAGAAATTGAGGCTGCGCAAATGCCCCCGCCGCCGCGACTCGGCCAGGCTGCGGCGGTAGTAGGCACGCGCCTGCGCCACCTGGCCGCGCTGCCGGGCCACATTGCCCAGGCCGTAAAAAATATAGTTGGTAGGCGAGCCCTGCTGCTGAGCCAGGGCGTAGGCCTGGTTTTGGTAGTGGGCGGCCGAATCTACCTGGCCATATAGGTCATAGGCCAGCCCAATGTTGCTGAGCTCCACCACCTCGCGCCGCTGGTCGGAGCTGAGCCGGTCGAGGCGCAGCGCCCGGAAGTAGTAGGACAGCCCCAGCTGCTTTTCGCGCAGATACACGTAGATAATGCCAATGCTGCGCAGATTCTGGGCCTGCAAGCCTAAGTCATTGATTTCTTCGCCGATGCGCAACGATTCCTGAAACAGCTGGAGCGCCTGGCTCAGGTTGCTTTCGCGCAGGGCCGCACCAAGCCGGTTGAGGGCCGCGCCCTCGCCCCGACGGTTGCCCGTGCGCCGGGCCAAGGCCAACGAGCGGCGGGCATACACGGCGGCGGCCTCGGTATCGGAGGCCCAGAGCTGGTCGCTGAGCATGTAGAGCAGATCTACGCGGCTGCTATCGGTGCGGGCCTGTGCCAGCAGCGCCTGCAGGCTATCGACGGATGAGCGTGGGGGCCGCGGAGGCTGAGCGCGGGCTCCTCCCAGGGCTAACAGTCCCAGCATGCATCCCAGTACCAAACGGCCCCAAAGCCTCATATACTCAATTTTGCTAAGCTTACCCGCCTCCTGCCAGGCACCTACCTCACCAAACCAGTGACAATATCTGATAAAAACTATGGAATTATTATTTGAGGCCACCCGAACAGCGCGGTTTGCGGCGCTTGGCTTGCCGGGCCGTCGTCCTACCTTTGCCCCATGCCCCTTACCTGGACCCTCAAGCCCTTCGCCGACCTGACCACCACTGAGCTGTACGCGCTGCTGCAGCTACGCTCCGAAGTATTCGTGGTGGAACAAACCTGCCCGTTTCAGGACATCGACGGGCTCGACCAGACTGCCTGGCACCTGCTGGGCCACGCCCCAGGTGGCCGCGAGCTGGCCGCCTACGCCCGGCTGTTCGGGCCCGGCATAGCCTTCCCCGAGGCCAGCATCGGGCGGGTGGTGAGCAGCCCCCGCCACCGCCGTACCGGCCTGGGCCGCGAGTTGATGAGCGAGGCGCTGGCCGGCGTAGAGCGCCAGTTCGGCCGCCAGCCCATCCAGATTGGGGCCCAGCTGTACCTGCAAGAGTTCTACGAGAGCTTCGGCTTCCGGCAGGTGGGCGAAGGATATCTGGAAGACGACATTCCGCATATTCATATGGTGCGGGGGTAGGTATAAACTGGCCTTTGCGGGTTCAGCAAGAACTTTTCGGCGTATGTTAGCCCGATGAAGTTCCCAACCCTGCTGCCCGTTCTGCTGCTGCCCGCTTTTGGGGCCGCCGCCCAAACAACTTCCCCCGCCGCGCTCAACCTGCCCAAGCCGGTGCGCCGGGCCCTGGCTCAGGTGCGGCCCGAGGCCATGCGGGCCCATGTAGCCTACCTGGCCGACGACCGGCTGCTGGGTCGCAAGCCCGGCACGCCCGGCTACCAGCTGGCCGTCGATTATGTGGTGGCCCAACTGAAAGAACGAGGCGTGGAGCCGGCCGGCGAAAACGGCGGCTTTACGCAGCGCGTACGCCTGCGCCGGGCCACCGTGCGGCCGGGGGCCAGCGCTAGCTACCAGTCGGGCACCGGTGCGGCCGGGTTGCCGCTCGATGCCATCAGCCTGCTGCCCCACCCCGAGCAGCCTACCGCCCAACTGCCGGCCACCGGCCTCGTATTTGCGGGCTATGGTATCTCGGCTCCCCAGCAGAACTACGACGATTACCAGGGCCTTGACGCCCGCGGCAAAGTAGTGGTCGTATTGCGCGGGGCTCCGCCCGCCTTCCCAAGCACCGTGGCCGCCGCCAGCCAGGACCAGACCCAAATCGTGCGTACGGCCGCGGCCCACGGGGCGGTGGGCGTGCTGTTCGCCACGTTGCGGGCCGCGCCGGGCGGTCCGGCACGGCTGGCTTCGAGCACCAGCGTACTGGGGGCCGATGGAAAAGTAGCCGCCGCCCGGGGCTTCGTGAGCGGACCCGCCGGGGTGGCCCTCACCGGCACACTTTCGGCGGCCGGCCTGCAAAGCCTGCTGCGCGCCGCCGCCTCCGATACGGCCCAAATCATGCCGCGCTTGCGTGCCAGTCAGCCCGCGCCGCTGGCGCTGCCCGGTACGCTTTCGGCCCGCTGGGAATCAGCTTACCAGGATTTCGACTCCTATAATGTAGTGGGCAAAATCACGGGCTCCGCCCCCCAGCTGCGCGATGAGTACGTGGTGCACTCGGCCCACCTCGACCACTTGGGCGTGGGTGCGCCGGTACGCGGCGACTCTATTTACAACGGCGCCCACGACAACGCGACGGGCGTAGCTTCGGTGCTCGAAATTGCCGGCGTTTACTCGCGCCTCAAGCAGAAGCCCGCTCGCAGCATCCTGTTCGTGCTGCAAACCGGCGAGGAGCTGGGCCTGCTGGGCTCGGCCTACTTCGCGGCCCGGCCCACCGTGCCCGCCGCCAGCCTCGTGGCCAACGTGAATACCGATATGCCCACCCTGATTGCACCGCTGCTGTCGGTGGTGCCGCTGGGGGCCCAGCACTCCACGCTGGCCGGGCCGGTGGCTCAGGCGGCGGCCTACCTCCAGCTGACTATCGAAGATGACCCCGAGCCAGAGCAGAACCGCTTCATCCGCTCCGACCAGTACAGCTTCGTGGCCCAGGGCATTCCGGCGCTGCACCTCAAGTATGGCAACCGCACACCCGACGGCCGCAACAACCTCAGCGAGCAGGTAAAGCAGTGGCGCGCCCTCACCTACCACAAGCCCCAGGACGACATGAGCGGCACCTTCGATTTCGAGGCCGGCCGCATCTACCTCCAACTCAACTTCCTGGTCGGCTATCTGGTGGCCCGGAACCCCGAGCGCCCCCGCTGGAACCCCGGCGACTATTTCGGCCAGCAGTTCGGAGGACAGAAATAACGGCGGATTTCAGCCTCAAGCTACTTCAACGCAAAACGGCCTCGCCCACACTGTGGACGAGGCCGTTTTGGTACGGGTTGCGCGGCGCTATTTCGATTCGGCACCTACCTGGCCGACCGACTTTTCGGTGCCGGCGGCGGGGGCGTTTTTCACGAACTTGTCGAGCCAGCTGTTCATCTCCCAGAGCATGTGCAGCAGCGACTCCTTGGCCGTGTAGCCGTGGCTTTCGTAGGGCAGCAGCACCAAGCGGGTGCTGGCGCCGAAGCTTTTGAGGGCCGTGTAGTACCGCTCCGACTGCATGGGGAAGGTGCCAGTGTTGTTGTCGGCCTCGCCGTGAATGAGCAGCAACGGGGTCTTCATCTTGTCGGCATTCTGGAAGGGCGACATGGTGCTGTACACCTCCGGGGCCTGCCAGTAGGTGCGCTGCTCGTTCTGGAAGCCGAAAGGCGTAAGCGTGCGGTTGTAGGCGCCGCTGCGGGCAATGCCAGCCCGGAACAACTTGCTGTACGAGAGCAGGTTGGCCGTCATGAAGGCGCCGTAGGAGTGGCCGCCCACGCCTACGCGGTTGGCATCAACCACGCCGCGGCGTACGCCCTCCTCAATGGCAGCTTGGGCACTCGACACGAGCTGCTGCACGTAGCTGTCGTTGGGCTCCTTGCTGCCCTCGCCCACAATCGGGATGCTGGCATTATCGAGCACGGCGTAGCCCATCGTGGCAAAAGCGGCCGCGCCCCAGTAGCTGATGCGGTTGAACTGGTAGGGTGAGCCGTTGACCTGGCCGGCGGCGGCGGCACTCTTGAACTCGGCCGGGTAGGCCCACAAGAAGGTGGGCAGCGGGCCGTCGGATTTCTTGTAGCCCGCCGGCAGATACAGCATAGCCGTCAGCTCCACGCCATCGGCGCGTTTGTAGCGGATTTGCTCTTTCTGGATGCCTTTGAGCTGCGGGTACGGGTGCGGAAAGTTGGTCACGCGCTGGGGCGCGCTGCGCTTGGCCAAGTTGCGGATGTAGTAGTTCGGGTTTTCATCGGGCTGCTCCTGGGTGGTGAGCAGCACGCGCTTTTTGGCGTCGAGCACGGCCACGGGCCGTTCGAAACGTGGGGCCTGGGAGCGCCACAGCTCCTTGCTCTGGCCGGTGTTCAGGTTGAGCACGCTCACAAAGGGCCGGTCGCCGGTGCTGGAGGCCCCCGTACCATTCAGCATCAGCAGTTCACCGTTGGGCAGCAGGTTGAGCACGTCGCGGCCGTACTGGTTGCGGCGGGTGTCGGGCTGGCCGGGGTCGGAGTAGCGGTCCTCGTACGAGCGGTCGAACAGCACGCGGGTCTGGCCGGTGCGCGGGTTCACTACTTTGGTCAGGCTCTTGCGCGACTGCCACCACCGTTCGGAGGCCAGGGCTACGTTCTCATTGCCCCACTCGAAGCCGCCGAAACGGTACTGGGCCGCGTAGATTTCCTTGGGCGAGCCGGTAAATGGCGCATCGAGGGCAAAAACCTTGTCGCGGATGTCAGCTTTCTGCTTGGGGTCGCCCTTATCCTGCGCCTCGGTGTAGTACACGGTGGCCGGCACATCGGTGCGCCAGTTGTAGTCGCGGGGGCCGGTGGGGGCACCGTCGGGGCTGTAGGGCACGTTTTCCTGAGCGGGCGTGTCGGAGAGCGTTTTCACCAGAGTGCCATCGATGCCGAACACGTCGGTACGCAGCGGGAATCGGTACACCGGCACGAGGTAGGAAAATGGCGCGTGCACTGTTTCCGTCAGCACAAAGCGCCCATCGGGCGAAGCCTGCGCTCCGGTAATGATACCCGGCTGTCCGATGGCTTTGGTCTGACCGTCGAGACCCAGCCGCATCACCTGGGCCGTAGCGTAGTAGTTGAACTGGGCTTCATCAGACGGGTTCTTGAGCAAATCCTGGTAGGTGGGCGCCTGGCCCGAGCGGCCGAGGTTCTGCTGCACCGTGGGGCCGGTGGGTACCCGGCCGGGGGCCGGGGCGGCCCCGCGGCCAGCCGGAATGGCGCGCACGATGAATCCCTGGCCATCGGGCAGCCAGTTATAGGGCGTGCCCAGCACGGCATTCAGGGCCACGCTGCCCACGCGCCGGGCCGCGCCCGTCGCTACGTCGGCCACGTACAGCTCAATGCCGCTGTCGGTGGTATTAGTGAAGGCGATTTTGGTTTCATCGGGCGACCATTGCACATAGCTGAGTTGCGCCTCGGCGGGCAGACCAGTTACGGCCGTTTCGGTGCCATTAGGCAGCTTTTTCAGCTTAAGGCCGGTCAGGTACTGGGCCCGGCTGGGGCCGGTAGTGGCGGGATTAAGCCGCACGCCCGCCAGCCGCAGCTCGGGCTGCGAGAGTTCGGCAATGGTGGGGTTGGCAGCCCGCTCCAGAATCACCATGTACTGGCCTTTCGAGTCCACGCTCACGCCCGGCGTGGGCGCTACGGTCACGAGGTCGGCCAAGGCCTTGGGGGGCGTTTGATAGGTGGCGGCGTCCTGAGCCAGCAGGGCGTGGGAGCTGAGCAGCAGCAGCCCCAGTAGTAATTTTTTCATACCGAATTGCATGGAGTGGGAAGCCGTGAAGTTCGGTTAAAATGCGCGGAAAGCAAACCCCATCCCCGGCTGCTACCAGTCGCGGGGTAGCCGGATGGCGGGCAGGTAGTCGCGCAGGCCGGCCGGGTGGCGAAAGAGGTGGATGAAGAGCAAGTGCTCGTTATCGTACTCGCACCACTGCTCGGCGTAGAAATCGGCCACCGCAAACAGTTGCAGCCGGAAGCTGTCTTCGCGCCGCTCGGCCAGCAGCCGGCCGTGCCCAGTCAGGTATTCCTGCTGGCGAAACATGTTCAGCGCTTTAAACTCGGCGTATTTCATGGCGGGGCAAAGGTACGGGGTGATGAGGTGATGGGGAGAACTGAGGAAGTGAACCTGTCTGTCATCCTGAGCGGAGCGAAGGACCTTGTCACGTCACAACGGTTCGTTCCAACACCCCCTACCTTCGCGGCATGAAAACGATTCGCTTTCCGCACCCGCTGGTATTGTTGGTGGGCTTTATTCTGCTGGCCTGCGCGCTGAGCTACGTGCTACCGGCCGGCGTGTTCGAGCGCATCCCCGATGCCGCCACCGGCCGCGACGTGGTGGTACCCGGCTCCTATCACCGCGTGCCGGCCACGCCGGTCAGCCCGCTACAGGCGCTGGTAGCGGTTCCGAAAGGACTGGTAGATGCGGCGGCCGTGATTTTCCTGGTGTTCCTGGCCGGCGGGGCCTTCACCGTGGTCGACCTGACGGGCGCGTTGCGCCGGGGCGTGGACTGGCTGCTGGAGAAATTCCGGGGGCGCGAGGCAGTAGTGATTCCTATTATTTCGGTGCTGTTTGCCACCATGGGCGCGCTGGAGAACATGCAGGAGGAAATCGTGCCGCTGGTGCCGGTGCTGCTGATTCTGATGCGCCGCATCGGCTACCCGGTGGTAACGGCCGCCGCCGTGAGCATCGGCTCGGCGGCCGTGGGCGCGGCGTTTAGTCCGCTCAACCCGTTTCAGGTGGGTATTGCCCAGAAGCTGGCGCAACTGCCGCTGCTGTCGGGCGGCGGCTTCCGGCTGGTGTTCCTGCTACTGGCTCTCACTATCTGGATTGGTGGCACGGTGCGCTTCGCCCAGCGCCACCGCATAACGCCCGAAACCAGCGAGCAGGCCGACCCAAATGGTACGCTGGTAATAGGCCGCAACCACGGCCTGGTGCTGGCGCTATTGCTGAGTGGCTTCGCGTTTTTCGCCTACGGGGTACTCAAGCTGGGGTGGGATTTCGAGCAGATGGCTGCCCTTTTCTTCACGATGGGCGTAGTGGCCGGCCTCGTGGGCGGCTTAGGCCTCACCGGCACCGCCGAGGGCTTCATTGCCGGCTTCCGCGACATTGCCTTTTCGGCGTTGCTGATTGGGTTTGCCCGCGCCATTTTCGTAGTGCTGGAGCAGGGCCAGATAGTCGATACCATCGTCAACGGCCTCTCGGCGCCGCTGGCCGGGCTGCCCGCCTGGGTGGCGGCCTTGGGCATGATGGGCGTCCACACCGCCCTGCACTTGCCGGTACCCTCCGTCAGCGGCCAGGCCGTGTTAACGATGCCGCTGCTCGTGCCCCTCTCCGACCTGATCGGCCTCTCGCGCCAGGTTACGGTGCTGGCCTACCAGTACGGCGCCGGCCTCTGCGAGCTGATAACACCCACCAACGGCGCGCTGGTAGCCATCGTAGCGGCCTGCGGGGTGCGGTTCGATGAGTGGTGGAAGTTCGCCTTCCCCCTCTACTTGCTGCTGCTGGCCCTGGGCGCGGTAGCCGTAGTAATCGGCATTGCAGTAGGCGTGTAAGTTGCCAGTAAAAAGAACGTCATGCTGAGCGCAGCAGAGCGTAGTCGAAGCATCTCTACCGCTTCGTTGTGCTGCAAACTCAACGACAGAATTAGCATTGCGGTAGAGATGCTTCGACTTCGGCTCTGCCTTCGCTCAACATGACAGGTCTTGAACTCACCGCTACTCCCCCATCAGTTCCGCTGCCTCAAACACGCGTTGGATTTTGCGCTTTTTCTCGACTACCTGAAACTGAAACGCGTCGGCGCGCTCGTCAAAATAAACGTCGGAAATGAGGCCCTGGTGGGCGGGTGGGGCGCTGGTTTTCACCTGGTCGCCGAAGCTGAACGGCGGTTTGCGGTAAAGTTCTTTGAACAGCTCGGCGCTGACGTAGAACTGCTGCTCATCGTAGCGGATGATGATCCAGGCGTCGGTTTCGTCGATTTTCTCGAACACTTTGCCCAGCGGCTCCAGCCACTCGAAGGAGCGGCGGTTGGCGGGGTGAATGTAGGAGTAGCCGTATTCGGGAGTCCAGCCATAGAGGCCAAACACCACGGGTTTGGGTCGGGGCACAGCGTCAGGAGTTAGAATTGAAGATATAGAGGGCCCTTATAACCAGTGCCGGGGCACACGGGTTTCCGGCAAAGCTACGCGCCCAGCCGGGCCGGCCAGCAACTTTCCCCCAACCAGCACAGTAAAGAAGCTCCTGCCGCCCCGCTTTCCGGTGGCGGCTTTTCCGATGTTTTTTATGCCAGTACCCGCTACCACCACCCCTGTTTCCACTCCGGCCATCCCCACCTCTACTGCCCTTTCTGCTCCCATTGTGAAAGGTGGTATGGGTGCCCGGCCCCGCGCCGGCGGCACCACGTTTCGGGTGTGGGCGCCGGCTGCTACCGCCGTATCCCTGGTGGGCCCGTTCAACGACTGGAACGCTAATACCCACCCACTCACCTCCGAAGATGAAGGCTACTGGGCCGCCGACTTTGCTGACCTTGGCCCCGGCACCGAGTACAAGTTCCACCTGCTAACGCCCCACGGCGAGCAAACCAAAAACGACCCCTACGCCCGTCAGGTAACCCATTCGGCCGGCAACTCAGTGGTGGTCGACCCCAATTTCGACTGGGAAGATGATGCGTTTCAGATGCCGGCCTGGAACGAGCTGGTGATTTACGAGCTGCACATCGGCACGTTCTACGCCCCCGACCCCGCACGGCCCGGCACCTTCTACGACGCCATCGAAAAGCTTGACCACCTGCGCGACCTGGGTATCAACGCCGTGGAAATTATGCCCGCGGCGGCCTTTCCGGGCAAGCTGAGCTGGGGCTACAATCCTGCTCACCCCTTCGCTATTGATGGCGACTACGGCGGGCCGACGGGCTTTCAGGAGTTCATCAAGCAGGCCCACCGCCGCGGTATTGCCGTGATTCTGGACGTGGTGTACAACCACTTCGGACCCGGCGACCTGGACTTATGGCAGTTTGATGGCTGGCAGGAAAACGACGGCGGCGGCATCTACTTCTACAACGACTGGCGCGCCGAAACGCCCTGGGGCCACAATCGCCCCGATTACGGCCGCGAAGCCGTGCGCCGCTACATCTGCGACAACGTGCTCATGTGGCTCGAAGACTACCACCTAGACGGGTTGCGTTGCGACGCCATTGCCCACATCCGCAACGTAACCGGCACCACCGACCCCACCCACGACCTGCCCGACGGCTGGAGCCTGATGCGCTGGATAAACGAGGAGGTGCGCGCCCGCATGCCTTGGAAAATCATGATTGCCGAGGATTTGTTGGGCGACGACTACATCACCCGCGCCCCCGAAGAGGGTGGCCAGGGCTTTTCGAGCCAGTGGGATGCGCGCTTCGTTTACCCCATCCGCGACGCGCTGACTGCACCCGACGACGCTAACCGGAACATGGCCGCCGTGGCCGAGGCCGTGCTGCACCGCTACAACGGCGAGTCGTTCCAACGAGTGGTGTATACCGAAAGTCACGACGAAGTGGCCAACGGCAAGGCCCGGGTGCCCGAGGAAATAATGCCCGGCGCGGCGGCCTCCTGGTATCCTAAAAAACGCTCGACCCTGGGGGCGGCCCTGATGCTCACGGTGCCCGGCATCCCCATGATTTTTCAGGGCCAGACCATGCTGACCGACGGTTCCTTTTCCGACGACCAACCTCTCGACTGGGCCCGCGCTGAGGAGCACGCCGGACTGGTGCATTTATATAAGGACCTCATTGCCCTGCGCCGCAACTTCGCGGGCCACACCCGCGGCTTGGTGGGCCAGCATGTCGAAGTGCACCACCTCAACGACGAGCAGAAGGTGCTGGCCTTCATCCGCCGCGACCAGGGCGGGCCGGGCGACACCACGGTAATCCTATGCAACTTCGCCGACCAGAGCCACGACAGCTACCGCATTGGTTTGCCCCGCTCGGGCCGCTGGCACGTGCGCTTCAACTCCGATTGGGAAGGCTACGACCACGAGTTCGGCAATTTCGAAAGCGTGGACTGTGAGGCCGAAGCCGGCATCTACGACGACCAGCCCTTCCACGGCACCTTCGGCCTGGCCCCGTACTCAGTTCTGGTACTGTCGCAGGAGCCAGAATAGTTTGGCGCTATTCGAGTTAGCCGGAATGATGTAGAGGCGCAATATTTTGCGTCTCTGCATTGAACAGTAATGCGAAATGGTCAACGTCAGCATCGACGAGACGCAAAATATTGCGCCTCTGCGCTGTTCTGGCAGGAGTTTTTAGCTCCCGACTTGTAGCTTGTAGCTCCAAACCCACCCTCTGCCGCCAATGCCCACTTCCTCGTTTGTCCCCGCCCCTGCCTCTGTTGCTGCCACTGTTGCCGATACTCTACTGGTGGAGGTGGCCTGGGAGGTCTGCAACCAGGTGGGCGGTATTTACACCGTTATCCGCAGCAAAGTGCCCGCCACCCGGCAGGTATGGGGCGGGCAATACTGCCTGCTGGGTCCCTACTTTCCGCAGCAGGCCCAGGGCGAGTTTGAGCCCGACGACGAGCAGCTGACTTCTTCCGACGACCCGTTTGGCCGGGCCGTGGCGGCCATGCGGGCGCTGGGCTACAGCGTGCAGCTGGGCACCTGGCTTGTAACGGGCCGCCCCCGCGTGGTGCTCATCGACCCGTTTCAGGCGTACCCGCGGCTTGATGCTATTAAGGCCGACCTCTGGGAGCACCACGGCCTGCCCATGCCCGCCGCCGACGACCTGCTGCATCAGGTAGCGGCTTTCGGGGAGCTGGCGAAGGTGTTTCTGCAGCTGCTGGCCGCCGAAACCGCACCACCCCAGCGGCTGATTGCCCATTTTCACGAGTGGATGACGGGGGTGGCCATTCCAGCGTTGCGCCGCGAGCAGGTGCCGGTGCATCTGGTATTCACCACCCACGCCACGCTGCTGGGTCGCTACCTGGCCATGAACGACCCCAACTTCTACGACCACCTTATGCAGGTGGACTGGCTGGCGGAGGCCCGGCGCTTCAACATCGAGGCGGCCGTGACGATGGAGCGCGCCGCTGCCCACGGGGCGCACGTGTTCACGACGGTGAGCGAGCTGACGGTGCGCGAGTGCATTTACCTGCTCGACCGGATTCCGGACGCCGTGCTGCCCAACGGCCTCAACATCGAGCGGTTTGTGGCCCTCCACGAGTTCCAGAACCTGCATCAGCAGTACAAGGCCAAGATTCACGAGTTTGTGATGGCCCACTTCTTCCAGAGCTATTCCTTCGACCTCGACAAGACGCTGTACCTGTTTACGAGCGGGCGCTACGAATACCACAACAAGGGCTTCGACCTGACGCTGGAGGCGCTGGCCCGGCTCAACTACCGCCTGCAGCAAAGTGGGCTGGAGGGCAACGTAGTGATGTTCTTCATCACCAAGCGGCCCTTTACCAGCATCAATCCGCAGGTGCTGCAGAGCCGGGCCGTGCTGGAGGAAGTGCGCGAAACCTGCGAGGCCATTGAGCGGCAGGTGGGCGAGCGGCTGTTCTACGCCGCCGCCGCCTCCGACGACAACCGCCTGCCCGACCTGAGCACTATGGTGGACGACTACTGGCGCCTGCGCTACCGCCGCACCCTGCAAAGCTGGAAAACCAGCGCCCTGCCCCCCGTCATCACCCACAACCTCGTCGACGACCAGAACGACGACATCCTCGACTTCTTGCGCCGCGCCGACCTGGTAAACAACCAGCACGACCGGGTAAAAATCGTGTACCACCCCGATTTTGTGTCGCCTACCTCGCCGCTGTTCGGCATGGAGTACGGCCAGTTTGTGCGCGGCTGCCACCTAGGCGTTTTCCCGAGCTACTACGAGCCCTGGGGCTACACGCCCCTGGAGTGCGTGGCCCGCGGCGTGCCGGCCATTACCTCCGACCTATCGGGCTTCGGTGACTACGTGCTGCAGAACGTGCCGGCCCACATCGAGCAGGGCATTTTTGTAGTGCATCGCCAGGAAAAAAGCTTCGACGAGGCCGCTGAGGAGCTCACCGATATGCTCTGGGAATTTGTGCAGCTCAACCGCCGCGAGCGAATCATGCAGCGCAATAACGTGGAAAGCTCGGCCGAAATGTTCGACTGGAAAAATCTGCGCGTGTACTACGACCACGCCTACCAACTGGCCCTGGAGCGCGGTGGGTTCACATAACGAGTAGGGAATTAGAGTATCTAATTTTGGTGCTTTTCAGGCTAATCTGCCGTGGCCCTTAGCCTGCGGATTGGCCTGAAAAGTATATGACACTCATTCAGTATATTTCATTTATAGCGTGGCAGTATAATCTCACCAAATAATTATCCTTTTTTTGCGAATCTTTTATTTCAGCGTTACCTCCCATGACTACTCGTGACCTATTCATTATCATCCTGAGGATTATTGGACTGTTCTTCTTCAAGGATTTAGTAATAAGCTCAGCAGGGGTTATGCCTTTGCTTAGTTCATTTGGTTTAACTGACGATCCTTCACTGAGGCTAATGGCTTTAATGTCAGTAGTGGTAGGTATAGGAATATATATCGTTCTATTATATTTCTTTATCTATCGAGCCGAATGGTTGGTAGATAAGTTGCGTCTTACTGAAGGAATCCCGAACGTACTACCCTTGGCAATACACCGCTCTACGGTATTAAGTATTGCTATTGTCGTTATAGGTGGTTTAATATTATCTACCGAAATCCCAAACTTATGTCGCTTGTTATTCATGTATGCACAGGAGCGAAATATTGGCGAAAGGAATTCTGATATTTCGGACTATTTATTACTCACGATTGTAAAAGCAGTAATAGGGGTCATTTTAATTAACAAGCAGCGGCAACTTGTTGCTTTTATTGAGGCGCGGCGCAAGCATTTGTAGGCCCAGAAGCCTTGCTACCGATGCAGACATTCCCGCTCCTACTTACCTTACCCCATGAAACGCGCCCTTCCGGTTCTGCTGCTGCTGACGGCCGCCACGGCAGGTCTGGCCCACGAATTCTGGGTGGAGCCGGTACGTTTTGTAGTGGCACCGGGCACGAGCGTACACCTGCGGCGGTTTTCGGGCGAAGATTTTCTGGGTGAGGCCTGGACCGGCCGCAGCGCCCGGCTGATTTTGTTCCGTCACTACTCGCCCGGCGTGGCTTCCACCGATTTGCTGGCCGCCGCCACGGCCGCCGATACCATCCAAAGCACCGTAACGTTACGCCAGCCCGGCACCCACCTTGTGGCCCTGGCCACCAACAATGCCCTTATTACGCTGGAGGCTGAAAAATTTTCGGCTTACCTGCATGAAGAAGGCCTCGACAACGTGCTGGCCCTACGCGAACAGCGGGGCCAAACCAGCCAGCCCGGCCGCGAAGCTTACCGGCGCTGCGCCAAAACGCTGGTGCAGGCCGGCACCCTCTCTCCCACCGATACCGCCCGTGCCTGGGCCCGGCCCGTAGGCCTGCCGCTGGAGCTAGTGCCCGAGCAAAACCCCTACACGCTGGGCCCCGACGCCCCGCTTACGGTGCGCGTGCTGCGGGCCGGTCAGCCGGTGGCGGGCCAACTAGTGCTGTTGTGGCGGCGCGGTGCCCAGCCCCGGGCGCTGCTGCAAAAACTTCGCAGCAACCAAAATGGTCGGGTGTTGTTACATTTGTCCGGCCCTGGCCAGTACCTCGTCAGCACTGTGCGCATGGAAAGCGCGCCGGCTGCTACCGGGGCCGACTGGCAGAGTACGTGGAGCACGTTGACTTTCGGGGTGGCGGGGAAAGCCCGGCGCTAACCCCGGTAGTCAGCTTTTTCGGCATCCATTCCGGATTTACGCCCAACGGCTTTTTTTGCTACCTTCGCAATTACTCCCCAATAACCGAACCGACCTGCGGTATGAAGTACTCCATCGATAAAAAAGAAACCTACACTATCATCACCATTGATGAGAAAAAGCTCGACACTACAGTTGCGCCCGATCTGAAATCGGAATTCGTAAAGCTGAATGCGGAGGGCATCAACAACCTGATTCTGGATCTGAGCAACGTAAAATACACCGATTCGTCGGGCCTGAGCTCCATTCTGATTGCCAACCGCCTGTGCAACTCGACCGGTGGCCTGCTGGTGATGACCGGCCTGCAGGACCACGTGATGAAGCTCATCACCATCAGCAAGCTCGAATCGGTGCTGCATATTCTGCCCACCGTAGAGGAAGGTATCGACCGCATCTTCCTGCACGCCATCGAGCGCGACCTCACCAGCAAGGAGTAATTTTTTGGCTATAAGCTATAAGCTGCAAGCTGCAAGCCTTCGTTCTGCCGACTCGTTCTCAGAACCAAAGCTTGCAGCTTGCAGCTTATGGCTTGTAGCCGTATTCACCCTATGGAGTTTGAGCTGAAAATCCTCGGCAGCGCCTCGGCCACCCCGTTTCTCGACCGCCACCACACGGCTCAGGTGCTGAACGTGAACGGCATGCCCTACCTCATCGACTGCGGCGAGGGCACCCAGCGGCGGCTGCTGGAGTACAAGCTGCGGCCCCAGCGGCTACAGAACATCTTCATCAGCCACCTGCACGGCGACCATTTTTTTGGGCTGTTCGGGCTGCTGGGCACTATGAACCTGACCGGCCGGACCGAGCCGCTGCATCTTTTCGGTCCGGCCGGCCTCGACGAAATCCTGACCACCCAGTTCCGGCACTCGCACACTCACCTCAACTTTACGCTCGAATTCACGGCCGTCGATACCACCGAGCACCGGCTTATTTTCGAGGATAAGAACCTGACGGTGCATTCGCTGCCCATGCGCCACCGCATTCCGTGCTGTGGCTACCTATTCCGCGAAAAGCCCAAGCGCCGCCGGCTGCTGGCCGGGCAGCTGCCCGCCGGCCTTACGCCCGCCCAACTCACGGCCCTCACGCTGGGCGAAGATGTGCGCGACGAATCCGGCCAGGTGCTGGCCCTGAACGCGGCCGTTACCACCGAGCCCAAACGCGCCCGCAGCTACGCCTTCTGCTCCGATACGCTCTACACCGAAACACTGTCGGAGTTGGTGCACGGTGTAGATCTGCTTTATCACGAAGCCACATTTCTGGACGATATGCGCGAGCGGGCCGCCACTACCCACCACAGCACCGCCCGCCAGGCAGGTTTGCTGGCTCGCCGCGCCGAAGTGCAGCGCCTGCTTATCGGCCACTTCAGCAGCCGCTACCGCGACTTGGAGCCGCTGCTGGCCGAGGCCCGCACCCAGTTCCCCTGGACCAGCCTGGCCGTGGAAGGCAGCACGTTTTCGGTGGCCGAGTAAGGGGAGAAAGCCGTCGCAATCAGAAAAAGCCCGTCATGCTGAGCGCAGCTAAAGCATCTGTACAGCTTTGCTGGGTTACCATTACAACGAAGCGGTAGAGATGCTTCGGCTGCGCTCAGCATGACGGGCTGCTTTGCTTTCCATCTTCTTCGTTCCCTCCTGCACCCCCATGCCCGCTAAGACTTTCGCGCACAAAAAACAACAGCTCTACCTCGTGCTCAGCGGTATTTTTATCGTGAATGCGCTGCTGGCCGAAATTATCGGGGTGAAGATTTTTTCGGTGGACAAGCTGATAGGGCTGCCCGGCAACCTCACGGCGGGCGTCATCATCTGGCCCGTGGTATTCATCACCACCGACATCATCAACGAGTACTTCGGGCGCGAAGGCGTGCTGCGCGTGAGCTTCCTCACGGTGGGGCTGATACTGTACGCCTTCCTCGTGATTTTGGCAACTACCGAGCTGCCGCCGGCCCAGTTCTGGCTCGATGTAAACCGCACCGATTCGCAGGGGCGGCCGTTCAACATCGACTTCGCCTACCAAAGCATTTTCCGGCAGGGCCTGGGCATCATTATCGGCTCGCTCGTGGCCTTTGTTATCGGGCAGGTGCTCGATGCCAGCATCTTCCAATGGTTCCGGCGCGTGGCGGGCGGGCGCTACGTCTGGCTGCGGGCCACCGGCTCCACGCTCGTTTCGCAGCTCGTCGATTCGGTGGTCGTGCTGTTCGTGGCCTTCTACGTGTTCGGCAACTGGACGCTGAACCAAGTGCTGGAAGTGGCCAACACCAATTACTGGTATAAATTTGCGGCGGCCGTACTGCTCACGCCCCTGCTCTACCTTGCCCACTACCTCATCGACCGATATCTAGGTCGCGAGGAAACGGAGGTGCTACAGGAGCAGGCGGAGGCCGATGTTAGCGTGTAAACACGACATACTTCACTTATTTCTTTCACCTTTTTAACGTTCCTAGTATGCGCATCTTTTACTTGCTGTTCTTCATCTTTTTACTTCCTGAATTCTGCTTCGCACAGCGCGATTTCACGGCGGGCACCTACAAATTACAGAACGGCACTACAAACCAAGGTCAGCTCAGATACACCTCGGGTTCGGGGGCCGAGTTGATTGTAAAAGATGGTAAAAAGAAGTTGACTTTCCCGCCCGAAGCAGTTGAATATTTCCAAGTGGGAGAAAAGCATTTCGTGCCCGTAGCGGATTTCGTGCTTGATAACGGCGTGCCAATGATGCCAAAAGTGCGAATCAAGCATGATTTTGCCGAGGTGGTAGATACTGGCCGAGTGGAGTTGCTGCGTTATTCCTTTCCAACTTCAAATATGAAAATGCCTATGCAGGGTGTCGTATATGCTGAGGCGGCGCTTATTCGCCGCCGTGGGGAACCGTTGCAGTGCATTCCAATCATCCAGAAGAAGGCGAAACCCATTATTGCTTCCTGCCTAAAAGACCGGCCTGATTTAATAGCTCGTTTGAATAAGGAAAAATACACCGTTGAAAACATCCGGGCTATCATTCAGGCATACAACTCCGCGCAGTAACCCCCAACTATGTCCCGCATCCTCACCGGCATCCAGAGCACCGGCCGTCCTCATTTAGGCAACCTGCTCGGCGCCATTTTGCCCGCCATCGAGTTGTCGCAGAACCCGGCCAACGACTCGCTGTATTTCATTGCCGATCTGCACTCGCTCACGACGGTGCGTAACCCAGAGCTGCTGCGCGAAAACACCTATGCCGTGGCCGCCGCTTGGCTGGCCTGTGGTTTCGACACCAATAAAAACCTGTTCTACCGGCAGTCGGATGTGCCGCAGGTAACGGAGCTGACCTGGTACCTGAGCTGCTTCACGCCCTACCCGATGCTGGCCAACGCGCATAGCTTCAAGGACAAGAGCGACCGGCTGAGCGACGTGAATGCGGGCCTTTTCACTTACCCCGTGCTCATGGCCGCCGACATCCTGCTCTACGACGCCGACATCGTGCCCGTGGGTAAAGATCAGGTGCAGCACCTCGAAATTGCCCGCGACATTGCCCAGGCCTTCAATAGCCGTTACGGCGAAACCTTCGTGCTGCCCCGGCCGCGCGTAGATGAGCAGGTGATGCTGGTGCCCGGCGTCGATGGCCAGAAGATGAGCAAGAGCTACGGCAACACCATCGACATTTTCGTGGACGATAAAACGCTGCTCAAAACCATCAAAACCATCGTTTCGGACAGCACCCCGCTCGAAGCGCCCAAAAACCCCGATACCGACACCACTTTTAAGCTGTTCTCGCTGCTGGCCGATGAATCCCAGGTGGCCGAAATGCGCCAGAACTACCTCAATGGCGGCTACGGCTACGGCCATGCCAAGCAGGCGCTGTTCGAGCTCATCCGCACCCGCTTCGCTCAGGAGCGCGAGCAGTTTACCTTCTACAGCCAGAACCTGCCCGAAGTGGATAAAAAGCTGGCTGAAGGCGCCCGCAAAGCCCAGGCTTATGGCTCGGGAGTGCTCAATAAAGTGCGCGAGAAAGCCGGCTACTCCCAACGGTAGCAGCCCATCTGCCACACCCTGACAGCAACAAAGGACCTGCCCGGAAGCCGCTCAATTAAGTGAGTGGCCACCGGGCAGGTCCTTTCCGTTTCTCAGGAAATGCAGGAGCCGTTTTAATACGGCAGGCCGTCGATATTCTGGATTTTCTGCTGGCTACCGAAGCTGAACCCGACCTTGCTGCCACGGCTGACCTGCTGGTTTTCGAGCTTCTGCTTGACGGTGATTTTCTGGATGTCCGTCATGGGTGGGGCAATCAGGTCGTTGTTGACGGCTGCAATCATGGCGCTTTCCACAAACAGGCGTAGCGCGTCTTCCGTCACAGCGTTATCCGACATGTCGTTGTTGGGTAGTTCGAGCTGCTGCACACCCTCGAGGTAATAGTGCTGGTCGATGTTGATGAGCAGGCGACCCACCAGATAGCCGGGGTCGTTGAGACGCTGGTATTTAATGCTGTCGGCCATAAAGTTATAGGCCATAATATGGCCAAAAAACCGTCGCCGGAAGTCCTCCTCCACGTATTTGGTGGGCATGGGGCCGTAATCGTCGGGAAAAGTAACGATGTTGGAGTGCAGCACAAACACCAGCAAATCGCCGCTGAAGCGGATGTGAAACTCCATCTCATTAACAGGCCGGTACTCAATCATCACCGACGCATCGACGGCCGCTACCTTGCTGCTGAGCTCTTCGACCAACTGCTGCGACGCCTGCCGTAGCAGTTCGAAGGTTGATTGTGTCTGGCGGTAGATTGCCTGCTTAGCCGAGGATTTTTGCCGCAGCCCCTCAAAAATCTGATTGAGGCGGTCGGCGGGGGCGGCAGCCGGGTCGCCGGGGACCGGGGCCTCGGCCCCGTCGGTGTTGGGCGCACTGGTCAGGCTGGCATCGGCCGTTGTGCGAATGGGCAGGCGGGCGCTGGTAGGCGGTGGACCCGGGGAGCGGGTGAGCTTGGTGGGGCGGGAAATTTCGTCGTCCATGCAGCAGATAAAAGTTGAGGCGCGACTGAAAGCGCGGATGAAAATCAAGTGGGAATGTCCTACTTACGCAAAATCCATGATTCGTGGTGCAGCCGAACTACCAATCAACCCACGAAGCAATGTTCGGTAAGCTACCCGTCCGAATCAGGCTATTGGCGTGATGCAGGCTTTTTCTCCGGCTCTATGATCATGCCAGAACGTGCGCCAATGGCATTTACTTGCCGCCTAGCACCGGTGGCCCCGCCAGCGCAGCCGCTACGGGCCAGGTGCTGCTGCGGAAAGCCACCGTGCGCAGGCCCGGGTGCGGAAAAGCAGCCGTGATCGGCAGCAGCATGGCGCGGGCCGTGGGTTGACTCAGCGCCTCGCCTACCGCGCGCACGGCCCCGGCCGGTACAGTTCGCTTTTCCAGCTCTTTCAGCAACTCCGCGCCACTTACCTCCGCAATGCGCTGGCGCAACAGCTCCTCCAGCTCGTGGCGGTGAACTACACGGGCGGGGTTGGTGCTGAAGCGCGCATCGGTGGCCCAGGCCGGCCGGGCCAGCACGGCGCAAAGCTGGCGGAACTGCCCGTCGGAGCCCACGGCCAGCAGCAGTTGAGTGCCATCGGCGGCCGTATACACAGTGCCATAGGGCACGATGCTGGGATGGCCCGAGCCCAGCGGCTGCGGCTCTTGGCCCGTTACCAGCCAGGTGGCGGCCTGATTGGCCAGCGAAGCTAGGGCGCTGTCGTGCAGCGACACTTCGAGCAACGCCCCGCGGCCGGTTCGCTCGCGCTGGTACAGGGCCAGCAGCAGGGCTTCCTTAAGCTGATGGGCCGTGAGCAGGTCGATGAGGGCCACCGGCATTTTCTGGGGTGGCTGGCCCGGGCCGGCAGCATTCAGGTGCATAAACCCGGTTTCGGCCTGCAGCACGGCATCGTAGCCGGCGCGGGCGCTATCGGGCCCGTAGCCGGTAATAGAGCCGTAAAGCAGCCGCGGGTTCAGGGCCGAAAGCGTGGCATAATCGGCTCCTAGCTTCTCAGCGTCGCCGGGCTTGTAGGATGTCAGCACGATGTCGGCCCCGGCAACCAGCGCGTGCAGCTCGGCCTGACCAGTGGCGCAGGCCAAGTCGAGCACCCGGCTGGTTTTGCCCCAGTTAGCGGCGCTGAAATAAGCCGTAACCGGGGCATCGGGCGCTTCGGCGGCCGTGCGCCAGGTGCGGGTTATGTCGCCGGTCGGGGCTTCAATCTTGAGCACTTCGGCCCCCAACTCAGCCAGAAATTGGCCCACCTGGGGTCCGGCCAGCACCGAGGCCAGCTCCAGCACGCGCAGGCCATGTAGCGGAAGATCCGTCACTTTTCAGGGATTAGGGATTTGGGAGCGAACGTCATTCTGAGTGTAGCCGGAGGCGAAACCGAAGAATCTCTACTGCAATGGTAATCATAGCGGCGGCAACGAAGCAGTAGATATTCTTCGACCACGCTTAGAATGACGTGCTTTTCCCCTTTCTTCCATCCCTCTCTAACCGCTAATATACCCCCGGTTGCGTAGGCCCTCGCGGGGGTTGGCCAGCAGTTCCAGGCGACCGTCGTGCAGCAGGTACACCACGTCGCAGAGGGCCAGCACTTCCTCGTAGCGGTGGTCGGTGAGCAGCAGTCCTTTGCGCGTCTTCAGGTGGCTCATCACCTCGGCCAGGGTTTCGAGGTGCACGGGCATTACGCCGGTGAAGGGCTCATCGAGCAGCGTGAATTGGGTGTTGGCGTGCAGCAGCAACAGCACTTCCACAAGCCGCGCGGTGCCGCCCGACAGCTCGCCGGCCCGCTGGTTTTTTTGAGCCAACAGTTCCGGGAAGTTGCGTAGCGCCGCAGCGGCATCGACTTCGAGCAGCCTGGCAGCAGCGGCCACCGTGAGCTGGGACGGCAGCAGCGGCACCTGGGGCAGGTAGTTGAGCAGGCCCAGTTGGCGGTAGGCCGGCACCACCCGCCGCCCGTTCACGCGTACCGAGGCATCGGCCACCGGCCGGGCCCCGAATACGGTTTGGAGCAGCGTGGATTTGCCGCAGCCGTTGCGACCCAGCAGGCCCACTACCTGCCCGGTTTGCACCCGCAGGTACACATCCGATAGCAGCACCCGGTTGCCAAGCTTGAGTTGGATACCGTCGGCTTCGAGTACGTGCGGCGCACCGGGTGCGGGCACAGAAGTAGCACAGGCAGGCATCAGGCGGCTAGTTGGTGTATGAGCCCGACCAGCATGGCGAAGCCTACCGTGTCGAACACCACCAGCGGTGCCCACAACTGCCATTGGGCCAGGTGCAGGTTGCGGTAGAACCAGTGCTGATCGGGCCACGTGCGCTGCCCTACGTACCAGATCAGCGGAAAAGTGCTCAGCTTCATCAGCACGACGCTTGCGTTCAGCGGCAGTGGCCAGTTGCCAAACAGCACGGCCGAGCCCAGAATCAGCCCCGAGCCCAGGCTGGTGAGCGGCAACAGCCGCTGGTAAAACAGGCCTACCGCCCGGCGGTAAACAGCAAAATTCATGTGGTATTGTAAAGGGAATCCAGGGTGCTAACGGCCGATACCCCCTTTTATTCCCTTACTCCCAAACGCCCGAATATCGGAAACGTAATCGTCTGCTCGACTGGGCCCCACAGGCGCGTCAGCTCCGGAGCCAGCGCATCTACCGGGTTGTGGCCGTGCTGCTGCTGGTATTTCACCACGCTGCTCCAGGTGCGTAGGTAGTTCAAGAACCACTCGGCCGACAACTGCCGCTCATAAGCCAGCTCCAAGGTTTCAACCTGCGCAAACGGAAACAGCAAGCGGGCGTACCGCTCATGGATGTGGTGGCGGTGGGCGTCCCAGTATGGCCCCATCGTATCATCATTAAACTTGCGCAGCAGCGGGTCAAGCTCAGTGCTGATAGTGGGCAGATCGTAGCCCCATTCGGCCAGCACGCCGCCGGGCCGCAGCACCCGCCGGGCTTCCTCGATAAAGGCCTCGGGTTCCAGCCAATGCACGGCCTGGGCCACGGTTATCAAATCAAAGCTCGCATCCGAAAAAGGTGTGCTTTCGGCCGGACTGATTTGATAGTCCACGTTGGGCAGCGCCGGGGCCTCGGCCAGCTGGGCCGCGCTGATATCGGTGGCCGCCACCCGCCCAAAATGCCCGGCCAGCGCGGCCGCTACCTGCCCGTTGCCGGTGGCGCAGTCCCAGGCGCGGGCGCGGCCCGGTACCCGCGGCAGCAGCCACGCGTACAGTTCCGGCGGGTAGCTGATGCGGTAGTGGGCGTACAGTTTGGCCTGAGCAGAGAATCGGTCGAGCATAGCTTAGTTGCTGGTTGCCGGTAAAGAACGTCATTCAACGCGAAGCGAAGAATCTCACGTGCTGATGTTGCAAAGAGTCTCCACGACAACACGCGAGGTTCTTCGCTTCGCGCTGAATGACGTTCTTTTGCGAACAACGAGCTTCAGCCAACGCCATGTCCAACCCCATCCAAACCGGCCTACTGGCCTATGGTATGTCGGGCCGTGTCTTCCACGCGCCCTTTCTGCATGCTAGCCCGCATTTCGCATTGCGGGCCGTGGTGGAACGCAGCCGCCAAATGGCCGCCAACACATACCCCGACATCAGCAGCTACAATACGGTGGCTGGTTTGCTGGCCGACGATGCGTTGGAACTAGTGGTGGTGAATACGCCCAACGACATGCATTTTGCGCTGGCCCGACAGGCGTTGCGGGCCGGCAAGCACGTGCTCATCGAAAAGCCCGTAGCTACCACCGTGGCCGAGTTGGAGGAGCTGCTGGCCCTGGCCGGGCAGCAACAGCGACACCTGTTGGCTTACCAGAACCGCCGCTGGGATTCCGACTTCCAACTGGTGCGCCAGGTAGTGGAAAGCGGCCGGCTGGGCCGTCTCACAGAGGTACATTTCCGCTTCGACAGGTACAAGCTGGCCCTCAACCCCAAGCAGTTCAAAGAGGACCCCGCCGCGGCTGGCAGCGGCCTCAGCTTCGACCTCGGCCCCCACGTGCTCGACCAAGCCCTGAGCCTGTTCGGCCGGCCGCTGCGCCATCATTTCAGTCGCGCCAGCCACCGCCCCGGGTCGCGGGTCGACGATTACTTCCACGCCCACCTACACTACCCCGCGGGCCTGCACGTATTCGTGGCCGGCTCGCTGCTAACGGCCGCCCCCGGCCCGGCCTATGTGCTGCACGGCACGCTGGGCAGCTTCCAGAAAAACCGCGCCGATGTGCAGGAAAGCCAATTGATAGCGGGCCTCTCCCCCACCGCCGCCAGCTACGGCCACGAGCCCGCCGGGGCCGAAGGGGTACTCACACTGGCCACCGAGCCGGGCCAGTTCAGTACCGAGCGGCTGGCAGCCCCAGCCGGCAACTACATCGGCTTGTTCGAGGCCGTGTACCAGACCATTCGTCACGGCCAGCCTTTCCCGGTGCGCGCAGAAGAACTGAGCTGGCAGCTGGAGATTTTGGCGATGTAAATAGTTGTGGCGCGAAAACCTGTTTCGCGCTGCAATTAGTACGCCCTCTTAAAACGAGAGCGAGATGCTGCTGGTGAGGTTGCCGTAGTGTTTGGAGGGGCGGCCGTTGCGGTCAGTCAGAAAGTCGCGGCCCGAACTGAACTGGCGGCCTTCGAGGCGCACGGCCACGTGCTTGGTGGGCAGGTAGTCGAGGTTGAGCGAGCCAGCCAGCACCTTGAAATCGGGGTCGGTGAGCTGGGGCGTAGCGTTGAGGATGGCTACGCCGTGGTCGGCCGAAAAATACTCGGCCCGGCCGCCGAGGCGCCACTTCTCCGAGAGTTGCACACGGGCCAGGGCCGTGCCGGTGTACCAGGTATCGGCTTTGGCGCCGGCTTCGGGCCGCTCCTGCTTGCCCACGTCGAATACCAGCGCCAGGCTCAGGCGGTCGGAGGCGGCGTAGCGGGCATAAAAATCGTGGAAGTAGCGGCGGCGGCGCACCAGGCCCTCGGGCTGCTCGTTGCCGTAAAAGGTGCTGGAGTTGATGAGCAGCTTGTCGGTGGCCTGCCACTGAATTTGGGTACCCAAGGCCTTAGCCTGGTTGGTTTCGCGGATGTTCTGCCAGCCGTTGAGCACCAGGGCCGTGAGCGTAAGCGTGGGTGCGGCCTCGTAGCTGAACTTGACGCCGGCCTCGTAGTAGGGCGAGCCTTCGGCGGCCAGCGAGCGGGTCAGCGTCCAGTTATCCTTGCTCAGTGCCGACTCGATGCCCATATGGGAGCTGAAGATACCGGCATCAATCCAGGCCTTGCGGAAGGGCCGGAAGCCGGCGTAGGCTTGGTAGATGTTGCGGATAATGGGGTCTTCGGGCGCGTAGTTGGCCGAGGGGTAGGTGCCGGCGTGCAGGCCCACTTCGCCCCGCACCTGGTCGTTGTCGTAGCGCAGGCCAATGAGGCCCTGGTTTACCGTAAACTCGTTTTGGCGGTTGTGCGAGAAGATGAAACCAGGCCGCTCATTGCCGGCCGCGTGCTTGATATCGTAGCCATAATAGGCATCCACAAAGCCATATACGGTAAACGGATTGCCGGGCTGGGTTACGGCCGTGGCGGCCGAATCGGGGGCGGTTTGGGCCTGAGCCGCTACTGGCAGCAGCGCCGGGGCCGCAACCGCCAGTAGCGCGAAAAGGTGCTTCATACGGAATCAACTAGGGCAACGGCTCCGGCCGGGGTGGCACGGAGCGCGGGCCTAAAGAACGCAAAAAGCCGGGCGAAGTTGGGCCAATCCGCCCTGGTCCGATAGTATACCCCTACGGCCGGACATACTGCGCCAGCGCTGCCCGCAATTCTTCACCCTTGAGGTTAATTGCCAGAATTTTCCCGTTGGGGTCAATCAGGAAATTCTGCGGAATACCGGTTACCTGGTACTGCCGGGCGGCCGCGTTTTCCCAGCCCTTCAAGTCCGACACCTGCGCCCAGGGCAGCTGGTCGTCGGCAATGGCCTTCACCCACTTGGCGCGGTTCTTCGCCTCGTCGAGCGATACGCCCAGCACCTCGAAGTTGCGGCCTTTGTACTCGTTGTAGGCTTTGATGACGGCCGGGTTTTCCTGGCGGCAGGGGCCGCACCAGGAGGCCCAGAAATCGACCAGCACATACTTGCCCCGGTAGTCGCGCAACGACACCGTTTTGCCGTCGGGGGTTTGCTGGCTGAAGTCGGGGGCCAGCGCGCCCACGGCCACCGCTTTCAGCCCCTTTACCAGCTCACCATATTTGCGGCCCGCGGCGCTGTTTCTGAGCTCCGGACTCAGCGCTTCGTAGAGTGGGGCCACGGTGGCATACTGGGGCAAATCCATCATCTGCATTCCCTGCAGGGCATCGAGGCTGACCCAGGAATTCGGGTTCATTTTGATGAACGCATACGTGGCATCACCGAACTGCTTGTTAAGTCCTGCAAAGGCAGCCTGCATCCGCTCCTTGAAAGCGGGGCTCTGCCGCTGCGACTCCGGAACCTTCATCGATTCGGCGCCGAAGGCCTGCATGCTGGCAATAGCAGGCTTTAGCGCTTCCCCCAGGCGCAGGTAGTCGGTTGTGTTCGGTCCGCCCTTCATGGTGGCGTGGGCCAGCGAATCGGGGCTGGTAACGGCGATAGTGCCGGGCTCCAGAAACACGCGGGTCCGGTCACCCAACGGCCCATACAGGCTACCCAGGCGGCCACTTTTGCGCAGAATCAGGTCGGCCGTGCTAAGCTCCCCGGTCGTGCCTTTCAACTCGAACGCTCCATTCTTCACTGCGGTCGAATCCAGCACTGTAAGGCCGCGCACGAGGTACACTTTGGCGGGTGCGCTCACCTTGCCGAGCTGGCCTTTAATGGTGTAGGAAAATGGCTGCTGGGCCTGAGCTAGGCCGCTAACTGTGAGTAGCAGGGGAAGTAAGTACTGCTTCATTGGGTTGGGAGATAAAGGGTAAAGCTATGCTGATTGGTAAAGGCTGCTTACAGCGAGCAAGTAACGCTTATTTGGGTCCTGATAATATGCTACCCCTGCCCACAGACAGGCCAAACTGGTTCCGCCCTCAATCCCCTATCTTTGTTAACAGAGTACAAATGCGGTTTGCTGGCCGAAAATGACGGGTCAGCCTTTTTTTCACCCTTAGTTAAGCTGAACCTTGACGTTTCACGAATTCAACCTCCACGACGATTTGCTGGCCGGCATCGACGCCATGAACTACCAGCAGGCCACCCCGATTCAGGAGCAGGCCATCCCCAAAATCCTCGACGGCAAAGACCTGATTGCCTGCGCCCAGACCGGCACCGGCAAAACCGCCGCCTACCTGCTACCCCTGCTCGACAAGATTTCGCACGCCAAGCACGGCACCACCTCCACGCTGGTGCTGGTACCCACCCGCGAGCTGGCCACCCAGATTGATGAGCAGGTAACGGGCTTCGGCTACTTCGTGGAAGCCAGCTCGATTGCCATTTACGGCGGCGGCAAAAGCGAGGGCTGGGAGCAGCAAAAGCGCGCCCTCACCTCGGGGGCCGACATTATCGTGGCCACGCCCGGCCGCCTGATTGCCCACATGCAGATGGGCTACGTGAAGTTCGAGGACCTGAAATACCTGGTGCTCGACGAGGCCGACAAGATGATGGACATGGGCTTCTCCGATGACATCCTCAACATCGTGCGCCAGCTGCCCAAGGTGCGCCAGACGCTGCTGTTCTCGGCCACCATGCCCACCAAAATCCGCGACTTCTCGAAGCAGCTGCTTAATGAGCCCGAGGAAATCCGGCTGGCCGTGAGCAAGCCCGCCGCCGGCATCGACCAGCAGTTCTACATGGCCTTCGACCGCCAGAAAATCTACCTGCTCGAACACATTATCAAAACCCAAGAGGTGCAGAGCATGGTGCTGTTTACGAGCCAGAAAGCGGCCGTCAGCGGCATCGTGCGGGCCATTAACAAGCTGGGCTACGTGGCCCAGGGCATCAGCTCCGACCGCACCCAGGAGGAGCGGGAGCAGATTATGCGCGAGTTCAAAAACAAGCAGTTCCCGATTCTGGTGGCCACCGACGTGCTCAGCCGGGGCATCGATATCGACTCGCTGAGCCACGTGGTGAACTACGACATCCCGCGCGCTGCCGAGGATTACGTCCACCGCATCGGGCGCACGGCCCGGGCCGCCACCAAGGGCACGGCCATCACCTTCATTGCCGACCAAGACCAAGACCGGGTGCTCAAAATCGAGCAGCTCATCGAGCGCGAAGTCGAGAAGCAAAACATCACCGAGGGTCTGGGCCTGGGCGAAGCGCCCGAGTTCGACCCCAAACGCTTCAGCGGCCTACGCGGCAAAATCGGGGGCCGCCCCGAACGCGGCGCCCGCTCCGGCGGCAGCGGCGGCGGCGGTCGTTCCGGCGGCGGAGGCCGCTCGGGGGGCGGCCGCGACGGCGGCGGCGCCCCCCGCTCCGACCGGCGCGGTGACAAGCCCGATGCCGACCAGCAGGCCCGCATTGCCCGCGCCCAGGCCAACCTGGCGGCCCTCGACGCCGGCCAGGCCCCGGCCCAGCCCTACCAGCGCCCGCCCCGCGAAGACCGACCGGAGCGCGACGACC
>NZ_JABKAV010000023.1 GCF_013377905.1 Hymenobacter terrestris
TTGAGGCCAGTGCGAGGCTGTCGGGCGGGGTAAGCGGGCTGTCGGGCGGAGCCGTCAGGTCGAAGTCGTTAAGGTTGGACTTGAGCACGTCGAGACGTCGAAACGTGGCAGCGGCGGGGCTCCAAGTGAAGTTGATCCATAGCGCGCCGCCAACCGCCAGCACCCCGAGGCCCAGCAACAGCGGCGCGGCCCGGCGCCCGGCCAGCCACCACACTCCTGGTAGCGCCGCCGCCACTCCCAGCAGAGCCGCGCTGGGCCGAATCATCCAACTCAGCCCGAAAGCCAGCAGCCCAATGACCAGCGCCCGGCGGGACGGGGCGCGTTGGGCCGCAAACAAAACCCCTGTGCCGGCCAGCAGCACCGGTACGCGCACGTAGTTGAACCAGAAACCGTGTTCGAGCCAGGCCACCAGCCACAGCAGCACCAGCGCGGCCAGCACCAGCGCCGGCCGGCCGTGCGGCCGCAGCAGCGGCCAGAGCACAGCCGCCCCCAGCACGGTGGCGGCGTACAGCAGCGCATAAAGCGTGAGGCCATACCAGGGCACCAGCGGCAAGGCCGCATACAGGCGGCTCCACAAAATTGCGTATCCGTGGAAGTATAGGTACAGGTCGGCCACCGGGGCAGCCACCGACTGGCCCCGCAACAGGCCCACAATGGTCAGGTCGTCGTTGGTTTCAAAGTAGGTGCCCAGCAATACCCCACTGGCTAGCAGCAGCAGCAAGGGTAGCAGCAGCAGAAGAATCCGGGTCCGCATACGGCGCAAGGTAGGCAGGACGCAGGAACGAGGACCCGAATAAATCATTTGCCCGCTACCTTGCGGGCGTGAACCCACTGCCTACCCGCCTGCCAATCTGGACGCTGTTGTTCGTAACAGCTTTGACCGGGGCTTATTTTGTACTGACTCACGAAGGGCTGTACGCCATCGATGATTACTTCTACGCCCAGCATGCCTACCAGCTGTTGCACGGCACCCTGGAGCTAGGGCCCGATCCGCAGGAGCTGCTGCACGACCCGCTGCACGAGCGGTGGCTGATTTTCGGGCCGGTGGCGGTTTTCTTCGCGTTGTTTGGGGTCAATACCATCAGCGCCACCCTTTGGCCGCTGCTGGCCACGCTGGGCTGCGCGGGGCTGACTTACGCGTTGTACGGCCGGCGCGAGCCTGTGGTAGCGGCGGCGGCTATGCTACTGCTGGGCCTGCACTACTTCACACTCAACCTAACCATCTACCTCTACCCCGATAACATCCTCATGTTCTGGTGTCTGGCCGGAGCGGCGGCACTGCTACGGGGCCGCGAGCCGGGCCGCCGGGCCGGGTGGTGGGGACTGGGCTTTGCGCTGCTCAGCTTTGCGGCCCTGCTCAGTAAGGAAACCATTGCCTATTACCTGCCTTTTTATGTGGGTGTGCTGGCCCTTGATGCCATACGCCGGCGACACGGCCGGTTCTGGGTTGTGGCCCTGGCCGCGGGCACGCTACTGCTGGCCGCCTACGGAGCGTTTTACTACGTTGTTACCGATGATGCGCTGTACCGGGTACACCTCATCGAGCAGACCAACCGTTTTCTGAGTGAGGGAAACTATCTGGCCGGCAACCGGGCGGCGCTGCTGGGCCGCATTACGTGGCAGCCGCTGGGCTTTTTCGTGGGTATCGGACTAGGGTTGATGATTACACTAGCCGCCGCCGCCCTGGGCCGGCCAGCCGGTACCCTGGCTCCGGGCGAGGCCATCAGTGAAGCCCCCGACCGGCAGTTCTGGCTAGCTTTGGCGGCTAGCACGCTGGCTTTTTACTGGCTCGGCAGCACCTCTCTCAGCAGCTACAACCCCATCACCTTGCTGCCGCGCATGACTACGCCGCTGCTGCCGCCGCTGGCCCTGGCCGCCGGCTTCGGCCTGCAGCGGCTGGTACGGCAGGCCGGTTTGCGGGCCTTGGTGGTGGGCCTGGTGCTGGTGCTGCTTACCGCCTGGCTGCGCACGGCCGTGGCCGTAGTGTATCTGTTGCCGGGGCTGGCGTTGCTGGCCGTGGGGTTAAGCTCCTGGCTGCCCCGCTGGCCCGCTGCACTACGCCCTGGCCGGCCCGCCTTGGCGGCCGTGGTAGTAGCCGTGCTGGCCTTGGCGCTGGCCGTGCGACCAACATATTTCATGCGCAAGCCGCCTGTTTCGGCCCACGCGGCGCAGGTGCGGGTGCTACGACAGCTGGCCCGCCCGGCGGCACAGGGAACGGTGCTGGTCGATGATTTTCTGTTTGATAATTACGCTTTCAGCTACGGCTTCCGGGTGCCCGAAGACTTGCGCTTCCGCCGCTACTTCGCCCGCGACTCTATCCACATCAGCCCCACGCAACCCGCTTGGCTGCTGCTCAACCGCGCCACAATGGCCAACGATGAACTCACCCGCAAACTCATCCGTTACTCGCCCGATTCGGTGCTCAGCTGGTACCCCAACCGCCGCTTGGTAGCGCAGGATGGGCTGGTAGAGCTATACGAGGTGAGGAAGTGACTAATGGTCAGCGGTTATTGAAGGGACGTCATTCAGAGCGATGCGAAGAATCTCGCGTGAGGTCGATGCGCGGTTGTCGTTCAACGTCAGCACGCGAGATTCTTCGCTTCGCTCTGAATGACGTTTTATAACCAACTGCTACTGTCACCCCAGCACCTTAAACAGGCCCCAATCAACTACTCCAATAGCCCCCAATTCGCCCAGCAGCTGGTATAGTGCGCGGGCTTCTGGGCGGCTACGGTAGCGCAGGGCCTGGCGCAGTTCCCAGCGTACGCGCACGACCAGCGCGGCCCTCTCTTCGGGCGTGCGGCACAGGACCAGGGCCTTGCAGCATACTACGATGGTGGAGGCCAGGTGCGGGTCGTGGCGGCGGTAGCTTTTGGCCGATTTGGAGCGCGGATGCAGGTGTTTCTGGGTGCTGACGATGTCCAGGAACTGAAACTCCCAGTCGCGGCTGGCGCGCACCCAGAAATCGAAGTCTTCGTAGCTCAGGCTTTCATCGTAGCCGCCCAGCGCATCGAGCGTGGCGCGGCGCATGAGCATGGTGGGCGTACTGATGAAGTAGCGTTCCAGCACATCGGCAAACACGAGGCCCGAGGCGGGGCGTGGGTGCAGGCCGCGGGCGTCGCGGCGGTAGTAGTGGCGTACGAAACGGCCCGATTCGTCGAGCAGTTCGGCATCGGTGTACACCATACCGCAGCGCGGGCCAAACCGTTCGAAGGCTGCCACTTGCTGGGTTATGCGCTCGGGCAGTAGCACGTCGTCGGTGGCAAAATCAATGACGAACTCGCCCTTACTCAGCGCCAGGCCGCGGTTGAAGGCGCGGCAGTTGTTCTGGTTTTCGGGCAGTAGCAGCAGTTGCCAGCCAGGGTTTTGGGCGGCGTAGCGGCGCAGAATGTCGGCGCTGCCGTCGGTGCTGGCATCATCTACCAGCACTACCTCCAGGTGCGGGTACGTCTGGGCCAGAATGGAATCCAAGGCCGCCTCCAGAAACCGGGCGTGGTTGTAGCACAGCGCAATAATGGTAACAAGGGGCATCTGTTTCGTGCTTAGTTGATGGAGCTGCGTGCTTAGGCCGTTTCGTTCGTGCTTGGTTGATAGGGCCTGCTGATTGGGCTAGTTACTGGCAGATAGTGAACGGCCTAAACATGAAGCTATATCGACTAAACGCTAAGAAAACACCTCCCGCCGGAAATACCACAGGCTCCAGAGTAGCAGCAGGGCATAGTCGATGGCTAGGGCCCAGGGGGCGGCCAGCAGCCCTAAACGGGGCAATAGCACCACCAGCAACAGGGTATAGAAGGCCGTCGACACAGCCTGGAACGCCACGTAGCGGCCCACCTGGGCACGGGCCGTGAGCAAAAATAGTAGCGTCCAGGACAGAAATTTCAGCCAGTCGGCTAGCAGTTGGGGGCCGAGCAGGTAGCCGGCGGCGGCAAAGCGCGGCTCGAACAGCAGCGGCAGCAGCCAGTCGCGCAGCAGCCACAACAGCGCTAACCCTACGGCCAGCGCCGGGGCCAGCACCAGCAGCATCAGCCGCACAAAGCGCCCCTGCGCAACGGGCAAGCTGCCCAGCGCCGCCAGCCGCGGGTAGTACACGGTGCCCAGCACCGACGACACCACCATGCCATAATTGTCGGAGAGTTTGGCCACCGCCTGCCACAAGTCGGTGGCGGCCAGCCCGAACTGCTGCACCAGCACCTCGCGCAGCACAAAGCTGACGGCCTTGGTAAACAGCAGCGTGCTCAAGGCCATCAATAAAAACTTACCCAACCCCCGCAACGCCCCCCGGCTGATGCGGCCGCGGGGCCAGGGCAGCAGCCCCGCTTGGGCAGCCGCTATGACAGCGGGCAGCAGCAGCAGGCCCTGGGCCAGCAGATAAGCCAGCAGCGCCTGCGGCACTGGGCCACCATGCAGCAGCACGGCCGCCACGGCCAGCGGCCCGGCGGCGCTCAGCCCCACCGTCAGCCACACGTAGGTGCGGATGCGGCCCGCAGCCAGCAGCACTGCCACCGTCAGGGCATAGCCAATCAACAGCAGCAGGCCCAGACCGAGCAGCAGCATTTGGCCCGTTGCCAGCTGCAGCACGCCCACCAACGGACCGGGCATCAGCAGTAGCGCCAGCAGGGCCAGCGCGCCGGCCAGCATGTTCAGCAGCAGTGCGCCTCCCAGCCAGGCCCGGTAACGGCCCGAGCCGGGCCGCAGCGGCGCCAGATATTTTACCGCTCCCACGTGCGTGCCATCGTTGGGCAGCGTGGTGAACAGGGCCATCAGGTTCTGGAAATGGGCCAGCAGCGTGAGGCCGCCTGGCCCACCATACACGGCCAGCAGCTTGTTGAGCACCAGCGCCCCCGCCGTGCGGGCTACCACGGCCACCCCCGAGCCCGCCGCCCCACGCACAAAGCGTCCGATAAGTATGCGGCGGGGTTCGTTCATCAGCCCAGCTCCTTGCTAAACGTCAGCTTGAGGCCCGACACGGCCCCGAGGTGGCGCTTGAAGCGCAGCAGCGACTCATCGACGCCGGTGGGCAGGGCCGAAATGCCCAGATCGAGCAGGCGCATGCCGCTGGCCCGGCCAAAGGCGTGCAGGCCGGCATTGAGCAGCACCATGGGGCTGAGGTGGTTGTAGGCCAGCGGGCTGGCGGGCAGAAAGTGATACAGCACGTCGGGGCGCACCTCAATTACCACCGATACGGCCGCCCACTCGCCGGCCGCGTCACGTACCGAGAACAGAAGCACCTTCCCCGGCAGCGCCCGAAACAGGGCCTGCAGCTGCTCCAGACTCATGTTCAGCGGCTTGCCTTTTTCCTGGCGGCTGCGGGCAATCAGCTCGTAGGCCAGCGGCAGCAGCAGCGGCGGCTCCTGCTCGAAGCGTAGTCCGTGCCGTTCGCATTTGCGCAGCCGCCGCCGCTCCGAAGGGTGCAGACCGGCCTCGAAGTCGCGACTTAGGGGCAGGTAGCTATTCATTTCGATTGGGCCGATCTGGTAGCCCAGCCGGCCGAGCACGGTGGCGAGGCGGGCGCTGGCGGCGGGCTCGTAGGCAAAGGCGTGGGGGCGTAGCGTAAGCCGGCGCACGCCCTGCGCCCGCAGGCTGGTTTCCACGGCTTCCAGAAAGGCTTGCAGCACTGTTTCGGGCAGGTCGGGGGCAGTTTGGACGGCCCCAAACGGTGCCCGGCCGGGGCTGCGGGCGGCGTGGCCATCGGCGCTCAGATACACCGCCAGTTGGGCTACCGTATGGGTTTCGTTTTCCAGAAAGAAATGCAGTACCTCGCCTTCGGTCCAGTGTTGCAGAACCTGATGAGCGGGCCGCAGGTACAGCCAGGGCACATAGGACGGCGGCCGCACCGGCGCAGGCGCAGGCGCAAGGCCCGGCAGCCGCCGCAACGTGTAGCCTGCGCCGGCCAGAGCAGGCAGTGGCAGCAAATGGGCGGCCGCAGCAGAAATAAGGGAGGGCGAAGGCAAGGGCAAAACCGGAATCAGGAGGCGAAAGTACAACGATTTGCGACGGGCATCTGCCGGACAACGGCCAATGCCGCACCCACTTTCCCGGCAAAATCTCGTAAACTGTTTCCGTTCCGCACTTCTGCTTCCCTATGACCCCGCCGCCCACTGCCCGGCCTACCGCGCCCCTGCCCGCCAAGCCGCTTCTTACCACGCCCCCTGCTCATGAGTATGATGATGACAACGATGACGACCAGGAGATGTCGGCGGCCGCTATAGCGGAACTGGAAACAGCCCGCCGGTTGCGCGAGGAGCGCATCGGCCAGCGCCCCGGCACGCTCACCATCCGGCCCGACGCGATGACCCCGCGCCTGCTGCTGACCACGTACGACGAGGATTTTTTCCATGAACAGGAATACGCCAGCTACGACGAGCTGTACGCTTTTTTCGGGCAGCATCCGGATAAAAAGCACTGGCTCGATGTGCGCGGCTACAACGACCTGGCCCTGATAGAGCGGCTGCAGCAGGACTTCAACATTCATCCACTGCAGATGGAGGACGTGCTCAGCGACTACCAGCGGGCCAAGGTGGAGGAAACCGACGACGGCCTGTTCCTGGTGTCGCGCATGACCGAGTTCACCCGCCTGCTCACCATCGAAGACGACCAGCTCTCCATTTTCACCGGCGCCAACTACGTGCTCACGTTTCAGGACGACTACGACGACTGCCTGGAGCCAGTGCGCGTGCGGCTGCGCACGGGCCGCAGCAGCCTGCGCCGCCGCCCGCCACTGTACCTAGCCTACGCCCTCACCGATGTGGTGCTCGACCACTATTACCCCACGATGGCGGCCATCGGTGACTACCTCGAAACGCTGGAGGAGCGCATTTTCCAGGGCCGCGCTGACCGCCGGGTGCTCGCCCGCATTCTACATGTGAAGAAAGACATTGTGCGCTTTCGCCGCCTGGTGTACCCCGAACGCGAGAAAATCGCCGAGCTCCTGCGCATGCCCGACGACGAGGTGCCAGAGGACATCAAGGTGTTCTTCAAGGACTGCTACGACCACGCCATCCAGGCGCTGGATTTAGCCGACAGCTACCGCGAAACCGTCAGCAGCCTCATCGACCTGTACATGTCGGACCAGAGCAACCGGGCCAACGAGGTGATGAAAGTGCTGACCATTATCAGCAGCATTTTTATTCCGCTGAGCTTTGTGGTGGGCCTCTACGGCATGAATTTTCAGCGCGAGGCCCCCGACGGCAGCACCAACCCGCTCAATATGCCGGAGCTCTACAGCCCCTGGGGCTACCCAATACTGCTGGCCCTGCTGGCCCTCATCGTCATCTTCCAACTCATCTACTTCTACCGCAAAGGCTGGCTGACGAATAAGTAATGAAGGGAATGACGTTCTATCTCACTTCTCTGTACTCACCAAAATATCCGTTCTACGCAGCTCGTTGCCGTTCACGCGGAACAGGTGGAACGTGCTGGTGGCGGGGTTATAGGTGAGGTCGACGCGGGGTGTGGTGCTGTCGAAGGGCTTGCCGCCGATGAGGCGAAAGCGGGCGTCGTAGAGGTAGGCTTTGCCGGGGCCGGTTTCAGTGAGCACGTAGGCCTGGCGGCCGGGGCCGAAGTTGAAATACTGCACCGAGCGCGGGGCCGTAGTCAGGAACGACTGGCTAAGCAGCGATTTGCCCTCCGGATCGAAGAGCGTAAGCCGGCTACCATCTTCGCGGCTCACTACGTAGCCCGCCTGCTGCTGGTCGGCAATCAGGCGGAAGCGCGAGGTGCGGCTCCAGGTGGCTACCCGGCGGCGGGCCACCACGTCGCCACTCAAATTGAAGCTCACCCGCTCGCCGTGCTGGTTTACCACCGTCAGGCGCGTGCGGCGCAGGGTGGGGCCGGTTTCGACGAAGGCCGCGCTGGCCAGCCGCGCACCTACGCTCAGCGGAAAGCCCGGGTAGGCTCCGCCGGTTTGGTCGAAGGCATACACGTAGCCGTTTTCGAGCAGCACCAGCACTACGTCGCGCCCATCTACGGTCAGGTATTGCGGTGGGGCGGCCAGCCGGAACTCCAGTTGCTTGGGCTGCCAGCCGGCATAAATGCGGCCTTGGGTGTCATACAAAAACAGGTTGCTGCCGCCGCCGGCCACCAGCAGCTGGCGCGGCGTGCCCTCGCGTGTGGCCGGCGACACGCTCAGCGAGGTAGCCCGCACCGTATCGGGCAGGTTAAGCGGGAAATTGGGCTGGAGTTGACCGCGGTTGTTGTACTCGAACAGCTGCCGGGGCGTAGCCAGCAGAAATCCCGAGGCTCCCGGCAGCCGCACGGTCGGCCCCACCAGCGGGCCGGGCAGCGAATCGGACCAGGCCACCACGTTTTCGGGCGTTACGTAGTGTAGTACATGAGCCGTGTCCTGCACCAGCACGCCCGGCAGCTTGGCCCCCGCTACCAGCACAGCCTCGGGCGAGCTGCTTAGCGGCGTTTTGAAATCGAGCACGCTGCCCGTACCGTCGGCATTTTGGGGGCGGGCTTCGGCGGGGCCTTCGGCCGGGTGGCGCAAAATGAACTGGGTGAAATACTGCGCCCCAGCCTCCTGCTCATTATCGGCGGGCACCCAGTTGAGGGCCACTTGCGGGAAGCGTTTGAACAGGGTTTCGTTGCGCAGCAGCCCGGCCCGGCGCTGCTCCTGCAGGCCCCGCAGCAGCAGGTTCCAGCAGTTGCGCGTGTCGAGCAGCACCCGCAGGCGGGCCAGCGGCGGAGTGTCTTGCAAAAAGGCCACCTGCGTAGGCGAGCGGCTCCAGGTTTCGCCCGCGCCTACATCGGCCAGGTACTGGCGCAGGGCGGCCTCGTCGTCGGCAAATACCACGTAGTTGCCCACCTGCACCACTACCGGCCGCGCCCCAAACCCCGTGAACAGGTCGCCCAGTAACTGCTGGGGTAGCTCGGCTACGCCCGTTTGGTAAAGCTGATAGTTGCCTACTTTACCAAACGAGGGGCTGGTGCCCACCGCCCGCCGCAGCCGGCCTAATAGCGTAGTTACGCGGGCCGGGTTGGCGGTGTAGGCCAGCGCCAGCTTGCCCGGCCGCATCCGTGCCGAGCTTGTGCTCAGGTAGCACAGTGCCACTTCGCGGCCCAGCTGCCCGCGCAGGCTGTCGAGGAGTGGCGGTACGCCCGGAGCGAGCGAGTCGGTGGCGGCCCGGGGTCTGGCGCCGCGCAGGGCCGTTGCCGGTCCCAGGCCCAGATGAACGACCAGCGCTGCCCGTAGCGGCAGCACCTCGGCCATGTGCAGGCGCTGGGCGGGCTGGCCCCTTAGTTGCTGGTGCAGGCTGCCGCTGGCGGTTTCAGGATTAGCAAAGCCCTGGAAAACCACCTTGTTGCCAGCCAGCCGCATTTCGGTCAGCTCGTTGCGGGCCAGGCTGGCCACAGCCGCCATTTCAGACGTCAGTTCGGAGCGGAACAGTACGCCCAGCAGCTGCGGCAGCCGCCGCTGGTTGAGCAGCACCGTGGCATCTACAGCGCGCAGCCGGAAGTAATCGGTGCTTTGAAACTCGGCGGCTACGGTGGGGGCATCGGGGCGGGCCAGGCGGCGGGCCACGGCCTCTACTAGCTGCGGTGTGCTACTGAGCACAAGGTGGTTGCGGTAGTTGAGCAGCGTCAGGCCACCACTCTCCTCCCCTTCCGCGGCTACGCGGCGGCGCACGTCGGTGAGTACCTGGCCCTCATAGTCGCGGGTGGTTACCTTGAAGTCGGGGGCACGGCCCAGGTCTTCCAGCAGCCCACGCACCTGCCGGTATTCGCGCACGCTGCCAATAGGAACCTGAAACAGCAGCCCGAACTGCTGAGGCCCCGTTACGTGCACCGACGTGAGCACCCGCTTGCGCCCCAGAAAGCTCAGCAACACATCGCGCCCCCCCACCAGGCTGTCTACCAGCACCAGGTTTTCCTCGACCTGCTGAAAGTAGCGCACAGCCGTCAGGTTGTCCCAGACCTGGGTTTCCTTGAGGTGGCGCACCAGCGTGGGGTGGTCGCGCGTCATGGCCACCAGCACGGCATCGTCGGGCACCAGGGCCCAGGGGTCGACGGGCACACTGGCCACGGTGCGGCGGTAGTACACGTAGGAGCCCAGCGCCGTGAGCAGCAGCAACAGGGTAAGCCAGACGAGTACGCGGTTGGACATGCAGAAGGAAAGCGGGCCGCGGCAAGGGCGGGGCAGGCAAAAATAGGCAATCGGGCCGGAGCGGACGAGATTCAGCCATAAGCGACGCGAATAATGGAGGAACAATGCCAGAACGTGATGCCGAGCGCCGCAAGGAATGGCGCGTGCAGCCCGGATGGGGAACTGCTGCCACGTCAGCAAGCGCAATTCTTTGCGGTGCTCGGCATCACGTTATTTATTTACCCCCCTTCATTGCCCTTCATCCGCTATCTTCCGGCCCCAACTCCCTTTCTTCACTTTTTATATGTCCGAAAAGCAAGGCCATTTTCAGCGGGCCATTACGCTGTTTGATGCCGTTATGATTGTGTCCGGCAGCATGATTGGCTCCGGTATTTTCATCGTTTCCTCCGATATAAGCCGCAAAGTAGGCTCGACGGGCTGGCTGCTGGTGGTGTGGCTGCTGACGGGCGTGATAACGCTGGCCGGGGCCGTGAGCTACGGCGAGCTGTCGTCGATGTTTCCGAAGGTGGGCGGGCAGTACGTGTACCTGCGCGAGGCTTACAACAAGCTGGTGGCCTTCCTGTATGGCTGGTCGCTGTTTCTCGTCATCCAGACTGGCGTAATTGCGGCCGTGGCCGTGGCCTTTGCCCGGTTTGCCGGCGTACTTTTTCCTTGGTTTTCGGAAGCTAACGTATTGTTCGAGGTGAAGAATATGCTGTGGTTGGGCTCGTTTCGGTTCAGTACGGTGCAGTTGCTGGCCATTGCCATGCTGGTGTTTCTTACCTACATCAACTCGCGCGGCGTGCGGGGCGGCAAGTGGATTTCCAACGTGTTCGGCAGCACCAAGCTCGTGGCGCTGGCGCTGCTCATTCTGTCGGGCCTGTTCTTAGGCATCAAGCAGGAAGCCCTGAGCCAGAACTTCCAGAACGTGTGGCAGGCCGTGAGCTTCGACGCTACCGGCCAGGGTACACCCCTTACGGTAGCAGCTCTGGTTACGGCCATTGGCCTGGCCATGACGGGCTCGTTGTTCAGTTCCGACGCCTGGAACAACATCGGCTTTGCGGGCGACGAAATCGTGAAGCCCGAGCGCACCATTGTGCTGAGCATGGCCCTGGGTACGGGCATCGTAACGGGCCTGTACCTGCTGATAAACATAGTATATCTGCTGGTGCTGCCGCTGCAGGGCGACCCGGCCGCCACCGACGTACTGGGCCGGGGCATCCAGTACGCCACCGACGACCGCGTGGGTACGGCCGCCGCCGAGAGCATTATGGGCCCGGTGGGCGCCTACGTTATGGCCGTGCTGATTATGATCAGCACGTTTAGCGCCAACAACAGCATTCTGCTTTCGGGTGGGCGAGCGTACTACGCCATGGCCCAGGACGGCCTGTTTTTCCGGGGTATGGCCCGCCTGAATAAAGCGGGCGTGCCGGGCGTGGCTTTGTGGGGGCAGTGCGCCTGGGCCTGCCTGCTGTGCCTATCGGGCTCGTATGGCGAGCTACTCAACTACGTGATGTTCTCGGTGATTCTGTTTTACGTCATCACCATTATTGGCATTTTCGTGCTGCGCCGCACCCGCCCCGACGCGCCCCGCCCCTACCGGGCCTGGGGCTACCCGGTGGTGCCACTGCTCTACATCGCGCTGGCCTCCGCGTTCTGCTTCATCCTGCTCACCGACCCCGAAAACTCCAAGTTTGCCCAGCGCGGCCTGCTGCTTGTGGCCCTCGGCGTGCCGGTGTACTACCTGTTCCGCAGCCGGTTCAAGAAACTGGACAGCTGATACCCGCCGTTACGCGGTAACCGAAGCCGTTTAAGCAGAACTGACGCAATAGCGTGCTTTGTAAGCCAGCAGCTCGCGAAGCTGGAGCTTCGCGAGCTGCTGGACGAATACGCAAGGCGCGGCCATCAGCAACGAAAAGCGAAGCAGGAACCTTACGCTACAGCCATTCGGCGTAAGTTTTATTGGAAACGAAAAAAGCCCCTGATGTCAGGGGCTTTTTTCGTTTACTCACTTCTCAACCTACTTCTACCGGCGGCGGCGCTTGACGTCTTCCCGCGGTACGAGCGTAACATTTTGAGTTTTGGTGTTGCGCGAGCGAAGTACCTGGTCTTCGTAGCCGCCGTAACCGTAGAGCAGCGTATTGTCGGCACCGGCGGGCACTTCGAGCGCGTAGTTGCCGTTGGCATCGGTGCTGGTAGCGGCCTTCGAGCCTTTGAGCAGAATGGTGGCGCCAGCCAGCGGACGGCCGTTCTCATCAAGCACCCGGCCATTCAGCTTTAGAGTAGTGGGGGCCAGTTCGGCAGGCTCGGCTACGGCTACGGGGGTAGCGGGCACAACCGGCGCCAGCGCCAGTTCACGCGGCTCATCGGCCTCGGGAGTAGCCGTTGTGGTAGTAGCGGTGGGACGGGTGGCGGCCGCAGTACGGGTGGCAGTTGGAGTCGGTTTGGCTTCCTTTGCGGCAGTGGTGGCGGCATCGGCGGCGGCCGGTGCCTCTTCATCGGGGGTGCGCGTGCCCGTAATCGAAGCCTCGCCCAGCATCATGGTTGGCGTGGGCAACTCGGGGGTACCACCGACGTTGGTTATGGCAGCTGGCAGCAGCAGGTAGCCCGCCAGTACGGCAGCTATAATGCCGCCGGCAATCAGGGCGAGTCGGCCGTTGCCCGACGAGAGTTCTTCCTCGTCCTGGGTCATGGGGGGCGAAAAGTCCTCGTTTTCGGGGGTGGCGGGAGTAAAAGGGTCCATAGGCGCGGCTTGGTAAAAGCAAAAAAAGACACTCGGCCGAGTCGACGAACCAAGACACCAGTTGTTCTACTGTCCTGATCCGATACTATCGGATCCTAAAGATATAGGATTACTGTTGTCTTTTTCAACCCTTTCTGCGGTATAAAAAACAATTTTATCCGAAAGAAGAGTTCTATCAGCTTAGTATTTGCAATAGCCCTCTCCAACAAGCCCATCAGCAAAAGCAGCGGCCCCGCAGGACGTCCGGCTTTCTCCAACCGAATCCGAGGATACGATTAAGAGTAGCCGACCATCCTGCGGGGCCGCTGCTTTTCTGGTTCGCGCTATGCTTTAGTCCTGGGCGGGCTGGGCGGGGCCGCTGGGGGCGTCTTCGCCGAACTTCTGCTCCTGGCTGCGGATGGCGTTGCCCATCTCGTAGCTGCCTTCTACATCGAAGCCCGGGCCGGTGTTGGGCTGGGCCGTGTCGGAGTGGTCGTTGCCACCCTGGGGCACCCCCTCGGCTCCGCCGATGGCCAGGTTTTCGAGCTGGTCCTTTTGGTCGGCGCGTTGGGTGTAGCCGCCGGCACCCACGTTGCGCTGGGCCGAGGGGTCGGAGGCTTCTTTACCGTTGCTCAGCAACTCGTCGTACTCTTTTTTCTGCTGCAGCTGCTCGTTATCGGGAATGGCACTTTGCTGAGCGTTTACCACTTCCTCGTTTGAATTCAGGTCGTTCTGGTTAGGGGTAGCCATGGGGGATAGAAAAGGGGATGAAAGAAGATGCTTGCTCTACGCGGGGTCGGCAGCCGGGGTTAAGCCAGAATTGAGGCTACATTCGTAACTGCACCGTTGTAACTCAACTTTAAAATACCTTGCGGCTGCAAGCAAGGCCGGCGGCCGGCACCTATCGGGCATATAACCACCCAGCCCCGGTTTCGTTTTCATTTGATTGACGCTATGCATCTCGTACTTATCGGCAACGGCATCACCGGCGTAACGTGCGCCCTCACGGCGCGGCAGCTACAACCCGAGGCCCGCATTACGCTCGTATCGGCCGAAAGCGCCCACCACTTCTCGCGGCCTGCCCTGATGTACGTGTACCTGGGTCACATGCGCTACCAGGATATCAAGCCCTACGAGGACTGGTTCTGGGCCGAAAACCGCCTGGAACTGGTGCACGCCACCGCCACCGGCCTCGATACGGACCGCAAAACCGTGCAGCTCGACAACGGCTCAGTCCTGACTTACGACAAGCTGCTGCTGGCCACTGGCTCGCGGGGCCGCCGCGGTTCCTGGCCAGGCTCGGAGCTGGCTGGCGTGCAGACGTTCGTGACGCTGCCCGACCTGGAGCTGCTCACCCGCGATACTCGCCAGGGCGTGCGCGAGGCCGTAATTGTGGGCGGCGGACTGATTGGGGTGGAACTGGCCGAGATGCTGGCCGCCAAGGGTATGGCCGTTACCATGCTCATTCGCGACGCCCGTTACTGGGGGGCCATTCTGCCGGCCGAAGAAGCCGCCCTGGTACAGCGCCAGCTCGATGCCCACCACATCGTTACGCGCTACGAAACCGAGCTAAAGGAAATTCTGGCCGACGAGAACGGCCGGGTGCGGGCCGTGCGCACTACTTCCGACGAGAAGTTGCCCTGCCAGTGGCTGGGCCTGGCTATCGGGGTTGAGCCCAACCTGGATCTGGCCAAGGCCGGGGGCCTCGACACCGATAAAGGCGTACTCGTGAACGAGCATCTGCAAACCAGTGCCCCTGAGGTGTACGCCGCCGGCGACTGCGCCCAGTTGCGCGAATTTGCCAAGGGCGAGCTAGCCGTCGAGCAGCTTTGGTACACTGGCCGTCAGCAGGGCGAAACCGTAGCCTACACCCTCTGCAACGCTACTACGCCCCGCTCCTACCGCCGCGGCCAGTGGTTCAACTCGGCTAAGTTCTTCGACCTCGAATACCAGACTTACGGCCGCGTGCCCGCCGAACCGGCCGCGGGCGAGCACAGCTTCTGCTGGCAGCACCCCACCCGCGACGCCCTGCTGCGCATCAACTTCCGAACGGACACCCTGGCCGTAACGGGCCTAAACGTGTTGGGCCTGCGCCAGCGCCACGACACCTGGGCTGCCTGGCTGCAGGCCGGTACGCCCGTAACCGAGGTGCTGGCCAACCTGGGCGCGGCCAACTTCGACCCCGAGTTTTTCCGCCAGTACGAAAAGGTTATTGTGGCCCAGTTCAACCAGCAGTTTCCGCAGCACACGGTGCAGCTACGCCGCCGAAAGGGGCTGTTCAGCATATAGCCCAGCGGCCTTATCGGCCTTTATCTTCTTTCCTGCATGGATTTCAGCAAACTCTACCATCCCAGCGCCCTCAACAGCTTCCAGTACATTGCCGTGGTGGGCGCCATTATGAGCGGCGGCGCGCAGCTCATCATCCACCTGCTCGACTACCCCCGCCCCGAGGGTTACCTGTACCTGTACTGGTGCTGGCTGGGCCTCTACATTTTCGGCTCCCTGCTCAACCTGTTCGGTAAACCGCCCGAGGGCCATCACCACCATCATTAGTAGTAAGCGTTAGCCAGAACGTCATTCTGAGCGCAGTGGAGTCGAAGAATCTCTACTGCAAATGCTAATCCTAACATTGGGGTTTACTGTAGCGGCAGAGATTCTTCGACTCTGCTACGCTGCGCTCAGAATGACAGTTCTTTTTCATCACCATCCAGCGTTACCAAATGAATTCTGCCCAAACCCTGACTGCTGAAGTGCCCCTGCCTGAGGTGGCGGGCACCGAAAAGCTGCTGCTGACTCTGGTGGCGCTGGGGCTGCTGCTGCTGCTGCCGGCCACCTTCGATGCCGATGCACAGCGGGCCCACTGGTGCTTTTTTGCCGCGCTGGGATTGATTAGTGTGGGTACGTTGGGCTGGGCCGGCTGGAAATACGGCCGCAAGCCGCCCGGCGTGCATCACCACAACCTGTGGCTGCGAGCCAGCACCAGCCGCGGGGCCGTGGCCTGGATTACGGGCATCGTGCTCACGGGCTTCTACGTTATCCTGTACTGGTTCAGCAGCCCCGACGACCAGGGCAATTACGGGCCGCTCAACCAGCTCGTGCACGCCCTCGACCCGTTCAGCCAGTGGCTGCGGAATAAGCCTTCTGACCAATGGTTTTTGTACGGTACCTTCTACACGCTGGCCATTCTGGTGATGGGCGTGCGGGGGCTGCTGAAGTATCGCCACTCGCCTTACCACCTCATCCGCACCGGCTCGCTGATGTTCTTTCAGTTGGGGTTTGCCTTCCTGCTGCCGGGGCTGCTGCTGGCCTTTCAGCGGCCCGAATTCTACTTCAGCTACTTCTGGCCCCTCAAGCAGGACTACCTGTTTCCCGACACCGTGGGCTACCTGCTAAAGGATGGCGGGCCGGCGCTGGGCGTGTTCATGGTGTTCTGGACGGCCGTTATTTCCTTCGTGGGGGTGCCGATGCTCACCTACTTTTTCGGCAAGCGCTGGTACTGCTCGTGGGTGTGCGGCTGTGGCGGGCTGGCCGAAACGGCCGGCGACCCCTACCGCCACCTCTCTGACAAAAGCCGCACCGCCTGGAAATGGGAAGTGCGCATCATCTACACCGTACTGGTGGTAATTGTGCTGCTCACTGCATTGCTTTGGGTGGGCGCCTCGGGCGCGGTGCCAGCCTTGCAGGGCATCACGCAGCCCCTAAGCAAAGCCTATGGGTTTGTTATCGGGGCCTTGTTTGCGGGCGTGATTGGGGTAGGCTTTTACCCTTTAATGGGGGCGCGGGTGTGGTGCCGGTTTGGCTGCCCCATGGCCGCTTACCTGGGTTTGCTTCAAAAGCATTTCTCGCGCTTCCGCATCACCACCAACGGCGCCCAGTGCATTAGTTGCGGCAATTGCTCCAACGTCTGCGAAATGGGCATCGATGTGAAGCAGTACGCCCAGCGCGGCGAGCCCATCATCCGGGCCTCCTGCGTGGGCTGCGGCATGTGCTCCACGGCCTGCCCCCGCGGCGTGCTCAACCTCGAAAACGGCCCCCGCGAAGGCCGCTACCAGGGCTCCCAGCTCATCCACGCCGACTCACTGCGGATATTGAGCTGAGCTATTAGCTTAGCACCATGAAGTTACGGTTTCACGCATTCGCGTTCTACATGCTCATTGCGTGTATCCTGTGGCTCGGCGCCTGTGCCAGCGTAAGGCCCAGTAGCGCACTTCCTGGTGGATATAGTCAGTACACGGGTCTACCTATCATAGGCGCCGTACTATCTTGGCCGAACGAGAATTTTCCTAACGTCCGCTGGGAAAAAATCGGTGTATTAATTGACACAGAAAAGCCGAAGCGGCCAGTTTATCAGGGATTTCACGATAATGAGGTCCTCCGTATGGAGCCTTGCGCTGTGCTCCCCGAGACGCCACTTGCTCGACTGGTCGATCAAACCCAAGCCATTACCGAACAAACGCTCCGGTTCCCCGCCAACCTTGTGCTACCCAACGTCAGCTACCGCCCCGATGAGGCCGAAATTTCCAACATGGAATGGCAGCAATTCATCCGCCGTTTGCAATCTGAAGGAGATTCCGCAATGGCGGCCCGCATGTGGCCTGAGCGAGCCGCGCTACCCGAGCCCAACTACTTCACTGCCCCTTTCTACTTCCTGTATCCGGTAGTCGGCGTCAGCTACGAGCAAGTACAGGCCTACTGCCGCTGGCGCGGCCAGCGCGTGACGGCTTCCTACAACCAAGGACAACCTGGCCGAATTAGCTTACCCCTCGACACGCTACATCCTGATTTCGTGCGTGTCGTTTACCGACTCCCCACGGAAGCCGAGTGGGAATACATGGCTACAGCTGGCACCAGCCAAACCTATTCTATGCCTTGCCTTGAACAACCTGCCCGTGTGAACCCGGCAGCAGCAGCGTACCTAAAACGGCGTTCTGGCACCCCCCAAACTGAGCAGCAGGTCAAGCAGGCCATTGTTGCTTTCAACAGCACTAAGACACCGTTACCAACCATTCGCTACCGCTGGACGAAACCAGATTTTCTTGTTCTCAATACCCCCGATTACGTGTATGGCCTCACGCCTACTCCTTTCGGCCTTTACCATCTAGCTGGTAACGTAGCCGAAATGGTGCAGGAGCGCGGCATTACGAAGGGCGGCAGCTACCTCGACCCACTCGAAGCCTGCACCATAACCTCCCGCGGCACTTACGCCGGCCCTGCCCCGAACGTAGGCTTTCGGTGCGTGAGCCAAGCTTCGTATCCAAACCGCAAGTAACTTAATGGCTTTACCTCAGCTTTTGGCCAGCTTAGCCAGCACCTCCTTGGTCTTACTCACGTGGTCGGCGGCGTTGCTCAGCGAGTTGAAGATGTACTGGATGATGCCCTCCTTATCGATGACAAATGTGACGCGGCCGGGCAGCAGGCCCAGCAGGGCGCGGGGCACCTCGTAGAGCTTGCGCACCTTGCCGTCGGTGTCAGCGAGCAACGGGAAGGGCAGGCGGTGCTTGTCGGCGAACTGCTGGTGCGAGGCTTCCGAGTCGGAGCTGACGCCGACTACTTCGGCCCCGAGGTCCTGGAAATCCTGGTATTCGTCGCGGAACGAGCAGGCCTGGGTGGTGCAGCCGGGCGTATTGTCGCGGGGGTAGAAATAAAGCACTACACTACGCTGGCCGCGCAAATCGCTCAGGCGGAAGGTGCTGCCGGTAGCGGTGGGTAGGGTGAAATCGGGGGCTTGGTCGCCAATCTGAAGCATGGGATGGGGGCGGCTTGGGGGCCGGTAGCAGGGCGCGGAGTTGCGCGGGTGCAGCCCAACAGTGGGCCGGCGCAAAAGTAGCCCCAAACCACCGATGCACTCCGCAGCCCGGCTTTCCTGCCGCAAGCCCGGCCGTAAGCCCAACAGAAGCCGGGGCATCTGTGCATCTTTGCACCGCTTTTGGTGCCGGCGGCAGTTAGCCAGCGCCGGCCAGCCCCCTCAACCGGGTCGGCCGCCCCCCTCCTCCCCGCTCCCCGCATGGTCATCGACGTTATCATTCCCGCCTTCAACGAGGAGCAGTCCATCGGCCGGGTACTGGCCGAAATTCCGGCCGGGCTGGTGCGCGAGGTTATCGTGGTGGATAACAACTCCAGCGACCAGACGGGGGCCGTGGCCGCCGCGGCCGGCGCCACTGTGCTGCGCGAGCCCCGCCCCGGCTACGGCCACGCCTGCCTGGCTGGTATGGCCCACTCCTTCGCCCACGCCGCCGTCGAACAGGCCGACATTATCGTGTTTCTCGACGGCGACTACTCCGATTATCCCGCCGACATGACGGTCCTGGTGCAGCCCATCATCCGCGGCGAGGCCGATATGGTGATTGGCTCGCGGGCGTTGGGCGAGCGGGAAAACGGCTCGATGATGCCCCAGCAGCTGTTCGGCAACTGGCTGGCCACTACCTTGCTGCGCTGGTTCTACGGCGCCCGGTTCACCGACCTTGGTCCGTTCCGGGCAATCCGGCGCGAGGCCTTGCAACGTATCGGCATGCAGGATACTACCTATGGCTGGACGGTGGAAATGCAACTCAAGGCCGCCAAGCTCGGGCTGCGCTCCGTGGAAGTGCCCGTGCGCTACCGCCGCCGCATTGGCGTGAGCAAGGTGTCGGGCACTGTGAGAGGTACGCTGGGCGCGGGCTACAAGATTCTGTGGACGATTTTTCGGTATTTGTGAGGGGGACGCGCCGCTTGTCATCCCATCACCTCCATCACCCGCTTACCACCTGAATGCTCGCTCTTCAAGTTCTATTAATAACGGTGTACGGCCTGTGCCTGCTGCTGCTGCTGGGGTTCAGCCTCACGCAGTGGCACCTGACGCGGCTGGCCCGCCGGATGTACGCCACGCCCCCGCTGCCCGCGCCGGCGTCTCCCACCGAGTGGCCCCTGCTAACGGTGCAGCTCCCGCTCTATAACGAGCCGTTTGTGGTCGAGCGCCTTATTGATGCCTGCGCCGCCCTTAACTACCCGGCCGGCCGCCTGCATGTGCAGGTGCTCGACGATTCGACCGACGAAACCGTGGACCTGGCTGCGGCCCGCGTGCAGTACCACGCCGCTCGGGGTCTGCACATCACCCACGAGCGGCGCACCGTGCGCACCGGCTACAAAGCCGGCGCCCTGGCCCACGGCCTGAGCTGCACCAAGGGCGAGTTGGTAGCTATTTTCGACGCCGACTTTCTGCCCGAGCCCAACTTTCTGCGCCAGACGGTACCGCACTTTTTCGGTCCCGACAGCGCCCGCACCGGCGTGGTGCAAACCCGCTGGGGTCACTTGAATGAAGACTATTCGCTGCTGACGGAATTGCAGGCCTTCGGGCTGAACGCGCACTTTTTTGTGGAGCAGGTGGGCCGGCAGGCGGGCAGGCACTTCCTGAACTTCAACGGCACAGGCGGCATCTGGCGGCGCGTCTGCATCGAGGATGCCGGCGGCTGGCACGCCGATACGCTCACCGAGGACCTCGACCTGAGCTACCGGGCCCAGCTGCGGGGCTGGCACTTCCACTACCTAACCCAGGTGGCGGCCCCCGCCGAACTGCCCATCACCATGGATGCGCTTAAGTCGCAGCAGTTTCGCTGGACCAAGGGCGCGGCGGAAGTGGCCCGCAAGCACCTGATGCAGGTGTGGCGCTCAAACCAGTCATTCGGCACCCGCCTGCACGCCACGTTTCACCTGCTCAACAGCGCCGTATTTGTGGCGATTTTACTGATGGCCGTACTAAGCGTGCCCCTGGTATTTGTGCGGGCGCTGGGCGCGGAACAGTTGCGGCCGGTGTTCCATTTGGCCGCGTTTTTTCTGGTGGCCCTATTTCCGCTCACATTCTATTTCCGCACGTCCTGGCGGCAGGCGGCCCGGCGGCGGCCGGCTCCGGCGGGCTTTGTGGGCCAGTTGCTGCTGTTTTTGGCGTTTTCGATGGGCCTTAGCCTGCACAACTCCCGGGCGGTACTGCTGGGGCTGATGGGCCAGCGCAGCGCCTTTATTCGTACGCCCAAGCTGGGCGCCGGGGCCAGCAAAGCGGCTGGCCCGAGCAGCTGGCGCGGCCGGCGTTACCGCACCAGCCGGCTGTTGGGCGGCCTCACGCTGCTTGAAGGCCTGCTAGCCGCCTACTTCCTGTTCGGCATCGGGGCTGGTATTTATCTGCAGGAATACGGCCTGCTGCCCACTCACCTACTACTGGCCACCGGCTACGGGCTGGTGTTCTACTATTCGCTTAAGCACGCCTGACAAAGGGTTGGGAGCGTGGGAAATACACGTCCAGAACCCAGCTACAGCCGACCATAGAATGCGGTTCGGTAGGTATCGCCCACTGGAATTACGGTGGGGTTACCGGCGGCCGACTGAATAAAAATTCGGCTCCGCTCCACGGTGTGCGTGTGGGCTAACGCAACAATAAACGACTTATGCACGCGCACAAACTCTGCGGCGGGTAGACTATCTTCCAAGCTATTAAGCGTTTGGCGGGCTATAACCTTCTCCGTCAGTGTATGGATAATTACGTAGTTCTGTAAGCCTTCCAGATAGAGTACCTCGGCCAGATCAATGCGCTGCATCCGGTGTTCGGTTTTGACGAAAAGGTAGGGACGGGGTGGTTCTGCCGGCTCTGGAACCGGAGCCGGGCGCAACCGCCGCTGCGCCTTCTGCACGGCCTGATAGAACCGCTCGAAAGGGATGGGTTTAAGCAGATAATCAATCACATCGTGTTCGAAACCGGCCAGCGCATACTCGGCGTAAGCGGTAGTCAGCACCACCTGCGCACGCCGGTCCAGGGCCTGCAGGAATTGTAGGCCCGTTAGCTGCGGCATCTGGATATCGAGAAATATCAGGTCGACGCGCCGCTCTCCCACCCAATTCAGGGCCTCTACCGGGTTCTGGCTGCTCCCGGCCAGCTGCAGAAAGGGCACCTTGGCCACGTAGTCGGTCAGGATGTCGAGCGCCAGCGGCTTGTCATCTACCAGCAGGCAATGAATTGGGTCGGTCATAAATCGAGGTGGAGCGTAACCTGAAAATCGGTGGGCGTATCGGCAATAGTCAGCGTATGCCGGGCCGGGTAGAGTAGCGCCAGCCGCCGCCGCACGTTGGCCAGCCCGATGCCGCCAACTTGGTCTTTCTGCTGCTCGTTTTTGGTGTTGCGCAGGCAGAAGTCCAGCGTTGTAGCGCTTAGATCGAGCTGAAGCGTAACCGGCTGAGTAGCGTCAGTTAGGACTCCGTGCTTGAACGCGTTTTCCACGAACGACACCAGCAGCATGGGCGCAATCAGTTGCCCATTCAGCGGCCCCCGGAGCTGATAATCCAGGTGCAGGTTGTCTTTCGTGCCGATGCGTTGCAGCTCCATCAACCCGTTCAGATAGTCCAGTTCGCGGCTCAGTAGCACTTGGTCGTGGTGGGCATCGTGCAGCATGTAGCGCAGCAGCTCCGACAGTTTCAGCAAGGCTCCCGGCGCGGCATCCGACTTCTGGTACACCAGCGCGTAAATATCGTTGATGGTGTTGAACAGGAAGTGCGGATTCAGTTGGGAGCGAAGAAACGTCAGCTCGGCCGTGGTGTGGGTTTGTTGGGTTTCGCGCCGCCGTCGCTCCGCCAGCAGGCTGTGCCGAATAACGGCGTACAGCAGCCCATACAGCACGTCGTCGAAATGAAACCGGACGCTGTTTTCAATGAACCACTGCGCCGTAAAATTCGTGTTCCGCTCGTAGTTATCGAAGCCGAGCAGCGGCTTGAACACGTAAAATTCCAGCCCGTACCGCAGCCCCGTAATGAGTAGCAAAGTCAGCAGTAACCCAGCCGCCGCCCGCCCGAAAGGCTGCCAGCCGAGCGTACTCGCCAGCAGCGGCCGGGCCACCAGCCACACGGGCAGGTAGAACGCCGCCGCCTTAATCAGCAGATAGCCCAGGTTTAGCAGCCAGTACGTTACCTCTGTCATTCCGGGCGGCATGGCGGCCGGCGCGTCGTACATCGCCACCACATCTTTTACCAGCAACAGTGCCCAGATGAGCAGGTGAACGGGCCATTCGGGCAAGGCACGCAGCCGGGCAGTACTCATTGATTGGTCGATTCGGCGGTAGGGTATTTCTGGGTCAAGTACGCCAGAATTTCGGGGAAGAACTGCTCAAAATCCGAGTAGGTGTGCTGGCCGCTGTACCGAGTCGCAAGCACATCGGCAATATCGCCGGCGTACTGGAAATCATCGACCACCTCCTGCGCGCCCTGTTTGCGGGCTTCTTTGGGCGACTGGTACTGCCGGAGCAGGGCAATAGTCACGCCGCGCACCAGGTTCTCATCAAAGCAGTGCGCCCAGTCGTGAATATTGTTGTGCTTCATGCCCGCGTCGGTTTTGTTGAACAGGTACGCCAGCTTGTTGACATCGACCTTATAGCGCTGCTGAATGGCTTTGGTATAGATATGACTCCCTTCGTGCCAGACGGTTATTACCGATTCGGAACCAAGGCTGAAGACGGGCACGCTGGCGGCGGCTGATTCGCGGTCGAGAAACCCCACGTTGTACACAATCCGGTTGGCATAGCGTGGATTGAGGGTTTTGGGCATAATGGCGTGCGCCCCCCAACTGTTGAGCGGGTCGAGGCAGATAGTCCACTCGGGAGCCTTAGTCCGGAAGCGGTACAGCGAGTCGAGCTTGCCAATGAGGTTTTCGCTGACGATCCGGGCCCGTACGGGTTGGGCCCAGGCGACGTAATCGGCCTGGTGCTGCTGGTAAAAGGTCCAGAAGTTGCTGTCGTCGAAAAACTGCTTACAGAGCCGCATATACGTCTGTATCGAATCCTTACCGTTTAGGGTGTACCAATCGGTTTGCGCCGGATAATGAATGCGCACGGCCGGAAAATTATCGAGGCAGTACCCCAGTTCGGGCAGGTCGGGGTACACGCCCTTCAGCTGCCGGGCATACTGCACCGCCGGATGGTTGGCAAAAGGGGTGAAGTAAGCCTCGGCTTCTTTGGCATAAGCCGATTTGTTTGGCATTGGGTACTTGCCGGCCAGCATCTGCACCACCGTGAACAGCTCAATTCCGGGATGAACTATCACCGTAAGTTGGTCGGCCGGGGGCTGAGCAGCCGTAGTGCGGGGCTGGGCAACAAGGATGCTGCCGGATAAGAGGACAAGCAAAAACGTGAATAGGGTTTTCATAACGGGGCGCTTGGTAGTTGAGTGGTCTGAGGTGCGTCAGTTGACAGGTTGATGCCTCAAAAGAAGCGGCCGTCCTGTACTCGCCAGACCCGGATTGACCAACCGCCCTTTTTCGTTGACCAACGCCCTGTTCGCGGGCCGCCTTACTTACTGCGCCAGCAGAAATCTAAGGTCACCATCACTGCTATCAAATCCTAGAGAAAGTAGCCGGATATTGACCGCGTTTCATCTGCGGCGCCTAGAGCGAAACGCTCCTCCAATTAGCGCGCGCAGGTTAGCCAGCGCAACAGGCCCTGGCAGTTCACGCAGAAGCGGCCGGCTTGCATACGTGCTAAGAAACGAAACGCGATTTTTGCACCAGCCCCTCAATCAAGTTGATAGTGGCGCTACCTCACTTCCGAATGCCTCTCCGAATGAAGCCCGCTCACCTCGTCGCTTTGCTGGTCAACGCCGCCGCCTACGAGCTGCTGGCCTACGCCGTGCCCCGGCCGGCGTTTGGGCTGCTGGCGGTGCTAATGGCACTGGCCTTCGGGCTGTACTGGTGGCTGCTGAAAACAGGCCTGCCGTTGCGCCAGGGGCTGCTGGCAGCGCTGATGCTGCGCCTGCTGTGGCTGCCGGCCCTGCCGGCCCTCTCCGACGATTACCACCGTTTCCGCTGGGACGGCCTGCTGCTGAGTGAGGGCCACAACCCCTACCGCTACCGCCCCGACGAGTTGGCCGACCCCGATGCATCATCAGAAACAAACAACCAAGAGCTAACAACTATCTACCCCCGGCTTAACTCGCCCCACTACTACTCAGTGTATCCCCCAGTCGACCAGGCGGTGTTCGCGCTGGCGGCGTGGGTGGCTCCGGCGTCGGAGCGCGGCTTTGTGGTGGCGTTGCGGGTGCTGCTGCTGCTGGCCGAAGCGGCTACGGCCGGGCTGCTGCTGGCATTATTGCGGCAGTTCAGGCAGCCTCCCGAGCGGGCACTATGGTACCTGCTGAACCCGCTGGTTATCGTCGAGCTGACCGGCAACCTGCACTTTGAGGGGCTGGTGGGCTGCTTTTTACTTTTGATGCTCTGGCTGCTGGCGCGGGGACGGGCGGCGGGTGGCGGGGCACTGGCGCTGGCCGTAGCCACCAAACTGCTGCCACTGCTGGTGCTGCCACTGCTACTGCGCCGCCTGGCGTGGCCGCAACTGGTGCGCTTCGGGCTGGCGCTGGTGGCAGTACTGGCGGCGCTGTTCGGGCCGTTTTTGAGTCTAGAGCTGGTGGAGAATATCGGCCGCAGCCTCAATCTGTACTTCCGCTCGTTCGAGTTCAATGCCAGTGTGTACTACCTAGTGCGGGCCGCTGGGAAATGGCTGACGGGCTACAACCAGATTGCCCTGCTGGGGCCGGCGCTGGCATTGATGACGGCCGTGGGCGGGCTACTGCTGGCCGCCACCGAGCGACGTCCTACCTGGGCCACGCTGCCGCGGGCGCTACTGCTGCTGCTCACGCTCTATTTTCTACTGGCCACCACCGTGCACCCCTGGTACCTCGCGCCACTGGTGATGCTGAGTTGTTTCACGCGGGCCCGCTATGCGCTGGTGTGGTCGGGTATGGCCGTGCTGTCGTACGCCGCCTACCGCACCACGGCCTACACTGAAAACCTGTGGCTGGTGACGCTAGAGTACACCGTTGTACTGGCCGTACTCCTGCTCGACTTCCGCCAAGGCCGGCTCAGCGGGCCGCACCCCGAAGTTCAGCTTAGTTCACCGCAGGACGCTTAAGCGCGGGGTAGCGCAGGGCCAGTGGCCGAAGCCGGGTTTTGCTGCCAGGCGCGCAGGTCATCCACAGTGTCAAGGTCCTGCAATTCGGGCAATAGATGTACCTGCAGGCCCAGCCGGGCGGCATCGGCCAGCGTATCGGCCAGTACGGAGGCCGTACTCCAGGCTTTCCCAGTAAAGAACAAGGGGTGCAACCGTTTCATGCCCAGCAGATAATAGCCACCGTCGGCAGCTGGCCCCAGCACCACATCGTGCGTACGCAGGGCCGCGAAGGCGGCTGTTAGATGTCCGGTCGTCAGGCCCGGGCAGTCGGTACCGATAATTACGGCTGCCTCAACGGGGCGGGTGAAATCGTAAGCAAAAGCGGCCTGCATCTTCTGGCCCAGGTCGCCGGCTGGCTGGGGCCGCTGCTCGAAGCCCGCCCATTCGGCGGCGGTGGCCGAAGCATTGTCACCTACCAGCCAAGCCGTTTTATGTACGGCCAGCGGGGCCACTACCGCCCGCGTGTGGGCGAGTAGCGCCCGGTAGGCTGCCAGAGCGGCTTCGTTGCCGATGCCGGCCGCCAGCCGGGTTTTCACACGACCTAATTCGGGATGCCGGGCAAAGATGATGAGCGAATGCAAATAGCGAAGGGCTAAGTTGAAGAGTCTGCTGAGCCATCAGCTCGGCCGTAAATGTAGGCGAACGAGCGTTAAACTCACTATTCAACTCTCCTGCTCTTATTATTTTGCCTCGTATACCGGGTTACCGGTTTTCAGCCAAGGGCGCCAGAGTACTGAGTACGGGTGTACGTCGGTGGTGGGTCCTTGAGCATTTACAATGGCGTGGCCGTCGTTCATCCACTGGAAAATACCGCCGTACAGGTTGCGCACGTCGCGGAAGCCCTGTTCGCGCAGCCAGCTGCCCACCTGCTCGCTACGGGCCCCCACGGTGCAGTACACCACCACGGGCCGGGTACGGGCCACATCCTTCAGGTCCAGCTTGCGGAAGTTGTCGTAATCCACGAAGCGCGCCCCGCGCAGGTGGCTGACCTGATACTCGGCCGGGGTGCGAGTATCGAGCAGCAGCACATTGCCACGGCCACTTGCCGGCTCCTCGCGCAGCAGCGTGGCCAAGGCCTTGGGCTGAATTGTGGGCACGGTGTTTTTGTAAAGCAGGCCCAGCATCCGGTCGTAAGCCGTCATGGTGCGGTCGGGGATGGCGGGGCGCTGCTGGCCGCAGGCGCTGGTGCCGGCCAGTAGCACCAGCAGCCCAAGCGCCGGCAGCCGGCGGCCCCAGAGCAGTTTTTCAATCAGTAAAATAAGTCGTTTCATCAGGATGCAGTAGGTGCTGGATAGCCAATGGCCAGTAGCAGAACAGGCGGCCGGGGCCGGACAGTTCACTTCCCAACTCCGGCTGCTCGCCCGGGCGTTAGGTGGTGACTTCGCCGCAGCTGGAACCGACACCGGCCGGGTCCGCACCCTCAGGCAGCACGGCGGCGCACCCAAATGCGCACGTGTTCCCCGTTTTCGCTGGTCGTTGGCTCCACTTCTATGCGGTCGGCTTCGTTGTAGTAGCTCGCTAAGCCGCGCACCATGCCCACGGCCAGCGCCCCCATCCGCCGCGCCGAAACGTAGTCGATAAACAGCTCGTCGGCCGACAAGCGGGTGACGCTGAGCACGGGCGGGTTGTTTTCGGCGTGCTCGGCCCGCACCTGCCGGTGCATGGTGCTTTCGGTGTGCTCCAGCATGTCGAGCGTCGTCCAGTTGGGGTCGAGCAGCTTCTGGTACATATACATCAGATCGGGCACCAGATACTCGCCGAACTTCTCGTGCAGCTCGTCGGCCGAGAGGCCGGTCATGGTCGCGGCCTCCCCGATGAGGCGGTACATATGCTCGTCGGGATACACGCTTTTGTGGTCGAAATCGGCCGACGACAGGTTGGCGGCCTCCAGCAGCCGCACCCAGCTACTGTGGTCGTACTGCGTCTGAACGTACCGCTTAAGCAGCGTAAAAATGGTACCGTGCAAGGCAAAAACAGCTTAATGAGGAAATAGAAAAGGCCGAAGCTGCTTCACAGCGTCTGATTACTGACAAGTAACAAACAAACTGCGAAAATCAGCTTCGGCCTTCTTTTTCTTCTATTGGGCTTATAGAAGATCTAATCAGATATTGCCAATCACCGTGAGCGTGCTCATGGTGGGGGCAGGCTTGCCACCGATGTCTTCCACCGTCATGGCGAAGGCCTGGGCGCTGGCAATATTCTTCATCTGCTGGATGCTGTCGCCGGTGGCCGTAGCCGTGTCCAGCATGCCGGCATCCACTGGCTGGCCATTGTCGAGGGCCCACAACTGATACTGCTTTCCTTCGGGCAGCTCGGGCAGGTTGCGCACATCTACATACACAGCCTTGGTGGTGGCATTGTAGTACACGCGAGCTAATGCTTCGGGCGCTTTTGGCGTACCCTTGAGCTCAACGCTCCGGAAAGCCTGGTTACGCAGAATGGCCAGTTGCTGGTCGCGCTCATTTAAGGCCGCCTGCTGGGTCGCGGCGTAGCGCGACTGCTCGGCCTGCGCCAGCTCCAGCGAGCTTTCAGTTTGCCGAAGCCGGTTGTAGAGCAGATAGTTACCCAATCCACTGATCAGCAGCAGGGCAATGGAAGCCGCAACCAGCCAACGGGTGCGCCCCGCACTGGCGGCGGCAGGCATCTGCCGTATTACGGCACCTCCTTCGGCGTCGGCAGACACCGCGGTGGCCGTTGCCGGCTCGGCGGGCGCTACTGCCATACGTGGCGTGGGGGCTTGCGCCGCCATAACCGGTGCCGCTGGTGGCGCGGTCGGACTAGTTGTATCAGTTTCGCGAATGGAATCTTCCCAGGCCTGCAGAACCCGTTCGCGCATGGCGCTGGACGGGGCTACGGCATGCGCCGCGGCGTAGGAGTTGAGGGCGTTGGTGATGGCCACCAACTCGCGTGCTACGGCCGGCTCCTGCTGGGCCACGCGCTCAACTCCGGCGCGTTCATCGGCGCTGAGTACGCCCAAGGCGTATTCTTCGAGGATGCCCGATTCGATGTATTGCTGCATGTCCATCATTACCGGACTAATTTAGAGAGTACTTTGATGGCCGCCCGGGCACGTGTTTTCACCGTTCCCAGGGGCAGGTTGAGTTCTTCTGCCACTTCGCTTTGCGTAAATCCGCCGAAATAAAGCAGATCCACAATCTGGCGCTGATCTGGGTTCAGCTGCCTCGTCATCTCCTGCAAGCCAATGTGTTCGGGCCGGAATGTTGTATCGGCGGCCAGACGCATAGCCGCGGAGCTATCCTCCAGCGGTTGCGTGCGACTACCTACGCGGTACTGCTTGGAGCGGATTTTATCGATAGCCAGATTCCGGCTCACATTCATCACCCAAGTAAATAAACGGCCCTTGCTGGCGTCGTAGGAGGCGAAAGAGTGCCATATTTTTACCATCGCCTCCTGCAGCACGTCTTCGGCGGTTTCTTCTTTCTTGACAATGCGCAGAATAACGCCGTAAAGGGCGGCCGCGTATTTATCGTAGAAGATGGTCATGGCCCCTTCGTCACGGTCGCGCAGACGTTGCACGAGCATCAGTTCGGTTTCCAGGGCAACAGTATCGGGGGAGGATGCAGACACAAGCAGCAACTAAGGGAGATAGAAAGGCGTAGCACAGCCTATCTGGCGGATAAAGCGAAAGTACGGTATAAACCGTTACCTCAACAGGCAGCAGGCGCAAAAAGCACTATACCGATACCGGTTAGATTTGTTTTGAGGGTAGTACGCCTGGGCCGCCAACGAATTTCTCGGGCCACCTGGGCCGTTGCGGCCATAGGGCCGCAACCAATATACAGCAATAACAACATAGAATACAACACCTTACGCAGCCCAATTCCTCACCTGCCGACTGGTGCGTTTTGCGGCAGCCAGCCTTTCTCAACTCCCCCCTACTGTTCTGCTTTCATGCCTATAGAATCTGTAAATCCCTACACCGGCCGCACCGAGCGGACGTTCGACGCCTTCAGCTGGGCCGAAACCGAGCGTATCCTGGCTGAAGCGCACACGGCCTTTGCCGCCTGGCGCACCACCGACTTCGCTCACCGGAGCAAGCTGATGCGCCGCGCCGCCGAGCTGCTGCGCGAGCGGGCCGACGAGCTGGCCCGCCTCATGGCCGTGGAAATGGGCAAGCCCCTGGCCGACGGCCGCGCCGAAGCCAACAAGTGTGCCCTGTGCTGCGACTTCTACGCCGACCGGGCTGCCGAATTTCTGGCTGACGAGTTAATTGAAACAGAGGCGCAGCGCAGCTTTATTGCCTATGAGCCGCTGGGCGCGGTGCTGGCCGTGATGCCCTGGAACTTCCCGTTCTGGCAGGTGGTGCGTTTTGCCGCCCCGGCCCTTATGGCTGGTAATGTAGGCCTGCTCAAGCATGCGTCCAATGTGCCGCAGTGCGCGCTGGCCCTCGAAAAAATCTTCCATGATGCGGGCTTCCCGCCCGCCACTTTCCGCACGCTGCTCATCGGCTCCGACTTGGTGGAAAAGCTGATTGCCGACGACCGGGTGGTAGCCGTAACGCTGACCGGCTCTGAACCAGCCGGCGCGGCCGTGGCCGCCACCGCGGGCCACTACATCAAGAAAACCGTGCTGGAGCTGGGTGGCTCCGACGCCTTTATCGTGTTGGCCGATGCCGACCTGCCGCTGGCTGCTAAAACCGCTGCCCAGGCCCGCATGATAAACTCCGGCCAGAGCTGCATTGCCGCCAAGCGCTTCATCATCGAGAAGCCGGTTATCAAGGAGTTCATCGCGCAGCTAAAAGAGCACCTGCAGGCCCTGCGCTACGGCGACCCACTGGCCGAAGGCACCGACTACGGCCCCCTGGCCCGCCCCGACCTGGCCGACGAACTTACTGAACAGGTAGAGGATTCGGTGAAGCAGGGCGCGAAAATTGAGCTGAAAGGCGGACAACCCGATTCCGGCAGCGCCCAGTTCGCACCCGTTATCCTGAGCAATGTGCAGCCCGGCCAGCGTGCCTACACCGAGGAGTTCTTTGGCCCCGTGGCTCTGGTGCTCGAAGCCCAAGACGCCGACGATGCCATCCGGCTGGCCAACGACTCGCGCTTTGGCTTGGGCGGCTCCGTCTGGACCCGCGACGTGAAGCGCGGCGAGCAGCTGGCCCGCCAGGTGCAGGCCGGGACCGTGTTCGTGAACAGCCTCGTGAAGTCAGCCCCCGAAGTACCTTTCGGCGGCATCAAAAAATCGGGCTACGGCCGCGAATTATCGCACCTGGGCATCCGCGAATTCGTTAACCAGAAGACTATTTGGGTGGCACAGGAGGAAAAAGCAGAGGAGAAGAAAGTGGAGTAGGTAAAGTAACGTACGCCTCATAAACTGTCATACTGAGCGCCGCCGAAGCATCTCTACTACAATAGTAATCCTGACGTTGGGTTAGCATTGCGGTAGAGATGCTTCGGCGGCGCTCAGCATGACGCGTTCTATGTCAGCACGTTCACACATTCCCCTGTTCACTCACAAATACCCCAGCACTTTATACACCACGTAGCCGGCCATTTCGTGCAGGAGCACACCCCATAGGCGCAGGGGCTCTTCGGAAGGCAACAGCAGCGAGGCGGGCGTATAGCGCCGGTCGACGGAATAGTAGGCAGCCGGGAAGAGTGTCGGTTGCAGGCCAACTTTGGCGAAGCAACCGGCCGCCCGGCGCATGTGGAAAGCCGAAGTAATAAGCACCGTGCGCTTTATTGCGGGATGCTGTGCCAGCAATTCCTTCGTGAATAAGGCATTTTCGTGGGTGTTGCGGCTGCGGGTTTCCAGCAGAATAGCCTGGCGCGGCACGCCGGCCAGGCGCAGCAGAATCTGGAGGTCGGCGGCCTCGGTGCGGGCTACCGAATCGAAGGCCGCACCCGAGCCGCCTGAGATGATGATGCGGCGGATGCGGCCGGCCCGGTAAAGCCAGAGCGTGTGCAGCAGCCGGTCGGCGCCCGCGCCCAGGTACACCCGGTCGTGGGGCGACTTATGCACGTCGGTAATGCCCGTGAGTAGGATGCCGGCATCATAGCCAGTGCCCAGTTGTTGGAGCGTTACCGGTGGCCGCTCCCAGGCCAGCAGCGCCTCATTGGCCAGAAACGAATTGGTGAAAAACAGTAGCAGCGCCGTAGCGGCCCACAGCAACCGGCGGCGGCGCCACAGCAAACCCGCCAGCAACAGCCCTACTATCCAGAGGGCCGGCGAAAGCAGGAAATCGAGAAGTTTGGAGAGGAGGAAAAACATACGCTTCGCCCCTACTCGGGGGTGTCAACGCAGACTTGCAGCTCTTGCAACATGGCTTTCACTTGCTCCTCGGTGAAAAGCGTGTCGCACTCGGAGAGCTTACCACGGCAATACGCCACAAAAAACGGCGCTACGCGAGTATCCATCAGCTTGCGGGCCACCGGATTCTCACTCACATCGAGGCGCAAAAACAACGTATCCTGGTACTGTTCTTCGAGCGCAAATTTACTGAACGGCGGAGCCAGCTGGTCGCATATAAGGCAGTCGTCGGCCGTAAACATGGCCAGCACCCGCGGGTGATCATGAATAAGCGTGCGCAGTCCTTCGTCGTTCGTGTCAGTTACCATCATTCGGTAAAGGTAACACGGTAGCGGGGTGAAGAGGTGAACGTCATTCAAAGAATGCTGCTCTCACGCATCTCATAAAAACCAAATAGTAAATGCCGTGCGGCCATTTGCGCCGGTTTCCAGGCTGAAGCGGAAGCCGTGCTGGAGCAGGATGTCGCGGGTGAGCAGCAGGCCGATGCCCTGGCCGTCGCGCTTGGTGCTGAAGAAGGGCGTGAACAGGCGGCGCTGCACTTCGGGGCTCAAGCCGGGGCCGTCGTTTTCGATGACGAGCCGAGGCGGCTGCAACTGCGTGCTCACCCACACGTTGCCATTTTCGGGGCAGGCTTCGAGGGCATTTTTGCCGATGTTGAGCAACACCTGCTCCAGCTGCTGGGCATCTAAATTCACCATGAAAGGCCCCTCGGCTAGGCCAGTGTGCCAGCTGATGCGGCGGGCCTGGGCTGGCAGGTGCAACAGCCGAGCCAAGTGGCGCAACAGCTCGTGTACATCGGTGGGCTGGGGGCGCGGGGGCGGCAGGCGCACGAGGTGGGCGAAACCGGCCGTGAACTCGACCAGGTTGGTGTTGCGCTGAATGGCGACATCGAGCGCCTCGCGGAAATCGGGCTGGTCGGCGGCTGTAAGCTGGGGCGCGTAGTGATGGAAGCTGTGCAGCAGTGAGTTGATGGCCCCGATGGAGTTGTTGACCTCATGCGACATCATGCGGATGAGCTGCTCGTAGGCTTGTTTTTCCTGCTGCATTAGCTCGCGGGTCAGCTCTTCGAGCACAATAAACTGCCGCGAGAAACCCCTATCCAGGAAGTGCGAGCAGCTGGCGCGGTAGGTGTGCAGGCCCGATAGGCGCACCACTTGGGGCTCGGTTTCGCGCAGGCGGCCCAGCGCCGCGCCCCACTCGCCGGGCAGCGCAGCGGGGCGCTGGCCCAGCAGCTCGGCGGCGGGCCGGCCCAGCAGCCGCTCGGCCGCCGGGTTCACGCCCACCATCTCGCCCTCAAACGAAAGCAGCAGCACCCCCGCCGGCGAGGCTTCAATCAGGCTTTCGAGCAGGTGGCTTTTTTCGTGCTGGCTCACCCGCTCGCGGCGCAATGCGTCCAGCATCTGGTTGTACACGGCTATTAGCTGGTCCATCTCGCGCTGGCCCACGGGCACGAATTTGAGCGAGAAATCCTGGGCCTGCATGGCCGCCGTACCGGCCGCAATCAGCTCGAATGGCCGCACGAAGCCCCGGTACAGCTGCACCGTGAGCACTACGCTGACGAGCAGCAGCCCCTCCAGGCCGACAAACAGCGGCGCGTTGGTGCGCATGAACTGGGCCGCCAGCACAATCAGTACCGTGTGAATGAGAACAACGAACAGCAGGAATTTCAGACGTAGAGACATGGGCAGAAGCGGAGGCTACCAAGCAGTTATTTCAGCAGCAACAGCGGCCGTTTCGCATCCAGGTGCCCCTGTTGCTTTAGTAGTTCGGCCACGGCACTCAGCTGCTTTTCATCGTGCGTATTCACGAGAATAACCGGGCCATTCGGACCCATAGTACTCAGCACAAAATTCTGCTCCGGCCGCAGACGTACCGCCTGCAGCGCCGGCAGTTGTTGGCGCAGGTACTTGAGCGTGGCCTTATTTTCCCGCGTTACGATAATGAGGGGGAGGCATTCGCCGCTTTGGGCAATTTCTACGCCTTTAGATGAGGCCAGAATTGGGGTCAGGGTACGGGTGTAATTGCTCCTGAACTGGTCGCGAAATGCTAAAACGGCGGCGTTGTAATCCGCGGTATTGGTCCAGTAAAGCACGTTGCGAAACAGGTTGACGTATTCGGTTGCCGCCCGCGGAAAAACCTGATCAAACGTGCTGATGGCCTGACGCACGAAGAGGCTGTCGATGGGCTGGCCGCGCTCCACGTAGCCCGTCATCAGCGGATAAAGGGCGTGGGCGTAGCGGTTGATATAGTCGTCGTGGTACCATTCGCCGGTTTCGGGCTGGCCGGTTTGCTGGGCATAAATCCACTCGCCGGCTACCGTGGCCAGCGCTTCCTCCATCAGGTTATAGGCGTAGCGGCGGTTGGGCGATGCACTCCCCAAGTACCAGCGCTCCAGTTGCTGCTGCAAGCCCCGCTGCTGTTGCGCCGAGAGCGAGTGGCTCATTTCGTGAAACACGACGGCCGAGCCCCCCACAAAGTCGCGCGAAGTCGGGTGGCAGTCGAGCAGCACCACATTACCGCTCACCCAGGCGTGGTTGGTGAAGTCCTTGCCAGCATCTAATTGAGGATTGAGTTGAATGCGGTAAGGCAGGGCATCGGGCCACACGCTACCATAGAAAGTGCGGAGCTGGCCAAACTTGCGCATCAGCTGCTGCTGGCCTAAGTACTGCGCATAAACAGTGCGCAACTGCCGTAGCTCGGCGGCGTGGGGCTGCCAGGCCAATGTATCGAAAGTGGGCAGGAAGTAACGGTACACGCTATCGAGGCTCACCAGCACTTCGTTGGGCAGCAGGCCTACGGTGCGGCGCTGCAAATCGGCCAGATCCTGGGCGTCGGCGCTGGCGGCCAGGTAGGCCGGCATGGTGGAGCCCACGCTGCCCAGCCAGCCCGTTGGGTAGCCCTCCCGGTCGAAGCTGGGCTCGTAGTCGAGGCTTTGGTAGCGGCGCAGCCAGCGGCGGGCAGCGGGCGTATTAAACCGGCTTTTCTCAAAAGCCCGCCGGGAGCCCGCATGTCCACCGCTGCCTCCCGCCAGCGTCTCCACGAACCGCACCAGGCTATGCACCTGGCTAACTTCGACGCTAACGGCCGGGCCGGAGCCGGAAACAGCCGGGCCAACGGCGGGGGCCTGCGCCCAGGCAGACCCGGCCACGAGCAGGCACCAGAGAAACTGCAGGCACTTCATGGGGCTAAGAAATAATGGGAGTTGGTGTGCATTCCGGCAGGGAAGCTTTAGGCATCGAAAGGAATACTATACTTCTCCAGTCGCCGGTACAGCGCCCCGCGGCTCAGGCCCAGTGCCCGGGCCACGCGGCTGATGTTGCCCTCGTAGTGCGCCAGGCTCTGCCGAATCATCTGCTCCTCCAGCTCCTCCAGGGTCATGGTGCCGGGGGCGGGCAGCTCGTTGGCCGCTGCAAATGAAGCGGCTGGCGTGAACGTCTGGGCTCGGAAATCGTCGGGGGCCAGCTCGTCGTGGCCCGATACCAGCACGGCGCGCTCCACCACGTTTTTCAGCTCGCGGATGTTGCCCGGCAGCGGCTGCTCCTGCAGCCAGTGCAGCGCGCGGGTGCCCACCTGCAGCGCTGGGCGCTGGTAAGTGGCGCGCAGCTGCTCCACGAAATGGCGCACCAGCAGGCCGATATCGTGGGGCCTCTCGCGCAGGGCAGGCAGGCGCACAGTTATCAGGTTGATGCGGTAGAACAGGTCTTCGCGGAAACGGCCGGCCCGCACCTCCTCGGCCAGCCGACGGTTGGTGGCGCACACCACCCGGATATCGAGGCGGCGGGGCTTGCTGTCGCCGAGCACCTCGTAGGTGCGGTCCTGGAGTACGCGCAGCAGCTTTACCTGCGAAGACAGGTCCAGCTCCCCGATTTCATCCAGAAAAATGGTGCCGCCCTGGGCCAGCTCGAAGCGGCCCACCCGGTCGGTTTTGGCATCGGTGAAGGCCCCGCGGCGGTGGCCGAACAGCTCGCTCTCAAATAAGGAAGCCGAAATACCGCCCAGGTTCACCTTCACGAAGGGCTGGCGGCGGCGTGGGCTGTTGCGGTGTAGCGCCTCGGCAATCAGCTCCTTGCCCGTACCCGATTCGCCCTCAATGAGCACGGCCGCATCGGTGGCCGCCACCTGGCCCACTTGGCGCAGCACATCGAGCAGGCCCGCATCCTGGCCCACAATCCGTTCAAAATCGTAGCGGGCATCGAGCTGGCGGCGGGTGAGGGCGGGGCCAGCCAGCGGCTCGGGCGCGTGCAGCGCCAGCACGGTGGCAATGGTGCTCAGCAGGTGCTCGTTGTTCCAGGGCTTGGTCAGAAACTCGGCGGCCCCGGCCTTCATGCCCTCCACGGCCAGCGCAATGCTGCCCCAGCCCGTCAGCAGCACTACGGGCAGCGCGGGCCACTTTTGCTTGAATTCGGTTAGCAGCCGCAGCCCATCCGCCCCACTGGTTTCGAGCGCGAAGTTCATGTCCAGCAGCACCAGCCGGGGCGGCGTGGCTTCGGCAGCGGCCAGGGCCTCGGCGGCCCCGGGCACGGCCTGGGTTTGGTAGCCGGCTTGCTTCAGCAGCAAGCCCAGCGAGGTGCGCACGGCCACATCGTCGTCGACAAGTAGAATCATAAATAGGGAAAGCAGCCTTAAAGAACGTCATGCAGAGCGCAGCGAAGCATCTCGCGTGCTGACGTTGTCATAGTAACCCAACGTCAGCACGCGAGATGCTTCGCTGCGCTCTGCATGACGTTCTTTAAATTATCTCGCTCAGAATTATCGGCTTCGTACGCTGCCGCCGCTGCTGGTGCGCTTGTTTACTTTAGCCGAGCCGCTGTAGCTGACGCCGCCGCCGCTGCTGGCGTTGGCCATTAGGTTGTCCTGCACGTTCACGGCAATAATGCCACCGCTGCTGGCGCTGGCCTCGCAGGCAGCCGCCTCCAGGGTGCGGCCTTTGAACACGGCTCCGCTCGAAACGTCTACTTTCAGCTGTTTCACTTTCCCGGTAAGCGTGGCCACGGCCCCGCTGCTCAGGTCGAGGTCGAGCGAAGCGGCCCGGAAATCAGCCACCAGCACCGCGCCCGACGAGAGGTCGACGGCTAGCTTATTGGTGGCATAAGGTCCGGGCACGGTCAGCTGGGCGCCGCTGCTGCCGCCAAGCTTGCTGATGACGGGGGCCCCCACCTCTACCCGCAGGTTCCGGACCTGGTTCTTGCGGCCGAACTGTTCATCCTTATCGCGCTCGAAGGAAACGATGAGTACGCCGTTGCGGACTTCGGTTTTGAGGCGGGCCAGCAGCGCGGCCGTTTCGGCGCGGGCCTCCACGCGCTGGGTGCCGGTGGTCAGGTTCAGCTCGATGCCGTTGCTGACTTCGATGGCGGTAAAGGGTGCCAGCGTGCGGGTTTCGGCGGCCGATTGGGCCAGAGCGGGCACCAGGGCCAGCAGCCAAAGCAGGGCGAGAGTCGTTAGATTTTTCATAGAAGAGAGGAAGTAGAAGTGGATGATATGGCGGCAGATGCAGAGCGCCGGGGTTTGGTTGCCTGCCGAGCTTCCGATTGTTTTCTCGCAGCGGTTCGCGGAGGCCTACCCAGAGGTAAAAGGAGGACCGAAAAGCTACCTACGTCCTTCTTCATCCAGCCGCAGGAATTTCGTTTTTCTGGTTTTCAGATACTGCGCAGCATGCACCACGTCATAGGCCGGATTCACAGCCAGCAGTTCTTCCAGCACCCCCACGTGGGCCACACCGAACAGTGCCAGCACGCGCTTGGACTGGGTTTGCTGCTGCGCCCGCAGGATATTCGAATAGATTTTGAGGTTGCGGTTGTAGAACAAGGTGATAAAATGAGCCCCGATGTACTCGGTGTCTACCTTGCCTAAATCGACCGTGTTGGTACCGCCCGCCGCGAAACTGCCGTTCATTACCAGGGCCGGAGTATTGAACTGCATCCGGTGCAGCAGGTCAATCACGGCGGGCTGATTGACCAGCGCCAGGTAATCGTTCAGCGACAGGCTATCCTTCTGCACCAAAGCCCTCAGTGGCCGGGCAACGCTCTGTACCCGCCGGAGTTCCTGCGTAAAGGCGTCGATGTTGGTGCCGCTGCTCAGCAGGCTTTGCGACGTGGCGGCGTAATAGTCTACCCCTTTGGGGCTGGGCAGCCCGAGTTGCCGGGCCAGCGCGAAACCAATCTGGTACCGCTCACTACGCCCGGTCGGCAGGTCTTCCAGTCGCAGAGTCCCTTGCTGATACAGCGCGTACAGGCTGTCTATCTGCGGCTGCTCTTTGGGTTCGGCTTCCACCAGAATAACGTCGGGCCGAAACTTGGCCAACTGCGCCCGTACTCTGGCCAGCTCCGCCTGTTTTTTGGGGCTAAAGACATCGGACTCGGGCTGCTTGTTGTAGAGCTGCTGGAGGTGGTCGGAGCCAACTATCATGGCCTGAACCCTAATGGACCGGGCACTTTGCGCCACGCCTACCAGCGGCAGACTCAGCGCGAGCAGGATCAGTAAAAGGCGAAGAAAGTAATTCTGAGGCATCAGATATTTTATAGTTGATGGGATGGAGCGACTAAATAGCTTGGCCTGCTTCCGGCAAACAGCGCATGCTATCATCGTTTTCAAAGCCGGCCACCGCGTTGGAAGTGCAGCTTATTCTTCGCGTAGTGCCACGGCGGGCTGAATACCGGCTGCCAGCCGGCTCGGGTATAGTGCGCAGACGGTAGCCAGCAGATACAGCGCCCCGGCCGCCAGCAGCATGGCCGTGAAGTAGATGTCGGGCCGCACATTCTGCACGCCCAGCAGCGGAAACTGCACCGCCACCAGCAGCCCCAGCGCCAGCCCGAAGGTAGTAATGACCAGGATTTCGCCCAGCACCTGCCCGCTGATGCCGCCGGCCGTAGCGCCCATCGCCCGACGTACACCAATTTCGCCCCGCCGCCGACTGATGTTCAGCCATAGCACCCCAAACAGCCCCAGCGCCACATTCAGCAGCAAAAACACGCTCATGGCCCCTAGCAGCAGCGGCTTGGTCAGGAGTTGCTTCATCTGCACGGTGTGCATCTCAGGCAAGGTGCGGATAGTGCCCGACCAGCCGGGCCCGATGCGGCGCACGTCGTCGGTGAGTTGCTTTTCGAGGGCCGCGCCGCTCCCCGGCTTCACTCGCAGCAGTACCGCGTCGGCAAAAAAGGTGGTGTCTTCGGGGAACAGGGCCTGCACAATAGACGGCTGAGGCTCCTGCAATTCCCCGTCGGTGCGATAAGCGCTGATTACGCCAATAATGCGCTGGGGCGCTTCGTCGCGGCCCCATAGCAGGCTGCCCAGCGCCGAGCGGCCATCAGGGTACATGGCCCGCTGCATTCCCTCGTCGATTACCACCGGCACGTTGGCCCCCGGCACCGCATCGGCCGGCTCGAACCAGCGGCCGGCCACCAGTTCCAAGCCTAATACCTCGCGCAATTCCGGTCCCACTATAAAGGCATTGATAGAACCAATATGCCGTTTCGTCGAGTCGCGCGGGTCGGTAAAATCCAGTCCGCGTTGGCTGTTATTAAAAGAGAAGGGCGTGTTAGAAGCCGTTAGGGCCGCGCTCTGCACTTGGGCGTTAGCCCGCATTTCGGCCAGCACCTGACGCATGGCACCAATCTTCTCAGCCTTAGATTGTGAGCCGGTGGTAACGTTCAGCTGCCAAGCCTGCTCATACCCAAAGCCCAGCGGCTGCCGGTAGTTGTCCCACAGGTTGGCCCCCATAGTGCCCACGGCAAACAGTACCACAAAGGCCAGAAATATTTCGACTACCAGCAGGGCATTGGCCCGGCGGCGGTTCCACATCAACAGAAACAGGTGGCGAATCATAGGGCAATTCCTCCTTTAAGGGCCTGGTTGGCCGGTAGCTTCGACATTTTATAAGCTGGGTACACCCCCGACAGCAGCCCAAACAGCAACGCCAGCAGTAGCCCCCCCGCAAACACGCGCCCATTTAGCCCCAGTTGAGCATAGGGGATGAAGTGGCTCTCGTTGAGCAGGTACAGCACCCCAGCCGCTAGCCCCAGCCCCAGCAGTCCGCCGATCAGTGTCAGGAGCACGTTTTCAAGCAGAAATTGCCCCACCAACGTACCGGCTGTGGCCCCGAAAGCTTTGCGCACCCCAATCTCAGCGGCCCGCTCCAGGGTGCGGCTCACGTTGATGTTGACCAGGTTGATAGCCGGCAGCAGCATAAACAGCAGCCCTAGCCCCAGCCACTGCCGCCAGAATTTGGCCGCGTCGCCGTCCTGGCCGGCGGTGTTGCTGTGGTCGGACATATAATGGGCCAGCAGCGTGCGGGCGTAAGAGCGGATTTCCCTGTGCTGCTCGGGGTCCGGGATGGGCAGGCGGGCCAGCACCCGCTGGTACTCGGCTTGAACAGCCGGCACATCGGCCGCCCGGCGGACCAGCAGAATAGCCTGGAAGTCGCCCATGTAATTAGCATTGCGCAAATCGGCGGTGGTAGTGGTTACGGGCAGCCAGCATTCGGCGTAGGTTAGCTCCCGCGAAGTGGGCACGTCGCGCACCACGCCCAGCACCCGGTAAGCCTGGCCATTGAGCTGCATAGTCTGGTTGAGGGCGGCAGCCACCGACCCGAAGCCACGGCGGGCGGTGGTTTCGTTAAGCACCAGCACGTGGGCTGCGTCGCGCACCTCGGCCAGGTTGTAGGGCCGCCCGGCCATAAAGTCGAAATCCAGCACCGACCAGTAATTGCCATCGGTGTAGCGCCGGTCCACTTTCACCACCTGCTTGCCTACGTAGAGCGTGACATTGATGGGGTAACTCTCGCTCACGGCTACCTTTTCGGGTGTGCTTAACGGCCGGATGTAGCGATTGATAAAGTCATAGCCCACGCTGGAAGAGTTCGTAGACTCGGGCCCACGCAACACCATGCGGTTGATGAATAGCAGCCGATCGGCCCGCACCTCAGGTCGCGCCGGCCCCACAGCATCGTCGAACAGCGCCCCCATCACTACCAGTGTCATCAGCGTGAACGAGATGCCGAATAGGCTGATGAAGGTGAAGAACTTGCGCCGCAGCAGCACCTTCCAAGCAATTTTCAGGTAGGAAAGAAACATGTTATTTTTTAATTAAAAACCAGAAGCAAAAATTAAAAATTGTATCACAAAATATAATTATGTATTTCATTGATAATTAAAATTTTGACCGAGATGAATTTTTAAATATTTCCTCTTGATTTTTAATTCTCTTCTTATTCCTCGCGCAGGGCCACGGCGGGCTGAATGCGGGCGGCCAGCCAGCTGGGCTGCAGCGTGCAGAGCAGCGTGAAGACATACAGCACCACCAGCGCCAGCAGCATCCCCAGCAAATACACGTGGGTGCTCACGCCCAGCACGCCCAGTAGCGGAAACTGGGCCGCAATGAACAGCCCCGGCAGTAGTGCCAGCGTCGTGAGCACCAGCGTTTCGCCCACGAACTGCCGGCCGATATCGGCGGCCGTGGCGCCTAGGGCCCGGCGCAATCCTATTTCGTCGCGGCGCTGGCTGATGGCCTGCCACAGCATTCCGAACAGCCCCAGCGCCACGTTCAGCAGCAAAAAGGCACTCACGATGCCCATGGCCAGCAGCGGAGCCAGGCTGGTTTGCAGCGCCAGGGCGCGGCTGTCGGAAAGCGGGGTGGCGCTCACCGTCCAGGTTTTGGTAATGGCCGTTACGGTGCGCACCAGCTGCTGCTCCAAGGCGGCGCCGGCACCGGGCTTCACCTTCACCAGCAGCGTGTAGGCAAACATGCGCGTACCATCGCCCGGCGGTACCCGGCGGCGGAAAACCACCGGCTGAGGCGGGCCCAGGTCGCCGCCCGGGCGGTACGAGCCCACCACGCCCACCACCCGGCCTTCCGCCTTCTCGTTCTCGTTCAGAGCATGCTGCAGCTTGATGCGCTGGCCCAGCGCCGGCCGATTACCGAAAAATGCCTCCCGCATCTCGCGGTTGATGATGATAGGGGGCAACCCAGCCACCTCATCGCGACGGTCGAACCAGCGGCCTTCCAACACCGCCATCTCCAGCAGCGCCGCAAACTGGTCGTCGGTTTCTACCTCCGTCACTGCCAGCGGCGGCTGGCCGGCGACAGTGGCGGTGCTGTTCATAACGTATTCGCTGAATGGGGTGCTGTACATGGCCAGGCTAACTGCCTCCACTCCTGGCTGCTGCCCGAGCTGCCGCTGCAAGCGCAGTAGCGTAGGCTCCTGGGGGAGCGTATCGTTGTTGGTGGCCAGGCGCAGCGTCCAGATCTGCTCGTAGGAGAAGCCGGGCGGCTGGCGGAAGGCCAGACCCACCACGGCCACCAAACAGCCCAGCCCGAAGAGCACCAGAAACGTGAGCAGCAGCTCCAGGGCGAGCAGACCATTGGCGGCTTTACGGCGCCAAATAAGTTTGAGAAGATGCCGAATCATGTGCGGGCGTGTTTAAGGGCTTCCACGGCCGAAAGCCGGGCCATGCGCCAGGCCGGGTAGGCCCCCGACAGCAGGCCAAAAACCAGTGTGGCCGCCAGCGCCCAGCCAAATACTATTAAGCTGGGCTGGAAATCACCGTAGGCGGCCAGATAACTGCCACTCAGCCCGCGTAGCAGCGTAGCGGCCAGCAGCAGGCCCAACAGTCCACCGAGCAGCGTCAGAACCAAGGTTTCGACCACAAATTGCCCGGCCAGCGTACCGGCCGTGGCGCCAAAGGCCTTGCGGATGCCAATTTCGGAGGCCCGCTCCCGCATCCGGCTCACGTTCATACTAATCAGGTTGAGGGCCGGCAGTAGCAGCAACAGCGCCACCGCCCCGCCGCTCAGCGCCTGAAACAGCTGCACGGGCTTGCTCGTCCAGTTATAGCGTGCCAGCAGCCGGTCGGCCACCGACTCGCCCAGCGTGCTGGGCAAGAAGGCAATTCGGCTGTCATCATCCATCGGAATGGCGGCCACGGCCCGGCGCAACGCGGCCCGCATATCCGGCACGGCTGCCGCCGATGAAGCCAGCATTAGCAGCTCGCTTTCCCCAAAAGGCACCTCCGGCTGGCGTTCCAGCGCGCTTGGTTCGTAAGGGGCCCAGAGGTCGGCGTAGGCATGAAAACGCATGGTAGGCACATCGGCCACCACGCCCACCACCCGGTAGCGCTTCTCGTTGGCTTCCAGCACCTGCCCCACTGCCGGCTGGCCGGCCCCGAAATACTGTCGGGCCGTGCGGGCGCTGATTACGGTTACGGCCTCGCCGCTGCGGGCCTGCTGCTCGGAGTAGGGCCGGCCGGCCAGAAAGCGAAACTGCAGCACCTGCCAGAAACCGCCATCGGTAGGTTTGAGGGCCAGCGCCAGCTTGCGCCCGCCCACATAGGCGGCCACCGCCTGTACCTCACCGCTGATACCTACTTGCGTGCCCGGGCCCAGCTTCCGCAGATACTGATTGATCAACCAGTAGCTGGGCCGCACTTTCATTTCGCCGTTGCCGGACATTTTCAGCTGCATGTAGCTGCCAAACAACAACCGATCGGGGTGCTGCTCGGGCGCATAGGCACCCGCTGCCCGGTCGTAGAGCGCCACCCCCACCAGCAGAATCATCAGCGTAAAACTGATGCCCACCAGACTGATCAGCGTAAAAAACTTACGCCGCAGCAACACCTTCCAGGCTATTTTCAGGTAAGAAAAAAACATTATTTTCAATTAAAAATTGAGAATTAATACCCAAAAATCATCTTAGCAATAGATGCAACAGTGTCGATTTTTAATTTTTAATTCCTTTTCAACTCACTTGGCTGCCGTCGAAAAAGCGGATGAGGCGCTGGGTTTTCAGGGCCTGCTGCTCATCGTGGGTCACCATGACGATGGTGGTGCCCTGCTCGCGGTTGAGCGTCAGCAGCAGGTCCATAATTTCCTCGCCCATCACCGAGTCGAGGTTGCCGGTGGGCTCATCGGCCAGAATGATTTCGGGCTCGCCAGCCAGGGCGCGGGCAATGGCTACGCGCTGGCGCTGTCCGCCCGAAAGCTGGCTCGGGAAGTGGCCGGTGCGCGCCCCGAGGCCCACTTTTTCGAGGGCCGCGTAGGCGCGCTGGCGGCGCTCCTTGCCGCCCACCCCGGCCCGGTATAGCAGCGGCAGCTCCACATTGTCGAGCACCGAGAGGTCGTTTATCAGGTGGTAGCTCTGGAAAACAAAACCGATTTTGTGGTTGCGCAGCCGGGCCAGCTCCTTGTCGGAGTAGCTCTGCACGGGCCGGCCATCGAGTTCGAGCGTGCCGCTGGTGGGCTCGTCGAGCAGGCCCATAATGCTGAGCAGCGTGGACTTACCACAGCCCGAAGGCCCCATCACCGACACGAATTCGCCTTGGTGAATAGTGAGGTTGACGTGGTTGAGAGCCACCGTTTCGATAGTGCGGGTCTGGTACACTTTCTCGATGCCGGTGAGCTGGAGCACGGCCCGGCCGGGGCCGGCTACCGGGGCAGCTACTGGCTGCGGCGAATCGGTGGCCGAGGCGAACAGGTTGGTCATAAGGCGGAAGTTGAAAAGGTGAGCTGTCCGGTTTCGAACAGGAGAAGCAGGCAGTTACAGGAGAGTAGCCAAGCACTGGGCCAAACTTTTACTAATTTGATTTACAGGTATTTACATTCAATGTCAAGGTTTGCCCTCTTGGAAATTGTGTCCGGTTTCGGACGGGTTGTTCGGTTGTAGCTCCTGCCAGCATGCGCAATATCAGCTACTCCGCCGCCAGCGCCTCGCCCCGCTCGAAATCATACAGCGTGAGGGTCCGCAGCCGGTAGTGGGCCACCCACGCGGCGCGCAATGCCTCGATGTAGGCGCGGCGGGCCTGGTCTTTCTCGGCGGTGGCAATGGTGAGGTCGGTGAGGCTGATGCGGCCTACCTGGTATGTAGCCTGGGCAATGGCGTAACGGCGGCGGGCCAGCGTATCGACGCGGGCGGCCAGCGCCAGTTGGGTGGCCAACGTGCCGAGCTGGGCAGCCTGCACCTGTACTTCCTGCGCAAATGTGGCCTGCTCCTGCTGCACCTCGGTCTGGGCCTGCCGGCGGGCCAGCTCGGCCGTTTTCACCAAGGCCTGCCGCCGTCCCCAGTCCACGAGCGGCACCGCGAAGCTCAGGCTCACCTGCTGCTGTTGCTGCAACGCCGCGTAGGTATCCCAGAGGTTAGGGGCTTGGTTAATGTAGCCCAGGTTGGCCGCGAGCGTGGCCTGGAAACCGGTGGTGCCGCGGGCGCGGGCCACTTCGCGCTCCGCTTCGAGCAGCCGACGCCGGAAGCCCAGCACCAGCGCCCGGTTCTGTTGCGCCTGGCTGAGGGCCAGCTCCGGTGGCACCGCGCCCAGCCGCGGGGTATCGGGCACCTGCAAGCGCAGGCTTTCAGCGGCCAGGCCGGTGTAGCGCTGCAGCTCAACGGCCGCGTTCCGGGCATCGAGGAGGGCCTGGGCTTCGGCCTGTTGGGCGGTTAGCAGGTTGAGTTCGAGCCGCAGCAGGTCGCTTTGTGAGAGGCGGCCGAGGCCGTACCGCTCCCGGCCCAGGCGCAGCAGCTCGGCATTGGCCTGCACGTTCTGACCGGCTACCTGGGCGCTTACCTGCTGGCCCAGCACGTCAAAATACAACTCCGTTACGCGTTGGGCAATGGTTTCGCGCTCCTCTACAAACTGCCGGCCGCTTTCCTGGTAGCGCAGCGGCTCCAGCCGCCGTGCCCAGCGTAGCTCATTAAACCGCCCCACCGGCTGCAGTAGGCCAATGACCACCGGCTGGTTGTTGTAGCGCCGGATGCTGCCATTGAAATCATCGAACCGCTGCACCTCGGAGGCCACGAATACCTGCCCGCCCGTCAGGCCGATGTTTTGGCTGAGCGTGAGGGCTACGTTGGAGTTGTTGAGCCGCACAGCCCGAAAATCGGTGGTGCCATCGGGCTGCACGACCGGCGTTACGGCCCGGCTGTAGCCCGGCAATGTACCCTGCAGGCCTAGCTGGGGGCGGTAGTTGGCCCGGTAACCCCGCCACTGCCAGTAGCTCTGGTCGCGGCTGGTACTCGCCCCACGCGCCACCGCCGACTGGCTCAGCGCCTGGTCGATAACTTCTTGCAAGCTGATAGCAGTTAGCTGATAGCTGTCAGCTTTCGTGCTTGTATCCTGCTTGGCAACGGCTGTCTGCTGGGCATTGGCTTTCAGACCGAAAAAGCTAACAGCTAACAGCTGACAGCTAATAGCTAAAATCTTCATTGGATAATGAGTTCGGGGGTGTCGAGGTGGTCCTTCATGTCGGAGACGATGATTTCCTCGCCGGGGCGCAGGCCGCCGGTTATCTGCACGTAGTCGAAGTTGGAGTCGCCGAACTGCACGGTGCGGCGCAAGGCGCGGCCGTTGCTCACCACAAACACCGGCTGCTCCTTGCCGCCCTGGTAAAAGGGGCCGTTGCGAACCCGCACAATATTGTGGTGGGCCTTCGTCACCACGAACACGTCGGTGCGCAGGTTGGGGCGCAGGGCCGGGTGGTGGTCTTCGGCCAGCGTGGCGTAGAATGTGACGGTGCCTTTATCCACGGCGGGGCTAATGGTGCTGATGGTGCCGCGCAAATCCTGGTCGTTGATGCGCACCACCACTGGGTCGCCGGGGCGCAGGGCATCGGCGTAGGTATCAGAAATGGTGGCCCGCACCCGGAACCGGGTCAGGTCGGCCACGCGGGCCAGCGCGTCGCCGGCCTGCACAGTGGTGCCCAGCGCGTCGTTTACCCACGTGAGCACGCCCGGCTGCCGACTGCTGATGTTGGCCTGAGTCAGCTTACCGGCCAGTTCGGCAATGCTGCGCTCCTGCATCTGCACCGTAAAACCCAACTCGCGGCGGTCGGCGGCGTTGGCGGCCCGCTGATTGGCTAGCTGCTGGGTCAGGCGCTGCTGCTCCAGCTGGGCCACGCGCAGATTCAGCTCGGCTTGGCGCACGCTTTCGGCCGTGCCCCCTCCTACTTTTAGCAGGTACTGCTCGTCGCGCAGGGCCGATTGCAGGCTGTTGATTTTCACGTCCTGCACCCGCTGCTGCGACTGTAAGTCGTGCAACGCTTTTTCGAGGGCCAGCTGCAACTGGCTGCCCCGGTTGCGGTTCTGCTGCTGGCCGTCTTCGAGCTTAGCCAGCGCCGAAGCGGTCAGCTCCCGGTCGAGCTCCACGATGGGCTGCCCTGCCTCCACCCGGCTGCCCACGGCCACCAGCACCTGCCGGATAGTGCTGGCAATGGGGCTGGTCAGCACGGCTTCATGGGCCGGAATTACTACACCGGCTGCCGTGAGCGAGGCTTCCACGTTACCGCGTTCCACGCGGGCCATCAGCAGGGCGTTGCGCTCTACACTGGGCTGCAGCACCGTGCGGAAGGCCAGCAGTGCCGCACCCAGGGCCAGCAGCAGCCCCACGCCCAGCACCCAACGGCGGCGGTGGCGGCGGTTCTGGGTGGAAGAAGAAATGGCTCTGTCCATTTTCGTACAGGTAGAAGAAGGTTTCTACCAGATGTATCCAACGGCCGTGCCATTTGCACAAATTATTATCTATCAATTAATTAACCCATCAATCAATTGATTAAGAGTTGATAAAGCTGTCCGCTTCCGGACAGCTTGTTCGGTTGTGGTAGTATGCCCTCCTCTGTTACCGCCTGCCAGCACCAAAAAAACCGACCACTCCAGGCAGCGGCAGCGGCGTTGGCTCCATCTAACCAGCTAACACAATACTTCTGCTATATACAAATTGCTCATACAGCGCAGAATCTCAGCATTTCATTGAAATCTGAAATTATTATCAACAGTACCTTGCGTTACATAGTACCTTTACTTACCTTTGATTCGTTGATTAGATAACATCCTGGCCGCGCGGCTGCTCCTTCAGCGGAGCCCGGCGCGGCCCCCACCGAACACCGCCTTCGCGCCAAACGGGCCGGGTGGTGGGTGGCGGTTGGAAGCCTGGCTTCCCTGCCGTCGCCCCGCGTGTTTCGGTTTCCCGGCACCCGCCTTTTTCGGCGGTTTGTGCCCCTGTTTCTCACGTCTGAAGTACTGGCCACCAGGCCCATCCGGCGGAACCGCGGCCACCGGAAACGGCCCCTGCTTGCCTTTTATTTCCGGCTCAACCTTCCTTCTCCATGACTTCCTTTACCACTTCCAGCCAGTCCCCACGGGGCCTGGGGTTCCTCTCTGCGCCCTTTCTGGGCCTCACTTTCGGTCTGTTTTCGCTGACTGCCGCCGCCCAGGGTCCGGCCCCCGCCGGCCGCGTAACCGGCACCTTGCTGGAGCAGGGCACCGGCCAGCCCCTGCCCTTTGCCAGCGTAGTGCTGCTGCGGGCCCAGGATTCGAGCTTTGTAGCCGGGGCGGAAACCCTGGAAAACGGCTCGTTCCGGCTCGACCAGCTGGGTTTGGGCTCCTACCTGCTCAAATCGTCGGCGGTGGGCTACCAGAGCCTGCGGCGACGCGTTACGCTGACGGCCGCCGCGCCGGAGCTGGCGCTGGGCACCTTGCGGCTGGCTTCCATCACAACGCAACTGAAGGGCGTAACGGTGACGGGTGAGCGGGCCGTGGTGGAAAATGAGCCCGGCAAGCGCGTTATCAACGTGGAGAAAGACCTGGCCAGCGTGGGCGGCATGGCCACCGATGTGCTGCGCAACGTGCCCTCGGTGGCCGTAGATGCCGGCGGCAGCGTGAGTTTGCGCGGCTCGTCCAACCTGACTATCCTTATTGATGGCAAGCCCAGCGGCGGCTCCAACGGCGGCCCCGGCCTGCGCCTCGACCAGATTCCGGCCTCCCGCATTGCCCGCATTGAGGTGATGACCAACCCCTCGGCCAAGTACGATGCCCAGGGCACCGGCGTCATCAACATCATCCTGAAAAAGCAAACCAAAAACGGCGTAAACGGCACGGCCAGCATGCTGGGCGGCACCGGCGACAAGTACAACGCCAGCCTGAGCCTCAACCGCAAGCAGGGCCCCGCCAACCTGAGCCTGAGCTACGACCGCCAGGACGAAACCTACCGTGAACGAACCCGCAATGCCCAAACCAGCGGCTTGATAACCACCCGCCAGGATGGCACCGGCGCCGAGCGCAACTTCTCGCACAGCCTCAACCTGGGCCTCAATCTCGACCTGAAAAAAGAGCAGAGCCTGAGCCTGAGCTTCAACCCAACCTGGCAGCAGGAAGCCAACCGGGCCGAGCAGCTGCTAAGCACCGCCCGGCCCGGCGAGCCCACCACCACCCAGCGGGGCGTGCAGCAGCTCGATGTGGATGTGAAAGTGTATGAAAACGTGGCCAGCTACCGCCGCGGCTGGGAAAAACACCCCGGCCGCGAACTGACGGCCGTGGGCGGGGCCGTGCTCATCCGGGCCGATGTTCCGGTAACCCAAACCCTGGAAAGCGGCGCCCTCACCAGCTGGCGGCAGCAAATGGATGTGGATGCCAACATCTACTTCGCCCAGGCCGACTACACGCTGCCACTGCCCGGCAATAAAGGTAAGCTGGAAACCGGCTTCAAAATCGAGCAACAGCGCAGCAACGGCACGGCCGATTTGTTCAGCCAGCGGCCCGACGTGCCCGGCGGCTACGTGCGCGACCCGGCCCGCTCACTGGCCTACAATTTCCGCCAAACGGTGCCCGCCGCTTATGCTACCTACCAGCGCGGCTGGGGCAAAAACTGGAACGCCCAGGCCGGTCTGCGCTCCGAGTACACCCGCGTAACCGGGGCCGTAGCGGGCGGCCAGGGGCAATTCGACCTCGATTACCTGGGTCTGTTTCCAACGGCCAGCCTCAGCCGCCGCTTCGGCCAGCGCGACACGACCAAAACGGCCGAGCAGCCCCAGCAGCTGACGTTCAGCTACGCCCGACGCCTCAACCGGCCCAATTTTATGCAGCAGCTGGCCGTGCCGCTTTACATGGACCCGCGCTTCTACCGCCTTGGCAACCCCGGGCTGCGGGCCGAATTCAGCCACAACCTGGAGCTGGGCCACCAGCTGAGTTTGCCTGGCGGAGCCGAAATCACGACGACGCTGTTCGGGCGCTTCACCTCTGATGCCATCCAACGGCTGCGCGACGTGGACACGGTGGCCACCAACCGTAACCCCGCCGCCGGCCTAGTGCTGGTAGAAACCTACCGCAACCTGGGCACTACCACCAACGCCGGCCTGGAATTAACCTGGAGCCAGCCAATTACGGCCTGGTGGCGGGTGCAGGCCAATGGTTCGCTGTTTGTGGCCCAGCTGAACACCAACGCCTCCGACGCCGCCTCTCGCCGTGCCCTCACTGGCACGGCCCGCCTTAACCAAAACTTCAGCCCCACCCCCGCCCTCGACGTGCAGCTAACTGGCTCTTACCGCTCGGCTACCCTCACGGCCCAAGGGCGCCAGCTGGCTACCGGCGGCCTCGATATTGCTCTGCGTCAGCGCCTGTGGCAGAACCGCGCCGCCCTCACGCTCCGCGTATCCGACCTGCTGAACACCCAGGTGCGCCGGGCCGAAATCAACTCGCCCGAGCTGCAATCCACGCTCTACACCAAGCCCGAAACCCGGGTTGCCTGGCTGGGCTTCACCTGGTACGTGGGCGCCAGTAAAGCCAAAGCCGGCCGCATCGAGGCCGCCCCAAGTGGCGGTGGTGGGTTTGGGGGGTAAACAGTCAGTTATTGTGTGTAGCGCGACGCTTTTTTAAGCACAAATCCCCTGACGTTCGTGCTGACGTCAGGGGATTTGCAGTTTGAAATTGATATTCTCGGGCTTTGCGTTCGGGCGGGTTCCAGAACACAAAATTTTAATTCATTGCCAATGTTCATTAGAAGTACTCAACTTCAACTTTGCACATAAGCCCGACTGATGCAAAACCCGTGATAGTGGCAGTTATTTTATTCCAAGTTTATCATGCCACTCATATAGCCCGCCGTTTTCAAACACATTTCCTGTCAGAAATATTTGTAAAAATTCTTTCAAAGAGCTTGTCATTGTTTTATCTGGATAGCTTCCATTAAAAATTTCAAATTGACCGGACACAGTTCTTCTAAGACCCCACATATCTGAATAAATCATATACTCCGCAAAATAAAACCAGTTGTATCCGTAGTCCTGTGGATGTTGTTTAATGCTTTGAAGTGGAATTATATTAAAAATATCCTCATCACAACTAAAACCGTTGCAAGTCAAGAAAAAATCTCTAAAATCATCAGGTAATTCAAAACCGATTTGACTTTCAAAAGTAGTTATATCTGAAATAGTAGCAGCAATATTAACATCAATGCCACTATCTTTATGTTTATTCCTTATTAAGCCGACTAATTCTTTCATGCTGATTTTTATCTGATTTATTTCCAATTAAATAACATTCAGGTTGCCGAAACGCTGTGTAGCAGCGAGTTTCGGGAAGCGGCAC
>NZ_JABKAV010000024.1 GCF_013377905.1 Hymenobacter terrestris
GGAGGAGCCACCCGCCGCCCCTACATCGGTCAGTCAGCCAACGTCATCTGCGCTGTGCGCTGCTTGCCGAACTCCAGAATCCGGTCGATGAACTGATAGGGCGTATAGCCGGCCAGGGCCGTTTGGTGGAAGATGCAGGTGGCGGGCGTCATGCCGGGCAGCGAGTTCACCTCGATAATCAGCACCTCTACAGCCCCATTATCGCGCACTCGTACAAAGGCGTCGATGCGGGCGTAGCCCTGGATATGCAGAATTTCGGCCACCTGGCGCAGCTCCCGCTTCACTTCCTCCGAAATGCGCTGCCGCTCGGTAGCCTCAGTCGCGTAGCGGGCGGGGGTGATGTTTTGGCCTTCGCCGGCCAGAAACTTCTCCTCCAGACTCAGCACCTCGCCCGTGGCCAGCGCCTCGGAGGCCTCGAAAATCTCAATTTCCAGCTCGCCATTCGGCCCCCAATGTGTTAGCAGGCCGCCGGTTACTTCCAGGAAGTGCGCCGCTCCGTCGCGGTCAATCAGCGTTTCCACCAAAAAGGCCTCCTTGCGCGGGAATTCCTCCTTGAAGCCTAGGCTGAGCGTGGTAGCTTCGGCGGGCATCAACTCCTCCTGGTCGCGGAAAATGAGGCGGGTGAAGGCCTCCAGCTCCGCGCGAGTCTTGATTTTCTTTACCGCTGAGGAACAGCCGTCGTCGGCGGGCTTGGCGATGAAGGGGTAGGGGAACTGCATTTCGAGGCCGCGGAAGAAGCTTTCGGAGTCGGCGGCCCACTCCAGGCGGGCGGCCATGCGGTGCTCGGCCACCCGCAGGCCAGCTTCGCGCAAGCGGCGGTTGGTGTCGAACTTGTTGATGGTGACTTGGCTACTGGCCACGCCCGAGCCATTGTAGGGCAGCCCGAACTGCTCCAGCTGCTGCTGCAGCGCCCCATCTTCGCCGGGGCGGCCGTGCAGAGCAATGAACACCTCATCGACCATGCCGGCCAGCTCATCGAATGTTACCCGCTGCGGCTGGGTAGCTGCCGGCCCGGCGTAGGTGCTCGTGATGCCCTGGGCCTCGCGGCGGATGCGCTCCAGAATCGGGTGCATTTCGTGGCCGGCCTCGTGGTGCTCGATTTTCTCGCGGATGTCGTCGGCGTTGTCCTTGAGCATCACGTTGATGGGCAGCACATACAGCCGGAAATCGGCGCTGCTGCCGGTCAGGAACACTGGCACTGGCTCGTACTTGACGCTGGAGCTGAGCTTCTCGTAAATGTTGCGCCCGCTCTCCACCGAAATGTGCCGCTCGGAAGAATAGCCGCCCATAATTACGGCCACCCGGATACGGGCCTGCTCGCCCGCTGCCCGCGCCGCTACGGCTGCATCGAGGCGGGCCAGCAGGGCCGCCAGCTTAACCGGCCGCAACCCGCCACGCCGTCGCGCCGACAGCGAGGTGCGAATCAGGTAAGTGAGAAACTGGCTCGGATTGAGTCCGATTTCGGCCGCTTGGTGGAAGAAGAACGAAGCCGGCAGCATTCCCGAGGTCGTGTTCGGGTCGTTGAGGAAAAGGGTGCCATCGGCCTGAATGAAGCCATCGAGGCGGGCATACACCTGGAAGCCGAAGGTGCGAAATATGGTTTCGCAGGCGTCGCGGATGGCCTGAATGCACGTCTCGGGCAGGTCGATGGGCGTGATTTTGCGAGCCAGACCCGGCAGGTATTTCGAGCGGTAATCGAACATTTCGTCGCCCTTCACAATCTCGGTGGGCGGCAACGCCAGCGGCTGGCCGTTGGCATCTTCCACCACGATGCACGAGAACTCGCGCCCCTGCACGAAGCTCTCCACCAGCACCTGCGTTTCGCCTTCCACACTCGTCAGCAGTACGCTTTCGGCCGCCGCCAGCCGCTCATTCAGCGCATGCAACAGCTCTTCGGGCCGATAAATGATTTTTGGGTTGCTTTCGGCAGAGCTGTTGGCTTCGTTCAACGGCGAGCTAACAGCCAACAGCTCCAAGCTATCAGTTGAAGACAAAACAACGGGTAGGCCAATACCGTCGCGGATATCCACGAGGCGCTGGAGCCAGCTGATTTTCTGAGCATCGCTCAAGCCCTGCCACTCGGCTTGCGTAACGGTTTTGCGGAACAGGCTGCGCTCAATGGCAGTGGCGAACTGCACTACATCGGCTTCGCGCAGAATGCTGATACCGATGCTGCTACCCTGGCGTGGGGCCTTGAAAACCAGCGGCAAACCCAATTCGCGCACCAGGTAATCCAGCGTGGCCTGCGGGGCGGCCGCGTCCCAGTCTTCGGCCGTAATCAGCCGGAAATCGGGCGTGGGTTGCCCCAGGGCCTTGAGCAGCTTCTTCTGGGCAACCTTATCGATACCGAAAGCCGAGGGCAAAATGCCGGAGCCCGAATACGGGATGCCGTACCACTCCAGCAGGCCCTGAATGGCCCCATCTTCGCCGCTTGGCCCGTGCAGGGCCAGGAAAGCGAAGTCGATGAGCTGGCTTAGCTCGCGGGGTTCCAAGCGGCGGCCCACTTCACTTATAATGCTGTCCTGCTCCTCCAAGCTCAGCTCGCCCAGGCTCTCAAAGTAGAGTTGCACCGGCACAGTGCTGGCCGGCAGCGCCGAAACAGGTGGGTAGAAGTCGCGAATGGTGCCCTTGTAAATGAACTCCCAATTCAGCAGGATGAAGTTGCCGCTGCTGTCAACAAATACCGGCACGGCCTCAAACAGGGCCTTGTCGAGGTTGTCGTACACCGTGCGGCCACCCGCAAAACTGATTTCCCGCTCCCGCGACGGGCCGCCAAAGAAGATGCCTATTTTCATACAAGGGCAAAGGTACGGGTTTGGGAGGATGGGGGGAAAGGTGAAGAGGGGAAGATCGAAACAAAAAGAACAGGTCATTCTGAGCGAAGCGGAGCGGAGTTGAAGAATCTCGCGTGCTGACATTGCTATACCAACTCTGATATCGGGAATTACTGTGGCACGCGAGATTCTTCGCTGCGCTCAGAATGACGTTCTGCGTATTTTCCTTCATCCCCCAAAGCCTTACCTTCGCCCCAAGCCAACCTTATTCCCATTCCATGAAAACCCTCGATCAGTATAACTTCGCCGGCAAGCGCGCCGTGGTGCGCGTTGATTTCAACGTGCCGCTAGCCAAAGACTTCACCATCACCGACGACACCCGTATCCGGGCCGCCACGCCCACCATCAAGAAGATTCTGGCCGACGGCGGTTCCGTGGTGTTGTTCTCGCACCTGGGCCGGCCTAAAAGTGGCCCCGAAGACAAGTTTTCGCTCCGCCACATTGTAAGCCGCCTCAGCCAGGAGTACGGCCAGGAAGTGCAGTTTGCCGATGATGCGCTGAAGGCCGAGGAGCAGGCTGAAAACCTGCAGCCCGGCCAGGTGCTGCTGGTCGAGAACGTGCGTTTTTACAAGGAAGAAGAGGAGGGCGACGCCGATTTCGCGGCCAAACTGGCCAAACTGGGCGACGTGTACGTGAACGATGCCTTCGGCACGGCGCACCGCCGCCACGCCTCCACGGCCGTTATGGCCGAAAGCTTCGCGGCCGCCGACCGCGTGGGCGGCTATCTGCTGTTGAGTGAGCTGGACAACGCCAAAAAGGTGCTGGAGCAAGCCGAGCGCCCCTTCACGGCCATCATGGGCGGTGCCAAAATCTCCGACAAAATTCTCATTATCGAGAAGCTACTCGACAAGGTGGACAACCTGCTCATCGGCGGCGGTATGGCCTACACGTTTGCCAAAGCCCAGGGCGGCAGCATCGGCAGCTCACTGCTCGAAGAAGACAAGATGCCCCTGGCGCTGGAGCTCATCGAGAAAGCCAAGGCCAAAGGCGTGAACCTCCTGCTGCCCACCGACAGCCTCATTGCCAACAAATTCGCCAACGACGCCGAAACCAAAGTAGCCGCCAACGACCAGATTCCGGACGGCTGGCTCGGCCTCGACCTCGGCCCCGATTCCATCAAGGCCTTCACCGAGGTAATCAGTAAGTCGAAAACCATCCTCTGGAACGGCCCGATGGGCGTGTTCGAGTTGCCCACCTTCGCCAAAGGCACCACGGCCGTAGCCCAAACCATTGCCGATGCTACCCGCGAGTCGGGCGCCTTCAGCCTCATCGGCGGCGGCGACTCGGCCGCGGCCGTCAACCAGCTCGGTTTTGCCGATCAGGTGAGCTACATCAGCACCGGCGGCGGCGCGCTGCTGGAGTACATGGAAGGCAAGGAGCTGCCTGGCGTAGCGGCGCTGGAAGCAAAATAAGTTAGCAGTGAGTACCAAAAAGTGAGAGGGGAGATTTTCGTGCTGATGTCACAAATTGTGGTGTCAGCACGAAAGTCCCCCCTCTCACTTTTGCTTAAATCAGATTAGGGGGGGCACCGTAGGGGGGGGGGAAAGCCCCGCCCCTACGTCGTGCCGATAGACTCTTTAGTTCAAATAAGGCGTTTCCAAGTCCATGCCCATGAGGTTGAGGGGCTCTAGGGAGGGGCGGCCGGTGAGGCGGGTGCTGAGAATGCGTAGTTCAGGCTCGCTCAGCACCTCAAGGTTGTGGAGCCAGTGCAGGCGGTGCAGCTGCAGCTCGATGGGGCCGAGCGGATTAACCTGGGCGTACTCCTCGCGCAGGTAGGCATGGGCGCGCAGGCGTAGCGCCTCGGTAAAGGTTTCGAGGGCGGCGCGCTGCCCGGGTCGGTCGTGCAGGCTCAGGCGGATGCGGTTGGTGGCCAGCGTAGCGGTGCGCCCGAAGTAGCGGCGCGCCAGCCACAGCCCGCCCAGGCCCAGCAAAAAGCCCAGGCCGGCGGCCCACATTTTGGGTGGCACAGGCTCTCCGGCCTTGTCGGTAACGAGCTGGCTTATGCCCTGAAACGCGAACCAGACCAGCAGCCACAGCCACGAAGGCGGCAGCCGCACCGGCTGTGGCGCGGCGTATTCCAGATCTACGGGCAGCAGTTCCTCATACGGAATCTCCGTTTCGAGCCAGGCTGTGCCGTTGCGGCGGCGCTGGCTCACGTACAGGCCGTGCTGGCGCAGCAGCAGCAGCGAAGAGCCCCGGAAAATATGCGTTTGGGAGAATTGGGGGATACTCATTTAACTAAAAAACCGATAAACCTGATGTTCCGGGCAGCGCCAGGAATCCGGGTTAAGCCTTCCAAGCCGAATGTGTGAAGGAGGTTTACTGAATGATAATGGGCGACGGCGCGAAGCAAAGCACAAAAATAAGCAGCATCAGCCAGCCCAGCACCTTACGGCCCGCCGAAAGGGGCCGCTCGTCGGGGGCGGGCGGGTGGAAAATACCGGTGGCGCGGGCCAGCAGCAACCCGAACAGCAGCCAGCCGGGGTTTCCCTGGAGGTCGGCAAAGCCGGAGGCCAGTGCTATTTGCCCCAGCCACACCGAGGCCCCCAACAGCAGCGCCCGCCGGGCCGTGGGCACCGCCCGGCGCAGTACCACCCACAGGTACAGCGCGTAGGGCAGGCCCCAGGTCAGCCAGTCGTCGGTGCTGGTGTTCAGGGTGAACAGGCCAAGCCCGGCGTAGAAAATGAAGGCTACAAACAGCATAATGGACACCCGCGCCGCCCGGCGCGGCCCCAGCAGCCCGTACACAATGTGGCCGCCATCGAGCTGGCCAATGGGCAGCAGGTTGAGGGCCGTGAAGAACAGCGAGAACACGCCCGCCACCAGCACCGGGTAGTGCAGCAGCTCGTACGGGTGCGGCAACAGCGCCGGGTTGGCCAGCAACGCGGCCATGGCCCGAAACAGCAGCGGCTGCCCGAGCGTGACGATACTGCCGGCCGACATGTTCTGGTAGGCGTAGCGGCCGTATTCAGCCCCGTACTGCCGCAATTCGGGATGAATCTGGAACAGGTACTCCAACGGCGGCAGGTGGGTGAGGCCGTACCAGAGCACGCCCACGGCCACCACGAAGCCGGCCAGCGGCCCGGCCAAGCCCACATCGAAAAACTCGCGCCGCGAATGAATCTGGTCCTTGATGCGGATAACCGCCCCAAACGTGCCGAAGCCCAGCGGCAACGGAATAAAGTAGGGCAGCGTGGCCCCGATGCGGTTGTAGCGGGCCGTAAAGTAATGCCCGAACTCGTGTACCGTTAGTACCGCCAGAAACGGCACCGCGTACCACAGCCCCGGCTTCAGCGCCACCCACACCTGTGCCAATGGCTGCGCCAGCAGTTCGAACGGCAGAAAATAGTCGGATAGAAACCGGTTGTTCGCCAGCGTTACACCCGCCAGCGTGGTAGTGAGCAGGGTAACCAGAAACAGCAGTAGGTGCAGGCCGTAGCGGGCTGGCCGGGGCCAGGGCGGCCGCTCGTAGCGCCGGAATACCAGCCGGGCATCGGCTGCAGCCTCGGCAGCTGTGAAGGCGGGTGGCCCGGCCGCGTCGGGAAACGGCAGGGGCAACAGGGGTTCAGATGGCGGAGTTGGCTCAGGCGGAAAAGGCACGGATGGCGGCGGGCAGGGCGTCCTGCAAGGTAAGGGGCGGAGTCAGGAAAAGCGTGTGAAGCCCCAGCCGGTGGGCCGTTGCTATGTGCTGGGGGCTGTCTTCGATAAACAACGTATCGGCGGCCTCCCAGTTCATTTCGCGCAGCGCGTGCCGGAAGATTTCCTCGCCTGGCTTGCGCAAACCCACTTCCTGCGAGTAAAATACCCGGTCGAGGCAGTCAGCAATACCGTTCTGCAGGCCGTACTGCGCCTGTAGCCGCCGGTTGATTTCCGTGATGTGCAGGTGGTTGGTGTTGGAGAGCAAGGCCGTTTGGTAGCCTTGGCGGCGCAAATCGGCTATCAGCGCCAGCCGCTCGGCTGGTACGTCGAGCAGCATGGCGTGCCAGGCATTGTCGAGTTGCGCATCGGTGGCCTGCAAACCGTAATGTTCGCGCAGCCCGTCCCGAAATTCAGCTGCCGAAATCTGGCCGGTTTCCAGCTGGTCGAACAGCTCGGCCTGGGCTGCCTGCGTGAACTCAATGCCGCTGCCGAGGGCCCGCATGGCCTCCAGGGTGCGGTTGTAGTCGATATTAATGATGACGCCGCCGAAATCGAACAGCAGGTGGGGAAGTTTCTGGGCCATACAGTTAAAGCGAAGCAGGGGCGGCCGCAGGGCCGGGCGGTAAGGCTGGCTGCCATCCGCATAACACGGCTAATCGGCAGCTTTGCCGGATAAAAAATTGCAAATCCAACCGCAAAAGTCGAAGTTTGCAGGGCTGAAACCAACCGCCCCGGCAGTTGAGTAGGCAACGGGCCTATAGCTCAATTGGTTAGAGCAATTGACTCATAATCAATAGGTCACTGGTTCGATTCCAGTTGGGCCCACCTTATACCCCTGTAATTAACTGACTATCAGTTTTTTACAGGGGTATATCTTTTAATAAAGAGCAACGGACGCAAGAAGATGCTTTCCTCCTGGCTACTTCTGCTGCTTGCCTTTTTTAACAAAAACTTATCTGTAAAGTCGAGTAGCTGTTATGCCGAGCATAGCGGGCTGATGGTAGTTGCCGGCTTTGTCAATAGTTTTTAAGATCGAGTCTGGCTTGCTTTGCAAAGGCTTTATAAATTCATTTCCGAGCCCTACACATGAGTCAGCTTGAGGTCAACGATTTCCTGGATATCAGCTACCGGGCCGATTTGGGGGTTCTGGTCGCCCGTTGGTTCCGGCCAGTCAATCTGCCCGAGTTACAGGCTGGCTACGAACAGATACTGACTGCCAGTCAGGCCAAAACCTGCCGCCATTGGCTGATTGATGTACGTCGCCGATACAACACTCACCAGGTGGGGGCGCACTGGATGATAAGCGACCTGCTGCCTCGCCTCGGACCTGCACTAGGCGGCCGGACCAAGCTGGCCTACCTGCTGGCCCCCATATACCTGCGTGATGCGGCCGCCGACTCGGCTTTTCCTCCCCAGTCTTACTTCGAGGGCAAACCGTTCGTTGGCGAGCGGTTCACGGAAGAAAGTGCGGCTATTGAATGGCTACGCATTGAAGCCGTTTCGATGTCTTGAACAGCTTGCTAGCCCATGCAGCTCCCTCCGCAGCATTGGCTACGTACTGCTATGGCAACTGCTTACTAAGGTCAGTGCTTATTATGTTCAATCGGTTGCTGTTCTCTTCAGCCAGCTCAACTGCTGGTTAGTTCTGCAGCGTGAACAGCGGCAGAGGCTGCAAGCTGGTGTATTTGCCGCCCAGCTGCCGGATATCATCTTGGTGCAGCTGCAGGTAGTTGTTGAAGCGCATAGCCGCCTGATCGTAGCGCGAGCGGAAACCTACCAGTTCCGCATCGGCCTCCTGAATCTGCCCGGTTAGCATCAGGACCGGCGTTGCCTCCACAGTAGGCGCAGTGGGCACCGGTACGAGGCCGTACACGGCCCGCAACAGCGAATCCTGCGCCGTATCATACGCATCAATCAGGTCCGAATCAGCCATACTTTGCTGGGTGTAGCGGCGGGCTGGCAACCGGTCGTTGGCGTATTGCAGGCGGGCCAGAGCGGCGCGGTCGGTGCCCGGCAAGCCGCTTAGCTCCCGCAGTAGTTGTTTGGTAGCACGCTGCTTGCCATCGTCGGACAGCTGCATCTCGCTCCAGCGGGCCGCTACCGTATCGCGCAGAATATTGAGCTGGACCTTCACGGCTTGGGCCGAAGCCGGGTCGAGGGGAGCCGGCGTACGATTACAACTGGCCATCAGCAAACCCAAGGCCAGCAATAGCGCGACAAAACGCATCATAAAAAAAGAGAAAAAGCGAATAAGCCCCCAACGAAGAGGTGGGCAAAATCTTTCCCGCAACTGGAGAAAAAACGCTTTAGTATCTGAAGCTGTTTAAAAACTCGGTGATAGTAATGATTCGGTTGGGCTCAGCATGAAGTTCTTCTCTGTCTGAGCCCGTACCAATCACTAAATCGGCTTGAACTGCTCGAAGATCTGGCGGCAGTCGTTGCAATAATGCACGGCGCGGCAAAGCGTGGCCCCAAAGGGCGTGCGCAGCTCCGTGTTGGTGGTATGGCAGCGCGGGCACTCGGCGTACTCCAGAATATCGAGGTCGAGCAGGCCGCCGTTGAGCTTGGGTGGCGTGGCCAGTCCGTGGCGGCGCAGGCCCTCGCGGCCCCGGTCCGTCACCATATCCGACGTCCACGGGTCGCGCAGACTAATTTCGGTGGTGACGCGCGGAATACCGTGGGCCTTGAGGGTCGTTTCCACGTCGCGGCGCATGTAATCCATGGCCGGGCAGCCGGCGAAGGTGGGCGTCAGGCGCACGTACACGCCGCCGTCCTCCTCCAGTCGCACCTCCCGAATAACGCCGAGGTCCACGAGCGAAATCGTTGGAATTTCGGGGTCGGTTACGGCTTGCAACCAGTCAAGAATCTGGGCTTCGGTGGTGGGCATAGAACGAGTCATAGGATGAAGATAATTCTCAGAACGGTCATGCTGAGCGAAGCCGAAGCATCTCTACCGCTTCGGTGAATTTTTACCGCAACGAAGCGGTAGAGATGCTTCGGCTTCGCTCAGCATGACCGTGTCTTTCACTCAACTATTCTCATTTTACCAATCGGCCGTAGGGTCAAGGCGGAATACTTCGGCCATTTCGTCGAGTAGTGGTTGCAGATGCTCGGTGTGTTGGCCGTAGCGGCCGCCGGATACGGGCGTCAGCAAGCGCAGGTCGGGCAGCGTGAGGGCGGTTTGGGCCAGCACTTTGCTGATGCTCTCCTCCCAGCGGCGTTGCAGCTCCATTTCCCCAATGAATAGGCCACTACTGATGATTTCCGGCTCGGCTTCGGTGGTTTCGAAGATGCCCAGCGCATAGGGAAGCGTGAATTCCAGGGCCGCCTGCATGCGCGTAATGGCCTCCTCGGTGGCCGTACCCAAGCGCTTCACCCAGGTGTTGGCGTGCAGCACATGGTACTTCAACTCGCCCTTCACCTTGCGGGCCACTAGTGCCAGCGGTTCGTACGAGCTGTCGGCCAGCGCCTCGAAGCGTAGCAACTCGGCGTGGTCGAACAGGAAGTGCCGGATCAGGCTGAAATCGTACTCGCCGATGGGCAGCTCCGTGAGCTGGCAGCAGTGGAACTGGGGCGTGTTGCGAGTGAAGGCCACCGTGTCGGGCTCGGCTTCGCCCAACTCGTGCAGCAGCATGTACAACTGCAGCGAGTGGCCCAGCTTGTCCTGGGCCATACTCGAAAAAGCAATGTCTTCTTCCAAAATCGGGCCCAGGCCGTTCCATTCGGAGTTGCGGTGGCCCAGGATCAGCTGGTCGTCGGCGAGGCGGTAAAGTAGGTCGAGCTTCGGGTCCATAATGTCGGTATGCTGATTATCCTTCCTGCTTGAACCGGTCGATACGGTCCTGCACTTTATAGGCAATGGCTTCGCGGTACTTCTTGTCGGGCGTGGTTGTCCACATGTCGCGGTCGGCCTCGTCGGAGCGCAGCAGGTCGGCACTGCGCACCACCCACACATTCACTACCGGGCGCTGGTCGCCGAAAGCGGCTTTGGCGGCCTGCAGCGCCGCTTCGGGCGAGGCGGCCTGCACCTGCCCCACGTGGGCGTGGGCCTTGCCACGCTTTTTCAGGTGGAAAATATCGTAGGCTTCTAAGTCGGCGGCATCGGCCGTGCCCAGCTCGTCGGCGGGCAGCAATGGCAGCCGGTCGTACACCGACTGCTGGTCGTCGCCGTACTCGGTTACCCGGATGTTGCTGGTGAGTACCACCCACATGCCAGTGCACGGAAAGCGGCGGCTGAACTGCTCCTTTCCAAACAGAAAGGCCACGTCGGCTTCGGGCGCATGAACCGGGCCTACGTAGGCGTAGGCCGCGTTTTCTTTGCGCTGGTGAAACACCTCGTAGGTCGGAAACTGGTCCAGCGCTACCTTATCGGTCGGAAGCGAAGGCGCCTCGGGCAGTTCCAGCCGGCTGATGCGCGGGTCGAAGGAGAAAAGCAAAGGGAGGGAGAGTTAGGAAGTTGAAGGAATAACAAACTGTCATGCTGAGCGCAGCCGAAGCATCTCTACCGCTTCGTTACAGTTGTTCAGCGAAGCGATAGAGATGCTTCGGCTGCGCTCAGCATGACGTTCATTCTATCAGCTTACGCCAGCGGGCGAACGTACTGGGCCTTGGGCTGCTGCATGGCGCGGCGTACCCAGGCACCGTTTTCCTCGGCGGCGCGGCGCACGGCAATGCGCTCGGCATTGCAGGGGCCGTCTCCGTTGATTACGCGCTTGAAATCTTCCCAATCGGGCTCCGAGAACTCCCATACGCCGTCCTCATTCTTGCGCAGGTTGGCGTCGGGCAGGGTCAGGCCGATTTCCCAAATCTTGGGCACGTACATATCCAAGAACTGCTGGCGGCAGGCGTCGTTGGTGGCCATCTTCACCTTCCAGCGCATCAGGATTTCGGTGTGCGTGCTCATCTTATCCGACGGGCCGAAGAAGGTCATGATGGCGGGCCACCAGCGGTTGAGGGCCTCCTGCATCATCTTCCGTTGAATGGGCGTGCCGGTGGCCATGTGTACCACGGCGTCGTGGCCGTACTTGAGGTGGAAGGCTTCTTCAGCGCAAATCCGGTCGAGGGCGCGGCAGTAAGGGCCGTAGCTGCCCTTGGCGTTGGCCATCTGGTTTACGATGGCGCCGGCGTCAATCAACCACGAAATCACGTTCGAGTCGGCCCAGGTAGGGGTGGGGTAATTGAAGACGTTGCTATACTTGCTCTTGCCATTCACCAGGTCCGACAGCATTTGCTCGCGGGTTTTGCCTAGCGTTTCGGCAGCCGAATACAGCAACTGGGCGTGGCCCACCTCATCCTGTACCTTGGCCATCTGGGCCATTTTGCGGCGGAAGCCGGGGGCGCGGGTAATCCAGGTGCCCTCGGGCAGCGAGCCGATGATTTCGGAGTGCGCATGCTGCTCAATCATACGCGTGAGCTGCTTGCGGTAGAGCTGGGGCATCCAGTCGGTGGGCTCGATTTTCTCGCCCCGGGCAATGCGGGCCTCAAATTCGGCCAGCAGAATCGGGTCTTCGTTTTCGAGGCCGGTAGTAGCCTGGGTTGGAATATCGTGGGTGGAAGCGGAACCGTACATGTTGGTGGGATTTAGGTTGGTAGTGGGTGTTTGGTATTTAAAAGAACGTCATTCAGAGCGCAGCGAAGAATCTCGCATGAATTCATTAGAACAGTCATCATTTAAAGAATGAGAGTGAGATTCTTCGCTGCGCTCTGAATGACGTTCTCTCACTTCTAATTTCCCCGTACTTCCAGCCCGAAAAGAAGCTGGTTGGCGAGGCGGTGGGCAATGTCGGGAGGCGTAAACGAACCGCCGGGGCGGTACCAGCTGGGCAGCCAGTTGAGGGAGGCCAGCAGCGTAAGGGCGGCAAAGGCCGGGTCGGGGGCGTACAGTTCGCCAGCGGCGGCACCCTCGGCAATCAACTCCCGGAAACCGGCTTCGTATCGCTCACGCAAGGCCAGAAACTCGGTGCGGGCGGGCTCGGAAAGGTGCCGCCACTCGTGCAGAAACACGGCTGAAGCGGCCACATCGGTGGTGAGCACCCGCACGTGGCTTTCCACGGCCCGGCGCAGACGTGGGGCAGCTGGCAGGGCGTCGTCGGCGGAGGCTTGGTCGAAACCGGCAAAGAACTCTTCGGCCAGCCGGAAGCAGATGCGGTGCAGCAGCTCCTCTTTGCTCCGGATATGCGAATAAATGCTGCCCGCTTCCATGCCCAGCGCGGCGGCTAGTTCGCGCATGCTCGTGGCCGCAAAGCCGCGGGTGCGGAACAGAGCGGTAGCCGTCTGGTCAATCTGGTCTTTGCGTGAAAGCTGGGCGGTTTCCATATAGGTGGGTGGGAAGGGAGGGGGAGGAGCGAGAATCAAATGTACTAATCCTAACGTTCGTTAGCAAAGAAAAGTTTGTCCGGTCATGCCGACTATTTTGCAAACAGTCAGGGCGTTGGGCAACGGTAGCTGCCAGTTCACAGCGCACTTGGCCCTACCGCGTACCTTTGCAGACCCGCCACCCGGCGGCCCCGCGCCGTTGGTAGCAGTATACGCGCCGGAAAAATCAGCGAAAATCAACGATTTATGACCCCTCTCGATGAAGTAGGCGAGTTCGGCCTCATTGGCCGCATCCAGCAAACTGTGGAACTCACCCAGCCCAGCACCATCCTCGGCATCGGCGACGACGCAGCCATTCTGGCCCCGGCCGCCGGGCAGGAATTAGTTATCAGCACCGATCTGCTGACCGAAGGCGTGCACTTCGACCTCACGTTCTGCCCGCTCAAGCACCTGGGCTACAAGGCCGTGGCCGTCAACGTCTCGGATATTGCCGCCATGAACGCGGTGCCCACCCAGATTGTGGTGGCGGTCAGCATCCCACCCCGCTTCACAGTGGAAGCGGTAGAGGAGCTGTTCGAAGGCGTAAAGCTGGCCTGCGAAGCCTATAACGTTGATTTGGTGGGTGGCGACACCACCGGCAGCCGCGCCGGCCTCACCATCAGCGTAACGGCCCTGGGCCAGGCGGAAGCGGGCAAAGCCGTGCGCCGTAGCGGGGCCGGCCCCAACGATTTGCTGTGCGTAACTGGCGACCTGGGCGGGGCCTACCTGGGCCTGCAGGTGCTGGAGCGCGAAAAGCAGGTCTGGCAGGCCGACCCCGAATCCCAGCCCGAACTCGACAAGTACCCCTACGTGCTCCAGCGCCAGCTGCGCCCCGAGGCCCGCATGGACGTTATCCACGAGCTACGCGAGCTGGGCGTAGTACCCACCAGCATGATTGACGTGTCGGACGGGCTGGCTTCCGAGGTACTGCACCTGTGCCAGGCTAGTGGCACCGGGGCGCGCATCTTCACCGAAAACCTGCCCATCGCCAACCCCACGCTCGAAGTGGCCAACGAGTTCAACCTCGACCCCATCATGTGCATGCTCAACGGTGGCGAAGATTACGAACTGCTCTTCACCGTCCCGCTCGCCGACCACGCCAAGCTCAAAAACCACCCCGATATCACCATCATCGGCCACATGGTCGAAAAGAGTGAAGGCGCCAACCTCATCACCAAAGCCGGCCAGCCCGTGCCGTTAAGGGCCCAAGGGTTCAATCACTTTGGCTAGCCGTCATTGCGAGCAGCGCGAAGCAATCTGCTTGTCAAGAGCGCTTAATTCTGGCAATCACAAAGCCCCTGACGTCCTTGCTGGCGTCAGGGGCTTTGTGCTTTATTTAATTTGTCGTGTTGCTCGCACGGATTGCTTCGCGCTGCTCGCAATGACGGTCAATCCTCGGGATAAGGAATGTAGACGAAGTTGGTGAACTCCTCGTCGAGCACGAACAGGCAGCAGTACTCGTTCGGCTCGCGGTAGGTTTGCGCAAAGGCCTCAATGCCTTCCTCGCTGATGATGCCCTGCTGCACGAATAGCTCCAGGTAGCTGGCGAATACGTGCCACTCCAGGTTCAACTCATCCGCATTCACGAGCAAGCCACCCAGCGGTACTTCCTGGCGGGCGAACACGAAGATGGGGTACTTGGAAATGTCACGCTTACGGATTTGCGACGATGCTTCGCTGAGCGTATCGGACACGGTGGCGAAATCCTTGGTGATGGTACCGAGGTATTTGCCGTTCAGTTCGGGGTCGTTGGTGTAGTCCATTATGATGTTGTTTTACCGGTCAGTAAATTCCTATCGTTGCAACGAAGCGTGAGGGATCGATACTGAAGGAGGCGTAAAGCGGTCGGAAATCCGGCGACCCCAACGGATAGAAGGGCGCTCGATTAGGATGTTGAATGCTGTGGCGGCCAATAGGGTCACTGCTATTGTCCCGACCAGCAAAATCCAGAAGGTTTGATTGGAATTAGTGCCAAGCTTACCGGCGAACTTATCCCAATGGTCCATAACATAGGCCACAAAGAACCAGTGAACGAGGTACAGACTGTAAGAAATCCGCCCCAGAAACAGAAATACCCGGCCGTTCAGAAAGCGTTGTAGCTGGGGACTATTGATGAGGTAAGCAAGCATGAGGGCCGAAGCAACTCCAGTAAAATGAAACAGATCGAGGCGGAACATCCCCAACCAGTAATTGCCGGTTTCGCCGATGGGAAACATGCGGGTGATGTGCCGGATGGAGAACATCACGAGAACTAGCCCATACAGCAAGAAGCGAATGCGGTGCCACCATGCTTGGCGGGTATCGTAGCGTTCAATCCGGTGGAAAAAATAGGCCAGTAGCATACCCAGGCAAAAGTGCTGGATGGCCCAGAACACGAACCCGGACCCCAACACGAGTAGCCCCAGCATAAGTGCAATGAACAACTGGCGGTTATATCGCAGGAGCAAGGCCAGGAAGGGCACAAAAACCGACCCTGCCATTTCGACTTCCAGCGTCCAGGCCGGAATATAACTATCGTGCTTACCCCGAATCAGCACCGCCTCTTCGAACCAATGATGGGTGTTTTTAATTAAGTCGGATGCAATTAAACCCAGCGGCTCGTGGCGGTGGTTGTAGAGGTAGTAAAGGCTCAGAGCCGCCAGAAACGGCACATATAACCGAACCACCCGGTTAACGATATAGGCCCGGTAAGTTTCGCCGGTAATAGGCTGCGAATTATCGGGATGGAAATATTTCCAGGATAATACTAGGCCGCTAAGTACGAAAAACAGCGAAACAGCATCGCTGCCGTTAAATACCATAGCGCCTAATTTAAACTCCATCGTTTCGGCCCAGCGCCAGCCAATAAAGTGATATATCAGTACGGCAAATGCGGCTAAGCCGCGCACACTATCCAGATAAGTAATTCTGCGCATTGGGTGAAACAGGGTAAGAGTTTTCCAGCCGACGAGTGAGGAAGCGGAATAGGGTGAGTTGAAAGTAACCTACCGCAGCTCCAGCAGCACTACTTTATCCAAATGGTAGGCAGGCGTGTATCGGACACGGTGGCGAAATCCTTGGTGATGGTGCCGAGGTATTTGCCGTTCAGTTCGGGGTCGTTGGTGTAGTCCATGTTACTCAACCTCAATAAATTCATCAGAGCCCTCAACACGCTCCAACTGTGTTCCAATTGGATAATCCAGATACGGAATGATGGCCTTATCCAAGTTCGCTATTGTATTGAGTTTGTACAGGGCAGAATTGTCAAGGTCGTCTAAATACTCCTCAGTTTCAAATCCCCACAGAAATTGCCAACCGCTGTCATTGTCGGCCACTGGCTCATCACGGCGCATGTAACCAACTGATAAACGGTCAACAACTATTTTGTCGGTGGCAGCGCAGGTACAGGTATGTGAAATGAGCATTTCAAAACCCCGTGAATCAATCTTAAAATCTGCCATCTTTTTAGACACAAATGCTACCGCAACTCCAGCAGCACCACGTTCTCCACGTGGTGGGTATGCGGGAACATGTCTACGGGCTGCACTTTTACCACGCTGTACGCCTCATCCAGCAGCTCCAAATCCCGGGCCTGGGTGCCGGGGTTGCAACTGACGTAGACGATGCGGGGGGCGCGCATTTCGAGTAGGCGGGCCACCACGTCGGGGTGCATGCCGGCGCGGGGCGGGTCGGTGATGACGACGTCGGGGGGGCCGTGCTTTTCGATGAACTCGGCGTTGAGCACATCCTTCATGTCGCCGGCGTAGAACTCGGTGTTGGTGGTGCCGTTGATTTCGGAGTTGATGTAGGCGTCCTTTACGGCCGACTCGACGTACTCGACGCCCACCACGTGGCGGGCCTGCCGGGCCACGAAGTTGGCAATGGTGCCAGCCCCGGTGTAGAGGTCGTACACCAGCTCCGAGCCGGTGAGCTGGGCGAAGTCGCGGGTGATTTTGTAGAGGTTGTACGCGCCCTCCGAGTTGGTCTGGTAGAACGATTTCGGCCCCACGCGGAAGCGCAGGCCCTCCATTTCCTCGTGGATGTGCGGCTCGCCCTTGTAGCAGACCACCTCTAGGTCGTTGAAGGTTTCGTTGCCCTTGTCGTTGAGCACGTAGTTGAGCGAGGTGATTTGCGGGAACCGCTCGGCCAGGAAATCCAACAGCGGCACCAGCGCGTCGTGGGCGTAGTAGCACTGCAGAATCACCATCAGGTCGCCGGTATTGGCCGTCCGGATGATGAGGTTGCGCAGGAAGCCCTCCTGGGTTACGAGGTTGTTGAAAGGCAAGTCGTGTTCCAGGGCATAGTCGCGCACCGCCAACCGAATCTGGTTGCTTGGGTCGGGCTGCAGCCAGCAGTGGTTCACGTCGAGAATCTTATCGAAGCGGCCGGGCGTATGGAAGCCCAGCACGCGCCGTTCGTAGTCGTGGCCGCTGGCAATCTGCTCGTTGGTCAGCCAGCCGTTGTGGCTGAAGGTGTACTCCAGCTTGTTGCGGTAGTAGGTCTGGTCGGGCGAGGGCGTGATGGGCAGGATTTCGGGCAGCGCCACCTTGCCGATGCGCTGCAAGGTGTCGGCCACCTGCTGGTGCTTGAACTGGAGCTGGGTTTCGTAGCCCAGGTGTTGCCACTTGCAGCCCCCACAGGTACCGAAATGCTCGCAGAACGGCGTCACGCGCAGATCAGAGTACTTGTGGAACTTGGTGGGCACGGCCTCCAGAAAGTTCTTCTTGGCCTTGGTCACGCGCAGGTCCACCACGTCGCCGGGCGCTACCTGGGTCACAAAAATAACCAGATTCTCGCGGCGCACCAGGCACTTGCCCTCGGCCACCATGTCGGTAATTTCGACTTCGCGGAGCAGCTCCGCCGGGATATTCTTCACTGATTTTCTCACGCGGCAAAGATAGACCACGGATGAGCACGGATTTTAACGGATTGCCCGGATTTTGTGAATGGCCCCGGCGGCGCAGCGCGGTTGGGCGCAGTTTGCGGTCGGAAGCGGTTCAGGCCCGAGCGGTTTCCGGCCGCTGCCAGCAGTGAAAAATTAGGTCCTGCGAATCGGGTAGGGCCGGCAGGGCCAGGCGGACGCACCAGGCAAAGCCCTGCTGCTCAAAAGCCTGCAGCGTGGTTGTGAGTCGCGCACTTTCGGGGGTGCCGATGGGGTAATGGTACTCGATGAGGTACTGGCGGAAGTGCCCCAAGCGGCCGGATTGGGCCAAATCGGCTAGAATATCGGCCTCGGCACCCTCCACATCAAGCTTGAGCAGGTCGAAGGCAGGGGTGTCAGCCAGCACTTCGCTGAGCCGGTGGGCGGGCACTTGCACGGTGCGGACGCCGCCGGCGTGCGGGTGGAGCGAACCGGTAAGGCTGGCCCCGTCGGAGCCGTAATAGAAGGGTAGCTCGCCAGCCGTGGCGGCCAGTGCGGCGTGGTGCAGCACCACGTCGCGCAGCTGGTTGGCGGCCACGTTGCGCGCCAGCAGCCGGAAGGCTTCGGGGTTCGGCTCGAAAGCCACAATGTAGGCCGTCGGAAATTGTCGTTTAAAGTACAGCACTGCCATCCCGATGTTGGCCCCCCCATCAAGGATGCGTGGGGCAGCCGGCGCAGCTGGGGCATCAAAAGCGTACGGTTCGGTCAGGAATAGCTCCTTGAACAGCCGTAGCAGCAGCTCGTAGCTGCTGCCCTCCACATCGAAGCCAAATAGCCACTGCCGGTACACCCCGTTGCGGGGTTGCCGGCGGAGGCTGGTTTTCAGCCCTAGCGCAACCAGCACCCGAAATACCTCCCAGGCCTCGCGCCCCCGGTAGCGGCTCCGGTAGGCCACATGTGCCCAGCGCAGGACATGAAAAGGAAGCTTTAGCAGGGTCAGCAAAAACATGGCTAGCGGTTCGGTAGGCGGTGGTCAAAAGTAAGCGAATCGGGACTCGCGCCCCGGCCTTAGCGCGGTACTGTGCTCCCGGCCGGGGCTTCCGCTTGCGAGGCGTAATTTGCGGGCGGTTTACGCTAAGTTGATTTCTGCTGAGTATGAAAGATAAAGTAGTCCTGATTACGGGCGGCACGTCGGGTATCGGCCGGGCCACGGCCCTGGAGTTCGGGCAAGCGGGGGCCAAAGTGGCCTTCACCGGCCGCAACGAGGCCCGTCTGGCCGAAACCGCCGCCGAGCTGGCCGCCCTAGGTATTGCCCACCTGGCCATCCGGGCCGATGTGGGCATGGAGGCCGATTCGGAGCGGGCCGTGGCCGAAACAGTGGCCGCGTTCGGCGGGCTCGATGTGCTCATCAACAACGCCGGCATCAGCATGCGGGCCCTGTTTCGGGATGCTGATTTGGACGTTATACGACAGTTGATGCAGACCAACTTTTTCGGCACACTATACGCTACCAAATTCGCGCTGCCCCATATCACGGCGGCTAAGGGCTCGATTGTAGGCATTAGCAGCATAGCCGGCTACCGGGGCCTGCCGGGGCGCACGGGCTACTCGGCCTCTAAGTTCGCCATGCACGGCTTCCTGGAGGCGCTGCGTACCGAGCTGCTGCCCCAGGGCGTGCACGTGCTGCTGGCCTGCCCGGGCTTTACGGCTTCCAACATCCGCAACGTGGCCCTGGCCGCCGATGGTAAAGCCCAGGGCGAATCGCCCCGCGACGAAGGGGCCATGATGAGCAGCGAGGAAGTGGCCCGGCACCTACTGGAGGCCGTGCGCCAGCGCCGCCGCGACCTCATCCTTACCAGTCAGGGCAAGCTCACCGTGTGGCTCAATCGCCTGCTCCCCAGTCTGGCCGACAAGCTTGTGCTCAAGCATTTCCGCAAGGAGGAGCCGGATTTCAAGTTGTAAAACGGCCGTTACAGTACAGCACCCTTTTAGCGTCGCCGCAGCTTTTGCAGCAGCGCTACGGCTTCGGGGGCCGCGCCGGTGGCCAGCGCGAGGCCGCCGTACACGGCCGTGATTACCGTGGAGCGCAGTAGCATCGTGAGCAGGGGTGAGACCTGCTCGGGTACCAGCCAGCCGGCCACGCCGGCCGCAGCCGTGATGAGCAGGATGAGCGGAATTTGCCAGGTGAAAGGCTGCATGCCGAAGCTGCGCCATACAAACCAGGTGCGAATCAGGTTGATGCTGACCTGGGCTGCCACCGCCGCCACCGCCGCGCCCACAATACCCAGTCGTGGAATCAGCAGCAGGTTCAGCACGACAATCAGCACGGCCAGGGAGATATTGAACACCAGATCAAAGCGGTAGCGTGGCGAGGTAACCAAGATAAGGCCGTTGAGACCCGTGATACCGTCGAACAGGCGGCTGCCCAGCAACAGCAGGACCACCAGCGTGCCCTGGGCATATTCAGCCCGCATGAGCGAGTAGATAAAGGGTAGGTTGAGGCCGATTCCCAGCGCCAACAGGCAGCCAATAAGAGCGTTGAGGCGGGTGGTTTGGCGGTAGAAATCGGCCATGCCCACTAGGTTTTGCTCCTTCCAATAGTTGGCCAGCAGCGGAAAGGCAATTTTGTTGAGCGAGCGGGCCGGAATAGCCAGCGCCGTGCTGATGTTGAAAGCAATGGCGTAGATGCCCACGGCCGCCAGATTCAGCTGCGAGCCAATCATCAGCGTGTCGATGTACATGATGATGGAGCCGGCCAGCGAGCTGAACAGCGTGAAGGCGCCCATGCTGAACAATTCGCGTACCGGCCGCACTGCCAGCACCGCCCGTTGCGGCCGCCAGTGCAGTTCGCCGATGCGCAACAGATATCCGGTGAGCAACAGCACCAATAGCCCGTTTACGCCAATGAACCAGAGCACGTAGCCATGAAACGACAGCAGCCCCTGGGCAAACAACAGCGCCCCGCCCAGAATCAGCAGCCGTAACAGGATGTCCTGCAAAAACGACGAAAATGCCGTGTGGTATAGCGCCTTCAGGTAGGCATCGAGCAGGGAATACAGCAGCGTGAAAAGCGCGAAAACGATTCCCCAGGCATAGTAGGGGCCCAGCGCCGCGACTTCCGTTTCGTAAAAGCCCAGCAGTACCGGCTTGCCCAGCCAGAATAGGGCCGCCATGGCCATAAAGCTCAGCAGCGGTACGCCCAACAGAAAAGGCAGAAAACCGTGGTGGCCGTTTTCGGAGTTGCGGAAGTAGGGAAAAAACCGAATTCCTACGCTGGCAAACCCAAACGCCGCCACCTGCGCCAACAGCGTCGACACCGAGGCTAGCGTGGCGGTAACGCCCAGTTGCCCCGGCTCAAAAAACCGCGGTAGCACCAGCGTGGTGCTCACGAAGCCCAGCGCCAGCCCGAGGTAAGAAATTACGGTGTTGCGCAGCCCCTGCCGCTGAACGATACCCAAATGGTAAGAAGTGAGAATAGAGAAGTAAAAAGGTAGAAAAGAAACTGTCATTCTGACCGCAGCGCAGCGGAGTCGAAGAATCTCTACCGCAGTGCTAACTCGGTCGATTGCAACAAAGCAGTAGAGATTCTTCGACTCCGCTGCTCTCAAAATGACATTCACCTCCTACTTCTCACTGTCTCCTGTCTAAATAAAATATCCTGGCCATTGACGAAGGCCACGTCGCGGCCGCGAAGGTACTCCATGATGGCGCGGAACTGCTCTGGTCCGTTGTGCTGGTTGGCCGGGTCGAAGTTCTCGTTATGCCAGAGTACCGTGCACACGCCCCCGAACCGCTCGATTTCCTGGAACATCGGCGTGAGAGCCGGCAGAATTTCGTCGGGGGCCAGTTGCAGGTAGCGGGGGTGGTGGAGCGTGGTGTCCATCACATTGAGTGGAATTTCGAGGAAATCGTATGCCTTGCCAGTTCGGAAATTAAAAGGCTGAAATGGTAAGCAGTAGGAGTTGCGGAAGCCATAGTGCTCGGCAAATCCTAGGGTAGAGTCGTAGGCCGAAGTCAACTCGTCAATCAGGTTTGGAGTGATGCGCGGCTCCCAACTCAGGTAATGAAAGCGTAACCCTTGGGCAGTATGCTCACTACGGTAAATTTTCACAGCTTCGTGTAGAAGTTGCTCCTCATCAATTGCGGTTCCAATACTGCCATGAAGTGCTACTTCCGCCCCAGCCTGCAATAAGGTATCTATCGACTTATCGAGTTGGTGATACCGATAATCGGCATTCGGAGTGCCGTTGGCGGATTTGCGGTGCTCGGGCAGGAAGAAGAACGTGCTTTTCGCGCCGTACTCGGCCACGGTTTGCTGCACCAGCTCTAGGTTATCCCAGGCATCTTTCTGCGTGAGATGTCGCCACAGTTGTTGCCCGAAACCGAGCAGGTTGCCCCGCTGCAACGCCGCTTTAGCTGGCTGCTTCCAGGCGCTGCGCAGGTTGTCGATGTCGTGGGTGATGAAGGCGGCCCAGGTGACTCCGTTGGCCCAGCGGCGCGGCTTCAGCACTTGGCCGGTTACGTGCTCCACAGCCGTTTTCAGGATGTCGAAGTAGTAGTTAACGACTGGCACCGCCACGAAGCCGTAGCGGGCCTGCACACTGGCCGCGTACGGGAAGCGACCATGCTGGTCACGCTCTTCAGAGAAGAACTCCTGCCAGCCGCTGAGTAGGTAGAACGCGGCCGAAACCACATCGGCGTTGATGCGCGCCCGGCTTCCCGGCAGCAGCTCCAACAGCGCCGTATCGGGCGAAGCATCGAAGAAAAAGGGCATGAGCTGCCCATGCCACTCGCGCCAGTTCGGTTCGGAAGGGTAGGGAGCAATACAGGCGAAAAAGTCGTGCTCAACGGCTGCAATTTCAACCTGTGGCTGCATACCGGCATACCCGATGCTAACTGCCGGCACCTGCGCGTAGGCCGCCCTAAAATGCCGTAGCACGTAGGCCAGCCGAACTTCGGCGGTAACGGGAGCAACAGCAGGCAGCGGCGGAGGAACCATAGCGCAAAGTAAACCAGAACAATTACGCGAACCTCTGCACATTCCTCTGCGCGGCTCTGCAGGAAACTACGCCTCCGCCATTGGGGCCGTTTTCGCAAGCCACTGTTGCAACACCTGCGCCGCCCGCTGCTGGCTGTGGCCTTCGTTGGGTGTGCCCAGCGTGGCGTTGTAGTAGGCGGCACGCTGATATAAATCGGCCGGCTTGGCTAATTGCATCCGGCGTAGCCAGCCAGCCAATTCCGGCAGCGTATCAGCCTGCTCTATCAGCCCGTGGGCCACGTAGCCGTAGTAGTCGTCGGCAATACCGTGGCTTCCGAAGCGGAAATACACGCTGGCCAGATTCAGCAGCGTGGCTTCGAGGTGGGTACTAGTGTCGGCGGCCATCAGCGCATCGTGCGCACTTAAGAATTCGAATACGTTTTGCTTCCGGGCATCGGAAAATTGCAGTGCCGGGTGCCGGGTGGCCAGAAACGAGAAGTCGCGGGTGTCGCCGGGGTGGGGGCGGATGGTGAAGGTGAGGTTAGGGAATTCGGTTAGCAGGTAGTCGAGGGTGGTGGTAATGGCGGCGGTATCGTCGAGTGTGTTGCAGGCCAGCGCAACCCGGCACACGGCGGGCGCAAGGTTGCGGCGGGCCAGGAAGGCATCGGCCTTGGGCATGCCCACCAGCGCCACCTGGCCCGCTATTGGGCCGCACTGGCGGTATTTGTCCAGCGCATCCTGCCCTTCAAGCAGGCTCAACCCAAAACCCAGCGGCGGGAAGCTGGTGCTGACGGTGGCATGCTGCACGTAGGCGGTGGGCACACCCTCGGCTTGGCAGGCCAGCAGCAGGGCCCGGGCGTCGTCGTTGTGGTCGTTGGCAAATACCACGGCTTGGGGGCGGTAGTGGCGAAGGGCCCGCCGGTATACTTCGTAGTAGCCAACGGCGTTGAAAATCAAATCGAAAAACCGACTGGCCCGCTCGCCCTCAGTGCGCCATAATGCCCGGAATACCCGCGGCAGCTGGCCGTAATACAGCAGCTTACGCCGCAGCGAAAGGCGGTTAACGGCCCCGTTGTAGCGCCCAATCTGTTTGCTCTGGCCGGCTACTAGCACGGTGTCGGATAGAGCCTCGCGCAGAAAGTGCAGCGAGTCGTAATTGTTCTGGCTCACCACGTACAGCCACACTTTGCCACGCAGATCTTCAGGGTTGCGCACCTTCCGAAACACGTTGCCCACCAGCCGCAACCCTGCGTAGCCAGCCATTTTCAGTAGCCGTTTCCAGGGGCTTTCCGGCGAAATGGGCTCCAGTGTGTGCGCCGGCAGCGAGGCAAATAGATCGGTGAAGCGCAGCTGCAGAATGTCGCGCAGGCGGGTCGCCTCATCCTCCTTGCTGGGTTCGCCACCGGCGAGCGGGAAGCCTGACGATTCGGGTGGGACTGGGAATTGAGGCATTGAAGCGGGGTGAGGCAGAACTACAATGCTTCCCAAGTCAGCGGGGTGCCGGCCTCTAACGCTTGGCGGGCGGGCTTGCCCAGCAGTTGGTCGAAGTAGCGGGGTGGCAGCCCGTCGCCGGGGCGCACCACGCGCAGGTTCTCTTTGGTGAAAAGCTCCCCGGCGGCTATGTCCTGGGCTATGTACAGGGAGCGTTTGTAGAGGCGGCTTTTCTCTTCGGCCCGCTGCACGCCATACTGTACCTGGCCAAGCGCCTGCCAGGCCCGCTCAGTTTCGGTTACGAGCTGGGCCACTTCCTCGGGTTCCAGCGAAAAGGCTGAGTCCACGCCACCGTCGGCGCGGCGCAGGGTTACGTGCTTCTCGATAACGCAGGCGCCGAGGGCCACGGCGGCCACCGAGGCTCCGATGCCCATCGTGTGGTCGGAGAGGCCTACCAGCGTGTCGGGAAAGAGTTGCTGAAAGTGGGGCAGCGTGCGCAGGTTGGTGTTGAGCGGCGTGGCGGGGTAGGTGCTAGTACACTTGAGCAGCACCAGTTCGCGGCAGCCAGCCTCGCGCAGCACCTGCACGGCCTCAGCCACTTCAGCCAGCGTGCTGGCCCCGGTGCTCATAATCACAGGTTTGCCGGTGGCGGCAACCCGGCGCAGCAGCGGCCAGTCGGTGTTCTCGAAAGAGGCAATTTTATAGGCCGGCACATCGAGGGTTTCCAGGAAATCGACGGCCGTTTCATCAAACGGCGAGCTGAACGCCAGCATGCCATGCTGCCGGGCCCTCTCGAACAGCGGCTGGTGCCACTCCCAGGGCGTGTGCGCTTCTTGGTACAGCTCGTGCAGCTCGCGGCCAAACCAGAGCGAATTGGGGTCGTCGATGCGGTAGGCCCCGGGCAGAGTCATGGTATCGGCGGTGTAGGTCTGCAGCTTGATAGCGTGGGCACCGGCCGCAGCCATAGCATCCACGATGGCCAGGCCGCGCTGCAAGTCCTGGTTGTGGTTGCCGCTGAGCTCGGCAATGATGAAAGGCGGCTGGTCGGGGCCCACGAGGCGGGAGCCAAAGGAGATGGTCATAGGGCAAAAATACGGATAGCTACGCGGATGCGTGGCTGCTCGTCTCACCCCACTCCCAGCCAGGCAAACGTCAGCGAATCTGTGGGATTAGCCGTTGGTCGCAGTTGAAAGCCCGCCCGTTCGAAGGCGTGCACCGAGGCGGCGTTGGCAGCCTGCACGTGGCCCAGCACTCGCCTCACTTGCGCAAATTGCGCCAGCAGTTGCCGCGTGCCGGCCAACAGCAGCAGTGGTGCCAGCCCCCGGCCCCGGAAATTGGCGTCGAGCAGGTAGCTGAGCGTGGCCGTTTCGCCTTCCACCGCGAACCGGATGAGGCCCGCCGAGTGGCCCGTGGCGGCATCCTGGGCCAGCAGGAGCAGTGCATTTTCGTCGGTCAGCCGGGCAGCAAACCACCGCTCATGGTCATCCTCAGCCACGGGCTCGGTGTTGAATGAAAAGCGCCGCACGGCCGGCTCGTTGGTCCAGGCCAGCAGCTGGGCTGAGTCGGTGGAGGTGGCGGGGCGCAGGGCAAAGGGCGGCAGAGGCAGCAGCAATGCCCGCAGCTCCTGGCGCAGACGGGCCGGGGCCTGCCCGTCGAATACCCGACGCTGGGCAACACGCATTTCGGCGGCTATGCGACCGGCTTCGGAGGAGGTGAGAATGTTGGCTGCCGCCATGAAAGGTCGGGCCAGACCGGCTCCGCGCAGGTAGTGGTCGAGGTCGTACTGGTTGGCGGCGGTGGGCAGCAGCAGCAGCAGCCCGCCACCGGCCGCGCAGTACTCGTAGCTCACGGTGCTGGCCGAGCACACAGCCGCGCCGCATTGGCGCATGAGCGTGGCCAGTTCCGGAGCGGCCAAGTGGCGGTGCAGCGTCAGATTTGGCTGGTCGGTTGCCCAGGCGTGCAGCGCTTCCCAACCCTGGTAAGCTCCGCCTAGCACCGCATGCACTTGGCGTGCGCCCGGCAGGGCCAGTAACTCCGCTACCACGCGGCGGGTCTGGTGCGTGGGGTCGGCTCCGCCCAAGCACACAAATACCGTGGATGGGTCGGGTTCCGTCGCGTCACCTACAGCGGACTCATGCTGGAAATCGGCCCGCAGCGGGGCAAAAGCGGGGCCGCTGAGCAGGCGGGCTCCCGGCTGGCGCAGCTCGTAATCGGCCGCCGTGGATTCGCCGGCGGGGTTGAGCACTAGGTCGGCGGCCAGCGGGTAGGCGTGCAAATCGTCAAGGTACACCAGCCGGTGCACGGCTCCACGCACGGTGTTCTGGTAATCGTAGCGGAAATCGTAGCCATCGAGTACCAGCACATCATCAGGCCGGAGCAGCCAAGCAGCTAGGTCGGCGGCTTCTTCGGGCAGTGGGCGCGCGGGCAGCGCCTGCACCGCCAAGCCAGCGGCCGTGAGCTGGGCCACCAGGGCCACATCGGGCTCCCGAATTAGAAAAACCTGCTCCGGGAAATCGGGCCGCAGGATTTCGGCAAGCGCCAGCAGCCGCATCATGTGGCCCAGGCCAATGCGGGCGTTTCCATCGGCGCGGAGGAGGAGGCGCATAGTACTTTCGCTAATCAATGAGTGATAATATTATGGTAGCACTCAAATACACGATGGTCAACACCGAGTCTGTGTAAGTGACTCGACTTTCATTGAAAAAATCGGTTGGACTTTTGGCAACAGCTACCAATTCCTTTGCCTGGGTTTTCAGACTGATAAAGCGTAATGCCTGAAATAAAACGAGAAGAATAATGGTGTTTCTTAAGACAGTAGCTGAGTGCGCATTTGCCATCTGTAGCGTTGGATCATGTCTTAATCGGAAAAATATCACCAAGTGTATCAGGCCGATTAGAAACCAGAAAAGATATACATACGCATTGCGTAATGATTTATAATTGATAGTATACAGGAGCAGTTGCGTGAAAACACCGTAGATTAATATTGCATCTCGCTGGTTGTCTTCCGTTTCGATATTGTCGAAACAATGCCACAGCAATAATGATAGCAACAGATATAATATAATTATGACTTTATCCTAGCTTTTCAGCTTGGTGAAGTAGAAAAAAGGCCGTGCCGTACGCTTCTGCTGATGCATGACAAGATTTTCAACTGTTGTAACTTACAGCTTCTTCTGCTCGACATGCGCATTAAGCGCCACTAACTCCGAGTGCTCGTCCAATAAGGCAATCAGTTCCTCAGTCGTCAAAGTATCAGCCTGATGCTCTTCTATCAGTCGTCTAATTAGCTCGAAATCCTCAGTAGTATCCACCGTGAGGCGGTAGACGCTGCGGTTGCCGGAGCGGATTATCTGGGCGAATTGCACCCGGCCCGAGCGGTTCTGGTGGATGTAGGGCGTTACATGCTCCCGGTCGGAGGCGATAGTGGCGTGCTGATGGGCTTCATCCAGTAGTTCCCGCGAAAAAATCTCGAAATCGAAACCCCGCGGATAGGTGCGTTCCAGTACGTTGGAGAGGTACAGACGCGGATTATTGGCCGCCAGATACTGCTGCACGGCCTCCGCAATCAGTGCACCGTCCAGCAGCGGGCAGTCGGAAGTTACGCGCACAATAACGTCTAGGTCGTGGGCGGCGGCGCATTGTTGGTAGCGGGCCAGCACATCATCCTCGGGCCCACGAGTCACGGGCAGGCTGTGCGCCGCCGCAAAATCGGCCAGCGCGTCGTCGGTGGCGTTGGTGGTGATGGCCAAGTAAATTGGTAGCCCGCTGGTTTGTAGCCGCTCGATGTGGTAGGCCAGCAGTGGCCGGCCGCCCACCAGCCGTAGCACTTTGCCCGGTAGCCGGGTACTGGTCATGCGGGCTTGCGAAATTATGCCGACTTTCTTCACGCTGGTTCCTGCCGCGAAACGAATTCCCGGATGCAGGCAATCACGTACTGCTGCTCCTCATCGGTGAGGCTGGGAAACAGCGGGATACTGAGGCAGTGGGCGTAGTATGCTTCGGCCTTCGGAAAGTCGCCTTCCAACCAGCCCAAACCCTGGTAGTAAGGCATGCGATGCACCGGAATGTAATGGACCTGCGCGAAAACCTGCTTCTCGCGTAGAAAATCGTACAGCCCCCGGCGGTCTTCCACCTGAATCACATACAGATGGTATGCGTGGCCCGGCGCGCCGGCCAGCGGGCGCACAGTGGGCATCTCGGCGAAGGCCGCGTCGTAGCGGGCCGCCAACTCGCGACGGCGGTCCATACCCGCGTCGGCACGCTGGAGCTGGCTGATGCCCAGGGCGCAGAGCATGTCGGGCAGGCGGTAGTTGTATCCTAGTTCCTGCATTTCCATGTACCAGCCGCCTTCGTCGGGCCGGCTGAGCTGGGCGGGGTCTTTGGTGATGCCGTGGGTGCGCAACGTAAGCAGCCGCTCGTACAAGTCGCGGCGGTTGGTGGTGATCATGCCGCCCTCGCCGGTGGCAATGTGCTTTACGGGGTGAAAACTGAAGATGGCCAGGTCGGCAAACTGCCCGTTGCCGCAGTTCTGGGCCTGACCCTGGCTGTCGATGAACGAGCCGCCGGGCGCGTGGCAGCTGTCTTCGAGCAGCCATAGCTCAAACTCGTCGCAGAGCTGGCGGGCCTGCTCCAGGTTCACCGGCAGGCCCGCAAAATCCACGGGAATCAGCCCGTGAAAATGGCCTTTCGGGTGGCTTTCGAGCAGCCGGCGCACGGCGGCCAGGTCGATGAGTGCGGTATCCGGGTCGATGTCAACGAAATACACCTCGCCGCCGCAGTAGCGCCCGCAGTTGGCCGAAGCGGCAAACGTAATGGGTGTGGTGATGACGCGCTGGCCGGGCTGCACGCCCAGCGCCAGCGCACACAGGTGCAGTGCCGCCGTACCATTACTCACGGCCACGGCATATTCGGCCCCCACGTAGGCCGCAAACTTCTCCTCAAACGCTGCCACCAGCGGCCCCTGCGTGAGGTAGTCGGAGCGTAGGGCGGCTAACACGGCCTGTTCATCGGCCTCAGTGATGTGCTGGCGGCCGTAGGCGATAGGGCGGGTGGGCTGGAAATTGGAGAAGTTCATAAACCCAAAAGTATGGCGGCGGGGTGGTTGTTTGGCTAACCCCGGTTGATGAGCGCACTGCTGGCACGCTGTAGGGGCAGGACTTGCCCCTAGCCGCCATTAAACGGGCCCTTCGCCCGGCAGACAAAAGCCTGCAACGCATCGTTTTCGCGACGGGCGGGGGCAAGCCCCGCCACTATATAAGTTTTGGGTGCCCTGGATTAGCCCTCACCTATACCGTAAATCCGGCGTCGACGTGCAACTTAATTTCCTCCCGAATCTGCTCGGCCGAGAGCCAGTCGGTGTTGTTGCTGGAGTTGTAGTGGAAACCGGGCTCGGTGCGGCGGCCGCCGAAATGGGCAATGAACGCATCCACATCCCAGCGTGGGGTGAAGGGTAGAATAACGTAATACTTGTCGAGCTCGACGGTGCTCAGAGCGTCGGTTTCGGTTATCATTTCCTCGTGCAGCTTCTCGCCGGGCCGGATACCCACGACTTCCTGCCGGCAGTTGGGGCCAATGGCCTCGGCTACTTCGGTAATCTTGTAGCTCGGGATTTTGGGCACGAAAATCTCCCCGCCCCAGCTGTTTTCCAGCGCGTACAGCACCAAGTCCACGCCCTCATCGAGCGAGATGTGGAAGCGCGTCATGTCGGGGTGGGTGATGGGTAGCACGCCCGACTCGCGGCGCTGCAGGAAAAACGGCACCACCGAGCCTCGCGAGCCGATTACGTTGCCATAGCGCACCACCGAAAAGCGCAAATCGCGCGAGCCTTTCATATTGTTCGCGGCCACAAACAGCTTGTCGGAGCAGAGTTTAGTAGCGCCGTAGAGGTTGATGGGCGCGGCGGCCTTGTCGGTGCTCAGGGCTACTACGTCGGTTACGCCGCAGTCGAGAGCCGCGTTAATCACGTTTTCGGCCCCGAAAATATTGGTTTTAATGCATTCCATCGGGTTGTACTCCGCGGCGGGCACCTGCTTGAGGGCGGCGGCGTGCACAATGATGTCGATGCCCTCGCAGGCCCGCTTGAGCCGCTCGCCGTCGCGCACATCCCCGATGAAGTAGCGGATGGCCGGATACTCGGAGTGGGGAAACTGCTGCGACATCTCGTACTGCTTGAGCTCGTCGCGCGAGTACACCACCAGCCGTTTCACCTGCGGATAGAGCCGGAACACAGTTTCGACGAACTGCTTGCCGAACGAGCCAGTACCGCCGGTTACCAGAATGGATTTATGGTTGAGGTCGAGGGCCATGAGAAGGGTAATGAGCGAAGAAAGAGCGAGCCGCACGGCGGCTAAGGTGGGGGAGGGCAAAAGTAGGGAGTTATCAGTTGCCAGTCTTTAGTTGTCAGGAACGTCATTCAGAGCGCAGCGAACAATCGTCGCTCACTACGATTGCGCGACGATTGTTCAACGAGTTCACGCCAGATTCTTCGCTTCGCTCTGAATGACGTTCCTTTGCCGGGCAATTACCAACCGGCAACAACTAACCGGCAACTGAATGATATTGGCAACTGATGCCCCCATCAAACTCGTCATCTGGGACCTCGACGACACGTTTTGGCAGGGCACGCTCTCGGAAGGAAGCGTAACGGCGCTGGAAGCCAACTTGCAACTGGTGCGCGATACGGCCGGCCGGGGCATTGTGCACACTATTGTGAGCAAGAACGACTTTGCTCCGGCCGAAGCCCGGCTGCGGGAGCTGGATATTTGGGAGTTGTTCGTATTTGCGCGCATCAGCTGGCAGCCCAAAGGTCCTATAATCAAGGAACTGCTGAGTCAGATGCAGCTGCGGGCCGCCAACGCCTTGTTTCTGGATGACAACCCCGCCAACCGGGCCGAGGCCCAGTTTTACAACCCCGACCTGCGCGTAGCCGACCCCATCGAACTGCCCCAACTGGCCCCGTTGCTACGCGCCAGCGGCCAGCCCGACCCCACGTTTGCCCGTCTCGAACAATACAAGCTGCTCGAACGCCAGCAGCAGGCCCGCACCCAGTACGACGACAACCTTGCTTTCCTGCGCGATGCCCGGGTGCAGGTGGAATTTCGGGAGGGGCCGGCCGCGGTGCTGCCTGATCTGGGCCGGCTCGAAGAGCTTATCAACCGCTCCAACCAGCTCAATTTCACCAAGCGCCGCATTACGCTGCCAGAGCTGGAAGCCAGCCTGCCCGGCCCGGCCCGCCGCTGGGGCACCGTGCGCGTCCACGACCGGTTTGGCAATTATGGCCTGGTAGGTATCTACTGCCTGAACGAGGCCGAAAACCGACTGGAGCAGTTCGTGTTTTCCTGCCGCATTCTACATCTGGGCATCGAGCAGTTCACCTACGCTCATCTGGGCTTTCCGAAGCTCGCCGTGCAGGGCGACGTAGCTACGGAGCTCAGCCAAACCGAAAAGCCCGATTGGATTACCGTACAAACTGCGTCCGCCACCGAAATTGCGGGCGCTCCGTCAACAGTGAGAATCGATAAGAAACTGCGGGTACTGCTCAAGGGTGGCTGCGACCTGGGCCAGCTTACGCCCTTTCTACAGGCCTTCGACCTCGACGTAACCGAGGAGTTCAACTTCAACAACGAGCACCAGATCCCGGTGCATCTAGAGCACACGTTGCTGCTGCGCGCCACCCGCGAGTGGCCCGCCGCCGAGCAACAGCGCTTGGCTGCCACTCTGCCCTTTCTGGGTCGCGAGGCCTTGGAAACGCGCCTCTGGGAGCCCGGTTACGACGTGCTGGTGTACAGCGCACTGATGGATTATACCCAGCCGCTGTACCGCGAGCGAACCACCGGCCACCGCGTGCCCTTCGGGGCCTACCAGGACATTACGGCCGAGCCGCCCGCCGCGCTAGCCGGCCGCTACGCCCAGCGTCATTTCCAGGGCCTGGATGAAAATTTTCTGCACTACTTCGCCCGCGAGTTTGAGCACGAAGGCCCAATTTCGCCCGCCGAATTTCAGCAGAACCTGCACTGGCTACGAGCCCAGGTACCGGCCCACGTGCCCATCTTCCTGCTCAACGGATCCGAAATCGAAGTGCTCGACTCGGGCGAAACCGGGGCCCGGGCGCGCCATGAACACATGAACCAAGCGCTGGCAGAGTTCGTGGCTTCCGCCGAAAACTGCTTCCTGCTGGATGTGCGGGCGTTTGTACAAACGCCCGCCGACGTTAGCAATAACCTGCGCCACTACCACCGCCGCCACTACCGCACCCTGGCCCAGCAGTTGGCCCAGGCTATCGGCGCGTGGCAGGGGCAGGGCCTGGCCCACTCCACTTGGGCTGACTGGAAAGCCCGCGCCATTGGCCTACTGCCGGTTAAGCTGCGCGGCGGGTTGGGGCTATAATAAGTGGGTGAAAGTAGGAGTGAATAAACGTCATTCTGAGCGCAGCGCAACGTAGTCGAAGAATCTCTACCGCTTCGTTGCAGTCAACTAAATTACCACTACAGTAGAGATTCTTCGACTCCGGCTGCGCCTTCGCTCAGAATGACAGTTCTTCTCTCTTATTTCTCAACCAGCTTGGCCAACCTTTCCGTGAGGACGCGGCGCGAGTAGCGGGCGGGGCGAGGACCGGGTAGGTCGAGGTTAGGGTTGATGCGCCAGCGGGCTACCAAGCCTTCGAATGCTTCGACCAGGTCGGCGTAGGCATGGGGGGGCAGGGTGTGACCGGCCCCGGTTTCACGCAGCAGCAGGTCGGCATCGGAGTCGAGTGGCCCCACGCACAGAATGGGCTTGTTGGCGGCCAGGTACTCGAACACTTTGCCCGGCAGAATGCCCCGGTTGTTGGCCACGTCCGGAATGACCAGCAGCAGCGCCGTGCTCCGCAGCAGATAGCCCACCGACTCGTGGTGCGGCACGAAGGCCACAAACTCGGTGCGTTCGGCCAGCCCCGCCGCGGCTACCTGCTGCCGGATGCCGTCGGAAACCTTGCCTACGAAGCGCAGCCGTAGCGGCACGTCGGGGTGGCGGCGGGCGCATTCGGCCGTTGCGGCCAGCAAATGGTCGAGGCGGTAAGTATCGGCAATGGTGCCGGTATGCGTTATCAGCAGCGCATCGGTGGGCGGCTGGCTGGGCTCCCGAAAATCGGCCTCGTCGTAGCCGTTGGGCAGCACCGTGATTTTGTCGGGGTCGATTTTGGCCGACTTAGCTTCGAAAATCCGCTTGGTGTGGGGGCTGGTTACCAGCACTACATCGGCCTGCTCCAGCACCTGGCGCTCGTAGCGGGCATCGAGCCAGCGGGCGGGCGGCAGGTGGTTCAGCTCCTTGTAGTAGTAGATATCGGTCCAGGGGTCGCGCAAATCAGCCAACCAGCGCAGGCCATAGCGGCGCTTTAACTCAAGTCCGACAAGTTGGGTGGAGTGAGGGGGCGAAGAGGTGAGCACTGCATCAAACTGCTCGCCGGCGGCTACCAGTTGGGCCACGGCATCAAGCACGAAGTAGTTCCAGCCCCGGCGCGCATCCGGAATGAACAGATTGCCGCGCACAAACTTGAACAGCTGCTGGCTCGGGCTCGTCTTGCTCTCGCCCACAAAGCCCCCGTAGGGTACCTGCCGCCGGCCCGTCAGGCGCTTGTAGCTGTCGAAAGGCTCAAACGTACTCGTCCGAATCACGCGCACGCTCGCTGGCACATCGGCGGCCAGGCTCTCATCGAGTACCGGGTAAGCTGCCTGCGCCGCATCGACGGTGATAACCGTGGGCTCTATGCCGAACTCGGGCAGATGCTTAACGAACTTAAGGCTGCGCTGCACGCCTGCCCCGCCCGAAGGCGGCCAGTAGTAGGTAATAACAAGCAGGCGAAGCGGACGGATAGAATCGGGCACAGTGCGGCGGGCGGGCGGTGAACTCGCGAAGGTAACGCGCTGGCGGCTTTTCGGGCTTTTCTGGTTACTTTTGGAGGCCGACTTACCCCAGTCTTATGTTCCCGCGCCATATCTGCCGACAACTCCGACATCCTCGCGCTGCTAAGTAACCTGCTCTGCGCCACTGATTGTCAAACCGCTACGTTGCGCAACGAAATGTGCCAAACTACCTAAAAAATCAACGGCCTATTTGAGTAGATGTCTAGCTAGTCTATAGCAAGAATGGTCTGTGATTTATCTGTTGAGAAATAGATGAATATTTGTATCTTACTAGGCTTTGTTGCAAATAAAAATCCCAGTAGAATATGGCTGTAATAGAAGTAAAGCGAGAAAAGGAATATGCTGGTATGCTAGTAAACTACAAGGTCATTATCGATGGTATCGAAGTAGGAAGCGTTGCGAATGGGCAAGCAGTCGAGTTTATAGTTGAACCCGGTACTCACTCGTTAGATTCTAGCGTAAGCTGGTGTGGTAGCCTCAAACTGCCATTTGAGATAGAAGAGGGGGAGAGGAAGAAGTTTGTGATAAGAGGCCCGGAAGGCTCTAAAGAATTTCCCTGGCGCAATTTTGCTTTCATTTTTTTGTTTTTTGCGTCTTATGCTCTCAGGTTATATTGGCTACGTAACCACGGGACAGGCTATCAATATATCTATGTGATGTTATTTTTGCCGTTGATGTTTATGTTTTTATCGCGCGAAATAAATACAAAAAATATTATATATCAAACGCTAGCAAAGAGAAAAGAGTATTTAAAAATTTTTGAACTGTAGCCATAGGTATTTAAAATGCCAGTAGTTTCATTAGTATCCAGCGTACCACCAAATGTTCGATAATCTCTCAACCAAGCTCGACAAAGCCTTTAAAACCCTTAAAGGCCAGGGCAGCATCACCGAAATCAACGTCGCGGCCACCGTAAAGGAAATCCGCCGGGCCTTGGTGGACGCCGACGTGAACTACAAGGTGGCCAAGGAAGTTACCGATAAAATCAAGGAAGAGGCCATGGGCCGCGACGTACTGGTAGCCGTGTCGCCGGGCCAGTTGATGACTAAAATCGTCTATGATGAGCTCACCCAGCTCATGGGCGGCGAAAAGCAGGACATTCAGGTGAAGGGCGACCCGGCCGTGATTCTGCTCTCAGGTCTGCAGGGCTCGGGTAAAACCACCTTCGCCGGCAAGCTGGCCGCCCACCTCAAAAAGCAGGGCCGCCAAGTGCTGCTCGTGGCCTGCGACGTGTACCGCCCCGCCGCCATCGACCAGCTGAAAGTGCTGGCCGAGCAGGTGGGTGTCGATGTATACTCGGAGCCGGAGAACAAGAACCCGGTGGACATTTCGCGCAATGCCGTGGAGTTTGCGCGCAAAAACAACAAGAAGGTCGTTATCATCGATACCGCCGGCCGCCTGGCCGTCGATGAGCAGATGATGGCCGAAATCGAGCAGGTGAAGCGGGCCGTAAACCCCTCCGAAACGCTGTTCGTGGTGGATTCGATGACGGGCCAAGACGCCGTGAATACGGCCAAAACCTTCAATGACCGCCTCAACTTCGACGGCGTGGTGCTCACCAAGCTCGACGGCGACTCGCGCGGTGGTGCGGCCCTCAGCATCCGGGCCGTGGTTGAAAAGCCCATCAAGTTCATCTCGACGGGCGAGAAGATGGAAGCCCTCGACCTGTTTTACCCCGACCGCATGGCCCAGCGCATCCTGGGCATGGGCGACGTGATTTCGCTGGTTGAACGCGCGCAGCAGCAGTTCGATGAGGAGGAAGCCAAGCGCATAAACCAGAAGATCCGCAAAAACCAGTTCAACTTCGACGACTTCCTTTCTCAGTTGGAGCAGATCAAGAAGATGGGCAACATCAAGGATCTGGTGGGCATGATTCCGGGCGTGGGCAAGGCCATGAAGGATGTGGAAATCGACGACGATGCCTTCAAGCCGATCGAGGCCATCATCAAGAGCATGACGCCCAAGGAGCGGGCCCAGCCCGAGCTGCTCAACGGCTCGCGCCGCAAGCGCCTGGCCCAGGGTTCGGGCACCGATATTCAGCAGGTAAACGCCCTGATGAAGCAGTTCGAGGATATGCGCAAGGTGATGCGCACCATGAACAAGATGAGCAGCACCAAAGGTGGTATGGCCCAGATGGCCAAAATGATGGGCATGAAAGGCCCGCTCCGCTAGATCAGGGATTAGCGCTGATTGCTATGTGTAGCAATTCTTTATGGCCCCGGTAGCAACTGCTACCGGGGCCGTTTGGTGTTTATTCCCGCTCGAAGGGGTTGGCGGGCACTACCAGCAACACTTTTTCACGCTCGATTGCTACCTGCCCCGGCTTGGCGCCGCGGGGTTTGCGCACGTATTTTTTTGGCGTGTAGGTAACGGGGCACAACGAATCGTTTTGACGCTTGGAATACCAGGCGGCCAGTTGGGCGGCCCGCTCCAACACCGGCGCGGGTACTGGCTGGCCGGCCCGCTGCCGGATAACGACGTGCGAGCCGGTCACGTCCTTGGCATGTAGCCAGAGGTCGTCTTTGTGAGCGTAGCGTTGGGTCAGCAGATCGTTGTTGACAGCGTTGCGGCCCACCAGAATCGTGAAGCCGGAGTCTTCGAACACCTTGAACGGCAGCTCAGCGGCGGCGGCTTTGGTAGCGGCGGCGGCATCGAGGCCGTGCTGCTTGCGCCACTGCCGCAACGCCCGCAACTCGCCGACGGGCAAGGCAGCCAGCTCCTCCAGCCGCTCCAGCGCCCCGAAAGCTTCGGTTTCGCGGCGCTCGGCGCGCTCGGCCAGCTCGCGGGTTTCACGTTGCTGGTTTTTGGCCTTGCGGTACAGGTTCTGGGCCGTGCGTTGGGGCGTTTCGGCAGGCTTAAGCTTAATGACGCGCCGCTGGCCGGGCTGATAGAAGTCCTCGACTTCCACCTCGGCGGCGCCAGCCGGAATCTGGCTCAGGTGGGCCATAATCAGGTCGGCGGTCTGGCGGTAGCCGCTAGTGTTTTCGAGGGCGTGCAAGCGGTTGCGGGCATGCTGGGCGGCCGTGGTGGCGGTATCGGCGCGTTTTTCCAGCAGCAGCTGCACCTGGCGCAGCTCGGTTTCGTAGGCCTGCCGACCCAGCAACCGCGGCACGTAGCGGCGCAGTGCCCCGATGGGGTCGTCGACCGGTAGCTCGGCCTCAATAGCACCTATGGGCAGCAGGCTGAGGCGGGTGCGGTTGTCGAGCCGCACGATGTAAAAGGCGGCGGTCTGCTCCAACTGGCCTACTACCTGCGCTACCAGTCCGCGCTTGGTTTCCAGCGGAGCGGGGTCGTAACCCAGGGTGCGCAGGTAGGCCCGGCCCAGGTCGCCAAGGGCGGGGTAGGCCTTGGCCGGGTCCGTTACTGGGTCAGTAACGGCTTCGGTGGTAGGAGTAGTTGGTGCGCGCAGGTCGGCATCGGCGAGGTAACGCGGGTGGAATAATTCGGCCGGGCTTGTTGAGTCGGCGGGGTGAAACACCGCGTTGGGCCGGGTGCCGTATAGCTTGAGTATGAGCCGGGCCCCATCCGTGAAGTTTAGCTCCAGCACTCGGTCGTGGGGCCAGGCGGCCACGGCGGCCACCTGCTGGCCCAGCAGGCCGGGTAACAAATCCACGGAGTTTTGGCGGGTGCGTTGGAAGCTTTCGGGCAGAGCCAGCAGCGTGCCGGCGGCGGCCAGCGTGAGCTTCAGCCAAAACTCGGCTTCGCCGTTGGTAAGGCCGATAACCAGCTCATCGCGCTCCTGCGAAAAGCAGGCAACCACCCGGTAGCCGATTAACTGGCGGGTGAGAGCTGGGGCAAGTTGGCGCAGAAAGTAGTAATTGGAGGGCATAAGCGCGACGAGTTAAACAGCAGCCCCGCATCCCGAAAGCGCACCGGGCCGGCCGGGGCACAAATAACGCAGGAATCAGCCGGAAAGGGCCATGCAACCATTCTCGCTAACCCGGAATCATTCGCAAAGCAGTAGCTCCATATACTATGATGTCCTGCTGTCAGCTAAACTATTTATCCGCATGAAAAACCTTCTTTACCTGCTGCTGGCGCTATTGCTGCCGCTGCTGGCTGCTGCCTGCTCGACCAAGTACTCTGACGCCGTACCACGAACGGTTGTTGCCGCTTTCTACCAGGATTTTACCCTGCAGTACAGCCAGACGGCCACACTACCCCAGGCTTCGCAACCTGAATTGACGGTGCTGGTCGAAGAGTTGGACTACCAGATTTGCCCGAAAAACGCGCGCTGCTCCCTGCCCGATCTGGTTTCACCTACGTTGGCCGTTACAGGTGTCGACGGGCAGACGCAGCTGCTGAAAATGCCTTCTGCCGGCCAGCAGCAGATAAACAGCAGCCTAGCTGCTGATACAGTGAGTATTCGGGCCAATGGCCGGCGCTACGTGGTGTATTATAAGAACTGGGGCGGTGATTTCGACCAAGACAAACCAGCCCGGGAAGACTTCCGGTTGACTTTTCGGGTAGCGAAACCCTGACCTGCGCAACGCAACTGGCAGGGGTTTTACAGCCGCTCCAGTTCGGTACGGGTCCGTTCGCTGGCTGCCTGGTCGCCCGTGTTTACGGTCGATTTGGGTTCGATCATTAAAATCCAGGTTTCGGCGGCAGAGTGGGGGCGGTGGTCGGTGCCGCGGGGTACTACCAGCAGCTCGCCCGGGTTGAGCTCGGCGGTGGTGCCGTCGCGGAAGTCAATCAGCAGCTGGCCCTTCACTACTATAAACAGTTCGTCTTCGGCCGCGTGGTTGTGCCAGATGAACTCGCCCTGCACCCGCGCAATTTTCAGGTGCTGGTCATTCAGTTCCCCAATCACCCGCGGATTCCAGTGGTCGGTGAACTGCGCAAACTTGTCTTCGAGGCGGATAACCTTCATTGTTCAGATTTTGCAAGTGCTTGAAACGGCCTGCATGTGTGCTTCAGCTAAATTCCATATCACTAAACGCCAGCCAAAACCTACTGGCAGCCCACCACCAAGCCGTCGTAGGCCAGGCGGATGTTTTCCGGAAGGGTAGCTTCCACATCGTGGTGGCGGCCCAGCTGATGGCTGATGTGGGTGAGGTAGCCGCGGGCCGGCGCTAAGTCTTCGAGAATGGCAACGGCCTGCTGCAGCGTGAAGTGCGAAATGTGCTGCTCGTGGCGCAGGGCATTGAGCACGATGATTTCGGAGCCACGCATCAGCTCCATCGACTCGGGGCTGAGGTAATTGGCATCGGTGATGTAGGTGAACCCGCCTACCCGGTAGCCCAGCACCGGCAATTTGTAGTGCAGCGCCCGAATGGGCTGAAACAACACACCGGCCACCTCAAAAGCGTCCGTGTCGTTTTCAATCGGGTATGTTTCTACCTGTGGTACGCCGGGGTATTTGTGGTCAGCAAAAATATAGGCGTACTCCTGCCGCAACTGCGCCAGCACCCGGGGCTCGGCATGCAAAGGCATATCCTGCTGCTGCCGGAAGTTGTAGGCCCGGATATCGTCGAGCCCGCCCGTATGGTCCTTGTGCTCGTGGGTAAATACTACGGCATCGAGGTGGTCGACCTGCGCGCGCAACACTTGCTGCCGGAAATCGGGGCCCGAGTCGATGATGATGCTTTTGCCGGCTACCTGCAGGTGCACCGATACGCGCAGGCGCTTGTCGCGGTAGTCAACTGAGCGGCATACGTTGCAGGTGCACCCGATTACGGGTACTCCCTGCGACGTACCCGTACCCAGAAACGTGATTTGCATAGGGGAGAAGTGAGACTATTGAGAGGTGAGAAGTGCGACTACGTTGCTACGGTGCAAACGTCAGAACAAAGTCTCACCTCTCACCTCTCCATAGTCGCACTTCTCCTTTAGCCTACGTACTGCTTCACTACGCGCACCAGGGCGTCGAAATCGAGCGGCTTGGGCAGGTAATCGGTTACGCCGGCCTCGCGGAACTGCTCCATCGAGTAGTTGTTGGCGTTGCCGGTAATGGCAATTACCGGGATTTTGGCAATGCGCGGGTCGGCGTTACGGCGGATTTCGCGGGTGCACTCCATCCCGTCCTTCACCGGAATATTAATGTCCATCAGCACACAGTCGATGGGCTGGCTTTCGATTTGCCGAATGACTTCGCCCCCGTTTTTGGCTGATACAATACGGTACTGCTGCAGCTCCAGAATCTTTTTTGTGAGATTGAGGATAACGGAGCTGTCCTCGGCGATGAGAATGGTTTTGGCGTTTAGGTTTTCCATAGGAAGTAGGCAGAGAGGAAGTTGAGTGGGTAAAGAGAGTGCACCGGGGCATAGGAATCCCGCCCGTTAGGGCGCTTGCGTCAGGGTAGGGTAAATGACTCTGAATTCTGCAAATAAAACAAGTAAAAGTTGAAAATCAGCCGGGGTATTTTCTGTATGCTGGGCGCGCAGCTTGTGTTCCAGACTCTTAACACTTTCGGCTAGCGCCAAAACCCCTAACGTAAAGCCCGTGCCCTTGAGTTGGTGCAGGTGAGGCAGTATAGCGGCGTACTCGCCAGCGGCCACCAGCGCCGCCGCTTCGCTCAGTACTTGGTCGGCTTCCTGCTCGAAATCGGTGTAGAGCTGGGCCGCGAACTCACCGCCTCCCAGTTGGCGCAGCTGCTCCACAATGGCCATATCAATCACCACAATTCCTGGGGTGGCTTCGGCTGGCAGTGTAGCGGCAGCAGGCTCGGCGGTCTGGGCACTGGTGGCTGGGGCCGCCGGCGCGGCAGTGGCGGCACTGGGCACCTGGCTGAGTACGGCTTGGGCGGCAGGGCTGCTCCAGCGGCGCAGCATGGCATATAAATCCTGGCTTTTTACGGGTTTGGCAATGTAGTCGTCCATGCCTTCCTCCACAAAGCGCTTGGCGTCTTCGCGCATCGAGTAGGCCGTCATGGCTACTATCGGCGGGCAACTGAGACCGAGGCGGCGGCGGATTTCGCGCATGGCCGTGATACCGTCCATTTCGGGCATCTGAATGTCCATAAATATCAGGTCGTAGCGGGTGTCGGGCGCAATAGCCCGGCTAATGGCCTCGAAGCCGTCGGCGGCCACCGTTACCGTGCAGCCCAGCTTATCGAGCAGGCGCGAGGCCACTTTCTGATTGATGGGGTTGTCGTCGACGAGCAGAATGCGCGGGTTGGTTTCGAAGCGCACCACTTCCTGCGGCCGCTCGCGCGCCAGCCGGCGCTCCTGCATAATCTCCTCCTCATTGTAAGCCATCTGGCAGCGGATGGTAAACCAGAAGGTCGAGCCCTCGCCCACGTTGGAGTATACCCCAATTTCGCCACCCAGCATATCGGCCAGCTGCTTGCTGATGGCCAGCCCCAGGCCAGTTCCGCCAAACGCTTTAGTGGGCGTGGTATCGAGCTGGGTGAAGTTGGTAAAGAGCAGCTTCTCATCGTCGGGCGAAATGCCGATGCCCGAGTCCTGCACCGCAAAGCGCAGTTCGTACATATCCTCAAATGCTCCTTCGGCATCAGCGTCAGCTGTTTCCTTCGCTTCGGCGGCCACCACCGATACCACGATGCTGACCGTGCCCTGCGAAGTAAACTTAATAGCGTTGGAGGTGAGGTTGCTCAGAATCTGGAGCAGGCGCGTTTCGTCGGTGATGATGAAACGCGGCGTGTTGGGCGTGAGATGATAGGTGAACTTGAGCCGTTTCTGGCTGGCGCGGTTCGAGAACAGCGAGTATATTTTCTCGAGGGTGTAGTGCAGATCGATGCCCGACTCGTTGAGCTGGAGCTTGCCGGCCTGGATTTTCGACAGGTCCAGAATATCGTTCAGAATGGCCAGCAGCGCATCCGACGACTTGCGCAGCGTGTCCACATACTCCTCCTGCTCCTCGCTGGCCACCGTTTGGTGCAGCAGGTCAATCATGCCAATGATGCCGTTCATGGGCGTGCGCAGTTCGTGGCTCATGTTGGCCAGAAACAGCGTTTTGGCCTCCAAAGCCTGCTCGGCGGCTTCTTTGGCCAGGCGCAGGTCGTCCTGCATCTGCTTGAGGCCGGTAATGTCGCGCCCGATGCCTTCCGTTCCGTTCAGCTGGCTGCCGGCCGCGTCGCCCAGCAGCCGGCGCGCGTTCACCAACACACTCACAGCGTGGCCATCCTTATGGCGCATGGCCACCTCAAAGTTGCGCGCTTCGCCTAGCTCTCGCACCTGCTGCAACAAGTTGTCGCGCTCCTGCGGATTGATGTAAAAATCGCCAATAAACCGCCCCACAGCCTCCTCGGGGTGGTAGCCCAGCATGTCGTACACCGAGGGGCTGAGCAGCGTAATGAGGCCCTGCGTATCGGTTCGGTAGTACACATCCTGAAACGACTCGAAAATGGCGCGGAATTTCTCTTCCTGAGCCACCAGCTCCAGCTGCGAGCGTTTTTTGTCGGTGATGTCGTGGGCAATGCCCGAAATTTCCTCAAACGAACCGTCTTCGAGGTAGATAGGGTTGAGGTAGATTTCGCGCCACGAGTCCTGGCCTTTCGCATCGCGCAGGCGCACCTCGAAACGTTGCGGGTGCCCCTGAAACGCGCGACGATAATTGCTGATGAATGCTTCGCGGGCCTGGGGGTCCATCAGGGCCACATCGGCCTGCCACATATTCATGCCCAGAGTGGGGTACACCCCGTTGCGGCGCAGGAAATAAGCGGCGTAGTTGCGGTTGAAGGAAGCCAGCCGGGCGCGGGTATCCAACGACCACATCAGGTGCGAGCCGCTCTCGAAAATAGCGTTCAGTCGGGCGTTCTGCTTCTGAATCTGGACCTCGTTGCGCTTGCGCTCAATGGCCAGCGCCACCTGGTTGGAGATGAAGTGCAGAATCTCGATGTCGGAGGGCGCGTAGGCATCGGCCTTCTGGTAGTCCTGCACCGCAATTACCCCGATAATTCGCTCGCCAATACTCAGCGGCGAGCACAGCATCACCTCCGGCATCAGGCCGTAGGCCGTTACAGACCCATCGGACACCAGCTGCTGCAGGTCTTCGCGCAGCAGGTACAGCGGCCGGCCCGTGCGGATAATATGCTCCGAAACCCCCGTTGAGAAGGGCCGCGTCATCATGGCCTGCTCGCCGGGGGCATTCTGATCGACGAAATAGGCAAACTGCAGTTGGGTGCGGGCCTCGTCGCAGAGGGCGATGTAGAAGTTGTTGGTTTCAATAATCTTGCTCAGCTCCCGATGGATAGCCCCGTACAGGGAGAGCAGATCTTTGGAGCTGATAGCAAGGTTAGCGATGCTGTAATACACCTTCTGCAGCCGCTCGGCCTTTATCCGGTCGGTGATATCGTGCAGAATGGCGCGGGTGCTCACCGGCTCGTTGTCCTGCCAGGAGCAGGAAATGGAGCCAATCAAATGGATGGGCTTGCCCGATTTGGTCAGGAAAACGGTTTCGAGCTTGTTGACCTTCTCGCCCTTATAGAGGTTGCGTAGTTGGTAAAGCAGCTTGGCCTTGTAGTACGGATGCACTACGCTGGCCAGGGTCAGCGACGGTAGCTCCTCGTCATCGTAGCCGAGCTTTTCCTTCCAGGCCTTGTTCACGAACAGAAAGCGGTTGTCGATGCTCAGGTTCTGAATCAGGTCGTGGGCATTGTCGAGAAAGTCCTGCAGGCGGTTGCGGTTATCGGTCAGCGCCCGCACGGCTACCTGCTTGTCGGTGATGTCGCGGCCCACGAACAGCACGCCGGTAATGGCCCCATCAATGTCGCGCTCAAACTCGGAGTGCCAGAAGAAGGTGCGCCCCCGGCCATAAATCGTCAGCAGCGAGTGCTCAAAGAAATCCTGTACTTCCTGCGTTTCAAGTGCCCGCTGAAAGGCGTAGCGGCGGGGCTCCTGCTCGCTGGGAGGGGCAAACAGGCCGAAATACTCCTGCCCAATCAGTGTGTCAACCAAATGCCCGGTTACTTCACAGAAGTAGGTGTTTACATCCTGGATGAAGCCTTTGCGGTCAAGTAGCAGGTAACACATGCCGGCCCGACTGAGCACGTCGCGCAGCTGGCCGCGCGAAAAACTTTCGGAAGGTGCGTCGGTGGTTTCTGTAGCTGGTGTCGTAGAAGCGTAGTGCTGCAAGTCGCGTAGGGCCAGCAGCAGCAGTGGTTCGTCCTCGGACGTTGGCCCGGCCAGACGGCTAACGAGGGCCCGGGCCGCAAGCCGGTCGCCCCCGCCGGCCTGCTGCCCGTGCCAGCGCCACGAGTGCGCCTCGCCCGACTGAGCACAGGCTACCAGCAACTCGTGCATTTCGGCTTCGGTAGCAGGCTCGGCATCTGCTGCGGGCGTATCAGATGCCGCGAAAGCCATCAGGCCGGTGCCCAGCAGCACGGCGCGGGTGGTGTTCAGGTAGTCTACAGCGCGCTGGTTGCAGTCGAGCAGGGCACCACGCGTGTCGTAAAGCAGCAGTCCATCAGCCGATTGCTCGAACAGTGCCCGATAGATATCGGGCGAAAGTGCGGCGAATTTTTTGGCGGCCGAGTTGCTCGGAGAAGAAGGCATGTGGGAGGCAGAGAATGGCAAAATGGCTTCCCCAACAAGCGGGTCCCCGAACGAAGTTCTTAAATTGGGGACAATTCCCGAATAATCCATCTTTTTGCGCTGCTAACCCTGCTACCTGCTTTGCCGCCCCGTCTGGTTTTCACTGTTACCACCGACCTAAATTACGACCAGCGAATGCAGCGCATCTGTGCCTCGCTGGCTCGCGCCGGTTATACCGTGCTGCTGGTAGGCCGTCAGGGGCCAGCTTCGCAACCATTGTGTCCGCAGCCGTACGTCCAGCACCGGCTGCGCTGCTTTTTTCAGCGCGGAAAAATATTCTATATAGAATACAACCTGCGCCTGCTGCTGTTTCTGGCGGGCCAGCGGGCGGCGGCCTGGTGCGCCATCGACCTCGATACGGCCCTGCCCGTGTGGCTGCGGGCCCGGCTGGGCGGGCAACCCTTGGTATACGATGCCCACGAGCTGTTTACCGAGGTGCCCGAAGTGGTGGCCCGGCCCCGGGTGCAGCGGCTGTGGCGCTGGGTTGAAAACTTTATTGTGCCCCGCGCGGCGCTGGCTTATACCGTTGGGCCGGCCCTGGGCCGGCTGTTCGAGCAGCGCCACGGCCGACCTTTCGCGGTGGTGCGCAACATCAGCCGCCTCGCCGATGAGGAGCTGCCGCCGGCCCCCAGCGCTGCGCCGGCCGGCGGCTTTATTCTGTACCAGGGCGCGCTAAACGCCGGCCGGGGCCTGGAGGAGTTGCTGGCTGCTATGCCGCATATACATGGCCGGCTGGTGCTCTGTGGCGAGGGTGACCTGTCGCACAGTCTGCGCCGGCAGGCCAAGGAGCTGGGGTTGCTGGAGTCGGGGCAAGTGGAGTTTCGGGGCTTCGTGCGGCCCGACGAGCTGCGCGAGCTGACCCGCCACGCCACGGTGGGCGTGAACCTGCTGCGCAATGTAGGCCTGAGCTACTACTACTCGCTGGCCAACAAGTTCTTCGACTACCTGCACGCCGGCGTGCCGCAGGTAGTCATCGATTTTCCGGAGTACCGTACCCTCAACGAGCAGTACGACGTGGCCGATCTGGTGCCCGACCTGGAACCGGCCACGCTGGCCGCCGCCCTCAACCGCCTGCTGCCCGGCGGCAACGCGGCCCGCTACCAGCAACTGGCTGAAAATGCCCGCCGCGCCCGCCCGCTGCTTAGCTGGCAGCACGAGGAGCAGGAGCTGCTGCGACTTTACGCCGCGCTGCTGCCCAACGCCCAAATAGCTGGCGCGGCCGGCGCGTAAGCCCGAATCGGCCGTAGCTTTGTGGCTTCTTACGTGCTCCTATGAACCCGCCCGCCAACCTGACTGCTTCCGCCGAACCAACGCTGCTCGTACTTACGGGCCCAACGGCTGTGGGCAAAACGGCACTGTGCGTAGAGTTGGCCCAACGCCTGAGCACCGAAATTGTGTCGGCCGATTCGCGGCAGTTTTTCCGGGAGCTGAGCATCGGTACGGCTAAGCCCACCGCGGCCGAAATGGGCGGCGTGCGGCACCATTTCATCGACTCGCATAGCATTGCCGACGAGTACAATGCCGGCCGCTTCGAGCAGGAGGCGCTGGCGCGGCTGGCCGACATGTTTGAGCGCCACAAAACCGTTATCCTGACTGGGGGCTCGGGTTTGTACCTGCAGGCCGTTACCGAGGGGCTCGACGATTTGCCAGCTGCGCCGCCCGAAATCCGGGCTGGTCTGCACGTCGAGCTGGCGGCCCACGGGCTGGAGCCGTTGGTAGCGGAGCTGGCCCGCCTCGACCCGGTAGCCCACGGCCGTATCGATCTGCAGAACCACCAGCGCGTGTTGCGGGCGCTGGAAATATGTCGAGCTACCGGGCAGCCTTTCAGCTCGTTCCATGGCCGCAAAACAACCGAGCGACCCTTCCGCATCATCAAAATCGCCCTCACTCGTGAGCGGGAAGAACTATACCGGCGCATTGATGAACGGATGGACCTGATGCTGGCCGCCGGACTGGAGGCCGAAGCCCGCGCGCTGTATCCGTACCGCCACCACAACGCCCTGCAAACGGTGGGCTACCAGGAGCTATTCAGCTATTTTGAAGGCCACTACGATTACGCTGAGGCCGTGCGCCTACTCAAGCGAAACTCGCGCCGCTACGCCAAGCGCCAGCTGGCCTGGCTGCGCCGCGACCCGCAGTACCAGTGGCTACACCCAAATGAGGTGCCGGGCTGGCTGGCTGAGCAGTTGGGGTAATAACAGTCTATCCGGCTTCTGGGCTCTGCCTTATTTCCATTGCAGACTATTGATGTGCTGGCCGATTTTGCGGCCCTCGCGTAAGCCCACTTCATTGTCTTGGCGGGAGTGGATGCCGCCCAGAAAGCGCGAGAGGGCCGATTCTTCGGCCGTTTCCCAGAACGAGTGATAGGTGCGGGCCTTGAAGTCGGTGGCCCGGGCTATGTCGCGCCCACGGCCCACGTGCGAATCGTCGGTGAAGGTGAGGTTGCCGTAGAGACCCTCCAGCACCACGGCCGTGGCCGCCGACTGCGTGGCGTGCCCCGAAGAGTAGCCCGGAAACGGCGGCGCGGGCCAGAACGGTACCCAGTCGGGGTCGATAAAGCGGCGCACGAAGGTGTAGGGCCGCTCGTTGTTGAAGGTGTATTTGCACTTCCAGCAGATGATGAAAGCATCGGCCACGGCAATGCCCGTGCGGGCAAAGGTTTCGGCCGCCTTCCCCAGGTCGGCTTGCGTGGTAGTTACCACGATGCGGGCCAGATTGTAGGAGTGGCCGGGGGGCGTAAAGGTGTCGCTTGGGTCGTCGGCCCACCACACGGCTATTTCCTTTTCCTGCTGCGTCAGGCCAATGTTTTTGGCGTACACCTCGAGGTATTGCGCGTAGTACTGCGAGGTGGGCGAGGGGGAGTAGGGGAGTGGCGCAGGCATTGGCATGGCCGCATCAAGAGCTAGGAAAGTGCGGTTATTGCCCCAATAGGGTTGCATTGGCCGCAGGCCGTTCTCGGTGGGCTGCCAGTCGCCGGGGTTGGTGGTAGGTACGTAGCCGGCCGGGAAGTTGCGCAGGTAGCCCTCGTGGCCGCCATCAGTTTTCGACCACGCGAATATGGCCTCCGCCACGGCCCGGCCATAGGCAGCCGAACGCTCGGCCGTGGCCGCGTCGGGGCCGGCATACGCGCGGGCCAGAGCATCCTTCAGCGAGTCGATGCGGGCGTGGCTGGCAGCAGGGGCGTTGGCAAACAGGTTTTTCAGGATGTGGGCCTGGGCTGCGTTTGCGCATAGCGGCCAGCGGTAATCCCGTCCGGTTTCGGGTTGGGGCAGACTGCCAAGCTGCTGGAGCTGGCCGGCCAGCGAGCGGCGCCCCGGTATACCTGCCACCACCGACTCGTACAGCGTGAGACCGGCGTAGCCCAGCGCCCGCGCCGCAACGGGCGGCGTAAAGCCGGGGCTCTGGCGCACGAGCTGCAGCGTGAGGGTGCTCCACTTGGTAGCCACCGCCGCATCATAGCTGCTGGTTGGCGCTACGACTGGCGTAACCTCCGGTTCCGGCTGGCAGCTACTCAGCAGTCCCAGTATCAGCAGCGCCAAGCTGGTAAGTAGCCGCTGCCGCAGCAGAGAGTAGATTTTCAGCATATAGAGGGGCCAATAAAACAATTATCAGGAGAAATCATCTAGATAAATATAGCTTTAAGAGCGATATATTCATAAAAAATATTAAATTATTTATCGTAAACACTCCTTACTTGCGCATTTAGCCGTCAGCTGGCTAAATAATATGTCCTGGCTTTTCTGACAGAATCAATGGCAGTTTTCCAATGGCAGCTCGCGGAACAGTAGTCACGGCAACAGCAGAAACGGCAAAAAAAACTGCCAGCATCCGGAGGCGCTGGCAGAAAGTGCTGTTGGTAAAAAAGATGCCTGAGGCAGACGCTAGGCGTTCAGGATTTCCACCATCCGCATGAAGCTCTGATTGATAAGCTTGCGTTTGTGAATGGTGTCGGCGAAGGGCGTGTACACGAGCTTGCGGTCCACGATGCCGGCCATCACATTGTGCATGCCATTCATCAGGCCTTCCACGGCTGCAATGCCGATTTGCGAGGCCAGCATTCGGTCGGCGGCTGAAGGGGCACCGCCGCGCTGAATGTGGCCGATAATAGTAACGCGGGTATCGAGCTGCGGTATGGCGGCCTTCACCTGCCGCGCTACTTCATGGGCGTTGCCTTCCTCGTCGCCCTCGGCAATAACTACCAGAAACGAGGTTTTGGAGCGGTTGCGGCCATTTCTGAGCGTTGCAATTACCGCTTCGGTCGAGAGCTGGGTTTCAGGAATCATCACGATTTCGGCCCCACCCCCAATGGCGCAGGGAATGGCAATATAGCCCGAGTCGCGGCCCATTACCTCCACAAAAAAGCACCGGTCGTGCGAGTCGGCCGTATCCCTGATTTTGTCAATAGCCTCCAGGGCCGTGTTTACGGCAGTGTCGTAGCCAATAGTATAATCGGTGCCATACAGGTCGTTGTCGATGGTACCGGGCGCGCCCACTATCGGAATGCCGAATTCCTGCTCGAAAAGCGTGGCCCCGGTAAACGTGCCGTTGCCGCCAATGGCCACCAGCCCGTCGATACCGTGGTTTACAAGCTGATCGAAGGCTAGCTGCCGGCCTTCGCGGGTCTGGAACGTCTGGCTGCGGGCTGATTTAAGAATGGTACCGCCTTTTTGAATCGTATTGGAAACCGAGGCAGAATCGAGCTTTACGAACTCGCCTTTCACCATGCCGCTGTAACCGCGCATGATGCCGTACACCTCGATGCCGTGGTAAACGGCCGTGCGAACCACGGCCCGGATGCAGGCGTTCATACCGGGCGCGTCGCCTCCACTGGTGAAAACTGCAATGCGCTTTATCATACTCATCTGGCTCTTACTTATGGGCAAAACCGGCCCACCGGACCGGAACCGGTAAAGATGCGGAATTTGCGCCGAAAGTATGTTCCTAGCCCAGTTAAATGCAAAGCGGCCACCAGTAGAGTTAACCGTTTGCCCGGCGCCTGCGTATCGACCTTATTGCTATTGGTTGTTAAAGCCCTAACTTAACTTTCGTTGCGGCCGGGTGGCCCCGCTCCGGGGGCACCCGGGTACCTTCGCCCATCTCCGTCCTCCCCTGCCAACTACCCGCCCCATGTTTGGTTTTTTTGAAAATGAGCAGACCAGAAAGGTTAAAAGCCATCTAGTAAACTTGGCCGCGCTGGCTAAGGCCGACGGGCACATCGACGAGCGGGAAATGAACTTCATTGTGGCCGTGGGCCGCAAAAGTGGTATGCGCGCCGGCGAAGTGCGTGCGTTGGTGGGCAACACCAGTGCCCATGATATGCTGCTGCCCGACAACGACTCGGAGCGCTTCGACCAGATTTTTGACCTCGTGGACATGATGCTGGCCGACGGTGTGGTAGACGACACCGAAATGCGCTTCTGCATCGATATGGCCCAGCGCCTGGGCTTTGCCCCCAACGTTGTCGCCAGCCTCGTGCGTAGCATCTCACAGGGCGTGCGCGACGGATTACCCCGCGAACGGGTCAAATCTGAAGCTATGGCGCTGTTGAGCAATTAAAAATCGAGAGCCAAGAATTAAACGTGCTGTCGAACGTCTCGTTACGGGCCAGGTGTGTAGTCCCGGCGAGGAGAGGGTCAGGTTCCGGGTAAAATTAGTTGGGTGGGTTTGTCACTGAGTACACGCATATCCGTGCGGGGCGAGCCCGCGCATACTCTTCAGGCGCTTAGCGTAGTTA
>NZ_JABKAV010000025.1 GCF_013377905.1 Hymenobacter terrestris
TTTTGACACGGTTTTCGTGCGGAGCAGCCCCGCCCCGCGCCGCCCCCCCAGGGCTGCGACGATAAGTTCTATGGAATACCGGCCCTCCGCATCAACAACGACCCCTGGGAGGCCGACTGCCGCACGATTCACGAGTTTTCGAGCCTCGACCCGGCCCAGCCGCCCGTCATTCATCGGCGGGTGCTGCCGTTTCAGTCGTATGCCCTGGCCAAAGGCTTCGATAATTGCCTATACACCGTAACCAAAGCGCCCACCAACGCCCCCGAGCGCGTGTACCGCTACAACCCCGCCACCCGCCAGGGCGAGTACACCAGTTGGCAACTGCCGGCCCAGGGCTCGGGCGGCGTCTGGATTTCGGGCGGCACCGACGACCGGGGCGACCTGTACTTCAGTACCTCCGATGGTAACCTGCTGGTGCGCGTGAATCCGGCCAGCAGCAAAGTCAGCACCGTCTGGAGCACCGACCCGCTACGCAAGGCCCGCTACTTCGCGGCCCTGGGCTTTGCGGGGGCCGGTACCCACGCCAACTTCTGCTTCGACGCCCGCCGCACGCTCTACCAGGTGTACAGCACCGACGGCTCGCTGCTGCGCGTCAACATAGACAGCCGCCAGCCGTCCCCCGATATCCTGCCCCTCGACGGGCTGCCCGAGCGGGGCGGCTACAGCGGCATTCTGCTGCAGAACGACGAATTCGGCAACCGCCGGCTGTTTCTGGCCGGGCCCAAGGCCATTTATCAGATTGATATGGACACCAAGGAGGTGGCCCGGATTCGCCGGGGCGTGTACACCGACCTGGCGGGGTGCAACCTGTTTCGCAAGGCTACCACCGATGAGGCGCCGGCCCCCGCACTTGTGCGGGCACCGTGGCGGGGCCGGGTGCTCGATGCCATAACGCTGCAGCCGCTGCCCCGCGTCGGCCTGCGCCTGCGCCCCGTTACAGTGTCGTCCCGCGCCGATACGGCCCTGGCCCTCACGGCCGGTGGCGCGTTCACCTTCCCGGCCCGGCCCGCCAGCCTTTACGCCACTCAGTTGCGCCTGCCCGGCTACGTGCCGCTCGATACCACTTTTGCCGCCGCGGCTGGCCCTTATGCCCAGGACGTGCTGCTGCGCCCCCTCGGCGTAGGCTCGACGCTGGAGCTGGAGAACGTGCAGTTTTCGCGCGGCCAGGGCGAGCTGCTTACTACTTCGTTTCCGGCCCTCGATACGCTGGCTACATTGCTTACGGCCTCACCCGGCCTCACCATCGAGCTACGCGGCCACACCGATAACGTGGGCGACCCGCAGAAGAACGTGGAGCTGAGCCAGCGCCGGGTAGCCGCCGTGAAGGCCTACCTGGTAAAGCGCGGCGTGGCCCCCGGGCGCATCAGCGGCGTGGGCCTGGGCGGGGGAGAGCCCCGGGCCAGCAACGCCCAGGAAAACACCCGCCGCCTCAACCGCCGCGTCGAGTTTCGGGTAACGGGACTGCAGTAGAGAAATGGGGCACCCAGCTCAGGAACTGGCTGGGCATTTGAGCCAGGCCAGTGCTGACTTTACTGGATACCCTGCTTCCGCCCGCCTTTCCGCGCCTTCTTCAGCCACTTGAGCGCCGCCGCTACTTTGGCATCCTGGCTCAGGTCGGTAAAGTTGTCGCCGCCTGAAACGAGTACGTCGGGGATGAGGCTGGTCTTGTAGGCCGTGCCGGTGCGGTCAGCGTCCAGTGAGCCTGCAATGGTGAGGTAGGCCCCGCCACTGATAGGGTAGCTTTCGTTGGCGGTGGTGGCCCCGTAGGTGGGTTCGCCAAAAAAACGGGTGGCCGGTCGGCCTTTAAGGCTGATGGCTACGATTTCGCCGGAACTGGCCGTGCGCCCGCTCAGCAGCACGGCAATGGGTAAATCGGGCCGGCGGGCGGGGCAACGCTTCTCCAGGGTCGTCACCTGCATCGAGTCGACGTAGAAGTTGCCTTGGCGCAGATGCCACTGCTGTTCGGGTTTACCATTTATATCCACAAAGCCACCCAGGTGTCCGTCGCCGAGCAGGGGGGCAATGCCGGCCAGCATGGGCGCCATGGCTCCGCCATCGTTGAGGCGCAGGTCGAGAATCCAGGCCCGGGCCCGGCCTGGGGGCAAACGGCAGAGCGAATCCTGCACCACTAAGGCCGCCGCGCGCATAGCTTCCAGGCTGCCCCCGGCGTTAATGCCCGGCAACTGGATGTAACCCACGCGGCCCGGCAGCATCTTCACCAGCACCCCAGGCTTTTTCTTCAGCGCAGCCTTCACTACCTCATTGGCATAAGCTGGCCGGGCAGGGTTGCGCCATTTGTAGGTCTTTCCTTGGTAGGTAAGCCAGCCATGGTCGTCTTGCAATTGCTCGAACAGGAAGGGGTAGATGGGTAGCAGTTCGCGCACGGTAGTAGCTCCCTGGGCCCGCTGATACACCGTTTGGCGCAGTTGAGGCCAGTTCACGGTATTGCGTTCCAGCGAATAGGTCTGTAGCAACGTGAGGCTCTTATCCAGAAAAAGGGCCACCGAATCGGGTAGGGCCGTTGGAGCTGGCTGACAGTAGGCCGGCGCGCCCGCTCCGGCCAGCAAAAAGAGGAGTCCCAGTTTCTTCATGACGCGAAGATGCTGGTTTGCCGTGAATGGTTGGCTGGCTAAAAGAGCAGGCACAATAATATTCTGCAAATTTCTGGTAGAGGCGCGCGAATGAAGGTCACTCGCTGTTCTGGGTTCAATCGGCCAGGCCCTTTTTACCCTCATCCAGCTACCGCATCCAGCGCTTCTGATATAGATAGATAATCATAAGCCAGCCCATAAAAAGTCAGCCTTTCCCACGCTGATGCGGGAAAGGCTGACTTTTTATGGGCCGAAAATCGGGTGCCCGGGGCTATTGACCGTTGCCGATAGTCGAGTTACGGGAACGGCGCGGGGCGCGCTGCTCGGTTTTCTTGCGCTTGCGCCAGAACTGGAACCAGCGCTGCCGGTAGCGGACGGTACGCTTCTTACGGGCTTTGCGACCTCCCCCTTTATAGGTGCGGTAATTAGGCCGGTGTACGTAAACTTTGCCGCGCATTTTGGCGCGGGCGGCCGGGCCAGGAGGTGCGGCAAGCGCGGGGCTGATGTCGGCCAAGCCCATCACCAGCAGCATGAAAAAGAGAAGAAAACGGGTCATAGCAAAAAGATAAAGCCGCAAAAGCCACACGAAGGTAAGCAGGCCATTGGCAAGTATTCAGCCAAAAATGAATTCCTGCGGCAAAAGAGTAAGATTTTAGTTCCTTGGCGGTGGGAGAAAGGGAGGAGTTGCTTGGTAGCTTCCGGCCAGTGAGAGCAGATACGGCAGATGTTGGCCAATTGGTTCATCCGGCGGAGTAAAAGCAGAATCCAGGGTCCGGGTGGCATAAAGGTATAGCAGGGAGAGTACCGCTAGAAAAATCAACTCCGAGAGTAAAATTGCCAGCCAGCTTATGGAATGTGCCGGGCCGGGGCATCAGTAGGGCTGGGGCCAGCCTTATCTGCCGCTCCGTTACCGCCTATGCTGCTACGCCTACTCCTCCCGTTGTTGCTGTTGCTACTATCAGTTGGCCCCACCTGGGCCCAGCCGCCGCTGGCCCAAGCCCGCCAGCAGAGCTACCTGACCAAGGTTTTCCGCCTTACCGATGCGCAGGCCCGCCGCCTTTACGAACGGGGTCTCGCAACCGCCCGGACTGATTTCTTTGCCCAGCCCGTCGATTCGTTTCCGACGAGCCAGGCCGATAGCGTAGGGCCCAAGCGGCTGGCGGTCCGGCCGCCGGGCTACTACCTGGTGGCGCATACCGAAGGCCCGGAGCTGGTGTACTGGCTGTTCGGCCGCACCGGCCGCCAGCTCACGGTGCTCGACAACCAGCAGGACCTAAGCCTGTTGCTGCGCGATTCGCTGGGCCAGCTGCTGCCCGATGCCCGGATTACGCTTCGCGGTGGCCGCCGGGTGCCCCTTGATGCGGCCACCCAAACCTACCGGCTGGCCGGCCGCGCTGGCCGGGCCGGGCTGCTGGCCGTGGAAATCGGGGGGCGCACCACCTACCACCCCCTGGAGCAAACGTTTCCGTATGTCCGCCCGCCCCGTTATTCGCGGGGCTTTAGCTGGCGCGGGGCCTATCAACGGGTGCTTTATGGTTTCCCGCTGGGCTACCTGGGCCGGCCGGTGCGCCAACTGGTGAGGGAGCTACATCATGCCTCTGACATCGATACCGGCCCGGTAGGGCTGCTGCGCTCGGTGTTCAACCCCGATGTGCGGGAGCAGCGCCAAGAGCGGCGGGCCAGTAAGCAGGCTGAAAAGTGGCGCGCCTACCTCGTGCTCAGCAAGCCCCGCTACCGCCCCGCCGCCGATACGCTCCGCCTCAAGGCGCGGGTGCTCAGTCTCCGGGGCCAGCCCTACCGCCGTCCGCTGGAGCTATGGCTCAGCGCCGACCGCCAGCCGCGTCGCCTGGCCCTGCTGGCCCCGGTGCGGCCCGGCTCCTACGAGTTCACGCTGCCGCTGCCCGACACGCTCAACCTGCGCTCCGACCAGTACGTGTACCTGAGTTTGCGGCCCGTGGAAAGTGGCTCGAATGGGCCCGAACTGGCTGCTGGTAGCTTTCGGCTGGAAGATTACGAGCTGAACAATACCCGCTACACGTTGCGCCCGGCCCAGGTCGAGCAGCAGTCTGACACACCCCAGGCCCTGTTTTTGCGCGGGCAGGATGCCAACGAACTCAACCTGCTCGATGCCCGGGTGCGCCTGCGGGTGCTGCCGCAGCTGGTGGGCCGGCTGGCTAAGCGGCAAGTGTTTGTGCCCGATACGCTCTGGACGCACACCCAGCCCCTCGACGCGGCCGGCGAAACCCGCGTGGCCCTGCCCGATTCGGTGCTGCCCGCCGCCGACTTCACGTATTTGGTGGAGGCCGAATTTCTCAACGCCGACCGTGAGCGCCACCTCGAAAAAGCCACCGTCCGCTACGCGCGGCGTAACGGCCAGCTGACCCTGACCCTGCAGCAGGATTCGTTGCGGGCCGATTATAAAGTGAGTGGGCAGATCCGGCCGCGCACGGCGGTGCTCGAAGCAACCCGCTCCCGGCCCGATGGCAAATCAGTTACCACTACCGAAACCGTGTCGCTGCCGTTGGCCCGGCTCCTCGACCCAACCGTCAGAAACTACGGCCTGCGGTCGGGCGCTGGGCTGGAAGCTACGCTGGCATTGGATCCGAGCAATGCCGGGCTGCTACTGGCTTCGGAGCGGACGGCCGATTCGTTGGTGCTCCGCGTCAGGAATCCGCGCCGGCTGCAGTTCTGGTACTACCTGTACCGCGGCAACCAGCTGGTGGAGCGTGGCTACGGCCCCGCGCTGGCTCGCCGCTGGCCGGCCACCGCGGCCGATACCTGGTACATTTCGGTGCATTATTTTTGGGGTGGTGAGCTGCAGAAGGCGGAATACCACGTGGCCCCGCCCGGCCGTCGGCTAACCATCGAGGCCGAACAGCCCGAGGTAGTGTATCCGGGCCAGAAAATCACGTTGGCATACACCGTGCGCGACGAAACCGGCCGTCCCGTGCCCGCCGCCGACCTCACGGCCTACGCCCACACCAGCAAGTTCGAGGCTCCCGCCGCCCCCAACCTACCCGATTTCACGCCCGCCGTGGTCGGCCGGGTGTTGCGGCGGCGCTTTAGGCTGGCGGCGGGTTTTGCCAACGAGTCGCAACGGCCAGTCCGCCAGCCCCTGGCCTGGGGTGCCTGGCGGCAGCGCCTGGGCCTCGACTCGCTACGCTTCTACCAGTTCCTGTATCCCGCTACCGGCACGTTTGCCGAGTACCAGTTGGCTCCCGGTGGTATCACGCAGTTGTCCCCGTTCGTGGTCGATTCGGGACGAGTGCAGCCCACGGTGGCGGCGTATATAGATGGAATACCGGTATTCGTGGGCCGGGTAAATGCCGACGAGCCCTTCGCGCTGGTGGCCGACACCGGCCGCCACACGGTAGCCATTCGTACGCCCGACCGCCTCGTAACGCTGCGGAACGTGCCGCTGCGCCACCTGCACAAGCTCACGCTCAGCATCGACCCCCACCACGCGCAGCCCAACCTCACGGTAGTCCGGCGCGGAGCGGTATCGGCCACCGAGCGGGCCGAGCTGCAGCGGTATTTAGCCGTTATCGACCGCGCCGCGCCGCGCGACCAATTGCGCCTGCGCCAGGGCAACCGCCTGCAGGTGTTGGGGGAGGGGCGCCCCGCGCTTATCGGCCGGGCTGTCGTAAACTATCAGTACGAATACGCCCGCGACCAGCTTACCTACCTGGCCGGACCCTTCCGGCCCGACTCGGTGCTGCTGCGCCGTGCTTCCGACGGTTTACGGCAGCGGTTTTTGTTCGAGTCGGACTACCGCTACAGCTTCGGCCAGGGCCTGCTGAAAATGCGCAGCCTGAGCAATTCGGCGGCCGATTACGGCGACCTGGGCCGGGCCGTTACGTTCGCAGGCGGTCTGCCGCTGGCTGATTTCGCCCTGACTGAGGCCGACCTGCGGCCGAGTGCCGCCACCGGCTACTTCCGCCCGCCCACGCCCGAGCCGGTACTGGACTTGCCTACCACCACGCCCGTCAACCAGGGCCGGTTGGCAGTGCGGGGAGCCGCCGATGATTATGGTGCAGTAAACGGCTCCGGTAGCCTTGCAGAGCCTTCGGTGCGCTACACCCTGCTCACCCGACCCGACCAGCCCAGGTTTTACCGGCTGCTTCGCTCTCTGCCTCCAACCCTGCACGCGCTGCCCCCCGGCCTGTACCGCCTGGCCCTGCTGCGGGCCGATAGCTCGGTACTGGCCCTGCGCGCCGCCGTGCAAGTGCGGGCGGGCGGCACCACCTACCTGCAGCTCGATTCGCTCGACCAGCAGCCCCTGGCCGAAACCGCGGCCCGCCGGTGGCGGCAGCTTTTCCGGCAGCAGATTGCCGCGCATCTCTACCGCCCTGGCCCATCTGCGCTACTCGATTCGGTGGCCGCCCGCCGCGAAATTGCGGTGGTGCTGCCCCTGACAACCCCCTTCGGCTGGCGGCTGGTGCGCGGCCAGGTAACCGAGCGTGCCACTGGCGAAGGCCTGCCCGGCGTAACGGTGCTCGTAAAAGGCACCAGCGTGGGCGTGAGCACCAACGCCGATGGCAGCTACGCGCTATCGGTGCCGCCCGGCGGGGTGCTGGTGTTCTCCTCGATTGGCTTCGTGCCGATGGAGCGGCTGGCAAATGGCCCGGATGTACTGGTGGAGCTGAGCACGGACAGCAAGCAGCTCAGCGAGGTGGTTGTAACTGGTTTGGGAATAGAGCGCCGACGGTCGGAGCTGACGGGTTCGGTAAGTACTGTATCGGGCCAGCCCGGCGGTAAATCCCGCGTCACGTTGCGCGGAAACTCAAGCATAACCTCCGGTAAACAGGCCCTCATTATCGTGGATGGCTTGCCCTACACGGGTTCGCTGGCCGACCTGAATCCGGACGATATTCTGACGGTGGAGACGCTAAAAGCCGAATCAGCCACGGCCATGTACGGCTCGCGCTCCGCTAATGGCGTGCTGATCATCACGACTAAGACGGGACCGGCCAATGGCGGGCCGACCGATGATATAGTGCCTGCTCCCGGCCGCGACCCGCGGCTGGCGCTGCGCCGTCGCTTCTCCGACGTAGGCTGGTGGCGACCCACCCTCATAACCGACCAAAATGGCCAGGCCCGCACCGAAGTCATCGTGCCCGACGACCTCACCGGCTGGGACACCTTCGTGCTGGCCTCCGACGACGACGCTCGCATGGGTAGCTTCACGCAGCGGCTACGTTCGTTCAAGGCCCTGGCGGCCACCCTGACCACCCCGCGCTTCCTGCTCCAAGGCGACCGGCCGCAGATCATCGGCAAAACCCTCAACTACTTGCCCGACACGGCTCAGGTGAGCACCACGTTCCAGGTAGGAGCGGGGCCCGCGCGTACCCTGCGCCACCGCGTTATCACCGCCGTGCTCGACACGCTCAGCTTCGTGGCCCCCAGCAATGCCGATTCGGTGGCCGTGCGCTACAGCCTGCTCCGGGCTGATGGGTACGAGGACGGGGAGCTGCGCTACCTGCCGGTGCTGCCGGTGGGCACCCGCGAGCGGGTGGGCACTTTTGCCATTCTCACGGCTGCCGACACCACGCTCACGCTGCCCGTGCGCCCCGAGTTGGGACCAGTTACGCTACGGCTGGAAAGCGACCCGGTGCCGGTAATACTCGACGAAATCCGCCACCTCCAGAGCTACGTCTATCTCTGCAACGAGCAGGCGGCTTCCAAGCTGCGGGGCCTGCTGCTCGAACAGCGCCTGCGGGCCGTGCTGCGCCCCGGCCAGCCCTTTGCCGGCACCCGCGACGTGAACCGCCTGATCCGGCTGTTGTTGCGCGGCCGGCCCTCGGCGCAGCAGCTGTGGGGCACCTGGGCTACCGCGCCGGTCAGTGCCTGGGCCTCGCTGCATGTGCTCGAAGCGCTGCTCGATGCCGAGCAGCAGGGCCACAAAGTGGCCCTCGATAAGGATGCGCTGCGTCAGCACCTGTTGCGCGAGCTGGATAACGCCTTCGCCGATGCCGCCGTCCGCCGCGCCCTAAGTACCGCAGCCCCGGTATTCAACTTGGCCTTCTGCACCCCCGACGACCGGCTGCGGCTTCTCCAGCTGCTGCACCGCCTCGGCGGTCCGTCGCCGCCCGATTTTGCCTCCCTGCTGGCCCGGCTAGAGCGGGAGCCCGGCCGCCGCGCCCTCGACCAGCAGCTGGCCCTGCTGGAGTTGCGCCAGCAGCTGGGGCTGCCCTACCAACTCGATTCGCTATGCCGCTACCGCCACGCCACGGCCCTGGGCGGGCTGTTTTATGCCGATACGCTGCGGGCGGGTAGTTTCTACCGCCACCTGCTGCCTGAGCGCCTGGGCACTACCTTGCAGGCATATCGCCTGCTGCGGATCCAGGGCGGACCCAATGCGGCGCGGGAGCTGGCGCGCATCCGGGCGTTTCTGCTGCAGCAGCGCGGCCCCGGTGGTCACTGGGCCAGCACCTACGAGGCCGGCCAGATTCTGGCCACCATCGGCCCCGACCTGACGGTGCCGGCCAGCGGCGGGCTTGTCGCCAGTGCTCAGCTCAGCGGCGGCTATAATCAGCAGGTGAATCAGTTTCCGTTTGAAGTAACGCTGCCGGCCGGAGCGGGGCCGCTGGTGCTGCGCAAGCAGGGCGGGCTGCCCGTGTACGCCACCGCCTACCAGACCCGCTGGAACCCCGCCCCAACGGCCGTGGCTAAACCTTTCGGGGTGCGCACGCGGCTGGCCGGGCAGGAGGGCAGCCGCATAATGCTGCGAGCCGGCCAGCCCACCGAGTTGGAAGTAACCGTGGATGTGCCCGCCGAAGCCCGCTACATGCTGCTCGAAGTACCCATCCCGGCCGGCTGCTCCTATGCTGCCGAAAAAGCGCGCGGCAACGCCGTTGAGGTTCACCGCGAATACCTACGCCACCAGGTAGGCATTTTCGTGGATGTGCTGCCGGCCGGCCGGCACGTGTTCCGGGTGGCCCTGCAGCCCCGCTACCGGGGTAGCTACACGCTCAACCCCGCCCGGGCCGAGCTGATGTACTTTCCCACCCGCTTCGGTCGCGCCGCCAGCCGCCAGGTAGGAGTGGAGTAGCGATGAGGTAGTGAGTTTGACGTGCAATGGTCCTGCCTGAGCGCTCATGCTGCCACGACCTTTTTGTGGTGGCAGCACACTTGTTCTTGCGTTCTAGCACCTAATCTACCGCTTAACCTTAATTCCTCTATGCCTCCTAACACTCCCGAACCCCAACTCCGCGCGGCCCTGCTGGGGCTCTGGAACTCGACGCGCTGGGTGTGCCCGTCGAGTTCCAGAGCCCCAGCAGGGCCGCCTCGACCCCGTGGTGCATATGCGCGCATACGGCACCCATAAGCAGCCCGCCGGCACCTGGTCCGATGATGCCTCGCTCACGTTCTGCCTGGCCCAGGCGCTGGCCGACGGCTTCACGCTAGCCAAAACGGCCGATTACAGCCGCCGCTGGTACTACGAGCAGCTCTGGACGCCCCACGGCACCGTGTTCGATATTGGCGTCACCACCCGCGAGGCACTGAGTCGCCTGCAAGCCGACGAGGACCTGATTCCAGCCGGTGGTACCGATGAGTACAGCAACGGCAACGGTGCGCTGATGCGGATTCTGCCGCTGGCCTTTTACCAAACCGACGCCTCCCTGGCCGAGCGGTTTCAGCTCATCCACGACGTGTCGGCCATCACGCACGGTCATATTCGCTCGGCGGTGGCGTGCTTTCTGTACCTGGAAGTAGCCCGCCACCTACGCGCTGGCAAGTCGCCGGCCGCCGCCTATCCCGAAATGTGTCGGCAGGCTCCAGCTCAACTCGCGGAGCTCGATATTCCAGCCCGTGAACTGGCCCATTTTGAAGTTTTGCTCAGCGGCCGGTTAGCCGACTTACCGGTTGCTACCATCAACAGCGGCGGCTACGTTATGCACACGTTGGAGGCCAGTCTTAGGTGCCTGTTGCGCCACGAAACCTACGCTGAAGCTGTGCTGGCTGCCGTTAACCTCGGCGACGATACGGATACTACCGGCGCCGTAACCGGCGGCCTAGCTGGACTTTATTACGGCGAAGCCGCCATTCCGCCCGAATGGCTGGCCGTGCTGGCCCGCCGCGCCAATATTGAGGCGCTGGCGGTTGCCGCGGCGCTGGGCACGGGCATAGGTTGAAAAAGCAAAAGGCCCTCCAGCGGATGCTGAAGGGCCTTTGCGGTCCGGACGGGACTCGAACCCGCGACCTCCGCCGTGACAGGGCGGCATTCTAACCAACTGAACTACCGAACCGGCTATCAATTCGGGGTGGGCCATGTGCCCTTCCCTTTTGATGATGCAAATATAGCAGAGTGGATTCGACTTCACCAAGCTAGTGGCAATATAAAACTGCCTTATTAGGCTGTGGAGGGCATTTACAAGAAGATATAGTTCTGTCAGTAAATAGGATAGCCGTTGAAAAAAACTTGCTAGTTCTAAAGGAAACGAACGTCAGCAGTAGTTCACGCAGGGGCTCGGGGGCGGACGTTCGTTGCGAACCACTGCGCCAGCTACTGTGAGACCCAGCGTTGAAATGACGGAGGGAAATACGAAATGCCGGAAAAAGCAAAAGGCCCTTCAGCGGATGCTGAAGGGCCTTTGCGGTCCGGACGGGACTCGAACCCGCGACCTCCGCCGTGACAGGGCGGCATTCTAACCAACTGAACTACCGAACCAGGTTGTTCTATTTCGCGGCTCAGAAAGCGTTGAAGTGGTGCAAAAGTAGTTGGCCGGCAGCAGGTGCGCAAGAGCCGGCGCGAAAAAAGCGGAAAAAACTTGCACCGGCTGGCGTGGCAGGCTGCTAGTCAGGTAGAAAGATTTTTCGCGTGGTCGGATTGAAGCAGGAGTGGCCGGAATCGGCCCCTTCGCTTACCTTTGCTATCTTCTCGTTTCCCCCTCGCACCTCCAAAACCCGCCTTTGCCGTGGCCCAGCTCCTCGATTTTGAACAACCCATTGCCGCCCTCGAAGGCAAGCTCCGCGAAATGCAGCAACTGGCCCTCGACAGTCAGGTAGATGTATCGGCCGCGGTAACGGCCCTCGAAGCCAAAATCAACGCCCTTAAAAAGGAAACCTACCAGAACCTAACCCGCTGGCAGCGCGTGCAGCTCTCGCGCCACCCCGACCGCCCCTACACCTTCGACTACATTCTGGGGATGAGCCAGAAGTTTGTGGAGCTGCACGGCGACCGGACGGTAGGCGACGATAAGGCCATGGTGGGCGGTTTCGCCGAAATTGATGGCCGCACGGTGATGCTGATTGGCCAGCAGAAGGGTCGCAATACCAAGCAACGGCAGTTTCGCAACTTCGGTATGCCCAACCCCGAGGGCTACCGCAAAGCCCTGCGCCTGATGAAGCTGGCCGAAAAGTTTAATGTGCCGGTCGTAACGCTCATCGACACGCCCGGTGCGTTTCCGGGCCTGGAGGCCGAGGAGCGGGGGCAGGGCGAGGCCATTGCCCGCAACCTCAAAGAAATGTTCCTGCTCAAGGTGCCCGTTATCTGCATCATTATCGGTGAGGGGGCTTCGGGCGGCGCCCTGGGCGTTGCCATCGGCGACCGGGTGCTGATGCTGGAAAACACTTGGTACTCGGTTATTTCGCCCGAATCGTGCAGCAGCATTCTGTGGCGCTCCTGGGATTACAAGGAGCAGGCGGCCGAGGCGCTCAAGCTCACGGCCAACGACATGCTGGGCAACAAGCTGGTCGATGGCATCGTGAGCGAGCCGCTGGGTGGTGCCCACACCGACGCGCCCACCATGATTCAGACCCTGAGAGAAACCATCCTGAGCACCCTGGCCGAACTCGATGCCCTCTCGCCCGAGGACCGCATCAGCCAGCGCATCGACAAGTTCTCGGATATGGGTGTGGTGCTGGAATAGGTATTTATCAAGCTATTAGCTTAGCGCTGTTAGCTGGGAGCTACTGCCAATCGGAAGTGCTGTCAGCTATATATCAGACGAAAAAAGCTAACTGCTATCAGCTACAGGTTAACAGCTTAAAATATGACCGTTCATACCCTCGATACCGGCTTGTTTAAATTGGATGGCGGGGCCATGTTTGGCGTTGTGCCCAAGAGCATGTGGCAGAAGCTCAACCCGGCCGATGATAACAACATGTGTACCTGGTCCCTGCGCTGCCTGCTGGTAGAGGATGCGGGCCGGCTGCTGCTCGTGGACACCGGCATCGGCGAAAAGCAGGACGAGAAGTTCCGCGGCCATTTCTACCTGCACGGCGACGATACGCTGGAAAAGTCGCTGCGCCGGCTGGGCTATACGGCCGCCGATATTACCGACGTGCTGCTGACTCACCTGCATTTCGACCACTGCGGCGGGGGCGTAGTGCGCACCGCCGAGGATGCGCTGCAACTGGCCTTTCCCAACGCAACCTACTGGAGTAACGAGGCCCACTGGAACTGGGCTACCGCCCCCAATCCGCGCGAAAAGGCCAGCTTTCTGAAGGAGAACATCTTGCCCATTCAGGAAAGCGGCCAGCTACGCTTCCTCGACCCCAAAACCGGCGTACCGGCCGAGTTGGGCAGCCTAGCCGACCTGATTTACGTGGACGGCCACACCGAGAAAATGATGCTCCCCAAGCTGTCGTATAAAGACCGCACGCTGGTTTTTGCCGCCGACCTGTTGCCGAGCGCCCATCACGTGGGTCTGCCCTACGTGATGAGCTACGACGTGCGCCCGCTGGTAACGATGGACGAAAAAGCCCGCTTCCTGCAACAAGCCGCCGCAGAAAACTGGGTATTGGTGCTGGAGCACGACCACCAGACTGAATGTATCACGGTCGAGCAAACTGAGCGCGGCATCAAAGTGGCCGAGAAGTTTAAGCTGGCGGAGCTGTAAAATAGAGGCGGTGAGAATCTCACTTCCTTCAATCCTATGGCTGAAAAAACGTTAGGGCTGGCACTTTCTGGGGGCGGGGCGCGGGGTATTGCGCATCTGGGCGTGCTGGCGGCGCTCGATGAGTTGGCGCTGCCGGTAGGGCGGCTCGCGGGCGTTTCGTCGGGGGCCATTGCGGCTACGTTTTATGCCGCCGGGGTGCCGCCGCGCGAGATTATGCGGCTGCTGCAGGGCGTCAGTATTCCGCGCCTGACGCGGGTGGCGCTCAGCCGGTACGGCCTGCTGCACATGGACGCGGTGGGGCGGCTGTTCGAGCAGCACCTAGGGGTGGGGGCCACGTTCGAGCAGCTGCGGCTGCCCGTTACGCTGGTAGCTACCGATATTGAGGCGGGTGAGTCGGTGCGGTTTTCGACCGGACCGCTGGTGCCGCCGCTGCTGGCCTCGTCGGCCGTGCCCATTCTGTACCGGCCGGTGGTGTACCAGGGCCGGCAGCTGGTAGATGGCGGCCTGCTGAATAACCTGCCCGTGGAGGCGCTGCTGGAAGCCGAACACCCGGGCCTGCGGGTGGTGGGCGTGCACTGCAATCCGCCCAACCCGGCCGCGCAGGTCAGCAATATGCGCGGGCTGGTCGAGCGCACGCTTAACCTGGCCATTGCCGGCAACACGGTGCTCAGTAAGCGGCTGTGTCACCTGCTGCTAGAGCCGCCTGAATTGCGCCCGTATCGCACGATGAGCTTTGGGCAGGCCACCGAAATATTCGATATCGGCTACCGCTACACGCTGGCGCTGGCACCGCAGCTAGCGGCACTGCTCGAAAACGAGTGGCCCGCGCCGGCCTGAAAGCAGAACTGTTGCGGCCAGCAGGCCCCGACGCAGCGGTGGCGGCGGCAAATTATATAGCTTTAAGGCCCGTTAGCCCCGATTCGGGTGGCCAGCCCTCTTTTACTATCCGTTCTCCGCTCATGGCGCGTCGTACTTCTACCTTCTGGTATCTGTTTTCAAAGTTCTGGTTCTGGCTGGTGGGCTGGAAGTTAGGGCCGGTGGTGCCGCCCGATATCAAGAAGAGCGTGATGATTGCGGCCCCGCACACCAGCAACTGGGACTTTATGCACGCCCGGGCGGCCTTTTTTCTGATGGATGTGGACCTGAAAGTAACCATCAAAAAGGAGTGGATTAGTATTCCGGTGCTCGGGGCGCTGGTGCGTAGCCTGGGCGGGCTGGGCGTCGATCGCAGCCGCAACAACAGCCTCGTCGAAGCCATGGTCGGGCTGTTTAAGAAGCATGATGAGCTGGTGATTATGGTTACGCCCGAAGGCACCCGCGCCTACCAGCCCAAATGGCGCAAGGGTTTCTACCACACGGCCATGGCCGCCGGCGTGCCCATTCTGCTCGGCTACCTCGATTATGAAAAGAAGGAAGCCGGCGTAGGACCGGCCTTCTGGCCCACCGGCGACTACGAAAAGGACCTGGAGGAAATCAAGGCCTTCTATCGCACCAAACCGGGCCGCTTCCCCGAAAAAGGCGTACGTTAGAATATCCGGCGGCTTAATCCGTCGGCAGCAACGCCCGGCCGGCAGGTACCGGCCGTCATTCATTCGCTCGTATGGAAGATATCAAAGGTTTTGTCTGGGTAATTGGGGCCATCGTCTTCTTTATCTGGCGAATGGTACAGAAGGCTGCCGAAAAAGCCAAAGAGGCCCAAGACCGGCAGCCGGCCCAACAGCCCGGTGGCGCGCCGGTGCGTCGGCCAGCCCCATCGGCGCCGGCCGTATCGTTTGAGGAACTGCTGGCTCAGATGCAGCGCCAGAACCAGCAACCCGCCCCGCCCGAACCCGGCCGGCTGGAAGAGCGCGACTCGGCCCAGGAGTGGGAGCAGGAGCAGCGAATGCCGGAGCCGCAAGCTAAGCCAGCCCGGCCTACGCCGGTCCCGCGCTTCGGACGCGGCCTCGAAAAGACTGAAGTCGAGCAGTATTCTCAGGAGCTACCTGCCCGCGAAGCCCGCTCGCTCGAAGCGCCCAGGCGGGCCGTGCGGCTTGGCTCCTCCTTGCCCCGTACCAGCACCGAACACGGTAAGGATGATTTCTGGAGCCAGAAGCAAGTGGTGCCCAAACCAACTGGCCGCACCGTTAATGAGCTGCTGAAAAACCCTGCTGACATCCGCGCCGCCTTCGTGCTCAGCGAAATTTTCCAGCGGCGGTATTAGCCTTAGGACTAAAAGAGGGAGAGTAAAAATCGAAGCCCGCCCAGCATACTGGACGGGCTTCGGCTTTTACTCTCCCTCTTTTGCTTCCGCTTTTAGTCCTGCGTCAGGGCATAGGCAACCAGGTTGGCGCCCATTTTGAGCGCGGCTTCGTGGGTGGCGGGGGTGTCTTCGGGGTAGGTGCCCATATCCTCCCAGCCGTTGCCCAGGTCGCACTCGTAGCTGTAGAAGCACACCAGCCGGCCCTTATACAGCAGCCCGAAGCCCTGGGGGCGCTTGCCATCGTGCTCATGGATTTTGGGCAGGCCCCGCGGGAACTGGAATTTCTGGTGGTAGATGGGGTGGGTGAAGGGCAGCTCTACGAATTCGAGGTCGGGAAACACCTTCTTCATCTCGGGCCGGATGAACTTGTCGAGGCCGTAGTTGTCGTCGATGTGCAGGAAACCGCCCCCAATTAGGTAACGGCGCAGGTTGCGGGCGTCGAGGTCGGAGAACGTGACGTTGCCGTGGCCCGTGAGGTGCACGAAGGGGTAGGTGAGCAGCTCGGGCGAATCAAGCTCCACGGTAGCCTCGGCGGGCGCAATGTTGGTGTTCAGCGTCTGGTTGCAGAAGCGGATGAGGTTGGGCAGGCTCGTTTTGTTGGCGTACCAGTCGCCGCCGCCGCCGTAGTGCAGCTTGGCGATGCGGAAGCTGGGGGCCGGAGCCATCGGCGCGGCGGCCGTCAGCGAGAAGAGCAGGAGCAGAGAAACAAAGAAGTATTTGGACATTATAGTAGGAGCAGATGCTGGCGGGACTTGCCTATAATTGCGGGCCGACCGGGAAAGTTCGGCTTGCCTCGCAAGGTAAGCACCGCCCGCGCTTCACCGCTTATTCCTCACCATGCCCCCGGTTCCTATCGCCCTAGCCTTTATTCTGACTACTGCCTTGACGTTGGCGCTGCTGCTGTGGGCAGCCCCCCGGTACCGGCCAGCGCTGCTGTTGGGCGCGGGACTTTGGCTGATGAATCAGGCAGTGCAGGCTTGGGTCGGCTTCTATACCGTCACCAACACACTGCCGCCCCGGTTCGCGCTGGTGGTGGGCCCGCCGCTACTGGCGCTTGTGGTGGTGCTGGCCACGGCCCGGGGCCGCCGCTTCCTCGATGCCTTGCGCCCCGATAGGCTGACGCTGTTGCACGCGGTGCGAATACCCGTGGAGCTGGTGTTGTGGGGGCTTTACCAGTATCAGGCCGTGCCCCGACTCATGACTTTTGAGGGCCGTAACTGGGATATTCTGATGGGCCTCACGGCTCCGCTGGTTTACTACCTGGCGTTTCGCCGGCGGTGGTTGGGGCGGGTCGGGCTAGTAGTTTGGAACGTGTTGGGGCTGGTTTTATTGGGCAATATCGTGCGGCTGGGGCTGCTGTCGGCGCCGGGGCCGTTCCAGCAATTCTCGTTCGAGCAGCCCAACGTGGCCCTGCAACACTTTCCGTACGTGTGGCTACCCGCCTTCGTGGTGCCGGCCGTGCTACTGGCCCACGTGGCGGTGTTGTGGCAGCTTATGACTGGAAAGATTGGAGCTGAAGCGGCAGCGTGAAGAAAGATAGTGCGGAGGTCCTGCCAACTATTCCTTTTCTTGCTGCATCAATCTATATAGCCACCAACGATGATAACAGGTCAAGATTTAATAGATAAAGGGCTACAACCCGGCAAGTGGTTTAAAGATGCGCTGGAGCATATCAACGCTCAGGGCCTGGAAGGGGAGTCGTTGGAGGCCTACCTCAATACGAAGAAGCCCGCCCCGACCATCCCGCTACTGGCGCAGGCCGTGCCGTTTCACGAGAATATCAGCGCCGATACGCCTATTGAGCAGGACAACATCGACTACGTACGGCAGTCAATGCAGCGGCTGATGCGCACGCCCACAGTGGTGTCAGGCGCCATTATGCCCGATGCGTGCCCAGCCGGCCCGCTGGGTACTATTCCCGTCGGGGGTATTGTGGTGGCCCGCAACGCCATTCATCCCGGCATGCATAGCGCCGATATCTGCTGCTCGGTAATGCTGACCAACCTGGGCAAGTCTGATCCCAAACAGGTACTGGACATAGCTCAGCAACTCACCCATTTCGGGCCCGGCGGCCGGCCCGAAGGTCAGCAGTTCGCGCTGCCCGCCGACATCGAAGTTGAGTTCCGCGACAACCCGTATCTGAACTCCCGGCGTAGCCTGAGTATGGCCCGCGAGCATCTGGGCACCCAGGGCGACGGCAACCACTTCCTGTACGTGGGCGTGTCGCGCAACACTGGCGACACCATGCTCGTCACACATCACGGCTCGCGGGGGCCGGGGGCACTGCTGTATAAGCAGGGCATGAAGGTGGCCGAAAACTTCCGTAAGGCCATTTCGCCCGAAACCGACCCCAACAATGCCTGGATTCCCGCTGAGTCGGAGGAGGGGCAGCGGTACTGGGCAGCGCTGCAAACCATCCGTAATTGGACCAAGCAAAACCACCTGTGCCTGCACGAGGCCGTGGTGGAACAGCTGGGGGCTACCGTACAGCAACAGTACTGGAACGAGCACAACTTCGTGTTTCGCGACGGCGACCTGTACTACCACGCCAAGGGCGCCACCCCCATGGACCCCAAGTTCATGCCCGACATCACCGGGCCGCGCATTATTCCGCTCAACATGGCTCAGCCCATCCTCATTGTGGCGGGTTCTACCACCGAAACCAACCTGGGCTTTGCGCCCCACGGCGCCGGCCGCAACCTGAGCCGCACCAGCCATAAGCGCAGCAAGCTCGGTCAGACCAAGGAGGAAATCTTCGCCGAAGAAACCCAGGGCATCGACGCCCGCTTCTACTTCAACCAGATTGATATTTCGGAGCTGCCCAGCGCCTACAAAAACGCCGAGCAGGTGCAGCAGCAAATCGTGGACTTCGACCTGGCGACCATCGTGGACGAAATCCGGCCCTACGGCTGCGTTATGGCCGGCGACTGGGAGCAGGACGCCCCCTGGCGCAAAAAGAAGCTGGCCAAAGCCGCCGCCAACGCTCAGGCCGACGACTCGGCGCTGGCGGAATAGGGGGCATCAGATATTTCAGCTATGCAGATGCCCAGTAAACTGACCATTCGTTTCGGTGTGCCAGAGCATGGCTGCCTACCTGTTAGGCTGCAGGCTGATGATTTTAGATTGCAATTTGAAGCGTCAGATGTACCAGTCAATTCATTAGAGGAGCTATGTAGTGCGCTGATTCTAGCTTTTCAGGGAATAGGGGCGCAAACAAGCTGGCATTTAGAGCCAGTTTGGTACCACTTTCGTTTTGCTTTTGATAACGAGTTGGTTGCTCTCTATATAACTGAGCAACAGGGTTACGCGGCCGGGCATACCGAAATAATTCGTCTGACAGGTAGTGTTGAATCAATAGTATTGCCGTTTTATCGCGCCTTGAGAAGCTTCACTCCTCCTGATAGTGATGAAAATTGGTCAATTTTTGATTCAGCAAAACTGAAAAAGCTGACTGCTCTAGCGAAAGAATGGAAATATAAAAGATTAGAGGCTAGATAGTTCCCGTACCACGTGCACGGTGTGCACGGCAGCTAGGGCGGCCGTTTCGGTGCGCAGGCGGGAGCTGCCCAGCGTAACGGGCCGGATGCCGTGGGCGAAGGCAGCCGCAATTTCGTCGGGCGTGAAGTCGCCCTCGGGGCCGATGAGGATGGTACAGCCGGCCGGGGCGGCGGCCACGCGGCTCAGCGGCGTCCGCTCGCCATCTTCGAGGTGGGCAATGAAGGTGGTAGTTGGCTCGACGGTGGGCAGGAAGTCAGCTAGGTTCGTCAGCTCCGTGAGGTGCGGCAGCCACGCCTGGCCCGACTGCTTGAGGGCGCTGATGGCAATTTTCTCCAGACGCTCCAGCTTCAGCTCGCGTCGCTCCGAGCGGGCACAGCGCAGGAACGTAATGGTGTCGACCCCGATTTCGGTGGCTTTCTCGACCAGCCACTCCATGCGGTCGAGGTTTTTGGTGGGCGCTACGGCTAGGTGAACGGGGGCGGAGCGGGGGGCAAAGCGAGCGTGGGCACTGATGCGCAGGGTGCAGCGCTTGGGGTTAGCATCGTTCACTGCGGCCTCGAACACATCGCCCCGGCCGTTTACCAGCACCACGGGCGCGCCAATGCTCAGGCGCAGTACCCGCACGGCATGCTTGCTTTCATCTTCGGGCAGCGTGTAGCCGGTCATATCGGCAGTCAGGTCGGGAGCGAAAAAGGTGTGGGGCATGGCGCAAAGGTAAGTGAGAAGCCGGCGGTTTGGGCGGGTTTTAGTCGGCCCGGCGGCGGGGCCAGCATAACAGCCTGCGGGTTTTTCGCGTAAGCCAGTTGTATCCATCCTGCGACTTATCGCGCTCTACCAATACCCTACTCAGATGAAAACTAAGCTCAAAAAACTTTCCGACCAGACTATTGTCATCACCGGCGCTTCGTCGGGCATCGGCCTTGTAACGGCCCGGCAAGCGGCTAAAGCCGGTGCTAAACTGGTGCTGGCTGCCCGCAGCGAGCAGGCGTTACGCCAACTCACTCAGGAACTCAACAACCAGGGCTGCGAGGCCATTTACGTGGTGGCTGACGTGAGCAAGCAGGCTGACGTGAAGCGCATTGCCCGCGAGGCCAAGCAGAAATTTGGCTCCTTTGATACCTGGGTGAACAACGCCGGCGTGTCAATCTATGGCAAGGTCGTTAACGAGTCTATCGACGATATGCGCCAGCTGTTCGAAACCAACTTCTGGGGCCTCGTGTACGGCTCGCTCGAAGCCACCGAGCACCTGCGCCACCGTGGCGGCGCCATCATCAACGTGGGCAGCGTGCTGTCCGACGTCACGGCCATTCTGCAAACCATGTACAGCGCCAGCAAGCACGCCGTGAAGGGCTTTACCGACGGCCTGCGTACCGAGCTGGAAATGGAGGACGCCCCGATTTCGGTTACCCTGATTCAGCCGGCCGCCATCGACACGCCTTACCCGCTGAATGCCAAGAACTACATGGACAAGGTGCCTCAGCACGCCCCGCCCGCCTACGCCCCCGAAACGGTAGCCGACGCCATTCTCAGTTCGGCCACTTCGCCCCAGCGCAATGTTCTGGTAGGCGGCGCTGGCAAGTTGTTTAAGGGCATGGAGCAATGGACCCCGGCATTGCTCGACAAGTTCATGGAAGAAGCCTTTGCGCCCATGACCAAATCCGATGAAGCCGACCACCGCAACCGCCCCAGCGGTCTGTACGAGGGTGCGGGCCAGCTGCAGGAGCGCGGCAACTATCCCGGCCGCACCCGCGAAATCAGCACCTATACCAAGGCCAAGCTGAACCCCGCCGCTACGGCCGCCATTGTGGCCGGTACCGGTCTGGCCGTGGCTGCCATCGTGAGTGCGTTCAGCAAGGATGGCGGGAAGGGCAATGGCTCGGACAAAGGCCATAAAAAAGCCGCTGACCAACCTGCCGACCAAAGCAAAAGCCCCAAAGCAGCCACCGGTCAGAGCTCAACCACGGTAGCTACCGTAGCAGGGGCCGACAACGTGCAGGACACCGGCAAAGGTGCCAACGGCGACGGCCGCGCCCCGCGCGCCGGCTCGGCCAAAGCCACCCCCGACGACGTTCGTGGCCCCGGAGCCGACAAGGCGAATTCGGGCAAGCAGCCGGGCAGTAAGAGCTAACGCTTCGCTGCTTCAACCAAGAAGAGGCCCCATCCGGTAGCTACCGGATGGGGCCTCTTCCTTTTGCCATAAAGGCCAGGTTTCAACACCAAATACGCACCACAGTAAGTGCGCCGATTGCTGGTTTTTACCCTAACATGTTGTTCAGCATGCCAGCCAGGCGGACGCCGGCTTCCTGGATGCGCTGGCGCATGAGCACGCTGTGGGCGGGGTAGTAATCATACTTCACCTCGGTGCCGTCGGGAGTGAGGGGGTAAAGTAAACTGGAGGCCTGGTACGACTCCCAGAGCCACTCGGCGGGCTCGGTGGCCTGCATGCGGCGCACGGCAGAGCGGCTTATGTCGCGGTTGTACTGCTGGGCCATCTCGGTGTAGGTTAGGCCCTGGTAGTCGAGCAAACCCGAATCCCAGAGGCTGTGCAGGTTGGTGTCGCGTCCGCGGAACTTGAGCTTGATGTCGTTGCCGCCCTTGTCTTCGGCGTGGCCCGTGTGCAGGGGCTGATGGATGTCGCCCACAATGTGGATGACGTATTTGAGCGCGTCGCGGCGCTGGGCCATGGTCTTGCTTTTGTCGGCCACAATGGCCATCTGGGTTTGCAGGGCGGTGTAGGCGTTGGGGCCAACGTTGGTGCGCAGTTCCGTCAGGTACTGGGCATGGTCGAGGCCCGAGGGCGAGTTGACGTAGTGCCAGGGGCCGGTTTCCTTGCCCTCGGGGTAATAGCGGATTTCGTCGGGCCAGGTACTGACCAACGCCATGTTCTCGGTGCCTAACAGCTGCTGCACCTGCTGGCGGGCACTACGCGAAAGGTGGTGTTCGGCAATCAGGGCAATGGCCCGGTGGCCGTCGGCGCCCCAGGCCCACAGGCGTAGCGGCGAGAGAAGCAACAGCAACAGCGGAAGCAGAAGTTTACGCATGGGTAAGCGGCAGTAAAGTGTCAAACAAGGACGCAAAAGTAGCGCAAGTAAACGCAGCTAAGCACCCGGCAGGTCGAAAAACCTTTCAACCGCAAAAAACTACCCCGCCGACACAGGGCCAGCGGGGTAGTTTTAAATAGGAAGTGCTAACGCCTACGCGCCGGCCGCTACCTGAGCTTTAGGGGCGCCGGCCAGAATCTCTTCGTTGGCGTAGTCGGCGTACTTGCCGAAGTTCGTTACAAACTTCTCGGCCAGCGATGAGGCCGTTTTGTCGTACTCCTCTTTGTTGCTCCAGGTGTTGCGCGGTTCCAGAATTTCGGTTGGCACGCCGGGCACCGATACGGGTACCTCCACCCCGAAAATGGGATGCTTGGTGAATTCCACGTCGGTCAGCTCGCCGTTGAGGGCGGCCGTAATCATGGCCCGGGTGTAGGAGAGCTTCATGCGCGAGCCCGTACCGTACGAACCGCCGGTCCAGCCCGTGTTGATGAGCCACACGTTCACGTCGGGGTTTTCGTCCATTTTCTGGCCCAGCATCTCGGCGTACTTGGTGGGGTGCAGGGGCAGGAACACGGCGCCGAAGCAGGCCGAGAACGTCGTCTGGGGCTCGGTGATGCCCATCTCGGTGCCGGCCACCTTGGCGGTGTAACCCGACATGAAGTGGTACATGGCGTGGCTCTTGTCGAGCTTGCTGATGGGGGGCAGCACCCCGAAGGCGTCGGCCGTCAGGAAGAAGATGTTCTTGGGCGCGTCGGCCACCGAAGGCTCGATGGCGTTGTCGATGTAGTGGATAGGGTAGGCCGTGCGCGTGTTTTCGGTTACGCTCTTGTTGGCGTAGTCCACGGTGTGGGTACCCTCAACAAAGCGTGTGTTCTCCACGATGGAACCGAACCGGATGGCGTCCCAAATCTGGGGTTCCTTCTCCTGGCTCAGGTCGATAACCTTAGCGTAGCAGCCACCTTCGAAGTTGAAGATGCCCTTGTCAGGCGTCCAGCCGTGCTCGTCGTCGCCGATGAGGCCACGGTTGGGGTCGGCCGAAAGGGTGGTTTTGCCCGTGCCCGAAAGGCCGAAGAAAACGGCCGTGTCGCCGTCGGCGCCCACGTTGGCCGAGCAGTGCATGCTGAGCGTGTTGTGCTGGTGGGGGAGCAGGTAGTTGAGCACACCGAAAATGCCCTTCTTCATCTCACCGGCATAGCCCGTGCCGCCAATCAGAATCATCTTCTTGGTGAAGTTGAGGATGGCGAAGTTCTTCTGGCGGGTACCATCCACGGCCGGATCGGCCTCGAAGCCGGGGGCGCAGATGATGCTGAAATCGGGCGTCCAGCTGGTGTCGGCACCCTCGGTAGGGCGCAGGAACATGTTGTAGCAGAACAGGTTATGCCAGGCCAGCTCGTTCACTACGCGCAGCTTCAGCTCGTAGTCGGGGTTGGCGCCAGCGTAGGCGTCGCGCACGTAAATCTCCTTGTCTTCCAAGTACTTCACCATTTTCTGGTGCAGCTGGTCGAACTTGTCGGCCTCGAAGGGGATGTTGATGTCGCCCCACCACACGCTGTCGGCGGTGTTGGCGTCCTTCACCACGAAACGGTCTTTGGGCGAGCGGCCGGTAAAGGCGCCGGTGTCGGCCATCAGGGCCCCGTTATCGGTGAGCGTGCCTTCGTTGCGGCGCAGCGCTTCTTCGACGAGGGCGGCGGGCGAGAGGTTGAGGTGTACCTGGGCAGCGGTGGAAATACCCAGGGGGGCGAGGCGGGCGTTGGCGGCAGAATCTAGCATAAGGGGCCGAAAACGGATGGGGGTTGGGTGGAAAATCAGTGGGAATACAGGGGCAAAAGTAGCGAAAAAGCTGGCGAAAATCCGGGAAAAGCCAAAATGATAGCGAAATTTCGCCGTAAAATCGTATGCTCCGGCCTTGCCCCGGGGGGCTGTTTGAGTGGGTTTGGGGCGGTTTAGGAAACTTTTGTAGTTTTACCAACCCTATTCCGGTTGCAGCCGGGCTTGTCTCTCTTTCCCCTCTTTACTTACTCTTCATGCAATCACCCTCCGCTGCCCAGCAGCCCGCATCAACTTCGTCGTCGCACCCCAAAGGGCTGTATGTCCTCTTCGCCACCGAAATGTGGGAGCGGTTCAGCTACTACGGCATGCGGGCGCTGCTCATATTATATATGACGCAGGCGCTGGTATTCGATAAGGAGTACTCCTCGCTCATTTACGGCAACTATACCAGCCTTGTGTACCTCACGCCGCTGCTGGGCGGCTACGTAGCCGACCGCTACTGGGGCAACCGCCGCTCCATTCTGGTGGGCGGCCTGATGATGGCCATCGGCCAGTTTGCCCTGTTTTTCTCGGCCTCCCTGTACACGGCCGGGCAGGCAACGGCGCCCCAAACGCAGCTGCTGCTGTTTATGCTGGGTTTGGGCCTGCTGATTTTCGGCAACGGTTTCTTCAAGCCCAACATCTCCTCGATGGTGGGCTCGCTCTACCCGGCCGGCGACAACCGCATTGATACCGCCTACACCATCTTCTACATGGGTATCAACCTGGGCGCGTTTTTCTCGCCTCTGGTGTGTGGTACGCTGGGCGATACGGGTAACCCCGAAGACTTTAAGTGGGGCTTCCTGGCCGCCGGTATCGGTATGCTGATTGGCTCGCTCACCTTTGAGCTGTTCAAAAACAAGTATATCGTAACGGCTGAGGGCACGGCGCTGGGCGCCAAGCCCGAGCAAACCGTAGCCCACTCGCCGGTAGTGCCCGTGGGCACCGATGCCCCGGTGCGCGCCGAAACCATCGACCAGCCCGCCGCCAAGAGCTTCGCCAGCAAGCTGCCCATGCTCATTGGTCTGTTCGTGATAGTATATGGGGCCATTGCTTGGCTCATGAACTACGACTGGGTTGGTGCCTTCGTATTCGCGGCCATGATTGTAACGCCCGTCGCCGTACTGGCCGATGCCTCCATCACAACCCGCGAGCGGCAGAAAATCTACGTGATTCTGATTCTGAGCTTCTTCGTGATTTTCTTCTGGGGTGCTTTCGAGCAGGCCGGCGCTTCGCTCACGTTCTTCGCCAACGAGCAAACCGACCGTCAGCTGGGTTCCTACACCGTACCAGCCTCGTACTTCCAGTCGGCTAATGCGCTGTTCATCATTCTGTTCGCCCCAGTGTTTGCCGTAATCTGGACGTTCATGGGCAAGCGCGGTATCGAGCCGTCGTCGCCGCTGAAAATGTCCATCGGCCTTATGTTCCTAGCCATCGGCTACCTCATCATTGCTTTCGGCGTGAAGGGCGTAGATGCCAGCACTAAAGTGAGCATGTTCTGGCTGATTACCATGTACCTGATGCACACCTTCGGCGAGCTGTGCCTGTCGCCAATCGGTCTGGCGCTGGTAAACAAGCTGGCCCCGCTACGCTTCGCCTCGTTGCTGATGGCCGTGTGGTTCTTGGCCACGGCCGCCGGCAATAAGTTCGCCGGTGTCTTGAGCGCCCTGTACCCCGAGCCCGGCAAGCCCGCCCCATTCTTCGTGGGCTTCGAAATCACGGGCCTTTACGAGTTCTTTATGATTTTCGTGGCCCTCTCGGCCGCCGCCTCGCTGGTGCTGTTCGTCATCTACCGCAAGCTCACCCAGATGATGGCCGAGCCAGTAGTTGCTCGCTAAATCACCACTGTTGCAGATGGCGCTGATAGCGCAGATGTAATCGTGTCGCTCTGCGACACAAAAAGCCCCGCTGGATTTCGGTCCGGCGGGGCTTTGTTTTATCTTGAGTATCCTGCGCCGAAAAACTAGCCTTGGGGTTGTCTATCGGCGTACTCCGGCGTATAGACTTGCTCACTTATCATTCAAAATCGGCATGTCAGATCGGGGATACGCGTGGATGGTGGGGTTGGTAGGTCTGGCCTTATTGGTCACAGCGTTCGGTGCTATCAACACCCAGGTGAGCCTTAAATACGAACTCCTGAATGACCCCTGCATTTCGGTCATCTCGGGCCGCAACCTGTGCGACGAGTACCAGCATTCAAAGTACTTCGCCGTGGCTATGGCTGCCCTGCTGCTGGTACTCATCGGTTTACGCCGGCAGCTCGTTCGCCGAAAATAGTGCGCCACACAGCTCGCAAAAAAGCCCCGCCGGACCAAAATCCAGCGGGGCTTTTTACATACTCTTCAGATTATGCTGACGCCTGCATCTGCGACATCTGCACCATCTGCAACAACAGTGATTTACATCATGCCGCCCATGCCGCCCATGCCGGCACCGCCGCCACCGTGGCCGGCGTCCTTGTCAGCCTCAGGCTCGTCCGAAATCACGCACTCAGTGGTCAGGAGCAGGCCGGCAATCGAAGCAGCATTCTCCAGGGCCAGGCGCGTTACCTTGGTCGGGTCCAGAATACCGGCTGACATCAGGTTCTCGTACTTGTCTTCGCGGGCGTTGTAACCGTAGTCGCCTTTGCCTTCGCGCACCTTCTGCACCACTACCGAACCTTCGCCACCGGCGTTGGCTACGATGGTCCGGAGGGGAGCCTCCAAGGCAGTGCGGATGATGTTCACACCAGTACGCTCGTCGCTGTTGAGGGTATCAACGGCATCGAGCGAATCGAGGGCGCGCACCAGGGCGACACCACCGCCGGGTACCACGCCTTCCTCAACGGCGGCGCGGGTGGCGTGCAAAGCATCGTCTACGCGGTCTTTCTTCTCCTTCATTTCTACTTCCGTAGAAGCACCGATGTAGAGGATAGCTACGCCGCCCGAGAGCTTGGCGAGGCGCTCCTGGAGCTTCTCCTTGTCGTAATCCGAAGTCGTGGTGCCAATCTGCGCCTTAATCTCGTTGATACGGGCCGTGATGGTTTCCTTCTCACCCTTTCCATTGACAATCGTGGTGTTGTCTTTGTCGATGATGATTTTCTCGGCCTGGCCCAAGTATTCCAGGGTAGCAGCGTCGAGCTTGTAGCCGCGCTCTTCCGAAATAACGGTACCGCCGGTCAGTACGGCAATGTCTTCGAGCATCGCCTTGCGACGGTCGCCGAAGCCGGGAGCCTTTACGGCCGCAATTTTCAGCGAGCCGCGCAGCTTGTTTACTACCAGCGTGGCCAGGGCCTCGCCGTCAACATCTTCGGAGATGATTACCAGGGCTTTGCCGGTCTGTACTACCTGCTCGAGCACGGGCAGCAGCTCCTTCATGGTGCTCACCTTCTTGTCGTAGATGAGTACGTAAGGATTCTCGAACTCGGCCTCCATCTTCTCCGGGTTGGTCACGAAGTAAGGGGAGAGGTAGCCGCGGTCGAACTGCATGCCTTCCACCGTTTTTACTTCGGTTTCGGTGCCACGCGCTTCTTCCACGGTAATCACGCCTTCCTTACCAACTTTGTCCATGGCATCGGCAATCATCTGGCCGATTTCCATGTCGTTGTTGGCCGAAATAGCGCCTACCTGGGCAATTTCCGACGAGTTCTCAATCTTCTTCGACTGCTGCTTCAGGTTATCGACTACGGCTTTCACTGCCTTGTCGATGCCGCGCTTCAGGTCCATTGGGTTAGCACCGGCGGCTACGTTCTTCGAGCCAGCCGCGTAGATGGCCTGGGCCAGTACGGTAGCGGTCGTGGTGCCGTCGCCGGCCTGGTCAGCCGTTTTGCTGGCTACTTCCTTCACCAGCTGCGCGCCCATGTTCTCCACGGGGTCGCTCAACTCAATCTCCTTGGCCACGGTTACACCGTCCTTGGTGATGGTCGGGGCACCAAATTTCTTGTCGATAACCACGTTGCGGCCTTTCGGGCCCAAGGTTACCTTCACAGCATTTGCCAGTTTATCTACGCCGCGCTTCAGTTTGTCGCGGCCTTCGGTATCAAATTGGATGTTCTTAGCCATCTTATTTCTAGAGAATTAACAGTATTCAGAAAGAGAAAAACCGGCGTTCGGCCTAGAGTACGGCGAAAATGTCCGACTCCTTCATGATGAGCAGGTCCTGCCCATCAACGGTAATTTCGGTGCCGGCGTACTTGCCGTAGAGCACCTGGTCGCCGGTTTTTACCTGAGGCTTGATGGTAGTGCCGTTGTCGGCCACTTTGCCCTCACCCACGGCCACTACTTCGCCCCGCTGGGGCTTTTCCTTGGCTGTGTCGGGAATGATGATGCCCGATTTGGTTTTTTCTTCGGCGGCGGCCGGCGCGATGATAACGCGGTCAGCCAGCGGTTTGATGCTAAGCGACATAGTGTACGTTTTGGTTGAAAAGTTGAAAGAATCTGGAATTACCAGGGTGTCACAGCCGTGTTACATCATCTGTGCCAGCCCGCGCAAACCTGACAGAATGAACGATTCGGTACCGTTTTCGGTCAGTTTTGCGTTGTGAGCCTGCCAGCCGTGGCAGGAAATGCCTTGGATTGGTGTGGCTGTGGCATAGAGTGAGGTGTGTAGCCCGACAGTACGGCCGCTGGTGAACAGGCCCACGAACAGCAGTCCAGTCCACCGTTTCAGTGATTCAAAATAACTGGATAAACGCAAAAAAGCCGGTAGTTCCCCGTAGGAAACCACCGGCTGTCAAGCCGAAAACGGGCTGGTGCTAGTTGGCTGGAACCGGAGCTACAGGGGCAGCCGGAGCCGGGGCGCCGGGTGCTACCGGGGCTGAGGTAGCTGGTATGCGGGTTTCGAGGGCGCGCTGCTGGTTGATGCTGCGTACGGGACCCGACGGAGCATGACCAGCGACGACGTAGGAACCCAGGCTGAGCACCATCAGGCCGATGGCGAAACCCCAGGTAAGCTTTTCGAGCAGGTCGCCGGTACGCTTCACGCCCATCATCTGGGCAGCGCCGCCGCCCGCGCCGAACTGGCTGGACAGGCCGCCGCCTTTGGGGTTCTGGGCCAGTACTACCAAGGACAGCAGCACGCAAATGACGAGAATCAGGGCAATAATGGCGTAGTACATTTACTCCGGGGGTTGTTGCAGTTGTTGGATTTGCTCGGCAAAGTACGCCATTTTTCCGGGCTGCTTTGCCATTAGGTGCTCATAAATTTCAATGGCCTTGGCAGTCTTACCCTGCCGGACCATGATTTTGGCCAGACTTTCGGATGCCAGCGCTGGTGCCGGCACACTGCTACGTACCGACAAATCAGTCTGTTCGGTAGTGGGCAGGGGCAGCCCGGCTGTGCCTGCTTTGATGCGGGGCTGGGCCTTGAGGAAGCGGTTGATCAGGTCGAGCGAGGACGTTTTGGCGACCGGCTGGTGGGCGCGGGCGTGGGCCAGTAGCAGGGCATCGGGCTCAAAAAAGGCTTCCAGGGGCAAATCGAGCGTGAAGCCATCAGATGTACGGTTCTGCAAATCGTAGCCCAGGCGGCTGCCGCCACCCAACGCATAGCCTAGCTCGGCGTCGGCCCGGAAGGGAGCGGTAATGCGGGGCGGGGTGGCAGAGCGGGTAGTGGGCAACTCGTCGTCTTTCGCCGCAAATTCCTCGTCGTCGTTATCAATGCCCGGCAGCCGGTAGCTCGTGGGCTCGGGCAAACGAGCCGCACCCAAGCCAAACTCAAAGCGCGAAATACCTGTGTCGCTCGGCGGCCGAATAGGCAGCGCAACGGCCGGAAGCAACTCATCGGCTGGTTCGGCAGCGTGCGCAGCAGTCGGCGCAATGGCTTCTTCGGCAACAGCAGCTACCTCTGTCGCTTGGGCGCTGGCAGGTGTGTTGTCGTTGGTTTCGGTTGCTTCGGAGGACGTTATTAGCGCCTCTTGGGGGTGAGCCGGCTCTTCATCCGAAGCTGGTTGTACCTCATCAACCGGCGTTTCCGCCTCTGGCAACTCGGTTAGCTCGGCTTCAGAAGGGGTGCCAAGCGCGGCAGCAGCTGGTTCGGCGGCCATTTCGTGCGCGGTCGGTGGCTCATCGGCAGTTGCCGCTATAGCTGCTGCCGTGGTATCCTGTGTGTTGGCCGCCACCTCAGCGGGCGCAAGTAGGTCGTGGCCGGTCGGTCTGTCGGCCACCACCGCTTCTTCAGCCGGGGTAGGTGCCGGGATGACGTCTACCGCGAATAAATCGGTTTCGGGAGCTGGGATGGGCTCAGAGGCACCCTGCGTAACCAAGGCCACTGGCGCAGCCGGCGCTACTTTGGCGGCAGCTACTGCGTATGCCTGGGGCGTGCTGGCAATCTGCGCGTTCATTGGAAGCGCCGCCGGGGCGGGGCGTTCCAGTAACTGGCGTAGCAGCTCGCGGTCGGCGGCGTAAGTAGCGGCGCGGCGCAGTCGTTGGCCAGCCAGCATACTGCCGCGGTCGTGGGCCGTTTTGGCCAGCAGCACATGGGCCGTCTGGCAGTACGGAAAGGCCGCGGCTAACTGCTCCAGTTCCCGGATTTCATCGTCGGAAATACCGTTTACGTGGTCCAGAATGCGTAAGAGCGACGCGCGGGTCATGCGAAATAGCGTAGAAGAGGCAGCCGGCTAATGGCCTGTGGCAGGCTGCGGGCAGGAAAAAAAAGCAGTGGTGACACCCGGCAGCGGCCGGGCAAGCGGGCTACAAGAATACGGCAATTCGGGCACTAAAACGCAGCCTGCCCACAATTACCAGTTGGCCACCGACTTATTGAACGCGTCGCTGATAAGGTTGCGAAATAGCTCGTTGAGCGCCGTCTGGTCGCTGTTGACGCTGGCAATGTCGCGGGTAGCGGGGAAGGAGCGGGTTGTTTGCAGCGTCTCCTCGAAATCCTGTTTGGGGTCTTTGGTATTGGTGAATTTCACCCGCACCTGAATGGTGAGCTGGTTGGCGCCTGCTTGGTCGATGCCGTTGGCCTGCTGAATGGCGGCCGGCGCAAAGTCGTAGGCAAGTATCTGACCCTCAAACTGCAGGTCGCCGTCGCGGGGCACAAGTTTCAGGCTGGTGTTACGCTGAAAGTAGTCCTTGAAATTCTCCGTGAACTGCTGCGACAAAAATGAGGGGCCATTGCTGGCGTTGTTGGCAAACGTAGCAATGGAAATCGTTTTGATTGTCGGGTCGATGTTGGTTCCACTAAACGAGTACACGCCGCAGCTGGTAAGGCAGCTGCAAGCCACAAGCCACAAGCTGCAAGTAATAAGCCGCCACCAAGGCCGGGGCAGAATCGTCAGTGCCTTGCTGATTTGCAGCTTGTAGCTTGTGGCTTGCACCGTGTAATTATGCTTGTTCCAGATCATACTGCTTGAGTTTGCGGTAGAGGGTGCGCTCGGAAATCCCCAGGTCGTGGGCGGCGTATTTGCGCTTGTTGTGGTGCTTTTTGAGGGCTTTGATAATCATTTCCTTCTCCTTGGCCTCAAGGCTCAAGGTTTCCTCCTCCGTTTCATGCGGAATATCCTCCACCCGCTGCACTTCCTCCTCGCCGTAATCAGCGTCATTGTCGTCGCTCAGTTCGCGCGAACTGATGATGTATTCGTTGCTACCGCCCTCGGGCCGCTGGTGCCGACTGCCAGGCCCTTCGTAGGGCGTTACGGCCGTGCTATTGAACAGGTGGCTGTTCTGGCGTAGCAACTCCTGGGTTTCGTGGGGGCGCTGGCCGGTGGCCAGCTCCAGCACCAGCTTTTTAAGGTCGGTCATGTCGCGGCGCATATCGAAGAGGACCTTGTAGAGCAGGTCGCGCTCCGAATAGCTGTTGCCGGCCCCATCAGTGGCGCCGGTGCCGGCAGCGTGCACCAGCATGGGCAAGCGGCTGCTCTGGTCGGCGGGCAGGTACTGGCGCAGGCGGCGGGCATCTACCTCCCGGTCGGTCTCCAGCACCGACATCTGCTCGGCCACGTTCTTAAGCTGGCGAATGTTGCCCGGGAACCGGAACCGCTGCAAATCCTGCACCGCCTCGGGCGTCAGGCTGATGGGCTTAACCCGGTAACGGTCAGAAAAATCGGTGGCGAACTTTCTAAACAGTAAGTAGATATCATCCCCCCGGTCACGTAATGGTGGAACTGTAATCGGCACCGTATTGAGGCGGTAATACAGGTCTTCGCGGAAGCGGCCCTCGCGCACGGCGTCGAGCAGATTCACGTTGGTAGCGGCCACCACGCGCACATCGGTCTTCTGCACCTTGCTGGAGCCCACGCGAATAAACTCGCCGTTTTCGAGCACCCGCAGCAGCCGGGCCTGGGTGCCGAGCGGCATCTCGCCAATCTCGTCGAGGAAGATGGTGCCGCCGTTAGTCACCTCGAAGTAGCCCTTGCGGGCCTCCTGCGCGCCGGTAAACGAGCCCTTCTCGTGGCCGAACAGCTCCGAATCAATAGTGCCCTCGGGAATGGCACCGCAGTTGATGGCGATGAACTGCCCGTGCTTGCGGGGCGAAAGCGCGTGGATAATCTTGGAAAACGACTCCTTACCGGAGCCACTCTCGCCCGTTATCAGCACCGTCATATCGGTAGGGGCCACCTGCGCCGCCACCTGAATGGCGTAGTTGAGCGAAGGCGCGTTGCCGATGATGCCGAAACGCTGCTTTATAGATTGTATTTCAGAAGGTGTCAAGGTTGGCGGGGATTCGTAGGAAAGACGAAAGGCTAGGATAGTTTATTTGATAAATAATCAGGTATTCGTACGGTCAGAGAAAAATTGCTCGAAGCGCTTTCGTTCGCCAAATCCGCCAGAGCTCTGTAGAAATAGGGTTTCTGGCTCATATTCACTAACTGCACCCGTTACTTCCCATTCAGGGAAGAAGACACTATCGGCTGTATAGAAAGTATAGTATTTAAAAGAAATCTGGTCGTGCTCAGCATCAAAAAATACCTGTTCAATTTCTTCTTGGTCGAACACGATGCCCAAAAATGACTGAAGTCTATTGAAGGTCACACGTAGATCTTCATCTATAAACAGAGATTGATAAGGTGGATGCCGCTTCATAGATCGGGCAAATAATGGCATGCGTACTACCTCAGATAGGAGTAACTACCCAACTGCCTCGCCCAGCAGCGTATTTGTCGTCGACTCATGCACCAGCACGTCAACGTAATCACCCTTCTTGTAGTGTTTCTTGGGGAAGATGATCATCTGGTTCTGGCTGTTGCGGCCGCTCAGGTGCTCGTCACTACGCTTGGAGAAGTTCTCAGCCAGTACGCGGTGGATATGGCCCACGGCGCGGGCGTTTCGCTCGCGGCTATGGTCTTTCTGCTGGGCAATTACTTCGGCCAGGCGACGCTTTTTCACCTCCAGCGGCACGTCATCTTCGAGCTTGCGGGCAGCCAGCGTGCCGGGGCGCTCCGAGTAGAAGAACATGAAAGCCATGTCGTAGCGCACCTGCGCCATCAGACTGAGCGTGTCTTGGTGCTCTTCCTCGGTTTCGGAGCAGAAACCCGAAATCATGTCGGTAGAAATAGCGCAGTCGTCGCCCAGAATGCGGCGGATGGCCTGCACGCGCTCCTCGTACCAGGGCCGGTCGTAGGTTCGATTCATCAGGGCCAGCACCCGCGAGTTGCCGCTCTGGGCCGGCAAATGGATGTATTTACAAATGTTCTCGTGCCGCGCCATGGTGTGCAGCACCTTATCGGTAATGTCTTTGGGGTGGGAGGTGGAGAAGCGTACCCGCAGCTCGGGGCTGATGAGCGCCACCTGCTCCAGCAGCTGGGCAAAGTTGACGTGCTCGGTGCCATCCTCGGAAGCCCACTTATAGGAGTCCACGTTCTGACCCAGCAGCGTTACTTCCTTGTAGCCGGCCGCTACCAAATCCTGCGCCTCGCGCACGATGCTGTGGGCGTCGCGGCTCCGTTCGCGGCCCCGAGTGAAGGGCACTACGCAGAAGGAGCACATATTGTCGCAGCCGCGCATGATGCTGATAAAGGCCGTGATACCGTTGGAGTTGAGGCGTACCGGCGTGATGTCGGCGTAGGTTTCCTCGCGGCTCAGTAGCACGTTCACGGCTTTCTGGCCGCCGTCAACCTGGGCAATAAGCTGGGGTAGGTCGCGGTAGGCGTCGGGGCCCACCACGAGGTCCACGAGCTTTTCCTCCTCTAGAAACTTGCTTTTCAGGCGCTCGGCCATGCAGCCGAGTACGCCCACCAGCATGCCGGGCCGGCGCTTTTTGTAGCTGTTGATTTGCGAGAGGCGCATGCGCACAGTCTGCTCGGCCTTCTCGCGGATGGAGCAGGTGTTGAGCAGCACCAGGTCGGCCAGTTCGAGCGAATCGGTAGTATCGAAGCCCTCATCGAAGAGGATGCTCGACACAATTTCGGAGTCGGAGAAGTTCATCTGGCAGCCGTAGCTTTCCAGGTAGAGCTTGCGCGAGCGGCCGGTGCGGGTGGCCGGGTTCACGCGCACCTCGCCCGAAGGGGTGTCGGCGTGCGTAACGGCATCTACGCTAGGCGCAGGCAGGGTAGGAGCGTCGAGGAAATCGAGGGTAATCAGGGGTTGGGCCATCAGAAAAATGCCGGTTAGCGGCAGCAGCTTCACAGTTCAGAGAACGGCAAAGGTAGCGGTTTTAGGCTGAAAAAATGACAGAATGGCAGAGAGATGGTGCGCGAGTTGCTGAGGAAAATGGAACGTCATGCTGAGCGCAGCCGAAGCATCTCTACTGCCGTAGTAATCCTGTCGTTGGGTTGCAACGAAGTGGTAGAGATGATTCGACTCTGCCAGCGCTCAGCATGACGTTTACTTTTTCCGGTTACTTACCCACCACCGCGCCCAGCACCTCCAGCATAGCGCGGGCTTTGAGCAGGCACTCGGCGTACTCGCGCTCGGGCACCGAGTCGTAGGTGATGGCCGAGCCCACCTGGAAGCTAATGTAACCAGTGTCGGTGCGGTACTGCAGGCTGCGGATGACGACGTTGAAATCGAAGTCGCCGTTGGGCCAGATGAGGCCCAGCGAGCCGCTGTAGAGGCCGCGGCGGCTGCGCTCGTAGTGCTCGATGAGCTGCATGGCCCGAATTTTTGGGGCCCCGGTCATCGAGCCCATCGGGAAGGTGGCCCGCAGTACATCTACCACGCCCAGGTTGGGCCGGAGCCGGGCGGTTACGCTGGAAATCATCTGCCAGACGTGGCGGAACGGATACAGGCCGAATAGTTCGGGTACCTGCACGGTGCCGGTCTGGGCCACCCGGGCCAAATCGTTGCGCACCAAATCCACAATCATCAGGTTCTCGGCGCGCTCCTTTTCATCGTGCAGCAGAGTCTGGCGCTGCTGCGCGTCGGCAGCGGGTGTGGTGCCACGGGCTATAGTACCCTTGATGGGCTGGGAAAGCAGCTCGGGGCCGGTGCGGCGAACAAACCGTTCGGGCGAGGCGCAGAGCAGGTAGTGGCTTTCGTGGCGCATAAAGCCCGCAAACGGGGCCGGCGAGGCCGCGTTGAGGCGCTCGAATAAATCCACCGGGTCCAGCTGCACGTCGTCGGCACAGAACTCCTGGCACAGGTTCATTTCATACACCTCGCCATTGAGAATATCCTCGCGCACCGCTTCCACGGCCCGCAGGTAGTCGGCTTTCGGCATCCGGGGCGTAATGAACGCCACGGCCGGGGGCGGCATTACGGGTAGGGGAGTGGCCGCAATGGCCGCCAGCACGCCCGCTGTGTCGCCGTGAATATGTAGCGCTTCCGTTTCCCAAATCAGCCAGATGCGGGGCCGGAAGAAGTGCAGGTTTGGCCATGCCAGATTGCTGTGGTTGGCGCTGCTGAGGTCTTCCAGCTCATCCTTTACTTCATAGCTGATGAAACCGCAGGCCGGAGCCGCCACACTATCCCCGGCCGCAAGCCAAGTCCCCAGTTCATCCAGACTGCGCGGGGCGTTGGGCGCAGCCTCGGCCACGGCCAATAGCCGCCGGAACGGCCCGCCTGGATACGCCAAGTCGTTGGGCTCGTAGTAGACACAATGCGTAAAGCCGGCCGCCCAGCGCAGGGCGCGGGCGCGGAAATCGGGCGGCAGTTGGACGAGGGGGATGGTGAGCACGTTTGATTCGGTCAATATACAAGAGCGTCATTCAGAGCGCAGCGAAGAATTCCGCGTGAAATGGTGAGCAACTTTAACAACATCAGCCCGCGAGATTCTTCGCGGCGCTCTGAATGACGTTCTGCCTCCTCATTTCAACTCCTGAAGCGCCAGTTTGGCTTTGGTGTCGGTGCTGTTCTTGTACTCGTGCTTGGGATAGTTCAGGGCCTTCTGGAAGTAAGCTTTGGCTGTGCTCTTCTGGCCTTCCAGTTGATAAAGGTAACCCAGCTGCAGGGCCGATTGAGGCGCGTAGTAGTAGGGTGCGAGGCCGGCGCGGGCAATGGTTTGGGCGTAAAGTGCTCGGGCCGAATCGGGTTGGCCGAGCAGGTGCAGGGCCCGGGCGCGGCGGTAAAGGTACTCCAGCTGGTTGCGCAGGGGCGTAGCGTTGCTGGCTCGGAACGTGGCCAGCGTGGCTAGGGCGGGGCGGTAGTAGCCGCCGTCAATCTGCAAACGGGCGCGGGTGAGCGTGGAATCGAGCGGCTGCGGGTCGTCGAAAAAGCGCTGGGCGTAGTTGTCCTCCTCCAGCACCGTGCGGCCCGCGGGGCCGATGCGGGCGCGGTAACGGCCGGCGGCCGGCGCATCGCCCCCCAGCCAGCAGGCCAGATACAGCTTGAAGTAGGCGTCCTTCAGGTAATGTCGGCCCCGGTACTGCTGCAGAAACAGCTCGTTGGCGCGGCGCGAGGCCGGGTATTGGCCCTGGTAGAGCAGTAGGTCGGCGGCCAGGTGGTGCAGGTAGGGTAGCGGTAGGTAGGCCGGGCCGGTGGGGCGGGCGCGGTAGGCGGCCAGGGCCTCATCGGTGCGGTGCTGCTTTTTCAGCTGGCTGATGAGCAGAAACGCCAGCAGCTGGTTTTCGGGCTGCTCGCGGCGCAGGCGCTCCACCAGCGCCAGAGCGGCGGCGGGTTTCTTGTAGTAGGTTTCTTCGAGCAGCGCCAGTACCAGGTGGGCTTCAAGCTGGAAATCGTTGGGCTGACTGGCGGCCCGGCGCAGGTTAACCAGGCCCGCATTTACCGAGCCCGGCAAACCCAGCAGCCGCAGAAACCAGCGGTAGCCCTCGGGCAGCGAGCCAATGAAAAACTGCAGCATGCCGAGCGTTTTGCGGGCCGGCAGGTAATTGGGGTAGCGTTCCGTCACGCGCTGCATGGCCCCGTAGCTCTGGCGCAGGCTCCAGGCCCCGCGCACCTCCTGCCCGAAAACGACCTGCGCGGTAGCCTGGTGCAGCCGGATTTCGGCCGCCGCGTACTCAGCCAGTGGGCCGGTCTGGTTTTCAAGCGCGGCCAGCCGCTGGTCTTGGGCCTCAACGGTACTTTCGAAACGGGTGGCGTCCTGGCTGACGAGCAGTTCGGTGATACTCAGGCAGTCTTGCACCAACAGCGTGCCGGCGTCGGTTCCGGCACCCAGCAGGACGCGGGCAGCCGCCGGGCGCATATTCAGTACCTCGGCGTAGGCGCGGGTTTGGCGCTCAGTGAGTTCCGACATGGATTCCCGCAGCGGCGCGCAGAGGGTTTCGCAAAGGCTCGCTGCGCAGAGTGCTACCAGCCAGCACGCTCTCAGCGCACCTCTGCGAAAACCTTGGCGTACCTCTGTGGAAAATTGCATAGAACAAAAAAGAACGGCCCCGGAAAGAGGCCGTTCTTCAAAATCAAAGCATAAGCTGATTACTCGCCCCGGGCCTCCACGTCGGCGAAAATTCGGCCGCAGTGCTCGCACACGATGATTTTCTTGTGCGAGATGATGTCGGCCTGGCGTTGCGGGGGAACCGTGTTGAAGCAGCCGCCGCAGGCGTCGCGCTTCACCTCTACCACGGCCAAACCGTTGCGCACATTGCCGCGGATGCGGGTGTAGGCGGTCAGCAGGCGGTCCTCGATGGGCTTTAGGGCTTTGTTGCGCTGGTCCATGAGCTTCTTCTCGTCGGCCTCACTCTCGCCCACGATGGTTTCCAGCTCGCTCTTCTTGTTGTCGAGGTCCTTCTTGCGCTCAATCAGGCGCTGCTTGGTGCCGCTGATGTCGTTGTTCTTCTGCTCAATTTGGTACTGCGCTTCCTTGGTCTTCTTCTCCGCAATCTGGATTTCCAGCTTCTGGAGTTCGATTTCCTTGGCTACCGCCTCATACTCGCGGTTGTTGCGCACGTTCTGCTGCTGCTCCTCGTAACGCTTGATCAGGCCGTCGGCATCCTTAGCGGCCTGCTTGCGCTGCTTGATCTGGTCGTTGAGGCCCGAAATTTCTTCATCGAACTTGCCAACGCGCACTTCGTAGCCGGCAATTTCGTCCTCCAAGTCCTGTACTTCCTCGGGCAAGTCGCCGCGTACGCGCCGAATTTCGTCCAGTTGCGAGTCAATTTGCTGCAGGTGCAACAGGGCTTCCAGTTTGCTGGCAACGGTAACTTCCGCGGCGGCTGGGTTAGAAATCATATCGGACGGGGTTGGTTAGGGTCTGGGCAATTAAGACCGCAAAATTACTTCCAAAGTTGGCAGCAAGCAAATCCTGGAATATTTCGCCCGTAAACTGCTCGCTCTCGAAGTGGCCCACATCACAGAGCATCAACTGCCCTTCAGCCCCGAAATACTCGTGGTATTTCAGGTCGCCGGTCACGTAGGCGTCGGCCCCGGCGGCGCGGGCATTACCGATGAGGAAGGAGCCTGCGCCGCCACACAGGGCCACCTTTTTAATAGGCCGCTCGAAGTCGGTGTACTTCACCACCGGCACGCCCAGCGCCGTGCGCAGCCGCTGCCGAAACTCGGCAGGGCTCAGCGCCTCGGGTAGCTCGCCTACAAAGCCGGAGCCCACCTCCTGATGGCTGTTTTCTAGCTTGATGATTTCGTAGGCCACTTCTTCATACGGGTGAGCGGCCCGCAGCGCGGCCAATGCCGACCGTTGCAGGTGCAGTGGCAATAGCACTTCCACGCGGTCCTCGCGGGTGGTTTCGGGCTGGCCGGGCGTGCCCTGGAACGGGCTGGTGCCGGCCCCCGGCGTGAACGTGCCGGTGCCTTCGGAGCGGAAGCTACACTCAGAATACTGCCCCACCTGGCCCGCGCCAGCCGCATAAAGTGCCGCCAGCACCGCCGCGGTGTGCGTGGCTGGCACGTAGGTTATCAGCTTAGCCAGCAGGCCCGGCTTGGTGTCGAGAATACGGCCGTTTTCCAGCCCCAGCTTATCGGCCAGTTTGCGGTTGACGCCGTGAGCCACGTTGTCGAGGTTGGTGTGGGCAGCGTACAGCGCCACATCATTCTTTATTGCTTTAAGCAGTGTCTGCTCTACCTCGTTGGCCCCGGTCAGGCGCTTAAGGGGCTTGAAGATGAGCGGATGGTGGGCCACCACCACGTTGCAGCCGCGCCGAACGGCTTCATCCACCACGGCCGGGGTGCAGTCGAGTGCGATAAGCACGCCCCGCACTTCCAGCTGCGGGTCGCCGCACTGTAGGCCGGCGTTGTCGTAGCTTTCCTGGTAAGCCAGCGGGGCAGCGGCTTCCAGCACGCGCATAAGGTCGAAAAGTTGAGGCATTATTGTGAGTTAAATAGAGCGATATAGAGATGCAATACCTTGCGTCTCGTCGTTGAACGGTGATATAAAAACGGTCAATGTCAGCAACGACAAGGCGCAAGATATTGCGTCTCTACATCAGTCCGGCGGCTTGAGAGAGGACTTCCACGTAGCGGGCCACGTTTTCGGGCAGGTGGCGGCGCTGGTACTGCATGAGGTAGCGCGGGTGGTCGAGGACGTAGATCTGCTCAAATAGGCCCAACTCATCGTTGAGACGGTGGAAGAACTTCGCGTTACGCCGGCCCAGGCACACAGCTGTCGGCCGGGCCACGCCTACTTCCGCTACCAGCTGCCGCAGATTTGTCTGGATGTCGGGCCAGAGGGCGGCGGTGAGGGCCGGTGCGTCGTAGAAATTGTAGTTGCGGCCGTCGCGCAGCAGCACCAGCGGGTACAGCGAGCCGACGTAGAACTGCCGGTAGAACGGTTCCGGACCGCCCCAGGCCTCTACTACGGCCTGCATAAACTCGCTCGAAGGCTCGCGGCGCATCGGCAGCGTGTGCGCTATTCCCCAGGCCGTGAGGGCTGGCCCGTCGGTGAAGGCCACGCCGCTGCGGCCGTTGCCCAGCCGGCCGGGGTTGATGCCCAGCACCGCCACCCTAGGCTGGTCGCCGGTATAATAGCGGCGGGCAAACTCAGTGAACAGCGCCCGCGGCTCCGGCTCCTGGTAGGGGCTGTACGCCGTTACGCCATCGGGCAGGGGCGGAGGCAGTGGGAAATCGGTGAGGGACTGGAGCAGGCGGTCGGCAAAGGGCATCGGGGCGGGCTGGGGGCTGGTACGGTGGGGGAGGGCGCGTAGTAATGTCAGCAATAGAACTACGGCCCCGGCCAAGCAAAGGTGGGTTTCTTATATAAAACTGCTGCAACCCGCCCCAACCCGCTACTTTTGCGGCGGCCGGAGTCCTTGTTGCATCCATTGCATCGTCCGGGGCTGCCTCTCCGCGCCGGCTTCTACTTCTTCTTTTTGACTTCCTTCCCGACCATCCTGCTGCTCCCGTTTAGCTGGCTCTACGCGGCCGTGCTGGCAGCGCGCAACTGGCTCTACGACCGGGGCTGGAAGGAGAGCACGGCCTTTGATGAGGTGCCGGTGCTGAGCGTGGGCAATCTGCGGGTGGGCGGCACCGGCAAAACGCCCCACGTGGCCTGGCTGGTGGCCTGGCTGCAAGCCCGCGGCCAGCACCCCGCCCTGCTCAGCCGCGGCTACGGCCGCCGCACCCGCGGCTACCGGCTCGCCACGGCCGCCGATTCGGCCGCTACGGTGGGCGATGAGCCATGGCAGCAGTTCGGACAGTTTGGCGAGGCCGTGCCGGTGGCGGTGAGCGAAGACCGGGTGGCCGGCATCCGGCAGCTGCTGTCCGAAGTGCCTGCCGTTACGGCCGTGGTGCTCGATGACGCCTACCAGCACCGCCGGGTGCGGCCGGCATTGAACATCCTGCTCACTGAGCAGCAGCGGCCGTTTTATGCCGACCAAGTGCTGCCGGCCGGCCGCCTGCGAGAGAGCCGGGCCGGGGCCGCCCGCGCCGATGCCGTTATCATCACCAAATGCGCCCCCGACCTGAGTGTGGCGGCCCGCGCCGCCATTACCGCGCAGGTGCGCCGCTACGCCCGGCCCGAGGTGCCGGTACTGTTTTCAGCCTACGATTATGGTCCGCCGATGCCCGTGCCGGGTACGGCGGCCGGGCGGGTAAGTGGGCCGGCAAGTGGGAGTGAGGTGCTGCTGCTGACCGGCATTGCCCAGCCCGGCCCGCTGCTGACGCACCTGGCGGCGGCGGGCTACCGTGTAGCCCATCACGCCCGCTTCGCCGACCACCATGATTTCACACCCGCCGAAATTGCGACTCTGGCTGCGCAATGCCAGCTCGGCCAGTGCGTTCTGACAACCCAGAAGGATGCGGCCCGCCTGCAGGAGTCCGCGCTGGCGGCAAGTGTGGCCGATTTGCCCGTATTTTACATTCCGATTACCGTCCGGTTCCTGGCCGATGGGGAGGCCCGGCTGGTCGCCCTGCTCGCCCCGTACTTTCCGCTTCCCGCCGTTGGCTGATTTCCCGTTGCTCTTCTTCCGTACCTCCTCGCTGCGCCTGCTGCTGCTGGCCGGCCTGCTGGGGCTGGGCCTGTTGCTCCCCTGGGCTGGCCACGCCCAGATCCTCGACGACTCGACCCGCAACAACTACGGGGCGCGCACCACCTTTATATTGAAAGAGCGCGACCTGCTGCGGGCCGACACCGTGGGCCGCATGATCGACTCGACGCTTACGCGCCTGCCCCAGCAGCGCTACTGGACCCACGACACCACGTTTCAGCAGACGCTGGGCCTCTTTGGTTCGGCTTCGCGGCCGCTGCTCTGGGAGGCCAACCGCCAGCTGGGCGCCCGCCTGGGCCGCACCGTGTTCGACCAGTACGCCCGCGGCCCCGAAGACGTGAACTACTACGATACGAAGTCGCCCTACACGTTTTTTCGCTTTTTCCAGGGCAACCCCTACGAGCAGGTATTCGAGCTGGGCTACGCCCGCAGCCTCAAGAAGCGCTTTAATGCGGGCTTCAACTACGAGCGGTTTGGAGCCAACAAGGCCATTGCCGTCAGCAACACCAAAACCGGCCAGGTCGAGCATAACAATTTCGTGTTTTTTGCCCGCTATCAGTCGCTTAACAACCGCTACCAGGCCATGGGCCACTTCGCCACGGCCCGGCACGAGGTGGCGGAGCAGGGCGGCATCCAACCACTAGCCAACGATACGCTTGAAGATGGCCGGACTGACCTGCGCCTGCTGTTTGATTACCAGCGGGAGGTAGTGAATCTGACCAATGCCAAAAACCGCGACTCCCGCGACCGGGTGCGGCTGCTGCACAGCTATCAGCTGCTGGGCCGGGGCCTCACGGCGTATCACCTCTTCAACTTCAGCCGGCAGCTTACTCGATACACCGACGAACAGCCGGCACCCGGCGGCGTGCGCAACCCGTTCTACCCAATAAACCGGCTGAGCTCGGCCGCCACCGACGACCGGGCCGAGTTTCGGCAGTTCGAAAATACGGTAGGCGTGATGGGGCAGAGCCAGCTGGTAAACTACCGACTATACGGCCGCTACCGTACGTATTCGCTCGAAACGCGCTCGGCCTACGAGGCACCGCCGGTGGTGCGGGAAGCGCTGCCGACGGTGGAAGGCCCCAGCCAGCTGTTTGCGGGCGGCATGGCGGCGTTCCAGTATCGGCAGTTCGCCATCGAAACGGCCGGCGAGGTGAAGCCAGATCTGAAAGACGCAACGCAGACTGAATATTGGCTTAGCGGTCGGGCCCGACTGGGCTTTTTGAGCGGCGAGGTATTGCTGACCAGCGTCGCCCCCACGCTCACGGAGCAGCAGTTTTCGGGCAACCACTTTGCCTGGGATACCGACTTTGAAAACGTGCAGGTGCAGCAGCTGCGGGTGCGCGCTGCCCGGCAGCTGGGCCGGCATTTCGTGGAAGCCGTGGGCACGCTGGCCAATGTCAGCAACTACATCTACTACTCCGTCGACCCGATTTCCGAGACGGACCAGATACACATGGATGGCCCCCGGCAGGCCAGCGGTGATGCGGGCAACTTTCAGCTCACTAGCCTGATGGGGCACTATCGGGGTAGTGTGGGTCACTTGTTTTTTGAAACGCAGGCGACTCTTACACTTGGTGCCGGTTCCGACAATCCGGCGTTGCGAATTCCGGCCGTGGTGGGGGAGGCGCGGGTGTACTACCAGGGCTACCTGTTCAAAAAAGCATTGTTCGGGCAGGTGGGCGTGCAGAGCTACTATCAGTCGCGCTGGAAGGCCTACGACTACAGCCCCAGCACCCAGCAGTTCTTCGTGCAGGACCATTTCACCATCCGCAGCGTGCCGGTGGCCGACGTGTTCCTGAGTGCCGACATCAAAACGGTGGGCGTGTTCCTGAAAATGGCCTACATTAATCAGTTTCTGCCCCAAAACGGCTACTTCACGGCGCCCTACTACGCCGCCTTGCCCCGCCGCCTCCAGTTTGGCCTGCGCTGGCAGTTCTTCAATTAGGGCTGAACAAAGCCTTGTTATCCTGACTAAGGCTCCCCTTCGTCCCACCAGCACCTATGAAAGAGAAAACCATCCTCAAGCTCAAGCTCAACACCGACCCGCGGTGGGTGGACATTGCCAGCAAAAACCTCGAAGATATTCTGGTCGACCACGCGTACTGCGAGCAGAAGGCGGCCAGCACCGGCATTTCGCTCATCCTCAAATACCCCGAGAAAACCCGGCTGGTAGAGGAACTCACGGCGCTGGTAGCCGAGGAGTGGGAGCACTTTGGCCGCGTGATGCAGGAGCTGCGCCAGCGCGGCTTCGCGCTGGGCCGCCCGCGCCGCGATGAGTACGTGGTGGCGCTATTGGCCCACGTGCGCAAGGGTGGCCCCCGCGAGCGGCAGCTCATGGACCAGTTGCTGGTGAGTGCGCTCATTGAGGCCCGCAGCTGCGAGCGGTTCAAACTGCTCTGGAAACACATTCCCGACCCCGGCCTGAGCCAGTTCTACTACGAGCTGATGGCCTCCGAAGCCGGCCACTTTGTGAGCTACGTGGAGCTGGCCAAGGAATACGCCGATCCGCAGGAGGTGGACGTGCGCTTCCAGGAACTGCTTCGTATCGAAGGCGACATTGTTACCAGCCTGCCCGTCCGCGACGACCGGATGCATTGAGTTGTTTGCGGGTTGTTAGTCGTTAATGTCAGCTGCTGGCTGCCACTGACAACCAGCAGCTGATCATAGATTATCCTAGCCAAAAATACGGTTGGATTAAAAAACTTGCCTTCTGTTTAGGGTCTTCGTAGCTTAGGCCCCAACCATTTAGCTAGTTTGCTGCTCTGCCCAATTTCTTATGAAGAATCTGCTATTCTTTGCGTTGCTACTAGCGTTACCCTTCACCGGCCGGGCACAAGCTGCTGCCGGCTCTCAGCTTAACTTCTGCGGCGTCAACCTGCCCCTGGAAAATGGCTATACGGCAGTTTCAAGCTCTGAAGTAACCGGCCCGGCCTACCAACTGGCGTGGGTGTACCTCGATTACAGAGAGATGCGTACTTACCCGCCCGAGCATGTGCGGGTGGCGAAGAAAAAGCAGAAAAATGTGGAGGTAACCCCTTTCACCTGCACGCTGCTCGACGGCCCGCCGGCCCAGGGCACGCGCCTGGCGTACGCCACCGAAACAGGCGGTATGGCTTACCAGTACATCGTGTTCGGCATAGCCAAAGGCCAGCCCGTACTGATCGACCTTACACTGCCCCTCGACCCCGAAAAAACCGCTGACCTGCCCGCCCTCGTGCAGCAGTTTATGCGGCTGGAGAAGTAAGCAGGCCGTTGCTCCCTGATTCCGGGGAAACAGCGCCTCGTTAAGGTTTCAGCACCCGGATAATGCAAAGGGGCACGGACTGAAGTCCGTGCCCCTTTGCATTATCCGGGTATTCCTGTATCGTTTCTCACCTCTCACTGGTGAGTATCAGGTCTTCTGCTTCTTCTTTTTAGCAGCTGGAAACAGGATGTTGTTGAGAATGAGGCGGTAACCGGGCGAGTTGGGATGCAGGCTGAGGTCGGTGGGCTCTTCCTCTACCAAGTGCTGATAGTCTTCGGGGTCGTGGCCGCCATAGAAAGTCCAGGTGCCTTTGCCCAGCGTGCCGTGCATGTAGCGCACCTCGCCCGACGCCTTGTTCTCGCCCATCACCACCACATCGGGCTTCACCAGGCTTTTGCGGAAGGCCGTCGTCTGGCCCATAAAGCCCTTGATGGTACGCTCATGGTTCTGGCTGAGCATGGTGGGCACCGGATCGTATTTGGCTGAGAAATTGAACAGCTGGAAATAGTCGTTGTCTTCGTACACGCCTCGCTCGCGCGGGTCCATGTCGATGTTGGAGTATTCGTACTCGAAGGGGTTGGGGCGCAGCTGGAAGTTCTGGAAGGCCAGCGTGCGGTTGAAGTTGAGCTTGCTCTGGGCCTGCCGGTCGGCCGGGTCGCCGTCGTACATACTCTCCACCATATCCAGACCGAGGCCGGCCAGGGCAATATCATACGAGTCGGTGGCCGAGCACATGGCGAACATAAAGCCCCCGCCGGCAATAAACTCCTGCATCTTGACGGTCACGGCCCCTTTCATCTGGCTCACTTTGGCGAAGCCGTTGCGTTTGGCCGCCGCTTCGGCGTCGCGCTGCTGCTGCTGGTACCAGGGCCGGCTGCGGTACGAGGCGTAAAACTTGCCGTACTGGCCCGTAAAATCCTCGTGGTGCAGGTGCAGCCAGTCGTATTTAGGTAAGTCGCCGCGCAGCACTTCGTCGTCGTAGATGGGGGTGAAGGGGATTTCGGCGTAGGTGAGTACCATCGTTACGGCGTCGTCCCAGGGCATCTTGCCTTTGGGCGTGTACACCGCAATCTTGGGCACCTTCTCCAGCTTCATCAGGTCCATGTTGGCGTTGGGGTCGGCTATTTCGGAGAGGATGCTGGTATACTGGGCCTCCGAAATCACCTGGTAGCTCACGCCCCGCACAGCCAATTCGTTTTCGGCCCCCGGCACCACATCAAAGGCGAAGGCCCCACCGCGGTAATTCAGCAGCCAGTCTACCTCTACCTGCTTGCCCAGCAGCCAGTAAGCTGCGCCATAGGCCTTCAGGTGTTCCTTCTGGCTTTTGTCCATCGGGATGAGGATATGGTTGGCCCGCGCCGCCAGCGGGCCCAGCAGTCCGGCAGCCAGTACGAGCAGCAAACTCAGCAAACGAAGATTTTTCATAGAGAAAGGACTAAAAACGCGGCCAGTCGAAAGGTAGCAAATCGGGGCGGAGTTACGGGCCAAACGCGCTACCTTGCACAGGCGGCCCGGGGCCGCTCCGCGTGGGTGGCGGCTGAAGAAACACAGGTTTCAGAACTCCGGCAACCCTTTCAGGCAACCAACCAATCACCGCGCCGCGGGCGAAACGCTGTTATGCAGAAAAGCTAACAGCCAATAGCTAAAGGCTAACAGCTGTATCTATGCATTTGCTGGAAAACATCAAAGAGGCGTTTCGTTCCATTGGCAGCAACCTGCTGCGCACCATTCTCACGGCGCTTATCGTGAGCATCGGTATTATGTCGCTGGTGGGCATCCTCACGGCCATCGATGCCATTAAGGCTTCGCTGAACTCGACTTTTGCCAGCCTGGGGGCCAACTCGTTCGAAATCAAGGCGAAAGGCTACAGCAACCGGGGCCGCCGGGGCGGGGTGCAGGCCAAAACGTACCCGGCCATCGACTACCTGCAGGCCCGTCAGTACAAGGAGCAGCTCGGCGACGAGGCCAAGGTGGGCATTTCGGCCTTCGTGGCCGGGGCTACCGAGGTGAAGGCCAACGGCGAGAAAACCAACCCCAACATGCAGGTAGTGGCCGGCGACGAAAACTACCTGCTCATTCAGAGCTACGGTCTGAAGGCTGGCCGCGGCTTTTCGCCCACCGAGCTCGACAACGGCTCCAATGTGGTAATTGTGGGCTCCGAAGTTAAGGACAAGCTATTTCCTGGCCAAAGTCCCGTCAACCAGTATGTGTACATGTTGGGCCGGCGGTTTCAGGTGGTGGGCGAACTGGAAAAAAGCGGCAGCAGCATGGGCGGCGGCGGCGCCGACCGGCTTATGCTCGTCCCGCTGGAAACGGGCAACCAGCTGCCCCGCCAGCGCGCCCTCACCTACGACGTGAAAACGGCCACCACCGACGCCAGCCAGCTCAACTACTTAACGGGCGAGGCCACCGGCATCATGCGCGCCGTGCGCCGCGACGAACTGGGCCAGCCCGACAGCTTCGAGGTGGAGCGCTCCGACTCATTGGCTGGCAAGCTCGACGCGCTGTCGGGCAACCTGCGCATCGGTGGCTTCCTGGTGGGTTTCATCACGCTGCTCGGGGCCAGCATCGCCCTGATGAATATTATGATGGTGTCGGTAACCGAGCGTACCCGCGAAATCGGGGTGCGCAAGGCCATGGGGGCCACGGCCCTGCTTATCCGGCAGCAATTCCTCATTGAGGCCATTGTGATTTGCGTGCTGGGTGGTTCGCTGGGCATCCTGCTGGGAGTGGGCATCGGCAATGCCGTGGCGCTGCTGGTGGGCAGCGGGGGCTTCATCATTCCCTGGCTCTGGATGAGCGTGGGCCTAGCCATCTGCGTAACGGTGGGCCTGGCCTCGGGTTACTACCCGGCCAGCAAAGCCGCCGCCCTCGACCCCATAGAAAGTCTGCGCTTCGAGTAGGAGCGAGGTATTATCAAATAAGTGTGAGCCGGCTATTTTCTTCGGAAAGCAGCCGGTTTATTCATTTGGTAGTATATTGCCGCTGTATTCAAAAAGCGCACTTAAGCATGGCAACCCAAACAACGGTCGGACAACGGTTTACTCAATTGATAAATCATTTGGGTTTATCGAAAAATGCGTTTGCCATGTCGTTGGAGAAGACGGCCACCGTCATTCAGCACTTGGTGGACGAGCGTAACAAGCCCGGTTTCGATCTGTTATGCAAGGTGTTTGAAGTGTACCCAAATGTGTCGAAAGACTGGCTGCTTGAAGGTCGCGAGCCGATGCTGACCAACGAAACTGAGGCTGCCACTGCTGAAGTTGAGGCCGTATCTTCTGACCCAGTGCCCCAGGGAAGTGTAGCCCCCGTGCCGCGCCCGGAGCCAGTTACCGCTCCTCCTGCTACTCCAGCCACCGCGCCAGCAGAAGCAGCGCCTCTGGTGGCGCCGGTAGCTGCCCCCGCCCCGGTTGCACCCGCTCCCGTTGAGGCGCCGGCGCCTCCTGTTGCCGCGCCTCAACCCGCACCGGCCCCCGTGGCCCCGGCCGCACCCGATACCAGCTGGCAAACGGCCCTGTACACCCAGCAAATGGCTCACCAACTGGCCATGGCCGAAATGCGCAACCAACACCTGCAGGACCAGCAGCGCATGATGCAGCAGATGATGGACCTGATGCAGCGGCAGTTGGCGTAGTAGAAACCCACTTTATGGAGTGGGCTGTTGCGAACGACGTAGGGGCGGCGGGTGTGCCCCCCCCCCCCCGTCCCACGGCCACTAGTGACGAAGAAAAGCGCCCCCCAGCCCCCTTCTCCGCCCGGGTGG
>NZ_JABKAV010000026.1 GCF_013377905.1 Hymenobacter terrestris
GGCCCATTTGCCTGGCGCGGTACCGCTACGGCTTCGGCTGTCCAGGTAGATGTGCGGCTGATAGCGCCCGCCGAGTTCACCAACCAGCTGCTGCTTACCTCGGCCACCGATGCTCACCTGAGTGGTGCGCTGACCGACGACGAGCTGCAGCCCGGCCAACCGGCCAGCCTGCGCCAGTGGCTCAAGCGCGAGCAGTTTGCCACCGAAACCGACCTGTATGAGCGCGCCGGCCTGCAGTACGTGGAGCCCGAATTGCGCGAGGGCCTCTGGGAGTTACCACTGGCCCGCCAGCACCAGCTACCCCAGTTGCTGGAGCCCGGCGACCTGCGCGGCTCGCTGCACAACCACAGCACCTACTCCGACGGCACCCACAGCCTGCGCGAAATGGCCACGTTTCTGCGCGACGGCGGCTACGAGTACCTCGGCATCTGCGACCACTCGCAGGCCGCGCACTACGCCAACGGCCTGCCGGTGGAGCGCGTGCGCCAGCAGCACCAAGAAATCGACCAGCTCAACCAGGAGTTGGCGCCGTTCCGTATTTTCAAGGGCATCGAGTCGGATATTCTGTCAGATGGCGGGCTGGATTACGCGCCGGCCGTGCTCGAAACCTTCGATTTCATTGTGGCCTCGGTGCATTCCAACCTCAAAATGGACGAGCGCAAAGCCACGACGCGGGTGCTGCGAGCCATCGAGAATCCCTACACTACCATGCTCGGCCACCCCACCGGCCGGCTGCTGCTGCGCCGCGAAGGCTACCCGCTCGACCATAAAGCCATCATCGACGCCTGCGCCAAACACAACGTCATCATCGAAATCAACGCCAACCCCTGGCGCCTCGACCTCGACTGGCGCTGGGTGCACTATGCGCTGGAGCAGGGCGTGCAGCTCAGCATCAACCCCGATGCCCACCACACCAGCGGCTACGCCGACATGCGCTATGGCGTGCTGATGGGCCGCAAGGGCGGCCTCACTAAAGCCACAACCTTCAACACAAAGTCAGTGGAAGAAGCGGCCGAGTATTTTGCCCAACGCAAAGCCAACATCAAGCCCCCGCTCGAATTCCAGGATTCGTTGTTTGGGTAAGAACGGCATTGGCTGAACAGAAAGAACGTCATGCTGAGCGCAGCCGAAGCATCTCTACTGCAATGCTAACTCTATGCGACTGCAACGAAGCGGTAGAGATGCTTCGGCTGCGCTCAGCATGACGTTCTTTTGCCTTCAAGTGAACAAATGAAGATTCTGATTCTGCGGTTTTCCTCTATTGGCGACATCGTGCTGACGACGCCCGTTATCCGGGCCGTGAAGCAGCAGGTGGCGGGAGCAGTGGTGCACTTTGCCACTAAGCCGGCCTTCCGCAGCATCCTGGAAAATAACCCCTACGTTGATCGGGTACATTGCCTCACAGGCAGCTTGGGCGAGCTGGTGGCTGAGCTGCAGGCCGAGCAGTACGACTTCATCATCGACCTGCATCACAACCTGCGTACCACCATCCTCAAGGCCCGGTTGGGGGTGAAGTCGAGCAGTTTCGATAAGCTCAACGCCCGCAAGTGGCTGCTGGTTAACTGGAAAATCGACACCATGCCCCAGCTGCACATCGTGGACCGCTACTTGGCTGCTGCTGCGCCGCTGGGCGTGCAGAACGATAACCAAGGGCTCGATTACTTCATTCCTGAACAGGACGAAGTGGAAGTGGACGAGGTGCTGCCGCCCGCTTTCCGCAACGGCTACGTAGCCTTTGCCATCGGGGCACAACACGCCACCAAGCGCCTGCCCGTCGAGCGCATCATCGAGCTGTGTGGGCTACTGCGCCGGCCAGTGGTGCTGCTCGGCGGCCCCACCGACGAAAGCACCGGCCACGTTATCGAGTTGGCGTTTGATGAGGGCGCGGCCGCCTCGCCGCCCTCAGAAGCCAGAATTCCGGAGAGTCCTTACTATTTCCCCAAAAGCCCAGGCCCGCAAGCCCGCCGGACTATCATCTACAACGCCTGCGGGAAGTTCAACCTCAACCAATCGGCCTCGCTGGTCCGGCAGGCGCAGCTGGTCGTTAGCCACGATACCGGGCTGATGCACATAGCGGCGGCGTTTCAAAAAGAGATTTTCAGCGTGTGGGGCAACACCGTGCCCGAGTTCGGCATGTACCCCTACCGCACCGAGTTTCGGGTGCTGGAAGTGGAGGGCCTGAGCTGTCGGCCCTGCTCAAAAATTGGGTTTGCCGAGTGCCCCAAAGGCCATTTTAAGTGCATGCACGACATCGTGTTCGACCTGCCGCCCGGCCCAGACGGACGCTAGAAAATAAAGTTGCCTTGCTGAGTGGAAATCTTGAAATAATGAAAAGAAGAAATGCTAGATTTGTCGCTATCTGGTCTGATAACGAACAAATTAAAATTTTGTCTTCTTTAAATTAAATTGCATGAAAATTTCTACTCTGCGCCTTTGGGCGTTTATGGCCACGGCTTCCACTCTGACCGCTTGCTCTCCTACCATTTATTTGGCCCAGGACTTCAGCTCGTACACGCCCCGGCACAAAACCATCGCCATTCTGCCCGCGGCGGTTACCATGCAGCTACGCCCTAACCAGGCCCGCAACACCACGGCCGAGCAAATGCACGAGCTGGAAGACAAAAGCGGTATCGACTACCAAGAGCAGATTTATGCCTGGTTGTTGCGCCGCTCGCAGCAGCAGGGCTACACAGTAGGGTTCCAGGATGTGCGGCAGACCAATGCGCTGCTGCGCGAAAGTGGTATTCCATCCTACGAGTTGCGCACCCACTCGGCGCAGGAGTTGGCCAAAATTCTGGGCGTTGATGCCGTGCTGACTACCAGCGTGCGCACCTCCAAGCCCATGAGCGACGGGGCCGCTATTGCCGTGGGCGTGCTGGTGGGGGCCTGGGGTGCCACCAACCAAGCCAACATCACCGTCAATATCAATGAGTCGGACGAGGGCAAGCTGCTCTGGAAGTACGATTACGTGGCCAGCGGCTCGGTTGGCAGCTCTACCGAAAATACTGTTAACGCGCTGATGCGCAATGCCTCCAAGAGATTTCCTTACACGCCTAAATCCTAATTTGGTGGTAGTCTGACCAGTAGCCACTTATTTCCTGGGGGCCGCTTGTGCGTAAAGCACGAGCGGCCCTTTGCTTTCAGTTCTCAAGCTCCGCCCGGATAAAGCACAACGGTTAGCGAGCGGCTGTGTACCGCTGATAGGGCCTTTCCCTAACCAGCTATGAAAACCTACGACACGCTCAGCGGAGCCATCCGCGACTTGCAGCTACACGGTTACGACCAGGATTTCAACCTGGCCGACGACCACCTGCACTGCTCCGGTCTTGATTTAAAGCTGCACCTCGCTAATTTCCAGGTGCGCGAGTTCTACCGCTTCGAGGGCGACACTGACCCCGGCGACGAAACCATCCTCTACGCCATCGAGTCAGATGAGGGCGTGCGTGGGCTGCTGGTGAGTGCCTACGGCGCCTACTCGACGCCGGCCAACGACGCGCTGATGCAGAAACTAAACATGCCCATCGCCTGAACTGTGCGACTATACAGTACTGGTGAAAGCAAGCCCCGAGTCCCTCACGGCTGATGTGCAGGCTGGCCGCCATACTTGATTCGCCGACGAGCCCGTAAGCGTAGGCGGCTTCGACAAAGGCCCCACGCACGCCCTACGCTGCTGCTTTCGGCCCTAGGAGCCTGCACGGCCATTACACTGCGCCTCTACGCCAGCCGTAAGCAGTGGCCGCTCAAAGAAGGTGCGGAGGTGCGCCCGCGCCATGGCCGCGTACACGAGCAAGACTGCGAGCAATGTGAAGAAACCGGCCAGCTGCTCGAACAGGTGGACAAGGAGCTGCGCCTGCTGGGCCCCCTCACACCCGAGCAGCGGAAGCGTCTGGAAACCATTTCCTCCAAGTGCCCCGTGCAGAAAAAAACGCTGCAGGTCAGCCTGCGCATTGTTATCACGCTACAATAGAACTAAAAAGCACGGGCTCTACAAGCGCAAAGCCCCTGATATCCGCACGGACATCAGGGGCTTTGCGCTGAAGAGTAGTTCTTTCATTCGGCGAATTATCCGCCAATCGTGTCGAATCCGCAGTACGAGTGCAGCACTTCGGGCAGGCGGATGCCTTCGGCCGTCTGGTTGTTTTCGAGCAGAGCGGCCACAATGCGGGGCAGGGCCAGGGCCGAGCCGTTGAGCGTGTGCAGCAGCTGGGTTTTACCACCGGCCTCCGGGCGGTAGCGCAGCTTGAGGCGGTTGGCCTGGTAGGTTTCGAAGTTGGAGGCCGAACTAACCTCCAGCCAGCGCTGCTGGGCCGCGCTCCACACTTCCAAATCGTAAGTAAGGGCCGAGGTGAAGCCCATGTCGCCGCCGCACAGGCGCAGCACGCGGTAGGGAAGCTCCAGCTTCTGCAGCAGCATTTCAATGTGGGCCACCATTACCTCAAGGGCCGCGTAGCTGTTTTCGGGCTGGGTGATGTGCACAATTTCCACCTTATCGAACTGGTGCAGGCGGTTGAGGCCCCGCACGTGCGCGCCCCACGAGCCGGCCTCGCGGCGGAAGCAGGGCGTGTAGCCGGTGTTGCGGATGGGCAGCCGCTCGGTGGCAATAATGTCGTCGCGGTAGAGGTTGGTAATGGGCACCTCTGCCGTCGGAATCAGGTACAGGTCGTCGGCGGTGGCGTGATACATCTGACCCTCCTTGTCGGGCAGGTTGCCGGTGCCGTAGCCGCTGGCCTCATTTACCAGAATTGGAACCTGCACTTCGGTGTAGCCGGCGGCACGGGCTTCGTCGAGGAAAAAGTTGATGAGCGCCCGCTGTAGCCGCGCACCCTTGTCCTTGTACACCGGGAAGCCGGCACCGGTAATTTTGTTGCCCAGCGCGAAGTCGATAATGTCGTACTGCTCAATCAGGTCCCAATGCGGCTTGGCGTCGGCCGCCAGTTCGGGCTTAGTGCCCCACTCGCGCACCACCTCGTTGTCATCGGCCCCGCGGCCAGCCGGTACGCTTTCGTGGGGCAGGTTGGGCAGCTTATAGAGCAGCTGCTGGAGCAGCTGCTCGGTGTCGGCCAGTTCGTCGGAATGCGTTTTGGTCTGCTGCTTAAGCTCGCCGGTACGCACCTTGAGGGCCTCGGCTTCGGCTTTCTGGCCACTTTTCATCAGCCCCCCAATCTGGCGGGCCAGCTCGTTGGCTTCGGCCTGCGCCTGGTCGTGGCTGGTTTGCAGCTCGCGGCGGCGCTGGTCGAGGTCGAGCACGGCCTGCACGTCGGCTTCGGCAGTGGGGTAGTGGCGCTTGGCCAAAGCAGCCAGCATGGCAGCGGTGTTTTCTTTCAGGACGGCAACTTGCAGCATATTGGCGGGGCAGAAAAAGCGAATTCGGAAGCCCAAAAATAGCCGTTTGATTCCGACCGCCAAGCGTAGGCCATTTCCGGGCCGGCAAAGCGCCCGCCCGCATCCTTTCAGCGGCGCCCGCCGTATAGGCTGCGAGCAGTTGCCTAAAGAGAGCCAGTGGGTTTTTCGGGGCCGCTGCCGCCAGTTTCGTGGCTGCCTGCCCACTCGTACCAGCCTGAGTGGCCGGATTGAAAGCCCGATTTGGCAGTTCCCGCATATTCCGTTAACATTGCACATACAAGTCGGCTTTAGCCGGCGGGCCCGTTAGCTGATTTATTCTTTACGCCCCGCCCGTCTTCGCCCTGCGCCAGCCGGTTTCACTTACCCTATTTCCTGCTTTTCCCTGCATCAGGCACCGTCCCGCGGTTGCTGCTGATGTCCGGAATGCCCCTTGCCTCGCTTACGCGGTGCGCGCGCGGCCCCGAATTCCCTTTTTTGCCCCCACATCCGTATATGTACACCATCGACGAGCTAAAGGACCGTTTACTGTCCGAGTTGAAGGAAATTGCCGAGAACATTGAAGTTGGTAATTTCAAGAAGCTGAGCAAACAAGACCTGATTTACAAGATTTTAGACCACCAGGCCAAGGGCCCCGCGCCGCGGCCTGCCGCCCGGCCCGCCGCGGAGCCAGTTGCCGCTCCCGATTCGGTAGTCGCCGAAGTAGCGCCTAAAAAGCCGGCTGCCCGCGCCTTGCAGGCCGCCGCCCCGAAAAAAGCGGCCGCGCGTCCGGCTACTAGCCGTACCAAAGCAGCGGCCGAGCAGGCAGCTCAGCAGGCCCCTACGCCACCGGCGGCACCCGCCGAACTGGCTGCCGCCGCCCCCGAAGCAACTCCCAGCCCTACGGCTCCGGAAGCACCATTGGATCCTTCGCCTACCTATTCTGACGTGACCCTGACGGCCACGCCCGCCGAGCCAGCTGCTGCTGTAGCTGCCGACGGAATCGAGGAGCCTGGCAGCGCCGACCGCCCGGTAAAGCTCTACCAGCGCCCCGAGCGCCGGGTCCGCACCGACCGGGCCGGCCGGCCCATCACGGCCTCCGATGCTGCCCTAGCCGATGTTGCCTTGGCCGACGTTGCGCTTTCTGATGATGTGGCCGGCGCTAACGTAGCCGCCGCAGTAGCCGACGAAACGGCTGTTGCCCCGCGCGCCGACCAGCCCCGCAACTTCCGCGACGACCGCGCTGACAATTACAGTGGCCGTGAGGGCCGGGAGAACCGGGAAGGCCGTGAGAATCGGGAGGGACGCGAAAACCGGAACGACCAGCCCCGCGAAGGCCGCAACCAGCGTGACGGCAACCGCCCCGATGGGCGGGAGCAGCGTGAGCAGCGCCGCGAAGAGCGGTTTGCCGCCCGTGAGCTTGCCCGCCAGCAACGTCAGGCCGAGCGCCAGAGCGGCGGCGGTGCCGAAGCCGGCCGTTCCGACCAGAGCCGCCAGGACCAGCCCCGCCAGGATCAACCTCGTCAGGAACAGCGCGGGAACGAGCAGCGCGGCAATAAGCTGCCAGAAATGGACCTCGTCATTCCCGGCGACGGTACGCTGGAAATGATGCCCGACGGCGGTTACGGCTTCCTGCGCAGCCCTTTCTACAACTACCTCACTTCGCCCGACGATATTTATGTGTCGCCGCAGCAGGTGAAGCAGTTTGCCCTCAAAGCCGGCGACTCGGTGAAAGCCACTATCCGCCCGCCCCGCGAAGGCGAGAAGTACTTCGCCCTTGTGGGCGTGGAAAGCGTGAACGGCCGCTCGGTAGAGGAAGCCCGCGACCGAATTCCGTTTACTAACCTCACGCCGCTCTTCGCCGATGAGCGCCTCAAGCTGTCTACCAAATCGGCCCAGTACAGCACCCGCATCCTCGACCTGTTCGCTCCAATTGGTAAGGGCCAGCGGGGCCTGATTGTGGCCCAGCCCAAAACCGGTAAAACGGTACTGCTGCAGGAAATTGCCAACTCAATTTCCGAAAATCACCCCGAGGTGTACCTGATGATTCTGCTCATCGACGAGCGGCCGGAGGAGGTAACCGACATGGCCCGCACCGTGAAGGCCGAAGTACTCAGCTCGACCTTCGACGAAACGGCCGACCGCCACGTGAAAATTGCCACCATCGCGCTGGAAAAGGCCAAGCGCCTCGTCGAGTGCGGGCACGATGTGGTAATTCTGCTCGACTCGATAACCCGCCTGGCCCGTGCCTACAATACAGTGCAGCCGGCTTCGGGTAAAATTCTGTCGGGCGGTGTCGATGCCAACGCTTTGCACAAGCCCAAACGCTTCTTTGGCGCGGCCCGCAACGTGGAAGACGGCGGCTCGCTCACCATCATCGCCACGGCCCTCATCGAAACCGGCTCCAAAATGGACGAGGTGATTTTTGAGGAATTCAAAGGTACCGGCAACATGGAATTGCAGCTGGACCGGAAACTGGCCAATAAGCGCATCTTCCCCGCCATCGACGTGCCTGCTTCCGGCACCCGCCGCGAAGACCTGCTCATGAGCAAGGACGAGCTCAACCGCATCTGGGTGCTCCGCAAGTTCATGTCCGACATGACGGCCTCCGAGGCCATGGAGTTCCTCAAAGACCGTATGAAAGGCACCAAGGACAACGAAGAATTCCTGCTTGCTATGAACGGCTAAACCGGTCAGACTGGCCGCATCAACACCAGAAAGCCCGCTTCGCACTATGCGAAACGGGCTTTCTGGTGTTGATGCGGCTAGCTGATGGACTGACTTAGAAATGTTGGAAGTAGATCGGGCAGAGTTGCTCCAACACTTGAAGCATAAAGGAAACAGCATTTTTTGCGAATTTCCATTATGCGCTTAATGCCGCACGAAACGCTGGACGTGGCGCTGGCCGGCGGTAGTGAGTTCTATTAGATAAAGGCCGGCCGGAATCTGTTGCACGTCAAATGAAGTACCACCTGCCATGCGGCCCGCAAGCACAGTGCGGCCGGTAGCGGTGTAAACTCGGTAATCGACGGGCTGGCCTGTGCCAGTGGGGAGCGTAATTGTTGTAGCGCCGGGGTTGGGGTAAATGAGAGCCTCCAGTTGCTGTGGGCCGGTAACCACTACTACCGCAGAAAACGCTTCACTACCGTCGCGGTCTACTTGGCGCAGGCGGTAGTAGCTAGAGCCGGCCAGCGGGGCCGGGTCGGTGAAGCTGTACGTAGCGCCCGAGCTGGTAGTGCCGGAGCCGGGTACTTGGCTAATTGGCGCAAAAGTCTGGCCACTAGCGCTGCGCTGCACCTCAAAATAGTCGTTGTTGAGTTCGGTGGCCGTCGCCCAGTCGAGCTTCACGCCAGAAGGGCGGGTCTGGGCAGTAAAGCTAATGAGCGTAACGGGCAGGGGCCTGCAGAAGGGATTGCCGCCTGTCGGTGGATCCTGTACAGGTCCGGTTGCAGCGCAATTGGGCCTGTCTCTTCCTTCCATGCACCAAGTCAGGTTGCCACTGAAAACGTTGCGGGTGCCTCCGTTAACTCCCGTAAATTCCCCGACGATATGCACATCTGCAAGATCCGACGAGGATAAAGCGCTACCATTAATAGAGCCATTGCCGGTTTGAACATCAATGTTGCCGCTTACGATGAGACGAGCATTCTGAGCAAGGTCAATACCACCCTGATTGCCCAGCAGCAAACAGCCAACATTCACAGTCGAGTTGCTTCCAATACGCATCTTAGCAATGAATTGCCCCAATATGGTGTGATTAACGTTAAGCTGCGATACGTCCAGTTGTGGTTGGCTCGTATTAGGAGCACTAACACCTTCTATGTCCAAAGTGCCGCGGTCGATGTTGAGGATACGGAGTATTTCGGGTGCTTCCCTCAGCGACCCATTACTGGAGATAGTCATTACCCCGGATTCCTTGCCGTTGGGTGTGCCTGACAAAGAGAAGTTTATGTCAAGGGTAACCGCACTAACGATTTTGATGACATCGGTAGAGGTGGGAGTAGTGGGAGTGGAACTCCCAAGGCAGCCTTCACCTGATACGATCCAAGTGCCAGGGCTATTAAAATTGCCGCCTGCAGGCTTTGAAGTGTAGGTGCATTGGCCCAGCGCGGTTTCGATATCTACCAGTAGCACAGCCACCAGTAGTATCAGAGAGGTAGAGAGAGTTTTCATAATACATCATCCGCTTAGCGAGGGTAAATGGCAGAAAGAGGGCGTACCAGTGGTAAGGCCCTTGCTTAACCAATATACTATTAAATTATCAAAAGGTATAATTTATAATTTGAATAATTATACAAAATAAGAATAAGACAGCACTATTTTGTTTAATGGGCTTCTGTCAGTCTAATTCTGATTTGGCTAACCTGATTTTGCGCCGGTACTTTGTCCCTTATGCAACCTACCCCCGCTTCCGACCTGCCTGAGTTACTCTACCTCTATGACGCCTACTGTGGCTGGTGCTATGGTATGAGCCCGGTAATGCAACGTGTACAAACCGATTTTGCGGACCGCCTGACCATCTCGGTGCTTAGCGGCGGCATGCTGGCCGGCGAGCAGGCCGAGCCCATCGGGGCGGGTTGGGACTACATAGCAGGGGCCATGCCGCAGGTAGAGCAGACCACTGGCGTGCAGTTTGGGGAAGCCTATAAGCAGTTGGGCGTGGCCGGTACCTATTTTCAGGATTCGGAGGCTCCGGCCCGCGCGCTGTACATCGTGCGCCAGCTTGATGCCCATGGCCGGGTGCTGGATTCTGCCCATGCCGTACAGCAGGCGCTGTTCAGCCGGGGCGAGGATTTAAACGATGTGCACACTTACAAGCCACTGGTGCAGGCGCTCGATCTGGACTTCGAGGAGTTTGCCCGCCGGTTTGCGCTGCCCGAAACCGGCGCGGCCGTCCGCCGCGAGTTCGAGGCTGTGGGCCGTATCGGGGTGCAGGGCTTCCCGACCATCATTCTGCGGGCCGGTTCGCAGGGTTACGTGCTCAGCCGTGGCTTCCAGCCCTACGACGTATTCGCCCGCAACCTCACCGACGCCTTGGCGCAGGCGGCCGAGTAACCGACTACAGACTGGTTATTAACAAATCATGGCAGGTGCACAACCTGCTTGCTGAGCGGCGACCAAGCCAGATGGCGACGGTCTTCTTTGCCCACCAGATAATCGAAGCGCACGGCATCGGGACGCTGGCGCAGGTCGTTCCAGGTGGCGTGGTCGGGGCTGGTGGGGGCAGGGCTGGGGTAGGCGGCGTTGGCGGCCAGGGCCGGGCGGCGGAAGTTGGCTTTGGCAAAGAACTCCCGCACGCGGCGGCGCACGTAGGCCTCGCGCTCGGCCTGGGTGGCAGTAGGCGTTTTCATTTCGTACACCAGCGCCGCTTCCAGCTCCGGCGAGGTCAGGATTTCGCGGAAGATGACTTCGCCCGTGGCCGTGGTAATGGTGAAAGTGGCCTCGCCACTGAGCACGGCCGGACCGCGGAGTACCAGCGAAAACACGTCGGCCGCGGCCTGATTGGAGAATACATGGCGGCTCCGGTTCGTCAGCAACGTATCGGACTGGGCCGTAAGGGTAGCGGCGCGAACGGTATCGAGCGGTTCGAGCGGGGCAGGAGTAGCGGTTTCGGGAGTGACGGCCTGCTCGGCGGGCTGGCTGGTAGGGCCGGAGCAGGCCGTAGCCAGCGGGAACAGGGCAGACAGCAGCAGCAGGCGTAGGCGCATAACGGAGGAAGGTGAGGGGCTTGGGCAGGTTTTACGCAAAGACAAACCCAGTGGTTAAAGTGGTTTGGGAGTCTGTTTAGCACCCTGAAATTCGTGCGGGGCTACCCGCTGCAGTCGGCGCGCTGCCCGATGAAAAGCTGCTGGTTCCGTCCTCGGCCCGGGCACTAAAAAAGCAGCATCAGCGCAAAGGCCAGGCTCATGCACAGCGAAGAAACCTGGTTCATGCGCATGGTGCGGTCGAAGTCGGCGGCGGCCTCATCCTGCCACACGGCCCAGGCCCAGCGCCCGAATAGCCACACCACCGGGCCGGTAGCCACCAAAAACAGCAGCAAGTGAGTGGGCTCGTGGCGGCGCAGATAGGTGTAGGCCAGCAGCCCGGCCCCGGCCGCCAGCGCCAGCCCGGCAAACACAAACGTACCCCGAATTCCGAGCCGCAGACTCAGCGTCCGGTCGCCGCGGCGGGCATCCTCGGCGTGCTGGTACACCTGCGTAAGCGGGTAGGAGCCGGCTAGAAACAAGCTGCTCACCAAGGCCAGCAGCAGGTTGTCAGGGGCTACAATCTGCACCGAATCGGCCCCCACGCCCACCTGGGTCATCAGGAACGTGTAGGCACCCTGGAACACCACCACCACGGCCGTGCTCAGCAGCGGGTACTTTTTCAGGCGGATGCCCTCGTAGCTATAGGCCTTCGACACCAGCAGGTACACGGCCACCAGTCCCGCAAAGGCCGGACTCAGCAGCCACCCACCCAGCACCGCCAGCGCATCGAACAGCCACACCAGGTGCAACAGCTCGGCCGACACTTTAGGAGGCGTGCGCAGGCCGCCGATGCTGCCTTCGTCGCGGTCGTAGTAGCTGTTGTAGCCGTTGGAAGCGGGGTAGGCCAGCAGGTGCAGCACCACGAACACGCCCACCGCCCGCCAGGGGCTGAAGGGCTCCCGCAAAGCGCTCAGCCCAAACCAGAACACGGGCATCAGATACACCGAAAACGGTATCCGCAGCAGCGGAAAGGCGTTTTTGTACTTGGTAAGTGACAAGTAGTCGTTGATAATGCGCGTGAGGGGAGGGGGAAAGGTAAGCTGGTGCAATTTGAAGAAAGAACGTCATTCAGCGCGTAGCAAAGAATCTCGCGTGCAAATCGTTGAGCAGACTATTACAACGATTTGCACGCGAGATTCTTCGCTACGCGCTGAATGACGTTCTTGCTCTCCTCTTGCTCTCCATCTTCACGCGCTGCCCGTGGCACGCCAATCAAATACGTTACCTGCGGGCCCCACCAATGGCGCACTTTGCCGGCCTGCCAGGCGAAAGTGCCTTCCGGATCGGCGCGGTGAGCCAAGTCCAGTAGCTTTTCGGGCGGGTACATGCGCAGAATGCTTACGCAGCCGTCCCAGATGGTGAACAGCGGAATGAGCGGCACCATGTAAGTGAAAAACAGTCGGCTGAGGCGGAATGGACGGATGAAAGGCGTGATGAGCAGTTGGGCTACCGGCAGCACCGAAACCGCCAGCAGCAGCTCCAGCCAGTGCTTGCCCGCGCCCTCAAACACGCCAATGCCAGTACGCTGTCGCACGGCATCGGCCAGCAGGGCCTCGGCGGCGGCGGGCGGGAAGTGGTGGAAAGCGGAGAAGATGGTGCGGAAGCCCGGCAAATCGGCGGGTACGGCCAGCGCGTTTACGGGGGCCAGCTCAAACTCCAGACCGGGCGTAGCGGCCTGCAGCGGCTGCCACGCGGCCGGCTGGGGGTAGAGGTCGGTGAGGCAGACGCGGGCTTCGGGGAGGCCACTGGCCCGCAGGTCGCGCAGTACGCCGGCCGTGCCGCCGCCCGCCCCGGCCCCCAGCTCCAGCACCCGCGTTTGGCCGGTGTGGCGCAGGGCCGCCAGCAGCAGCGGCACAATGGGCCGGTAGGTACCCAAAGCCGAAATCATAAACCGCAGGTAGTCCATCATCCCAGCCCTAATAACCTTCGGAAACCAGGGCAAATCCTCAAATTCGAACAGTTGCAGGCGCAGCTTCATGCCGTGAGCTTACGGGCAGAGCAGGCGTTGCGTTGGCCGGCCCGGCCCGCGCAGGCGGGTCGCTAGGCCGGGCGCTGCGATGGGGCGGCTATGTGCCGGGCGGGGCCGTAGAGCCACAACACACCCAGCACCGCCGCCACGCCGTATGGCAGCGAAAACGGCAGCAATTCGGCCAACGAATTCATCGGAACGAGGTCGAAGAGCAAAACGTTGATGAGCAGAAAAAACAGGATGATACCCGTCAGCGCCATTGTGCGGCGTGGCCAGTTGGACTGCAGACGGCTCATGAGCAGGAAAAAGGGCACCACCAGCGGCACGATGGCCAGCGACGCAAGTGCTGCCGTCAGGCCCACCATCAAGGCAATCGAATAATCATCTAGCCGTGCGTAGGAGAAATCCAGTACCAGCCAGAGGGTGCCGCCGAGGTTGCTCAGCAACCACAGAATAAGGGTGCGGGTAATGGTAGAGTAGTTGGCCGAAGTATAGGTGTGCGTCATAAAAGTGGTGGCTAAGAAAAATGAGAGGATACATTTAGGGCCGAAGACCGAGTAGACGAACGGCCGGCGACAGAAGCATTGCAGCCAAAACTTACGGACCCAAAGTCTGCTCTGGTTTGCTCCAAAGCAGGTTTTTAATGGGAAACGGCTGTTTCAAAATGGGGCGTCCGTAGTTGTTCCACCTCGCGTCTGTAGCCTGGTTTCAGACCCGTACGGCCACCACCTGCGTCGGGTCCTCCACTCATTTTGGGACGAATTCGGACCTCTATCGGGCTAACCTGCCCGTTTACAAATGGGGCGTGTCGAAAAAAACAAGCAGCGACAAGACCGGAATTGGTAAAATAGTCGTTGCTTTGTAGTGCAAAGTTCTTTTTGAAGATATGGCCCAGCCCACTCCCGATCCGCTTGCCCAACTCACCGAGATTCGCGCCATTATGGAGCGGTCGTCGCGCTTTATTTCGCTGAGCGGACTGGCCGGGGTAGGGGCGGGGCTGGTGGCGCTGGCCGGGGCCGGAATCGGGCACTGGTACCTGAAGGGCCTGTATCAGCAGGCCGGCTACCTCGGGCTGCTGGAAACCTCGGCAGCCGAGCGGCGGGCGGTGCTGCCGTTTCTGCTGCTGCTGGCGGCGGGCATTGTGGTGGTGGCGCTGCTGGTGGCCATGTTTTTTACGGTGCGCCGGGCCCGCCGCAATGGTCAGCCGCTCTGGAGCGCGTTGGGCCGGCGGTTGGCCGTCAGCCTGGCTATTCCGCTGGTGGCGGGCGGGCTGTTCTGCATTGCCTTGTATATAGACGGTGCAGTGACTCAGGTGGTGCCGGGCATGCTGCTGTTCTATGGCCTGGCGCTGCTCAACGCCAGCAAGTACACCCTCGACGAAATCCGGTGGCTGGGCCTCACCGAAGTCGGCCTTGGGCTGGTAGCTATGTTGATTCCCGGCCTTGGCCTGATGTTCTTTGCGCTCGGTTTCGGCCTGGGCCACATTGGCTACGGCCTGCTGATGTATAATCGGTACGAGCGGTGAGTACGCTCAACACGTCATTCAGAGCGAAGCGAAGAATCTCGCCTGCTGACATTGTAGTTGTAAATCAACGACTTCGCGCGAGACTCTTCGCTTCGCTCTGAATGACGTTTTCATCACCACATCACCTTATCAATTCACCTCCTTGAAGCACCTGATTCACACGCTCAATAAGGCTTTCGACAACCGGGTGCGGTTGGGCGTGATGGCGGTGCTCATGGCCAACGAGGTGGTCAGCTTCACCGAGCTTAAGGAAGCCCTCGACCTGACCGACGGCAACCTCGCCAGCCACGTAGCAGCTCTCGAAAAAGTAGGCTACGTGAGTGTCAGCAAGCAATTCATCGGCAAGAAGCCTAATACTACCTATTCGGCTTCCAAGGAAGGCAAAACGGCTTTTCAGGAACATCTGGCGACGCTGGAAAAACTGTTGCGCGGATAGTAGTGCTCTTTTTTTGTCTCTCAACTTTGAAATACAAAGTTCTTTTAAATAAATTGATATGACCACATTCACCGTAAATCCCGCTGCTGGCCCTGCTACTGCCGCCACTACGGCCCGCCGCATTCCGCTGCCCCTCACGGCCCTTCAGAAACTGCTGCTGCCACTGGGCGCGGTGCTGTTCGACGTGCTGTTCTACCGGCAGGGCGTGGGCCTGAATCTGGCGCTATACACGCTGTTTGTGGTGGCGGCTACGCTGGTGGGGCTACCGAAGCACGCGGCGGCGTGGCGCTCGGGCTATTTCCGGCTGCTGCTGGCTGGTACGCTGTTGAGCGCGGGCGCCGTGCTGTGGTACGGCTCGGCGGCGGCCTGGCTGGCCTGCGTGGCTTCGCTGGTTATGCTGCTGGGCTTCGTGAACCAGCCCCATTTGCGGCTGCTGGCTTTTGCGTTGCTCACGGCGCTGGGTGGCGCGGCGCGGGTGCTGCCGGGGCTGCTGCCATATCTGCGACTGCCCAGCGCCGGAGCGGGCCGCTGGGGTCGCACGCGGTTCTACGGCCGTTTGCTGCTGGCGCCGTTGGCGGTGCTGGTGGTTTTCCACTTCCTGTTTGTGCTGGCCAACCCGCGCTACGAGGCGCTGGCCGGGCAGGTGCTGGGTTGGCTCGGCGACTGGCTGCTGGCGCTACTGCCCGCTATTTCTATCCTGCACGTGCTGTTTTTTTCGGTTGGTTTCGCGCTTACGGCCGGAGCACTGGTGGTCGTGCCGCTGCACTTTTTCCAGGACCAAGAGTCGCGGATGGGCGAGTTTGTGTGGCGGAAGCGCGACCGGGTGGCTTCGCTGGGCGTGCGCCGGCCCGACTTCCGGAACCTCAACCGCAAAGCCCTCGATTTGCGCAAGGAATACCTGGCGGCGCTGGCCGTGTTCGGCCTAGTGAACGCGCTGCTGCTGGTCGTCAACGTCATTGACATCCGCTGGATTTGGTTCGGTTTCGTGCCGGGCCCGGGGTTCGACCTCACCCAGTTCGTGCACGAGGGTACCTACGTGCTCATTTTCAGCATTCTGGTGGCCATGGGTATCGTGCTGTGGTTTTTCCGGCGCAACCTCAACTTCTACCAGCCCGGTTTGGCGGCCCTGCGCTGGGGCGCTACTATTTGGGTGGTGCAGAACGCGGTGCTGATGGTGTCGGTGGGGCTGCGCAACTACTATTACATCCAGTACACCGGCTTGGCCTACAAGCGCATTGGGGTGTACGGGTTTCTGTTGCTGACTTTTTTCGGCTTGGTTACGGTGCTGCTCAAAATCTGGCAGCGCCGCTCGGCCTTTGCGCTGGTGCGCCTCAACTCGCTGGCCGCCTACGGGCTGCTGCTGTTACTGGCCCTGGGCAACTGGGAAATCTGGATTGCCCGCTACAACCTCAACGCCCGCTTCGGCACCCTCGACCTCGGGTTCCTGCTCGAAATGCCTGCCCGCGTGCTGCCCGAGCTGGCCGCCCGCCAGCAGGTACTTGATGGCATGAGCCGCATCATTATCAGCCCGCCCGGCTCCTACACCGAAGAAACGGCCCCGCCCGCCGAGGCCCGCGCCCTCATTCAGCGCCGTCTCGCTGCCTGGCAGCTGAATTACAAGCGCCAACGCACCTGGCAAAGCTGGACTGGGGCTGAATCGGCGGCCTTTTATGCAGATGCTAGCCAGTAGCGGCTAACTGTCGGCTCTGTTCTGCCTGATCAATTTCAGAGAAATCGTCCATCGAAAGCTAGCAGCCATCAGCTGATAGCCAACAATTTGAAAGCATGAATTTCTTCCTCACTTTCCTCGGTCTATTCTGGTGCGTGGCCAGCATCGTTATCCTGGCCACGCTGCTTGTCTGGCGCGAGCGGGCCGCCACACCGCCCGAGCGGAGCCGCCGCCTGCTGGCCGTGGTGCTGCCCGCTGCGGCCGTGCTGCTGGGTTCCATCCTCTGGACGCTGCTGCACGTGATGCTGCTTTGGGGCTCAGGCGCGGCAACGGTGGCGACACGCTAGATGAGCATGCAGTCAGCTACTCCTACCTCTCCCGGCCGCTGTCTGGCCGTTCTGCTGGCCACCGGGGCCGTGCTCTGGATGAGCTGGCAGATACCCGGCTGGTACCGGCTGGGCTCGTCCGACACGGCCACTCTCGCTGCGCTGGTGCGGCTTTGGCAGCAGCCGCTGCTGGTGGCGGGGGTGGTGTCGGGGGCCAACGCCGTGGTGCTTTACCGGGCCACGCTGCCGCTGGCCCTGCCTAATACCCCGGCCTCGCTCCTTGACCGGCCCCGCTACCAGGCCGATTTCGTATTCTGGCTCTGCGTACTATTCCATCTGAGTAGCCTACTGCTCCTGTTGCTGCTGGGGACCGGCTGGCTGCTGCTAAACCCGCTCGGGCAATGAGACCGACCACATCACATGCGAGCCAGCTTTGGCAATTTGTATGGCAGGTGCTACTGCCGGCCGTGCCGCGCCTGGCGTGGCTGGTGCTGGGGCTGGTGGGATTTTTCCTGCTCAACTTGGGTTTTGAGGATGAGCTGTGGCCCCATCATCCGCGGGCGAAACAACTGCTCATACCCCTGCTCGTGCTCAGTCTTGGAGCGTTGCCGTGGCTGGGGGGGCATGTGGCCCGGCAGGTACGGCGGAACGTGCAACGGTGGTGGTGGCGCCGGCTCTGGCAACTGGCCACCATCGGGGCCTACACGGTGGCAGTTTTTTCCTCCATAATGATCTTCTCATTATTGCTGGTCGAGCTAATAAGTTGGGTTCGGTAGCCCAACGGTAGCCGCAGCAATTTCGCTAGCTTACCGGTCACGGCGCCTAGCAACTCCGCCAGCCCCTGACATCCCGCCTAATGGCCCGTACTGCCCTGCTGATTCTGCTCATTGTGGCCCTGCTCTTCGAACTGATACTGACCGTAGGCGGCTTCTTCGCTCCCGAAATGCTGCTGGCGAAATTCGGCGTCGGCGTTACGCCCGATACGCGGTTTCTGGCCTTTGTACTGGCCTGGCTGCTACTGTTCGTGAGTCTGGCTATTATGCTGGCCATCGTGTGGGTGTGGCGGCGCCATACGGGCTATCCGGCCCTGTGCTACCTGCTGGGCTTTTGGTGGATGGGCATTGGGTTGGGCCTATACCTCGTTTACGGGCGCTTCGACAACCTGCTGCTCGACGGGCTGAAGGGCCTGCTGCTGGTGCTGGCCACCTGGGCTACGCAACGGGCGGCGGTGCGCGAATTGGCCAACCAGTAACTGAACCGTTTCGGGCGGGCCGGCCGCAACTGGTATATTTGCGGTTCCGCTGCCGGCTTGCCCGGTGCTGCCTGCTACTCCGCGCCCTGCATGTCTGCTTCCCAAAGCCCTCAACCAACTGATTCCGCTGCTGCTGCTGCCCGTCCCCGGCGGCGCTGGCCCAACCGCGTTTCCCGGCTACTGTGGGCCGGTTTTGTGGTGGGACTGGGCATATTTCTGCTTTACCCGATTCTGGTAAGCATGAACTTCATGTTCCTGTTCGGCAAGTCGCCGAGCCTGGAGGAGCTGGAGAGCCCGCGCGTAGAGCGGCCCTCGCAGGTGTTCACCGCCGACGGCGTGCTGCTGGGCCGCTACTTCCGCGAAAACCGCAGTCCGGTGCCGCTCAGCAAGATGTCGCCCTGGCTGATTAAGGCCCTCGTTGCCACGGAGGATGCGCGCTACCAGGATCATTCGGGCATCGACCCTATTGCTATAGCCCGGGCCGTGGCGGGCGTGGCGACGGGTGGCAACGGGGGCGGGGGCTCCACCATCACGCAGCAGCTGGCCAAAAACCTCTACAAAACCCGTCGCAAAGAAAACACTGGTGCGCTGGGCCGGGTGCCGCTGGTGGGTACCATTATCAGCAAAACCAAGGAGTGGCTCACGGCTGTGGAGCTGGAGCGCCGCTACACCAAAAACGAAATTCTGGCCCTGTACTTCAACACCGTCGAGTACGGCTCGCAGGCCTACGGGGTGAAGGTGGCCGCCAAAACGTTCTATAGCACCTCGCCCGATTCACTAACCGTCGAGCAGGCGGCCATGTTGGTGGGCATGCTTAACAACCCTACGGCCTATAACCCCCAGTTCCACCCCGAAGCCGCCAAGCGCCGCCGCGACCTGGTGCTCACGCGCATGGGTCAGGCTGGCGTGCTGTCTGGCGATGAGGTAGCTGCCCAGCAGGCCACGCCCATCGTGCTGCAGTACCAGGTCGAAAAGCACGTGGATGGGCCCGAAACCTACTACCGCAGCGCCATCAGCCAGCGGGCCAACGAGTGGTGCAAGGCGAATGGCTACGACCTCTACCGCGACGGCCTGAAGGTGTACACCACCATCGACTCGCGCATGCAGACCCACGCCGAGGAATCGGTGGACAAGAAGATGAAGAGCCTGCAGCAGGCCTTCGACCGATTCTGGCGCAACCGCGGCACCGACCCCTGGGTGGACGAGGACGGCAACGTGATTCCCAACTTCATCGAAACCCAGATGAAGCGCACCCAGCAGTACAAGCGCCTGGCTGCCCGCTACGAGGGCCAGCCGGCCAGCCTCGATTCGGCCCTGAACGCCAAGCGGCCCATGAAGGTATTTACCTGGAAAGGAGACCGGGACACCACGCTGCTGCTCTCGCCGCTCGATTCGCTGGCCTACTACAAGCAGTTCCTGCACGCCGGCCTGATGTCGATGGACCCCTACACCGGCCAGATCAAGGCCTGGGTGGGCGGCATCGACTACCGCTTCTTCCAGTACGACCACGTGAAGCAGGGCAAGCGCCAGGCCGGCTCTACCTTCAAGCCCTTTGTGTACCTGACGGCCATCGACAACGGCTACGCCCCCTGCGACCGAATTCGGGATGAGCGCGTGACCATCAACTACGTGGAAAACGGCGAGCCCATGGAGTGGAAGCCCGACAACGTAACGCGCGAGTACACCGGCATGAACATGACGCTACGCTACGCCATGGCCCGCTCGGTGAACTCGGTTACGGCCCAGCTCACCGAGAAAGTCGGCTGGGACAACGTGGCCAAGTACGCCCACAAAGTAGGCATCAAAAGCAAGCTGCTGGGCGTGCCCAGCATCGGTCTGGGCTCGGGTGGTGATGTAAGTGTGTACGAGATGGTGAATGCCTATAGCACGTTCGTCAACCAGGGTTTCCGGCCCGAGCCTATGCTCATTACCCGCATCGAAGACCAGAACGGCAACGTGCTGGTGCAGTTCGACCCCCGCCAGAAGCGCGTGATTCCGGCCGAAACAGCCTGGCTGATGACCTACATGCTGCGTGGCGGCATGGAGGAGCCCGGCGGCACGTCGCAGGCTCTCTGGGATTACGACCTCTGGAAGAAAAACAATCAGATTGGCGGCAAAACCGGCACCACCAGCAACTACTCCGACGGCTGGTACATGGGCATCACCAAAGACCTGGTAACCGGCGTGTGGGTGGGTGGCGAAGACCGCAGCATCCACTTCGTCGGCTCGCAACAGGGCGAAGGCGGCCGCACGGCGCTGCCCATCTTCGGCACCTACATGGAAAAACTCTACAAAGACCCCGAGCTCGACCTCCGAATGGGCCCCTTGCCCCAGCCGACAGTCAAAATCAACAAGAAGTACACGTGCGTTACGGCCGAACCCCGCCGCCGCCCCGAACCCGTCGACAGCCTCGTGGTGGATGATTTACTGGAGAAGATCAACCAAGGCGTCATTGCTATTCCCGACAGCATCAAGCTTTAAAAGCGGTGAGGCAGTTCATTGGCAGCTCGCTGCCAGTGGTGGCCCGGAACTGAGGCCTAGCCGCGAATACTCGGTAGCGTAGACGACGAAAAGCTATTCGTACATGTCGGCCGGGTCGGCGGCAGCCAATTCTTGCAGAAACTTCCCCAGCGCGCTGGTAACAGCTGCCAGAAAAGCGGCTCCTTTATCGGCAGTGGCCAATGCCGGGTCGCCTACCCCGGTGTCGGCCGTTACTTGGCTCCATTCGCGCTGGGCCCAGGCCCATTCGCGCAGGGCGCGGATGCGGAATTGCTTGGCGGCTCCCGAACCGGCTACGGCCAAAGGCCGCACTAGGTGGGGCGCAATATGGAGCATAACGCTCGTTTCCAACTCGTCGGCATGGTCGCCGGGGGCCTCAAAAAACAGGCTACGATCGACTATCCGAAACAAGGTTGCCGTGCTCAGGAATACGGTCGGGAATTCGGCTTGCAATTCGCGCAGAATCTGGCGAAAGTCGTTGCCACCGTGGCCATTAAGCACCACCAGCTTTGAAATGCCCTGGCGAGCCAGCACCTGCACTATGTCGCGCAGAATGGCTAGCTGGGTACTGGGGTTGAGGTTGATGTCAAGCGTAATGTCGAGCTGGCCGGTGTTCACGCCGAACGGGACGGCGGGCAGCACCAGTACCTTCGCGCCCTGCTCCCAGGCCTGGCGGGCGGCCTCCGCAGCCACATACTCGTCTTGGTAGTTATCGGTGCCGTAGGGCAGGTGGTAATTGTGGGCCTCGGTAGCGCCCCAGGGTAACACAACAACTTCTACCGAAGTGTCTTTGACGGCTTGCCAAGTAGTTTCAGCTAGGATGTAGGGGCGAGCCGTCATGGTTTCAGAGGTTGGTTGGCGGGTTGTCGGTAATACGTTACGCTATCAAGCACCAGCGTATTGCCGCGAGAAAGCAGTGGGAATTCTCGTTTCCAGAAGGAGGAATCGGGGACGTAAAACTCTTTGAAGCGGGCCTGTTGTGTGGCCTCGTCCATGGTTTTTAGAAAGGCCGTGTCTGCCTGATTTTTAAGGGAATAAGGGGCTAGCACGTAATCGTGGCCAACCAACAAGATTCTGACGCTAAGCTGGCCTGAGCGGAGCCGCCTGATTTTGCCCCGGTAAGTGTAAAAGCCTCCATCGGAAGCGGAATACTGCTTAGAACCTTTCGTCATATGCCCGCCGAAGCTGACGGGCACCTTATCGATAAATACGGAGTCGGCCCGAATGGTTAGCGTGTTTTCGTGAAACCAGCGGTCTGTCGTGTCATCGGGCGTTATATCTTGGTCGATGGAGCCCATACTTTCCAGTCCGACGTATGTGCCGGCTCGCAAAAACGCGGAACTATCGTTTACCGTCGGCCCGGACTGCTGACAGGCAGCAACCCCAACCAAGCAGAGAAGCAATAGTCGCCGCATCATTCGTGCCGGGGCTACTACTAGTCGCCGTAGAACGACTCTAGGGCTGGTTTCAGGGTTGGGAATTCGAACCGGAAGCCGCGGCCCAGCACCTTCTCGGCGCTGACCCGCTGCGAGGCCAGCACGATTTCGCTCATCTCGCCCATCATCAGCTTCAGGCCGAACTCGGGCACTTTGGGCAGCACCAGCGGGCGGTGCAGCACATCGGCCAGGGTTTTGGTGAACTCCTTGTTGGTAACCGGGTTGGGGGCCACAGCATTGTACACGCCCTGCCACTGCTCATCTTCGATGGCCTTAATGAAGAGCCGGCACAAATCGTCGAGGTGAATCCAAGACATGAACTGCTTGCCCGAACCCAGCGGGGCGCCGGCCATCATCTTCACGGTGCGGGCTAGTGGCACCAGCGCGCCACCTTCGGGGCTGAGCACGATGCCAATACGCAGAATAGCGGTGCGGATGCCCTCCTGCTGCACGTATTCAGCGGCCTCTTCCCACTGTCGGCACACATTGGCCAGAAAGTCATCGGAGGCGGCGGCAGTATCCTCACTCAGCAACCGGTCGCCCTGGTCGCCATAAATCCCGATAGCAGAAGCCGAAATAAAGCCACGTACGTGATGAGTGACTTTGCGTAATTCCTGGGACAGTAGCTGTGTGCCGGCCACCCGGCTCGACAGAATCTGCCGCTTGCGCTCCGCCGTCCACTTACCATCTGACACGCTGCTGCCGGCCAGGTTCACGATGTAATCGGCGTAGGGCACGGCCGCTGGATCGATGGAGCCGGCCAGTGGATCCCAGCGGAAGCTGAAGTAGCGGTTGTCGCCGGGCGTACGGCTCAGCAGGGCCACCTCGTAGCCGCCGTCAATCAGCATTTCAGCCAGCCGCGTACCAATCATTCCGGTGCCTCCCGTAATCAGAACCTTACGCGACATAGCAATCCTTAAGCTGATAGCTAGCAGCTGTTAGCCGTTAGCTGGTGTCTTGAAGTAAAAAATCGTAATCGAGGCTGCAAGCTACTACGCAGTTCCGGCCTGTGCGTTAATAGCTAACAGCTCATTTGCCTATCAGGTGCAGGAACTCCTGGCGCAGGGCAGCATCCTGGCCGAACGCCCCGCCGTACTCGGCCGTGAGGGTGCTGCTGCTGGTATCGTTCACGCCCCGGCTCATTACGCACAGATGGTCGGCCTCAATGAGCACGGCCACATCGTCGGTACCCAGACTCTGTTTGAGTTCCTCGGCAATCTGGCGTGTCAAACGTTCCTGCACCTGGGGGCGGCGGGCAAAGTACTGCACTACCCGGTTCAGCTTGCTCAGGCCCACCACATGCTCGCCGGGCAGATAGGCCACATGCGCTTTGCCAATAATGGGTACAAAGTGGTGTTCGCAACACGAAAACAGCGTAATGTCGCGCTCCACCAACATCTGCCGGTATTGGTAGCGGTTCTCAAACAAACGTACCTCAGGCCGATAATCTGGGTTGAGACCCCGGAACCACTCCTGCACGTACATTTTAGCCACCCGGCGAGGCGTGCCAGCCAGACTGTCGTCGCTCAGATCCAGGCCCAGCACCTGCATTATCTCGCGGAAATGCCCGCTGATGGCTTCAATCTTAGCCTCCTCACTTAGCTCGAACGCATTGGCCCGTAACGGGGTGCGCAGGTCGACGGGAAATTGGTTGTCGGCGGCGGCAACAGCGGCAGGTTTGCCAACTGTAGCTGCTGCCGACAGCGGCAGGTTATCCATGGTATTCTACAAAGTTGCGTTCGGTCTCGTACAGCGTAACCGACAAAGCCAGGTTCCCGGCCAGGTGGGGCCGTAGTCGGTTCCAGCTTACGACGGCAATATTTTCGGCCGTAGGGTTGAGGGTCTGGAAATCGGCTACATCCAGGTTCAGATTTCGATGGTCAAAGGTATCGAGAATCTCCCGCTTGATGAGGTCGCTCAGCTTCTTCATGTCGTACACGTAACCCGTTTCCGGGTCAATTTCACCCGTCAGGCGCACGATAAGCTGGTAGTTGTGGCCGTGGTAGTGCGGGTTGTTGCACTTGCCGAATACCTCTTGGTTACGCTCGTCGGACCAAGCGGGGTTGTGCAGGCGGTGGGCAGCATTGAAGTGCTCTTGGCGGCAGATAGTTATGGTCATAGTGAGCACGCAACCCCTACGGGGAAGCTTTTGTTCAGGTAACGGGAGCTGTGCATAAGTTTATCATATAAATAAGTTGATATATAAATCTTCCCCTAAAAGTCTAATTTCCTGAAAAAAAACAATCGACGGTGTAGCAACATGCAGACAGGCTGGTTAAATTTGGTCAGTCGGAAAGTCTTTTTCCAAATCTTACTTCTGTTGCGCAAGCTTTTCTTTTTCAATCAATTGTTCTCCTTATGAAACGAAGCATACTTTTTCCGCTGCTGCTGGTGCTGGTATCGTCGGTAACCGGCTTCGCACAGACTGCCCAGGTTGACGAAACCGAGATGGCCATTAAAGGCATTCCCCGCAAAGGCCAGCGGGTTTCCATGCAGCTCGACAGCAAAAGAGTAGAGGACTCCTGGAAGAAACAGCTGGACGAGCAGTTCGGTAGCAAGGTAAAGTCCGACAAAGGCATTTACACCATGGACGGCGTGGTAATCGACGCACTGTCTAAAACGCCGGTGCGCGTTATCAGCAAAGTGGACGCCGTGCCAACCGGTACCACCATTTGGTGGTCGATTGACCTAGGCAACGCCTACCTGAGCAAGGACGCCACGCCCGTGCAGTGGAAAGCGGCTGAGGGCTACCTCAAGGACTTCTCCGTAAAGCTCTACCGCGAAGACATGGCCGTGCAGGTAATGTCGGCTGAAAAGTCGTTGGAGCAGGCCCAGAACCAGCACATTGCGGTTATTGCCAAGGCTGATGCCTACAAGAAGGAAATCGAGCGCAACAAGCAGAAGAAAATGGAGATTCAGCAGCAGCTGGCCCAGAACGCCTCCGAATTGCTGCAGCTCAACAACCAGATTGATACCAACCTGAAAGAGCAGGAAGGTGCCCGCGCCGACATCGTGAACATGCGCGTTGCACTGGAGGCCGTAAAAGAGCGCCTCAACAAGATCCAATAAGCTAGTCGGAGCCACCCTTTTCCGGGTTGTAGCCTCTCACATAGTCTCTGACAGAAAGCGCCCCATCGGTCTATCCGGTGGGGCGTTTTCTGTCAGAGGCTATGTGAGAGGCCTGCCTGCCACATCAGCTACCGCATCCACTGACGAATTAACTGGCTGGCAGCCTTCTCGTCTTTCCAGCCGACGATACGCGTGTTAGAGGCGCTGTTACGGAACCATAGGTCGAGAAAGGGCCTGACCGAGGGATGCGTGCGCTGCAGGCTGGCCCAATCGGTAGCCTGGGGCAGGATGCGCTGGCTGGGCCGGGCCGGCACGGCTACCACCACCGGCCGTAGCAGCCCATCCATATCGAGCGTGAGCAGGGCAACGGGCAACACCTCGAGTACGGTGCCGGTGGGCTGACTTTCGGCTAGTAGCAGAGCCGGCAGCGGCTGGCCTTTAGCCGCATCGGGTGAGCTGGTACCGGGTATGAAGCCCAGGTTGCCGGGCGCGGGCAGAAACTCTACCACTGCGGCCAGCCCCGCCAGCCTCAATGGCTCAAACGCATTTGTCGTGGGGTTATAACGCTGCTCGTGGTTGGTGCCGGCCGGCGTTTCCACCACCAGCTGCAGCAGCTTCCGATCGGCTGAGAAAGTGGGTATATCGGCATATTGCGGGCCACAGCCGGCCAGCAGCAGGCAGAAAATAGAGAGGCTTCGGCGCATGGCGGCAAAGTACTGGCAAAAGGGCGCAACCGCAACCGGATGGCGCAACGCAGCTGAATTACTGTGCTGAAATCAGATTTCACTACCGATAATTGCAGCAAAGGGACTTCCATGTAAGCCCGCAGAACAACAACGCCCGGCCGCGTAATGCGAACCGGGCGTCGGGGGGAGAGCCATAAAGCAGGGCTAGCCTACTGGGCCAGGAACTGGTTCAGGGCGCGGAAGGGACTCAGTTCTTCCAGATGGAAAACAAAACGAATCTGGTCGGTGAACTCCTTGCGGCTACCGGGTAGCCCGTTGCCGTACTGGCTGCCGGCCAGAGGCAGGTAAAGGCGCAGGATATTATTGGATATGGGTAGCAGCAGTTTGGTTACAGGCACTACCAGACCGGCATCGTAGTAGCCATTCACACGGCCCGAACTCGACTGACTGGCCCGGTTTACCAAGCCAAAATCGGCAAAAACTACCAGCGGGATAACAGGCAAATCGGCTTCGAGCCCCAGGGTAGTAAGCCACTTCTGGGAAGCCACGGGCAGGTAGGCCTTAAATCCGCCGTCCCGGTCGTCGGTTTGTTGCAGCTGGGCAGGGTAGGTGTGAGAAATCTGCTGGCGGTCCAGGAACATCGTCTGGCGGCGGTAGTCGAAGCTGCCACTCAAGCCCATGGCAAACGGACTATCCTTCCCCGAGTTCAGGAAGGCGCCGCCAAACAAGCGGGCGCGGATCTGTTTGGTGGGGTTGTAGTAGCGGCCGTAGGTGGCAGTGGCCCGCAACAAAGTCGCGTTCTGGCTGGTATTTTCCGATTCTGCGTTGGGGCTGAGCTGATTGAGCTCCACGTGGCCCGACCAGTTTTGCAGGGCGTTGCCGTCGCGCACCCGATACTCCAGCGTCTGAATGCTGGTGGTCTGGCGGGAGTCTTGGTCGCGGATATTGGTATTGGCAAACCGCACGAGGTGCTGGGCCCGGTTGAAAGCAGAGTGGGGTAGGTGCAGCGTCAGGCTAGGCTCAATTTTGCGGTAGCGCTCGAAGCGGGTCAGCTGCACGCTGGTCAGCAGCTGGCGGGTCAGGGTCTGGGGCAGCACGTTCAGCGTCAGGCTTCCAATGCCATTGAGCTCCCGGCGGTTGAAGCTGTACATCGGCATGGCCAGGTAGTTCAGCCGTTTGGGGGCCAACAGGTTGTTGTAGAAGGCGACCCCGAGCATGAACTTGTCGGAGGTATTCACTCCCAGCACCGGCATCCAGTTGATAGCCTGCTGGTCCCAGCGCTCCAGGCTGGCCAGGGGGCGCAGGTGCAACGGTTCGATGCGCCGAAAAGCACCGCCGACCTTCATCCGGTCGTCGCGGCGGTTGAGTTGGGGCGTGAGGTAGCCCGCATCGATTACCACGGCCGCCGCGTCGGTGGCGCGAAAGTCGAGTTGGGTTTCGTCCTGCGTATCGTCGTCGGTGCCGCCGAAAGCGGGTGTCCATTTGGTTTCCAGCACCCGGCCCTGGGCATCGAGCGTAGAAACGGGCACGGCAAACGGGGCGGGCGAATCGTTGCGCACCAGCACCTTCAGGGTTTCGCCCTGCACCAGCAAATCCGATAGGGCCGCCTCGTAGGGATGTTGGCTCGTGAGCATCTGCTGAAAAAACCAGCCCAGTTCTTTCCCCGTTGCCCGCTCGAATGCGGCCTGCATATCCTCGGGGTAGGGGTGGCGGAACTGCCACTGCTGGTAGTAGGCGCGCATGGCCACATCAAACTGCTCCTGCCCGAGGTAACCGGCCAGGTATTTCAGCAGCAGCGCCGTTTCCGAGTACGTGATGATGTTATAGTTGAAACGGCCGTAATCAGCCGATGCAACCCCGCTCACGGGCTGGTCGAAGCCGCGCGACGCGAGGGCGGCAACGGGCAACCGATCCAGGGAAACGGCCGGTAAGTCGGCAATGCCCGTGGCAGTTTCTATTAGGGGCCACTTGGATAGAAAGCCCATCATTCCGCCGACGGCCGTGTCGCGTTCAGCTATGCGGTTCTCCGTATACGTGTTCACCCCCTCATCCATCCAGGCGAAATCCCGCTCGTTCGAGCCCAGAATACCGTAAAACCAGTTGTGGCCCACCTCGTGCACAATGGCCGCGGGCGGCGTCACGGTTACCATCGGATATTCCATGCCCGAGCCGGCACTCATGATCCCGTCTACGGCCGTAGCGGAGGCATACGGGTACTCACCTACCCAACGAGAGTAGTAGGTGAGGGCGTCATTGACGTCCTGAAGGCCTTTTATCCACTGTGGCGCATCTCGGTTGGTGAACATCACCCAAGAGGTGACCGTACGGCCCGAAGGCAGCGTAACACCGCTTTTGAGCACGTTGAAGCGCTTGTCGGCAAACCAGGCGAAGTCATGAACGCGGTCCTGCACGTAGCGCAGGGTTTTGGTTTCGGGAGCCGAAGCCGGGAATTTAAGGTCGGTGCCAAAGTCCTCGGCCGTTTTCTTGCTGGCTCCGATGGCAGCCAGCGCATCGAGGCGCGCAAGCTCGTCGGGGTTTTGCAGTACGCCGGTGGCCCCCACCACATAGTTAGCCGGCAGCGTAATGCGCACATCAAACGAGCCGAATTCGGAGTAGAATTCGCCCTGACTGAGGTAGGGCATTGGGTGCCAACCCTTGCGGTCGTATACGGCGGGCTTGGGGTACCATTGAGTTATCTGGTAGTGCTGGCCCACATGCGCCAATCGGGAAAACGAGTCCGGAATTTTCACCCGGAAGGGCGTGGTGATAGTGATGCTGGCGCCGGCCGCCAAGGGCTGAGGCAGCAGCAGCCGGGCCATGTCGGGGTTGTCAGCGTCGAACTCGAGGCGGGCGGGCTGGCCATTTACCTGAAACTCCAGTCCGTCGATGAAGCCGCGCTGAGCGGGCGTAGCGAACTGGAACGTCCGGTTGCCGTTACGCAGCTGCTGGTGGGCAAAGGCCGTGCTATTGTCGCGGTAGGCATTGGGCCAGAGATGAAACCAAATAAAGGGCAGCACATCGGGCGAGTTGTTGGTGTACATGATTTCCTCGCGGCCGATGAGTTCATGGCGCTGGTCGTCGAGGGTTACATCGATAGAATAATTGGCCTGTTGCTGCCATTCGGTGGTGGGCTGCTGGGCCAGGGCTGGCAGCGCCAGCAGACAGAGTAGGTAAAGGATTGTTTTCATGCAGAAACAGAGCGGAAGGGGAGAGCCAGGAGAAAAAGAGACCAAATGTAGCCTCTCGGGCCACAAGATGCGCTACAACCTTTCCCAGTTGCCCGCGTTTGCACAAACAGTATTCTCCACGCTGCCACCTAAGAGGCAGTCTAACCATTCTTTCGCATGTCCTTCCACAAAATCCCTAAAGACGATACCCAACACCAGGTTCACCTCGACGGCGCTACTACGCTACTCGGCAACGACCTCCAAGAAGAAGCCAGCCGTGCCGGCCTTGATAACCATTTCCAGCGCTGGATTGAAGACCTCAAGGATACCAACAACCCTGAGTTGCACCAGCTGGTAGTCGACCTGCAGGACCTGAAGGCCCACTTCGGTGGCGGTGCCGTCAACCAGGATACCGTTACCCGCCTCATGGGCCGCTTAGGTACCAATACGCTGGCCGCCGCAAGCTTTGCTGAGAACCCGAACACGGCCGAGCGCATCACTAAACTTGGCGAAGCACTGAGCGCCGCCGCCAAGCAGCTCCGCGGTGGTGGCAACGACAACACGCCTGCCCAGGACCTGAAGCAGGATTCGCAGAACAATTAATTCCTGCCTGATATCATCCTACCATAAAAAAGGACCGGTGGATAGTCTACGCTTCAGGCGCAGATTATTCACCGGTCCTTTTTTATGGTAGGATGATAAACAGATAAACAAAAGAGCCGGCCCTCCGCAAGGAGAGCCGGCTCTTTTTATGCTGGAAGCAGCGCTACTTACGCAGCGGCTACTGGCTTGGGGGCGTTCAAACGACGCTCCTTGATACGAGCTGCTTTGCCCGACAGGCCACGCAGGTAGTACAGACGGGCGCGACGCACCTTACCACGACGGATAACTTCTACCTTCTCGATGTTAGGCGAGAGGAGGGGGAAAATCCGCTCGGTACCAATCTGGTTCGAGATTTTACGCACGGTGAAAGTTTCGCCGTTAGTGCTGGTGTTCTTGCGCTGGATTACAACGCCCTGGAACTGCTGCACGCGCTCTTTGTTGCCCTCGCGGATTTTCACGTGGACGTTAACGGTGTCGCCGGCAGCGAAACGGGGGAAGCTGGCGCGGCGCTCCTGGGACTCTTGCTCAATAAAATCGAGTAGTACGCTCATGGTTGAAAAGACGATAAAGGACGGTCGCGCCGCCCCGGGGGTTTCTGGTAAAGAGGCGCAAATATAGCGCTCTGTTTTTAAATGGTGAAATCGTGAGGTGGTGGAAGGCTGGCAGTTGCCGGCTGGTTTCTCCTGCTCACTACTCCAATAGGTCCGGGCGGCGCTGTTGGGTGCGGGCCAGGGCTTGTTCGTGGCGCCAGACGTCGATTTTCGGAGTGTTGCCCGAAAGCAGAATTTCTGGTACCGATTGGCCCCGCCATTCAGCGGGCCGGGTATAAATGGGCGGCGAGAGCAGGTTGTCCTGAAACGAGTCGCTCAGGGCCGATTCTTCGTTGCCCAGCACGCCGGGCAGCAACCGAACTACGGCATCAACCAGCACCGCGGCACCCAACTCACCCCCGCTCAGTACGTAGTCGCCTACACTGATTTCGTGGGTGATGTAGGCCTGCCGAATCCGCTCATCGACGCCCTTGTAGTGCCCACACAGCAACAGCAGGTTGCCGGCCAGCGACAAACGGTTGACCAGCGGCTGGCGCATGGTTTCGCCGTCGGGCGTGAGGTAAATGATGGCATCGTAAGTACGTTGGGCCAGCAGCTCGTCGAAACAAGCGGCAATTGGCTCCACGCGCAACACCATGCCGGCCCCACCTCCGAATACATAATCGTCAATCTGGCCGTGCTTGTTGATGGCATAGCGGCGCAGATCATGCAAGTGGATTTCGGCCAGACCTTTTTCCTGGGCGCGTTTCACGATGGAATGCGCAAAGGGGCTGACCAGCAAATCCGGCTGGCACGTAACGATGTCGATCCGCATCAGTTGAACGGTTACGCGGCCGGCTCGTCGTCGTCTGAATCCTGCTCGTCGTTGGGCGAGGAAGGCGTCATGTACACGTCGAGCAAACCGTCGGGCAGCTTCACCAGTAGGCGGCGGGCCGCCTGGTCGGCGCGTAGGATCAACTCATCCACCACCGGAATCAGGACTTCCTGACCCTGGTAGCGCATGCCCAGCACGTCCTGCCGGGGCAGCTCGTAGAAGGCTTCCACCGTGCCCAGCTCGCCCAGTGCCTCATCCACCACGAGGTAACCTACCACGTCGTGAAAGTAGAATTGGTCGTCGGCCAGAGCGGGTAGCTCGGCCAGCGGGCGCCAGAGTTTGGCGTTGCGCAGGGGCTCGGCGTCCTCAATCCGGTCGATGCCTTTCAGCTTGAACAGAACCTTGTTGTCGGTCTGGGGCTGAAATTTCTCGACTCCGTGGGCTACCAGCTTGCCGGGAGCGGCGGGCATTTCCAGCCATACCGTTTGCAGTTTGCGGTAGTCGTTGAGGTCGTCCACATCGAAGAACGCCACCACAAACCCTTTCAGGCCGTGGGGCTTCCCGAGGGAGCCCAGCTGGTAGCAGTCGTCGATTTTCATGGATTGGAGCAGATGGAGCGGTTAGCTATGCAAATTGAGCAGTTGAAGGTGGGAAGGCCATTACGGCAACACCATTCTTCAACTGCTCAACTCACAAACTATTCAGCGGCAGCTTCGGTGGTTTCTTCGGTCGAAGCAGCAGCTTCGGTCGTTTCGCCTTCGGCTTCCGAAGTGGCTTCGGTGGCCTCCTCGGCTACGGGAGCCGGGGCGTTGGCAGCATCGATGGCGGCCTGCTTGGCGCGCTGAGCTTCCGAACGGGCTTCCTTCACCTTGGTTTCGGCAGCCATGCGCTGCTGGCGAGCCTCATCCTTGGCGGTGCCGAGGCTGGTGCGCTTGCTTTCAATCTTGGTGTCCTTGTCTTCCTTCCAAGCGGTGTAACGCTCGTCGGCAGTTTCCTGCGAAATAGCGCCTTTGATTACACCCAGCTGCAGGTGCTTGCGGTAAAGCACACCACGGTACGAGAGCATAGCCCGTACGGTATCGGTGGGCTGGGCACCTTTCATGATCCAGTCGAACGCCTTATCGCCATCGAAGTTGATGGTAGCGGGGTTGGTCTGGGGGTTGTAGGTACCGATTTTCTCGATGAAGCGACCATCACGTGGAGCACGCGAGTCAGCAATAACGATGTCGAACATTGCGGCCTTCTTGCGGCCGCGGCGGGCGAGGCGGATTTTAACTGCCATAAACCGGTTGGGTTAAGCGACGCATCCCGTGCGTCTGGTTGAAAATGAGGTGCAAAGGTACTCACAGTTTGGGCGGATTGAAAGCATTGCGCAGATTCAAATCCATTCCTTTCCATTCGGCCAGCCTAAGACCAACGAAAAAGGGTTTCTCCGCACGGAGAAACCCTTTTTCGTATAGCGGACTAACAGCTGACTAGGCGGCCATCTGCACGTCTTCCTGCCACTTGCGCTTAATCTTCACCACTTTCACCTTATCGAGGGCCCAGATGAAGGCATAGGTGGGGTCAACCTCCCACTTCTTCACGCCGAAGTTGACGCGCATGGGCAGCTTGTGGTGGTTGTTCTGGAACAGCTCGCCGAACGCCAAAAAGTCGAAGGGCAACGTGTTTTTGGAGTGGTCGTGGTTGTCAAAGTTTTGGTAGCCATACTTGTGGCCGCCCCAGTTCACGATGGCACCATGAATCGGACCCATCAGAAAGTGCAGCGGCAACAGCAGGAACTGCCACCAGGCCGTAGCGAAGTTCACGTAGAACAGCACATAGAACGTGCCCCAGGCCACGCGGGAGTACCACTTATCGCCCAGGTTTTCGATGAGGCTCCACTCGGGGTAATCACCTTCGAAGCGCTCAGCAGCCGCATAGTCGCGGTTAAGTACGGAGTTGTAGATGTTCTTGGTCTTCCACATCATGGTGAAAGCGTTCGACGAGTACAACGGCGAGTGCGGATCCAGTTCGGTGTCGGAGTAGGCGTGGTGCATGCGGTGCAGCAGCGCATAGGCCCGCGGCGACAGGAACGAAGAACCCTGGCAGATGTAGGTGAACAGGAAGAAGAACTTCTCCCAAAACTTGTTCATCGTAAACATCTTGTGCGCCGCATAGCGGTGCAGGTAGAACGTTTGCGTGAACAGCGACAAGTAGTAGTGCGCGACGAAGAAAACGAGTATTGCCATTGAAAAGGGCAGAAAAAGTGAGGAGGTCTTAGGGAGGGGCCGCCGGAGCGTACAGCCAGCAAAGCGTGGAAATGCTATATAAGTTCAGCGACTGTGGTGCAAAACTACGGCTACCCCTACCGCCAGTGCAATTTCCCTGCCCAAAAGGCCATAATGTTGTTGGGCTTGGCGGAGGCCACCTCATCCATAAATTCCCAATTACGCAGAACGATGTAGGGGCGGGGCTTGTCCCCGCCCGCAATTTGCGCCGTTTCAACGAGTCCCTCCAACCACGCCATCGGCCCGAACGGCGGGCGGGGACAAGCCCCCCCTACACCGTGCTATCCCAACCTAATAATACGCTTCGGAGGCCTGCCAGTGCGCTACATCTGGCAGCGGGGCTACGATGCGCATATCTGCCTGAGTTACCGGGTGCTTGAACTGCAGTTCGCGGGCGTGCAGGGCAATGCTTACGTCGGGCAACGGGGCCAGGAAGCCGTACTTCACGTCGCCGACGATGGGGGTGCCCAGGCCGGTGCTTAGCTGTACCCGAATCTGGTGGGGACGGCCCGTAATGGGGCTTACCTGCACCAGAAAGCGGTTGCCAGCCTCGCCCATTACCTGGTAGTCCAAATCCGACTTCTGGCCCTGGCCGTGGCGTTCGGAGTAGGCCTTGGTTACGTTGCGGATAGGGTCTTTTACCAGCCAGTGCGTGAGGTGGCCCGAAATGGGGGAGGGGCACTTACCGGTGAGGGCCCAGTAAGTTTTGCTGATTTTGTTGTCGCGAAATAGCTCGTTCATGCGGCTCAGGGCCTTGCTGGTTTTGGCCAGCACTACCACGCCGCTCACCGGCCTATCGAGGCGGTGTACCACACCGATGAAGGCGGCACCTGGCTTCTTGTACTTGAAGCGCAGGTACTCCTCGGCCTTATTGGAAAGCGGCTCGTCGCCGGTGGAGTCGCCCTGTACGAGCAGGCCGGCGGGCTTATTGATGATGAGCAGATGGTTGTCTTCGAACAGAATTTCCTTCCGCTCCGACCACAAATTCGGACGATTCACTTTTTGAATTAATTAATAATTAAGAATTGATGATTGGGAATTGAAAAAATGCTCTTTTGTTCCGCTAAGTGCGGATAATAGCAGAGTTCAAGCCCAATTATTGACTCTTAATTATTCATTGCTAATTAAACTAATACGCTTCGTCGGCGGTGGGGAAGTCGCGGGCTTTTACGTCCTGGATGTAGCGCTGCACGGCGTCGTGCATGGCGTCGCCGAGGTCGGCGTAGCGGCGCAGGAAGCGGGGTTTGAACTCCTTGGTGATGCCCAGCATATCGTGCACTACCAGCACCTGCCCGTCCACATCGGGGCCGGCCCCGATGCCGATGACGGGAATGGTGAGCTGCTCGGCCACGCGCTTGGCCAGGCCCGATGGAATTTTCTCCAGCACGAGGGCAAAACAGCCTATTTCCTGCAGCAGCAGCGCATCTTCAATCAGCTTCTGCGCCTCCACCTCTTCCTTGGCCCGCACCGAATACGTGCCAAATTTATAAATACTTTGCGGAGTAAGGCCCAAATGGCCCATCACCGGGATGCCGGCCGTAAGGATGCGGGTGATGCTGTCCTTGATTTCAGCCCCACCTTCCAGCTTGATGCCGTGGCCGCCCGACTCCTTCATGATGCGGATGGCCGAGCGCAGGGCCTCCGACGAGTTGCCCTGGTAGGAGCCAAATGGCATATCGACGACTACGAAAGCCCGCTTCACGGCGCGCACCACGCTCTGGGCGTGGTAAATCATCTGGTCGAGGGTGATGGGCAGCGTGGTTTCGTGGCCGGCCATCACGTTGGAGGCCGAGTCGCCGACGAGCAGCACGTCGATGCCCGCACCGTCCAGAATCTGAGCCATCGAGAAGTCGTAGGCCGTGAGCATGGAGATTTTCTCGCCGCGCTCCTTCATGGCCAGCAGCTGGTGCGTGGTCACGAGTTTCACTTCCTTGTGTTGAGACATGTTTTTTAGCTGTTAGCTAATAGCTGATGGCTGTTAGCTGAGGTTCTGAATAGTGCTTCCGTTTCCCTGTAAAGCCGCACAACTTGCATGTGCTCACGACCAAGTAGCAGGCGCATTGCAAGCTGCAACGCAATCGGTCGGCTTCAAGCTTGCCGGGCCTTACCGGATTGGGAAAGCAAAGCTGCGGTTTTTTCAGAAGATACGAACAAAGCTACCAGCTAACAGCTGGCAGCCAGCAGCTAAAAACGCTACAGGTTGTTGAGGAAGGTGCGGTTGCGGCTCAGCTTGAGGCTTTGCAATAGCGCCGATTTAGCGGCAATGGTTACGAAGTAGCCGCGGGCCGGACCGAAGGGCGTCCAGGTACCGTTAATCTGCCAGCAATGCAGGTCCTTGGTCAGGTCGAGGCGGGTGAAAGCGGGCGTTTTATTGACGAAATCGTAGTTGGAGCTGAAGCCGAAACGCAGTGACTCGGTGAGCTTTACCGAGCCATTAAGGTTGAGCGAGGCCGCCGTGTAGGGACCTTTGCGCACCCGGCCGGGCCGCGCCGGCAACGGGCCCTGGTTCTGGTAGGTGAGGGCAAAAGCCGTATTCAACTCCCAGGGAATCTCGAAATTCACGTAGTCCTCGTAGGGGTTGAGCGGCGTAACGGCACCCAGCTGCGGGTCGTTTACGGGGGCCACATCGCGCTTCACAGCCGACTTGCGGTTGCCCTGGCTGGGATTGAACTGGTAGGCCAAGTTCATGCTGGCGCCGGTCAGGCGCGCCAGCCGCACCTTCGACTGCTGCCACAGGTATTTGTCGAGCATCCGGCCCAGCGAGTCTTGCTGGTAGGGGCTGAGCTGGCCGTTGATGAACACCGTGAGCTTGCGGGCCACCTCCGTATTAAAGGCGAAGGAAAAGGGGTCGAGGTTGAAGCCCCCAACCCGCTCGAAGTCGTAGCCACCCGAGAACGTGAGGTCGCGGATGAGGGTCACCTTATTAAAAGGGGTGGTGCCGGTGGTATCGTCGGAGTTGCGCACCTTCAGTTCCACCGAGTTCTGCAACTGGAAAGACAGCCGGTTGTTGGAGCTGTTGAGCGGTACGCCGTAGATGAAGTTGTTGAACTGGGGGAATAGCAGCCCACCGTTTTCTATATACTGCCTGTCCGAGGAGTAAAGGCGGCCGGTAGCGGGGTCGCGCAGGCCGTCCAGCCGTAAGGTCTGGAACGCATCCGCGCCCGGCAGATTCTTGGGCGCGTAGCTGTAGCCGACGCTGGGCGTAACCTTGTGGCGCAGTGCCTGCAGCTTGCGGTTACCCTTGCGGATAATGGTGCCGTAGAACGACGTGTTGAGGTTAAGGTTAGCTGAGCCCGTGGGTAGGCGGTTGAAGCTGACTGTCGTATCAATTTCTACGGCCCGAGCCAGTTGGTTGTACTTGTAATCGAGCCGCTTGAAATACCAAACCTCGTTGTACGTGATGCCGGGGCTGATATTGAATTTGCTGACGGTATAGCTGCCCAGCGTGATGTTGAAGTCGTGCTTCATGCCCGTCTGGGAGTTGCGCAGCAACTGGTTCAGGTTGCCCAGCTTAATGGGCGTAATGTAGGGGTCGCGCGAGCCACCCAGCAGCGGAATGGTGCCACTGTTGAGCAGCCGGGCCGGCACGTTGTTGGTCAGGCTGTTCCGGAAGGTGAGGTTGTAGGAAAACGCCAGCTGCTCGTAAGCCTTGCGGGGCCTGATTTTCAGAATATCGTACACGTACTGCCGGGCCAGGCCCACCGTTAGGTCGGGCAGGTTGGCCGTCATCGTGCCCAAGCGGGTGTCCTGGGTCTGGCTGAGCTGCAGCGCGTAGTTGATGGGGGCGTTGCGCAGCTGCTTAGAGTAGCTGATGTTCGACTGGAAGGAAGCGCTCAGGTAGTTGCGGGTGTTGAAAGTCGCACTACGCTGGTACGCACCATTGGCCGATTGCAGGTTTACGCTGGCCGAAAACCGCCCGCCTCCCGGCCGCGGTACCGGCGTGTGTCGCCAGCTTAGGGCAAACGAGTTGGACGAACTCGGCGGCGTATAGGTCGGGTTGGTGTTGGCGTCGGTGCTGTTGAAGATTTTCTCGATGGGCTGCGAGTTGAAGCTGAACGTGAACAGGCCGTCGTACTTGTAGCGCGTGATGTACTGCATCTCAGCCGTACCCCGCCAGCCCCCGAACCGGTCGCTGTTGCCGGCGTAGATGTCGCCCGTCAGGCGCACGCCAATGTGCTCGTTGGCGGCCCAGTAGTAGCCACCGTTGCGCAGGAAAAAGCCCCTGTCGGCGGCCTGCCCAAACGTGGGGATGATGAGGCCTGAGGCCCGCTTGTTGGTTTTGGGCGTGGGAAAGTAGCCGAACAGAAAGCCCAGCGGTGTCGGAATATCCCCGATAACCAGGTTGAACGGCCCGGTGATGACCTGCTCCCCTGGGATGAGCTTCATCTTGGACGCGTTGATGTAGAAGTGCGGGTGTTCGAGGTTGCAGGTGGTGTAGCTGCCGCGCAGGCCGTCGATGTCGCCGTTGGGCTGGCGCTTGATTTTTTCAGCATGAATAAAGCCCTCGCCCTGCTTGGTTACCACATCGGTAATGCGGCCGCGCTTGCTCTTGATGTTGTAGTCGATGCGGCCCGCCTGGTAAGTTTCGGCTCCCTGCGTGAACAGCGGCCGGTCCTGTACTTTGCCCGTCGAGTCGGCGGCGCCTTCGGCCGTTACCAAGTCGAGCGCATAGTCAATCGTAATCAGGGCCGCCTTCAGGTTCACGTCGCCGTAAGTCACGTCGGCCTTATCGTACAAAATGGCGCGCTTGTTCTGCACCTCGAACCGGATGGAGTCCTGGGCCTTGTAGACCACGGTGGTTTCCACGGCACCCTTGCGGCCCGGGCTCGCGCCCAGCAGCACCGAATCGGGGGTGCCGCCCACCTGCAGGCCAGTGGTAGTCGTATCGGTGCGCACGCGGCCGTCGGGCTTGGGCGGGTTTACGATGGTGGGCAGCGGGCGCACATCGCCCGGCGCGTTGGTGCTCGGCGACACCTGCGTGCCCGGCGGCGGCGTTGGGTTGGGCACCTGCTGATCGGGCAGCGGCTTTTGCCGGGTAGGCGTCGGCGTTTGTTGCGCCTGGGCCGGGGGCATGAGCAACCCCAGGCTCAACAGCAGCGTAAGCAGCACCACTGGTGCTGGCCGAAGCCCGAATAAGCGTGTTAAGAGATGAAACACAGGCGCGAATAGGGCCACGTAGTTATTTATCGTTTATTTTGTGGCGGTTTGCAAAGGTAGCCGGTAGCTACCTCAACTAACGAACTCCGTGCGGAATATTGTCGCTCTGGGTGTGGCGAGCCTTCTTCTTTTCGCCGAATTTACTTCTCCCCTCACGCCGGCTCCGCAGACGGTGGCCCCGCCGCCCGTGCGCTACAAGCTCCGGACGGTGGTGCTCGATGCCGGCCACGGGGGTAAAGACCGGGGCTGCACCGGCGTTTCGGCCCGCGAAGCCGACGTGGCCCTTAAGCTCGTGCTGGCCCTTGGCAAGGAAATCGAAGGGAAAATGCCCGATGTGAAGGTGGTGTACACCCGCAAAACCGACGTGTTTGTGGAGCTGGCCGACCGCGCCAACATCGCCAATAAACACAACGCCGACCTATTCATCTCCATCCACTGCAACGCCGCGACTCCTGCGGCTCACGGCACCGAGGTCTGGACGATGGGCCCGCACAAAACCGACGCCAACTTGGCCGTAGCCAAGCGCGAAAACTCGGTTATTCTGCAGGAGGATAATTATAAGGAGCAGTACAACGGCTTCGACCCTACCTCGCCGCAGAGCCACATCCTGTTCAGCCTGTTTCAGAGTGCCTACATGGTAAACAGCCTGCGCTTTGCGCAGAAGGTTGACCGGCATTTCCGCACCACGCTCAAGCGCCCCTCGCGGGGCGTAAAGCAGGCGGGTTTTCTGGTGCTCTGGAAATCGGCCATGCCCGCGGTGCTGATTGAGTCCGGCTTTCTGACCAATCGGCAAGAGGAGAACTATCTGAACGATAAAACCAATCAGGCGTATATGGCTTCGGGCATCTACCAGGCTTTCCGCGAATACAAGCAGGAGCTGGAAACCGGCTCGGGCGACTAACCGGCCCGTGCAACTACGGGCCCGCTTGCTGACTCTCTCCCTCATATAACCGCGACCTCCCGTGTCCAAAGAAATAAAAGTAGCCCTGCTGGGCATTGTGGCCGTGGCGCTGCTCATTTTCGGCTTCAACTTCCTGAAAGGCAGTAATATCCTCTCGTCGGACCGCACATACTTCGCCAAATACGATAACGTGGACGGGCTGGCCATCGGCAACCCCGTGATTCTGAACGGCATTAAGGTGGGCCAAGTGAAGCAGATGGAGCTGCTGCCCGAAGAAGGCAACCGCGTTAAAGTGTCGGTGGAGCTCCAGAAAGGCGTAACGGTGGGCGACTCGACAGTGGCCAGCCTGAGCGGCTCGCTGCTGGGCTCGAAAACCATTACGTTGTTTCTGGGTCGCAACTCCCAGGTGTTTAATGGCGGCGAGGAGCTGAAGTCGTACACCGTGGCCAGCCTCACCGATGCCTTCCAGGCCAAAGCTCTGCCGGTGCTCGGTACCGTTGATTCGACGCTGACCAAGGTGAATGCGTTCCTCAACAAAGATGCCCGCCTGAGCCTGCAGGCCACGCTGCTCAACAGCCAGGCCGCCACCGAGGCTGTCAAGAATCTGCTGTTGCTCAACCAGCGCAACATCAACCAGATCACCAGCAACATGGCCCAACTCACGAGCGACCTCAACAAAACCAGTGTTAAGTTCGACCGTATTGCCGCCAACATGGCCCAGCTCAGCGACTCACTCAAAAACGCGCCCATCGGCCCGGCCGTACGTAAGCTCAACAACACCATGACTGAGGCGCAAAGCGCCGTTACGGCCCTCAACCGCTCGCTCACCGATCAGCAGGGTTCGCTCGGCAAGCTGCTCAACGACAGCACGCTCTACCGCAACCTCAACGCCACCGCCGCCAGCTCCAACGCCCTTATTTCCGACCTGCAGGCCAACCCCAAGAAATACGTGCACTTCTCGGTATTCGGTGGCGGCAAGAAATCCAAGAAAGAGGTGGAAACCACGGTTACCAAGCCAAATGGCACCGTTATCGAAACCGAACTGGAAACCAAAACGGTAAAATAGCCCGGCCGGCTTCCGCCAATCTGCTTACCTTTGAAATCCGCCCACCCAGGCGGATTTCTTTGGTTTTAACTGGTGTCTAAAATGATCTGAACTGAATGCGGAGGGCGATGTCATGCTGAGCTTGTCGAAGCATATTTACCGCAGTGGTAACTCTGTTGGCTACGACGAGCTCAGTATGACACCGCTCTGTTAATTATCTCGTTCGGGCCTCTCACTACCCAATTCTACCCACCCACTTCCCATCCCACCCGCAATGAACCTCGAATTCAACAAAAACGAAGACAGCCTCAAGCAACTCATCTTTCAACTAAGCCAGCGCAACAAGCGCGTGGCGTTGGGTGGCGGCGAGAAAAGTATGGCCAAGCACAAAGCCAAGGGCAAGCTCACGGCCCGCGAGCGGATTGCCTACTTGCTCGATGAGGGGGCGGACAGCGTGGAAATCGGGGCGTTTGCCGGCGACGGTATGTACCAGGATGAGGGCGGCTGCCCCGGGGGCGGCGTGGTGGTAACGATTGGTTGGGTGCAGGGCCGGCAGTGCGTGGTAGTGGCCAATGATGCCACCGTGAAGGCCGGGGCTTGGTTCCCGATTACGGCCAAGAAAAACCTGCGGGCCCAGGAAATCAGTATCGAAAACAAGCTGCCCATCATCTACCTCGTCGATTCGGCGGGTGTATATCTGCCCATGCAGGACGAGATTTTCCCCGATAAGGAGCACTTCGGCCGCATCTTCCGCAATAACGCCGTGATGAGCTCGATGGGCATTGTGCAGATGGCCGCCATTATGGGCCCCTGCGTAGCCGGCGGGGCCTACCTGCCCATCATGAGCGACGAGGCCATGATTGTGGACGGCACCGGCTCGGTGTTTCTGGCGGGCTCCTACTTGGTGAAATCGGCCATCGGCGAATCCATCGACAACGAAACGCTGGGCGGGGCCTCCACGCACTCCGAAATTTCGGGCGTCACGGACTACAAATTTGAGAACGACGAGCAGTGCCTCGACCACCTGCGCAACATCTTCGATAAGCTCGGGGGCCAGGCCACGGCCGGTTTCTCGCGCAAAGCGGCTGTTGCGCCTAAGGCGAATCCCGAGGAAATCCTAGGCGTGCTGCCGGCCGACCGCGCCAAGCCCTACGACATGATGGACATCATCAACCGGCTGGTGGATAACTCGGAATTCGAGCCCTACAAAGACCTGTATGGCCAGACGTTGCTGTGTGGCCTGGCCCGCATCGACGGTTGGGCGGTGGGCATCGTGGCCAACCAGCGCAAAATCGTGAAGACCAAGAAGGGCGCCATGCAGATGGGTGGCGTCATCTACTCCGACTCGGCCGACAAGGCGGCGCGGTTTATTATGAACTGCAACCAGAAGAAAATTCCGCTGCTGTTCCTGCACGATGTGTCGGGCTTCATGGTGGGCTCGCAGAGTGAGCACGGCGGCATCATCAAGGACGGCGCGAAAATGGTGAATGCCATGGCCAACTCCGTGGTGCCTAAGTTCTCGGTGATTGTGGGCAACAGCTACGGCGCCGGCAACTACGCCATGTGCGGCAAGGCCTACGACCCGCGCCTCATCGTGGCCTGGCCCACGGCCCAGCTGGCTGTAATGAGCGGCGCGGCCGCCGCCAACACGCTACTCCAGATTCAGGTGGCCTCGCTTAAGTCCAAGGGCCAGGAAATCACGCCCGAAGCCGAAAAGGAGCTGCTCGACACGATTAAGGCCCGCTACGACGAGCAACTCTCGCCCTACTACGCCGCCGCCCGCCTCTGGGTCGATGCCATCATCGACCCCCGCGACACCCGCAAGGTTATTTCCCAAGGCATCAGCATGGCCAACCACGCGCCGATTGAAAAGGCCTACAACGTGGGCGTTATTCAGGTGTGATTGGTAGCGTAAGAAAATGAAAATACCATTCAGGATACATCGTTCCTACAAGTCGTCATTGACGGTAGAGCAGATATATCAATTTTTAGATCACCTCTCATCAAAAAAATCTGAGATATGGACATTCAAAAGCAATACTTATGACGTTCAGGTTGATGATGAGTGCTTTTCAATTAAAAAGCGTGGTGGGAGCATAAATGGCCAAATTCATCCGTTGGTGAAGGGAGAAATTATGAATGCTGACTTTGTACAGGTGAGTCTGGATATTAAACCGTCATACTCCACCATGTTCCTCAGTTTTATAGTAGGCAGCATTCTGCTTTTCTCCCTTTTGTTAAGTGAAAAAATAACTATTAATGGTGTGTACAGATCCATCACTTTATTGGAAAGGACAGGCTTTGTTTTCTTTGTTGTGGCCATACCAGCAGGACTTTCCTACTTCAAAACTATCAAGCCGACGCAAGACACAGAGAAGTGGTTAATTAGGGAAATGCAGCTCAAACCGCTTCCGAATGAATAAATAAAACTATCGGCCCGCCAGTTCCACCCGGAGCGGCGGGCCGCTGGCGTTTCGGCGGACCGGGTGGATGCTTGGGCTGAACGCAACGGCAGGCTGAGGCCTGTAGGGATACAGGTAAACCGGAGCCAAAACTGTAAAACGCCGTAATTTGGTCATTCAACCTAGCAGTTTCCGCTCATGGCCAAGAAGAAATCTGATGGCGCGCCCGCCCTCGTGCATATTCCGAACGCAGGCAAGGGTTCCGACGCGCTTTCCAAGGAGCAAAAGGCCTTCAACCGGCTCACCAAGCAGATTACTAAGCTCGAAACCGAGGTGAGCGAGTTCCGGGCGGCCGCCGACAAGCTGCGCCAGCGGGTGCAAAACGAGTACCGGCCCCTGCAAACCCGGCACCACGACCAGCGCGCCGCTATGGTACGGGCCCTGGGCCAGGCCTACGAACAGCAGAAGCTCACCAAAACCGAGCGCACTAAAATTGTGGATCTGGTAGTGGACAAGTGTGCCGACCTGCTTGACCGGGGCTACGACGACTTGGCTCCCATTTTCGACCTGCTCGACCCGCCACCCACGCCCGAGGAAGCGGCGGCTCTGGAGGCGGAGGACGCCGACCTGGAAGCCCAGACGGCCGAAATGATGAAGCAGATGTACCGCCAGCAGTTCGGCATCGAGTTCGAGGAAGGGGTGGATGTGAGCACGCCCCAGAAGTTTCAGGCCTATGTGGCCCAGCAGATGGCCGCCCGGCAGGAGGCCTACGAGCAGCAGGAAGCCGAGGCCGAGGAGCGCCGGAGCAAGCGCAAAAAGAGCCCCACGCAGCAGGCCGCCGCCGACAAAAAGAAGGCTGAGGAGCAGAACATCACCCAAGCCGTGCGCACGCTGTACATGGATCTGGTGAAGCACCTGCACCCCGACCGGGAGCCTGACGAGGACGAAAAAATCCGCAAAACCGAGCTGCTGGCCCGCGTGACTACCGCCTACAAGGCCAACGAGCTTCTCACGCTGCTACGGCTGCAACTGGAGCTGAACCGCATCGATCAGGCCCACCTCGAAAGCCTGGCCGAAGACCAGCTGCGCTACTTCAACAAGCTGCTGCGCGAGCAGGTCAAGGAGCTGGACCAACAGTTGTTCGATGAGCAGATGGGCCTGCAAAGCTTCACCGGTAAACAGTATTTCTACACCAGCAGCCCCGCTGCCATGGAGCTGGATTTCCTGCAGATGAAGGCCAGCTTGGAACAGCGAATCCGGCAGTTGGAGGCTGAGGTAACTGCCTTCGGCCACGACCCCAAGGCCCTCAAGGCGTTTCTCAAGGACTACAAAATCCCCAAGGCTGGCTCGGACCCCCGGTTCATTCGGCTATAAACGGCAGCGCCGGTAGGCAGCAGGGCATGGTGGTTTGAAAGCCGCGTGGAAAGTAGCGCGGCCCTGGTAAGCCGTCCGGCCGCTACCGCCTATCTAATTGTGCTAGCGAATGGAACGTTACGGAGAGTGCCGCGAAGCCTCTCGCGTGCTGACGTTGGCTTATCGTTACAATATCGTTACAACGTCAGCACGCGAGAGGCTTCGCGGTACTCTGCATGGCGTGCTTTCGACCAGCCATCCACACACGCTACGGCTCTGGTTTGCTTCCGGCCATTGCTGCCAACCGAACAAAACGGCCCAGCCAACGTGTTAGCTACCGGCAACCTGCCCACTAAAACGGCGTCGGTTGTGTTTAGTCGCTTATTTTGTCTGCTCCTGCTTTAGTTGCCGCCCGCTTCCGTCCATGACCAACCGCGAAATCAAGGCCCTTATTTCCCTGCTCGACGATCCGGAAAGCGCCCCCCATGTGGAGGGAAAAATCCAGACGCTGGGCGAAACCATTATCCCGTTTCTGGAGGAAAGCTGGGAGGAAAGCCTCGACCCGCGCCAGCAGCAGCGCCTCGAAGACCTGATTCACCACTTGCAGTTTGAGGGCCTGCAGCAGCGCTTTAGGGTGTGGCGCGAGGCAGGGGCCGAAAACCTGCTGGAGGGCATGTGGCTGCTGAACTCCTATCAGTATCCCGATGCCGATTTTCAGAGCCTGAACCGGGCCATTGAGCAGCTACGTTTCGAGGTCTGGACGCTGCTGCAGCCCGAAATGCACCCCGCCGACCAGGTGCAGACGCTCAACCACGTGTTCTTCCGGGCCCATAAGTTCGCGGCCAACACCCAGAACTTCCATTCGCCGGCCAACTCCATGCTGCACCGGGTGCTGGAAACCAAGCGCGGCAACCCGCTCACGCTCTGCGTGATATATCTGCTGGTGGCCCAGCGCCTTAAGCTGCCGGTGTTCGGTGTTAACCTGCCCAACCTGTTCGTGCTCACCTACCAGCTCGAACCGCCCCTGGAGCCTTTCTACATCAACTGCTACAACCGTGGCCTGGTGCTCTCGCGCACCGATATCGAACACTACGTACAGCAGCTCAACCTCACGCCCAACGACATCTTCTTCGAGCCCTGCACCCACCTCGACATCGTGCGCCGGGCCCTACGCAATCTGCAGCTCAGCTTCGAGAAGCTGCAGGAGCCCGCCAAAGCCGTGGAAGTCGGCCAGTTGCTGACCATACTTACCGACGACCCGCAGCCATCCGACACTGACCCCAACGAATAAGTAAGTAGCAAAGCTATAAACGGCCACGGCCGGCCTGCACTAATATGCGGGCCGGCCGTGGCCGTTTATAGGGAAAGAGGTTTAGAACCGCTTGATCAGGCAGCCGGCGGCGCGCTTGTCGGTTACGCCGGCGGCGCGGCCGGCCAGCAGGTTGTCGAGCACCTGGGCCAGGTACTTTTCCTTCACGTAGTTCTCCACCTGCGGATTGTCGTCGATGGCCCCTTTATAGCGCACCGCAAAACCGCCGCTGACGGGCTGCAGTACAATTACCTCGGGGGTTTTGGTGGCACCCAGCAGCGTGCTCACCGTCTGGCCTTCGTCGGTGAGCAGTGGGAGGGCCGCGCTGCCACTGGCCTTCACTTTCACTTTCTCGTTGGCATCAATGGCCGCCTCCACGTTAATGGGCGTGTCGATGAACAGGAACTGCACGCCTTTGCCGCCGTAGTCGGCACTGAGAGCGGCCAGCCGGTTCTGGTATAGCGTCGAGAAGGGGCAGGTCTGGTTGATGAACACCACGACCACGGCCTTGCTGCCGGTGTAGCTTTTCAGGCTCACTTCCGTATTGTTCTGCTTGAGGCTGAAATCGGCTACCGAGCGGCTGCCCTGGGCGCGGGCCGAGCTAACGGCGAAGATGCCGAACAACAGCGTGGCGGCGGCAAGCAGGGAAATGCGGCGGAAAGACATAGGGACGTTGGTGAGGTGGTGAGCGGGTTCACTTACGCAGCATCTACGCAGTAAGTGAGCACGTAATCGGGGGTGGGCTGAAAATAATGAATCTGGTGTTGGCGGCGGGAGTTTTCTAGCAGCAGGTGTCCCGTCAAAACACCTGCCTCCCGCCGCTCAAACGGATTGAGCAACAATTGCTCTTTGAACACCAGCCCCCGGCGACTATGCAGCTTGTAGAGCGTTTCCTTGGCACTCCAGTACAGGCAGTGCTTGGCTGCATCGTTGCCGGCGTCGGTCTGTTCGGCTTCCGATAGAAACCGCCGGGCCAGCTGTTGGGCTTTTGGGCGGATGAGTTCAATATCTGTGCCAACGGCTGCGGCACCCCGGGCAACCAGCGCCGCCACCCACTCGCCCGAGTGCGACAACGACACCCCGAAGGCGGGCAAACCACTGAAATAGGGCCGGCCGTTCGGGTCGTTTTCGAGCGGGGTGGGCGCATCGGTTAGTTCGCGCAGCAGCTGCCCGGCCAGCACACGGGCCGCCAGCCACTGCCGGGCCCGCAGTTCGTCGCGGCCGTCGGGAAACCGGGCCAGATAGTGCGCCGGACTCGGCAGCAACTCCCAGAGTTTGTCGGCCGGTTCCGTGAGGTGCCACAGCCCTAGCAGGGCCTCGGCAGAAACAGGGGAGAGGGAGTGCAGCGGCATCAATGGGGTGGAAGCGAATGAGTGGCTCGGGAAGCAGGGAGCCGATAAGGGGCAAAGGTACGGTCATCCTGAGCGCAGCGAAGGACTTATATAGAAGCGAATAGCAAACAGCAGCTTAACCCCAAGTTGGGGAGGTCGATGTAGGGGCGGGGCTTGTCCCCCCCCGCCCTCGAACGGGCCTTGTTTGGATCGTTCAACGACGGGCGGGGGAAAGTCCCGCCCCTACGTCGTGCCGATATATGCACGCCACAGT